>NZ_FRBJ01000001.1:1475599-1477817 GCF_900142585.1 Bacillus sp. bc15
GTTACTGTTGTACTTGAGCTATTTCCTGATGCATCTGTTGCCGTTACTGTTACTTGAATTTCCCCTACCTTACCTGTATCGTACGCTCCCACTATTACCACTGGGTTTGGATCTTTATTATCTTTTACTTCTACTAAATCGCCTGCACTTAAACTATCTCCTACATGTATAGTTACACCTTGCTTTGCTGTAATTACTGGTGCCACTGTATCTTTTTCAGGTTTCTCCGGTTTTGTTGTACCACCATCATTACCATCTCCGCCTGTTGGTGGTTTTGTACCGCCTCCACCATCATTACCATCTCCACCTGTTGGTGGTTTTGTACCACCTCCACCATCATTACCGTCTCCGCCTGTTGGTGGTTTTGTATTTCCTCCACCATTATTACCTTCACCACCTGTTGGTGGTTTTATATCTCCCCCGCCACTATTACCTTCACCACCTGTTAGTGGTTTTGCATCTCCTACGTTACTAGAATCTCCAGAAGCTGGCGGTTTTTTATCTTGATTAACTGGAGGCATTGAATTATCTGCAATAGCAACCCCATCATTGATATTTAAATCGCCACCAAATACAAAGTTCTTACTATCCTTATTATCCGAAACAGAAGGATTGTTTGTTGCTGATGCTATTGAAGTATTTAAATCTGAAAAACGATTATTTGATTTATCACCGTCAATAACTGATGCTAGATTTCTATCTGAATTTATAGCCGCGGTAGCAATTGAATCAGTTAAATCATCAAATTTCTTTTTAGTTTTGTTATTTTCAATGATTCCGGCTAAATTTTGATCAGAGCTACGTTTTGCATTATCAATGATTTCATCAAAATCGTTAGTATTTAAATTTTCATTCGTTTCATTCTTACTTTCATCTTTTTTCTCATCTTTCTTCTTTTCTTTTTCAGTATCTTTTTTCTTTTTAGATACTGATGCTGTTTTGGTGCTCTTTTTTTCCGAAGAAAACAGCGAGCAGCCTGAAACTACCCCAACACTTAAGGTAGTAGCAGTAGTTGCAAGTAAAACTTTCTTGAAGATTTTTGAATAATCTAAAGGCACAATCAATTCCTCCCCATTACTTAACCTGCACTTATAGTTGCAACAGATGTAGCAGAACTATTAGGTGTAGAATTACTAATTTTTTCGAGTAAATCTTTATTTCCAACCTTTTGAGCAAACTTTTTAGCTTCCTCAGATTTATTTAATTTCAAATAACTATTAACAATAATTCCTTCTCTTCTACCATCTAGTGGCACTTGATCTATTAATTTGATAACTTCTTCATGTTTGTTATCTAACGCAGCAATTTCAAAATTAATTAGTGAATTTTTAGTTTTAAGTTCTTTTACCTTTTTCAAGTTATCAACAGCTATATAATATGAAACTACTGATTCTGCAAAATCTTGCTCTAAGTCAATAGCCTTTTGTGCTTTACCGCTTAAAAGATAAGTAAATAAAACTGCCTTTTTATCTTCTTTTCCTAACTTTTTATAATCCACTTTATCAAATTCCAAGGCAGCATCTTGATATTTTTGAACTGCAGATAGCCTTAATCCATTTATTAAATTCGCATTAACTTCTAAACTAGTTACATTATTTGCAGATGCAGCCTGTGAATTCTTCAAATTACTAAAGGCAAAACCTGCTACTACTAATAAAACAATTGATGCGACTCCTATAATAGCGTACTTATATTTTTTCATATTATTTAAGATTCCTTTTTTATCGATTACTACTTTCTCTTTTTGTTCAAATTTAGTTTCATTTGGTAGATCTCTTTCCTTATTTAAATTAATCTCATCACTTTCTGGTTCACTTTTAGCTACAACTATTTTTTGTCTCTGTTGTGCTTCTTTTATTTTCTTTTCTTCCTCTAATCTTCTTTTTCTTACTTCTTCAAGTTTTCTCTCTTCTTCCTTCCGTCGAGCTTCTACCTCTTTTCTTGCTTCTTCTTCGGCCCTTCTATGCGCTTCTGCTTCTGCTCGTTTTCTTGCTTCTTCCTCTGCTTTTCTACGCGCTTCCGCTTCTGCCTGTTTTCTCGCTTCTTCCTCTGCTTTTCTACGCGCTTCCGCTTCTGCCTGGTTTCTCGCTTCTTCCTCTGCTTTTCTACGCGCTTCCGCTTCTTCCTGGTTTCTTTCTTCTTCTGCCCTTCTACGCGCTTCCGCTTCTTCACGTTTCCTTGCTTCTTCTTCTGCCTTTCTACGTGCTTCCGCTTCTGC
>NZ_FRBJ01000001.1:1477942-1480601 GCF_900142585.1 Bacillus sp. bc15
CTTGCTTCTTCTTCTGCCTTTCTACGTGCTTCTACTTCTTCACGTTCCCTTGCTTCTTCTATTTTTAAATCATTTTCAGAAGTGCCTGCCTGTTTTTGAATTGTAGTGATCCAATCAAGAGCTGGGTTACTATTTGAAGATTCATTTTTAGGTGAATTTACATTTACACTTTCTTCACGTTGGTTCCGCGGTTGTTCTGAATGCTCTTGTGGTATTTGCTCACTTATTGTATCTTTATAGACATCCTCATATTGTTCTTCTTCCTCTGCTAGTAATCGCTCACGTCGTTCTTTTTCTTGTCTAATCCTTTCTTTAATTACGTTTCTTTTTCTATTATTATGCATATAACAACAATGGCCTCCTTTCTATTGGTACCTCATAAATGAGAGTAATTAAATTATTTATCCTTCATAATTAATCATGAGATATTTCTATAGAAAAACTAAGGAAAAATAAAGATAATATTATTTTTTTAAACATGATAAATAAAAAAGGATAAACAGGTAGCACCCATTTATCCTTCTTTTTATTTTACATCTATTGAGTTTTTAGTACATGTTATCCCCTTAACACACCCCTTTTTAAAAATTTTCAGACAGAAAAAGGATACAACACGCTCGTTATACTGTATATTCTGATGAATACAAAAATATATTTTCACACCATATTAAGTTCATCCATTACTTTCAACTTTTCATGTAATAGATTAAAAATTTCTTCTTTATAGTCACATTTTTTCAATTTTTTAATTGCTTCATCCTTTATTTGTGACACTCTTTCAGTTGTTATCATAAGTGCTTTTGCAATTTCTTTATGCAAATATACTTTACCATCTAGAAGACCAAAACATAGATTTAGTACCATCTTTTGCTTTGGGTTTAATACTTCATCAAATATTAACCATATCTCGTAATTTAAGTCTTCAATTACCATCTCATTTGTTGACGGAATTGCTGAACTATCATCATAGAATGGATTTAATATACCTATATCTTCATTTATTGTATCTACATCCAAAGTAATAGTAGTAGCTCGCTTATAATATACGTTGTGCTTAATGACTGTTTCGCTAGTTACATTTAACTCTTTTGCTACTTCTTCCACTGAAGGGGTTCTGTTGTACATTTGTAGATATTTATCTTCTAACTCGACATATCTTAAATTAAATTGATTCACATAATTAGGGATTTTAAAAGATCCGGACTTTTTTTTACATATAATTCCTAACATACTTTTTTGTATCCACCAAAAAGCGTACGTGGAAAAGCAATACCCTAATGCCGGATTAAAATCTTCCATTGCCCGTAACATTCCCTCATTACCTTCTTGGACCAGATCATCAAACTCTATATCAGGGTGCTTGTTTTTGTACTTTCTTGCAATAGATAATACTAGTCCTACATTCACATGAAACAAATAATCACGTAGATCCTTTTCACCATGTTTGTACCGCTGAAATAATTTTAAACTTTCTTGTTTTGATAGTACCTTATAATTCCCAATTTCCTTAATTTCAAAAGTGTTTTCTTCTAGATTTGCCATTGGCTTAATACTTCTTGCAGTAGAACTTTGTATTATAGTTTTATCTAATGATTCATCGCGATTCAAGCTACTATATGAATGATTCATACTTATTCCTCCCTTCTCATTTTTAACGAATTGTTTCTAAAAACATCTTTGTCTCCTTTTGTACGTTACTAATCAACTTACAATTCCTTGCACATGTATTGGCAACTTCTTTATGTGCTTTCGTTTTTCTCAATTCTATATAAATATCGCATCCTTTGCAGATGCTACTAATACCTTCCATTATTTCTAATTGTCTTCTTCTCTCATATAAAAACTGCTCTTTTGTTTTCTTCTCGCTTACTCGTCTCCCCATTTGTTTCACCTCGTATACATGAATAGTATTATTTAGTAATTAAAAACTACTATCGGTATTACATAGATACGAAACTTCGCCTTCAAAACTCTTCCAAATTTCTCCTGTATGTATATGATATAGGATTATAACAAAATGTAAAATAAATTATTCTAAAAATTTCAAAAAATTACCGATATATTAAAATATCCATCATTTCCTTATGATTAAACTAATTATATTTATATAAATCTTGATAATCATCAAAGTTTATATATACAATTTAAACCCTTATGACTATCAAGAACACGTATAAAACAATGGATGTATTGTATTCTTCTATACAATACATCCTTCGATTTTATAAAAACCACTCATTCTAATTATGGTATAGAAAAGTACTTAATCATTTCTAGCCCTTATTAATATATCTCTTAATTTATTTCAAGTGAACTACCCGCCACTTAACGTCCTAACGGACTGTTTGAAGTCGGGGCTTCTCGGTTAGTCGTTACTTTTGGTAGCTAACGAATTCGTCCTAAGACAGCCGAGCTAACTCCCTTGTTCCAAGGGTTATTTTATTGCTATCTATGCTAACGCTAATAGGCGTATTGCTTCATTTTTGATATTGATAGCTGCGTTATAATCTCTATCGAGATTTACACCGCATATACAAGAGTAGACTCGCTCAGACAATGACATACTTTTCACATTTCCACAACTGCTACATGTTTTTGTGGAAGGAAACCATTTGTCTATTTTCACAAGCTGTTTGCCTTGTTCATTTAGTTTATAAGC
>NZ_FRBJ01000001.1:1480611-1591462 GCF_900142585.1 Bacillus sp. bc15
CATATAACAAATATCCAATCATAATACCTGGAAGAATGAAAATCGTATAGCTTATTAAACAATATCCTAAGTAAGAAAATTTAGTGATAATTTTATCTAACCCCCATATCATAAAAATCATGGGAACAAGGAACATTTTAGATAAATTAATTGGTCTTTCTTGAGAAATAGCAATACCCCTTTTTATTAAAATGAATAATAATATCCATACCCATAATGGAGTTCTTATAAATACTTCTTTAATCATAGTATACATTGTATATCCTCCTTTGTTTTTATTAATATTTACATCAAAGGAGATATAAAGAAATGCTTTTAAACATAAGTGGTAAAAATCAATACATAAGTGGTTATCGGGAATGGTTTTTTAGCTGTTTTTTTAATGAAGAAACATATTTTCTTGATACAATTACTTTTTCTCTGTTTGAAAGCAGTGCTTCCAAATTTCCGTTTGCTTTAGCGGAGAATTTGTTTAAAAAATGAATATTGATAATTATAGTTTTTGAAATTCTAGTGAAATTATCTGGAAGTTCAGATTGTAATTTATATAAAGGACTTTTTATCTCAAATATATTTTCTTTTGTATAAACAAAAATTTTCCTTTCAAGATATTCCAAATAAATAACAGTTGAGCAAGAAATTTTTTCTTGTTCACCTTTGTGAGTAGAATTAACTATTAAATAGTTATCAGAACTATTCTCTAGTGTTGATACCATATCTAGAATAAAAGATGTTACTTTGTGAATGTAGAAGGTACAAGATTCTTCTTTAAGCTTTTCAATAATTTTAATATTTGCTTTCATTTTCTACCATATTTCCCTTTCTTTAAAATAAATTTTAATGTTTGTTTGAAACAAAGTTTAATCTAAGTCAAAATAGTATTTTATATGAATATTATTAAAAAATCTATTAACATATTTCTTCGCATATTTTTTATAAACATCGTAACATTATTTTTACCCCTCCATAATTGCCATCAATTTGAGAAATGTATTCTTCTCAAAAATGAAAATCACCCTAAGATCCTATGGACAACTATGAAAGGATGAAATTTTCGTTTTGGGGATATTTCAGAAGTTTAGCTTGATAGCGATGTGGCGGTACCCCATTGCCATCAACCTAAGCTTTTGTGATCCCCCTCATAACGAAATTTTCACCTTTTTACAATTATTTATGAGAATTCAGCTCATTTTTTCGTTTTGGGGAACAATCAATTTCTTAAGTTGATGGGTATGTGATAATGCTTCCATTTGAACAAATTTTCCTTTTCCATACCGATCACACATCTTTTGTAGAGTAATAGTATCAGCATATCCCAGTTTAAGAGGTTACTTACAAAATATTTAAAATTTTTCCGCGAGAATCCTCCGAAATGTAATACGGACTTTAAATATTTTCATTTATAATTCTTTATTTGTCTATACTTTTCATACCGCTGTTGTATAAGCTCTTCTGAGGATAATAGTATCAATTTTTTTAGAGATAATTCGATTACAGATTCAATCATTTTTGCCTGTGATTTTATATCATTTTGTGCTCCACCTTTAATTTCAGGAATGATTTCATCAATAATTCCTAAATGTTTTAAATCTTTTGCTGAAATTTTCATATGTTCAGCAGCTTCTGGAGCATACTTAGCGTCCTTCCATAGGATAGATGCTGCTCCTTCTGGCGAAATCACCGAGTACCATGAATACTCTAACATATGGATATGGTTACCGACACTAATGCCAAGAGCTCCACCACTTGATGCCTCTCCAATTACAATACAAACAATTGGCACTTTAAGTGTAGTCATTTCAAATAGATTTCGAGCTATCGCTTCAGAAATTCCACGTTCTTCAGACCCTATCCCTGGATAGGCGCCTATTGTATCAATAAATGTAATAATAGGGCGATTAAATTTATCAGCTTGTTTCATAAGTCTTAGCGCTTTTCTATAACCTTCTGGATGTGCCATTCCAAAATTTCTTTCTATACTTTCCTTTGTATTTCTACCTCTTTGATGACCAATAACCGTAACGGGCATTCCTTTAAATTTTGCAATACCACCTATCATTGCTTTATCATCACCATATAATCGATCACCATGAAGTTCGAGAAAGTTTGTAAACAATAAAGGTATATAGTCCAATGTCGTGGGTCGGTTACGTAGCCTTGCAATTTGAACTCGTTGAAAAGGTGTAATATTAGAATAAATTTTATCTTGCATTTTATTTAAACGTTTTTCTAATTCATGAATTTCTGACGATAAATCTACATTATTTTCTTTCATAATTTTCTTTAATTCATCAAATTTCTCTTTTAATTCAATAATAGGACGTTCAAAATGCAAACTCATTTTATCCTCCAAATGTTATGACTTACCTCACTCTAATCAAAAGACTTAGAAATAGAATCAATAAATAATTCAAAACCATCCACAACTATTTTTTGTTCTGATTCTGATAAATTATTGAGAATACTTTGATAAAATGTAATGGATTGCTCTCTTAAGCAATTAACAGTTATGTGACCTTTTTCTGTGAGGTGCAGAAAAAGTTCTCTTCTATTTTTTTCATTTACTTCACGATAAACAAGCCCCTTTTTTACTAACTTATCTACCAATCTACTTACAGTTGAAGTCTCTAATCTAAGTTTATTGGATAGTTGCCAAACAGTTAATTTTTCCACCTCTAGTTCCTCTAACGCCATCATTTGAGAAGTTGGTAAAGGTTTTTCAAATGGTCCATTGGGCAAATTTTGAGATTCAAAAACCCCAGTTATTATAATCATTTTCTTAATATCCGTTCTTAGTTTTAAGGCATCTTCTCTTTTCAAATAGGTCACCCTCCTACAACTAATGCATCATACATCAATTGTATTATACATGAATATGTTTTTTTCACAAGCTTAACGTAAGCCAATATTACAACATGGACGAGATATTTCTTCTTGTTAAAATGGTATAAGTGGATTGTTTTCTACAAATGGCAGAACATCAATTATGTATCAGGGGCCTTTATGGGGTACCGCTCATCGCCATCAAGCTAAGAAAATAAAACTACCCAAAAACGAAATTTTGTGATAACTTGTAACAAAAAACTCATAATTTTTTTGGGGAGTTCTACATTCTTAAGTTGATGGGCATGGGGTAGCACCACATGCCCATCAACTTAAGGTATATTTTTATACAAAATGCGGTCTTTCCATATAGCTTTTTATTATCTTTTATAGATTTTATAAAAGTGGGCATATCAAATAAACCCTGACAGGCTTCAATTTTTTACTATGCTACATGATGAGTAGAAGTGGTATAATCATACACAACACCCAAAATATCAAAGACTGTCTTTTTCTCATATCGATGAGATTTTCGTCCGTTGTGCTGTAGGAGGTTAAACAGACGAAGGAGAACCTTTGATAATTCTTGGGTGTTTTTGTGTAATGCTTGGTAAAAAAGTGAAAAATAATCCTTAATTATGTACATCGCTTTATATTCACTTAGCTCTTTCTGTTTCTTCCGTAACAGGAGTTCTCGCATTTTAAACATGGTAGAAGAACATAATAGAATACTAATGAGTTGCCCATAAAGGTGACATTCTAATCGTTCTTGTTTAATAGATTTACAACGATGAATTTGAAACCAAGATTTCCATATTTTAAATAACAGTTCAATTTGCCAACGTAGTGAATATAAATCATAGATTTTCTCTTTTGGTACCCATTCCGTAGGAATGTTTGTCATATATACCGTAATACCTTGTAAAAGCTTCGTACGCTCTGTATAAGTAATTCCTTTTTTCTTTTCGCGAATAGCTCGGTCACGTAGGCGTTTCTGTTTTTGCTCCTCGGTACATCTATAAACCACAATGCGAGTAGGTAGTTTGTCTTTACTCCCTACATAAACATCATGTAATTCATACACTTGGCCAGGTTGTAATTGTGTCATGATGTCTTCCAAATGAATTTGTATATATACCGGTCTCAATTGAGTGGGCTTTGTTTTAAATACAACTGTTTCGAACTTTTTTCTGTATATTTTAGTTGGTAACTTAAGACGTGATAAATAATATCCTTGCTTGTCTTGAATAGACTTAAAGTCTTGTAAACGAAAATATCCTAAGTCACGAATATATAGTTCATTCTTTTGTGCCATACCTGTTCGAGTCGCACTATATGCCTGATCACTTCGTTTTCCTGGTTCAATTTCCACATCAGAAAATTCCCCACTCAACAAGTCATACTCTAGTTGAATTTTCACACCAGCTTTATGACTGCATCCTCCGGCACCAGGATAAGTAGCTGCGAATCGATCTGGAACTTGGAAGGTTGTAGAATCAAGGATGCGAATGCGCTCAAAGTAAGCTGAAAGAGAATGAGAAATCTTAGATAAACCTCCAATTTTAGCTTGTAGAAGTGTAGTAAATGCAGTTCGAAAGAAAGCTACAGAGGCTGAGTTAAAGCGTCGATTAAGTCCCTCCGGACTTAATAAAATTCCTGTTGAGGTTTCTAACTGACTACAAAGTTGAGTAAGAGAGGTAGTAGCGACTTGTTGATTTAACCATACACACAAAGATAAGAAATGGTGCCCATGGCACTTACGTTTTCGTTTCATCCCGCCTGCTTCTATAGCTAATTGATTAAGTGTAGCGGGAGACATATATCGATATAACTCTTCGGCAAATAAAGATAACTCTTGTTTTTGGTGGATATTCATAAAAAGTACGTCACCCTTTCTCATTAATATAAGAGAATAGTAACGTGCTTTTAACTCCAAAAATAGTCTATATACGGATTTGGAATAAAGTCACGAAGTTTAAAAAAGACGTGTTGTTTTAATAAGGTGCAACGCTTTTGCTCGAGATTACTTATCTAGAGCTTGTTTTATTGAACTAACAGGGCAGGTTACTTCAATAAAAAGAGGGGTTTTAGTGACAAAAGCTAATTCTTATTGCTATAAACAATTATATAGGGGAGTATTTACATTGATAAATTTTTTTAAATATAACTGGCAAGTAAGAGACGAATGGTTTGAATGGTGTAATCAACTATCAAATGAAGAGTTGATAAAAGAGCGAACTGGAGGAGTAGGAAGTATTTTATATACCCTTTTTCACATTATTGATGTTGAATATAGTTGGGTTCGTGGTATTCAAGGCAAAGAAGACATAGTAGTTGAATTTGCTGATTATGATACACTTGAAAGGGTTAAATCTCTTTCAGATAGATTCCGGAATGAAATAGCTGAATTTCTCAAAAAAAATTTAGATGAATTAAAAGAGAAAGCTGTATGTGTTGCTTGGGATGAAGATAAATATACTGTTGAGGAAATATTACATCATATAATTGCTCATGAGATTCACCACATTGGTCAACTCTCTGTTTGGTCAAGAGAAATAGAACTCAACCCTGTACCTGCTAACTTTATTGGAAGAAAGTTTAAATCCATTCATTCTTATTAAACTAAATGGTGCGTTAGTGGTATAAGGAAAATTAAATTAATCAGACTTTTTTATGAAAAACAGTTCTGGAAAATAAAAGAGAGCCATCGTTTTGTTCAATTACTGTTTAAAACAATGGCTTTTTATATGCATTGAAATTATGGGTTTAGAATGATTTTTTAACCAAACTTTATTTTAAACCAGCACAAAATCCTTAAGTTGATGGATGTGGGGTAGCACCACATCGCCATCAAGCTAAAATTTTATAGCATCCCCAGAACGAAATTTTGTACTATCTTGTAATAAAATGCTCATTTTTTCGTTTTGAGGTATTTGCGTTTCTTAGTCTGATAGTGATGGGGTGGGCCCCCACACAGTACGATTTTATTTCAAAAACACAACGATTTTACTACACACTTTTTATTTATCCCAAACTCTCATCTGCTAGTATTACTATTTTTCATTACTAATGTTGCCGTTTCACTCGGATGGCTAAGAGGAAAATGATGGCCATATGGAACAAAATCAACCTTACCAAGATGCGATGGAGCAGAATAACCTCTGTCATAATCCCCCCAAATAATGTGAAGATTATACTTTGTTACTTCATTGAAATCACCTTGATCGTTTTTCAGTAGTAAACTGTTAAGCTGAACCGTAGTATTTAAAATTCTAGGAGAAGTAAAACTGCTCCTTATTTTTTCAATATAATGTTCAGGGATACTCTCTATACTTTCAAACAAACCATTACTTAATAAATATCGCTCTATGAAATTAGTAGTTGCCAGTTTTAATGTCCATTTGTTCATAAATTGAGGAACATTTAGCGATTTAGCATTTTTTTTAACAACAGGTGGCTGAAGTAAAGTGATTGAATACTTCTTATCTATGTACTCTTGTACCAATGCTTCCAGAAGAATAAATGCACCGAATGAATGACCAATTAGATGTGCACCATTCGTAGCTTTCTCCAATAACTTTTTCACTACATTCAAATAGATATCTAGAAGATTTTTCTCTCGTTTAAAAGGAGAACGTCCCAAACCTGGAAGATCCAAGATCCATACAGGTTGACCAGTTTTTTCATGAAGCTCTTGTGCTAAAGGAAATAAATCCTCTCCATCACTCAATAAACCATGTAATAAAATAAACGGTTTACCCTCTCCTTGTAATTGGTAAAGGGTAGTGTTATCGCATAATGTTCGTTTAAATAAATGATTATGCTGGCCATTTTGATCTATCATTCGATAATCCAGATCAGCTACTACGGCAGGGAGAAATTTCATTACACTCGTCTTCTTAAACCAATCCCCTCCCATAATTTTTTTCGCTGAAACATTTGAAAATTTTCGTTTTGTAATAAAATTCAGTCCATCAGAAGGAATTTTTGTTATTTTACTTACTCCACTATTCATAATTGCTTTCATAAGTGGCATTGGGACAGAGATTTTTGGTGCCCTCATATTCATACTTTCTGACATAATACTTAATAACTCAGCAATGTTCTGATCGTGCTGTTTGTCTTCAACAAGTGTATATGTTTGAATAGTCGGTTGCTCTAATCTGAAAACCTGCACAATAAACTTCGCAAGCTCATCGTTTGAAATAAGTGGTAACCTATATCCCTTACCTCCAGGAATCATTGGCATGAGCCCTCTTCGCATACTCATCACAAGCAAACCTAATCCTGCTATCTGCTCTGTACTCCCTGTTTTACTACTACCGACTACAGTTGGCGGATTAATTACAGAAAGCGGATAACCTACTGCTGATGCCTGCTGACGGATATAAAGATCTGCTAAAAATTTTGTTCTCTCATATGGATTTTTTATTTTCAAATAATTATTTCCTTCTTGAAACACATCAATTGCAATCTTGCTATTTTTATCATTAAAGGGACTCATATAACCTACAACATGAATAAATTGTTGCAAGCCCTTCAATTGATGAATACTTTTAGCTAAGTCACTAATATGTTTGGCACCATGTAAAAATACGGAAGCTGCCTCTTTACTTGTCGCTTGTATATCCATGGGGCCTCCTGCGTGAATAATCACATCCGTTTTCAATACCCTCTCCTTATCTTCAGCACTTAGATCTAAATCTATTTTCGTCAAATCACCTTCAATAAAGTGCATAACTTCCTTTTTTAAGTTTCCTCTTTCTTGAAAAAGGCGTATTGCTTTACTTTTCGACCTTACTAAAAGAAGAATTTTAACATCCTCTTTGGCTAATTCTTTCACTAATTGCTGTCCAATAAAGCCTGTTCCACCAGTTAAAAATACTGTTCTCATATAAAATCCCCCTTTTAGTACTAATCAGTACTAATTTGATTTAAAAAAAATGCTTCTTTTATCGAAGCAATTTTAAAAAATGATCTGCTGTTTTCGTGATTACAGTTGCATCCTTCAATGTTTCTGAAATAAATAACGCTCCTTCAAGATTTGTAATAAAAAGTGATGCAACCTCATCAATATGAATCGTATTTCTAAATTCTCCATTCTCTACCCCTTGTTTAAGTAATAGAGAAACTTTCTTTTGTAATCCTGTAAAAAAAAGACCTATTTTTTCTTTTATTTGCGTGGCCTGTTTAGGACTTTGAATATAAAGAGTAATAAATGGACAGCTCCCCTTATACTCTCTCGACTGAACTCCTTGTGATAATTGCTTTAAAAACAGTTGGATACGATCTTCAACTAAAAATTGGTTCTGAGAAAGTACGTCATCAATTGCAGATTGATACATTTCAATCCAATAATCAACGACCGCTTCTAATAATACTTCCTTATTAGAAAAGTGATAATACACATTAGACTTTGAAACTTTGCTTACACGTACTAATTCATCCATACTTGTATAAGCAAACCCTTTTTCTAAAAATAATGTTGCAGCTACTTCAATCACACGTTTTTGATTCATTAATTTTACCTTTGTCATAACTAGAACTATATAGTACTAATTTAAATATTACAAGTATTTATGTTAATTTAGAAAAAAGTTTGTTTAAAAAAGTTCCACTAACATTGATTTTACTGCAAAAAAAATCTTATTTTGAATAAAGTTGAACTGAACCCCGAAATTGTTAATTCACTATCGTCTAATAGAGGTCACCATACATACCCATCAACTTAAGAAAAAGAAATGCCCCCTTATTCAAGTTGCCTAGCCAAAAAATCACGTTTTAATAGACTTCTTTAGCATGCCTATCTTTCTATAAATTACCAGATATGAAACAAGGATCGTTTCATATCTAGTAATTTACTTGATTAGCTTGATGGGTATGGAGCAGTGCCCCTATAAACAAAACCCTCCAGAAACATCTAAAATCTGCCCTGTTATCCAGCGGCTATCAGCAGAAGCAAGGAATGCTACTGCATCTGCAATATCTTCAACTTGCCCTATTCGTTCGAACACAGATGAATTCGTAGCAAAACTTCGTATTTCCGGATCATCTAGCAATTTTGCATTAATATCTGTCTTCGTATATCCAGGCATAATTGTATTCACTGTTATACCTCTTTCTCCGAGATGTTTAGCTAGAGGAAGTGTCATCGTATTTAATGCACCTTTACTTAAGCCGTATGCAATTGAGCCTGTAAAACCAAGTCGTACTTCAGCTGATGAAATGTTAATAATACGCCCCTCTGCTCGTAGTAACGGCAATGTTTGCTGAATTAAGAAGAACGGTGCCTTAATATTTACAGACATAATTTCATCAAAAACTTCTTCTGTCGTATTTTCAATCGTTCCTTGTGTACCTATCCCTGCATTGTTTACTAAAATATCAATCTCTGATGTACCAACCCTTACTTGTAATTCATTCTTCAATTGTTCTACTAGCTTCTTGACACCATCAATTGAATTGAGTTCTGCTTCAATTAAGAATGCTTTTCCTCCATTAGATTCAATCTCACTAATTGTTTCATCTGCAGCTGCCTTATTTCGTCCGTAGTGAATCACAACTAATGCACCGTCGTTTGCCAATCTCATCGCAATCGCACGACCAATACCGCGACTCGCCCCTGTTACTAACGCTACTTTCCCATCAAGATTCTTCATTTTTTCCATCCTTTCTAAATTTCCGTTTAAAAAATCCAACACTTATATTTTCATGCAAACACCGATAATTTTAAATATAGATTTATAAGTAATTCAATTCGTTTACTTATGATATTATAGTTATAACTTACGTTTTACTTTAGAAAATAAAATAAGGAGGCTACACAATGCAAAACACAGTAAAACTGGATGAAATCGATCATAAGATTATGAACTTGTTGTATGAAAATGCGAGAATTTCTGTTTCAGAAATAGGACGAATTATATCCATGACGCAACCTGCTGTAAAAGAGCGTATTAATAAACTTGAAGATCAAGGAGTTATAGCGGCTTACCGAACGAAATTTGAGCCTTCCAAAATTAATAAAAGCATTCAAGCATTCATCATGTTTAAAACGAGCCAATGCTCTGATTTCATCCAATATTGTAATGCCGCTCCTGAAGTAACTGATTTATATCGAATTAGCGGGGAATTTAATTATATGATGAAGGTCATGAGCGATTCGATGGATTCCCTCGCTGCGTTTTTAGACTCGTTAATGCAATTCGGATTATCATCTCCTTTAATTGTTTTAAAGAGTGAGTTCGAGGAGAAATTGTCATTCTAATAAAGGGATACGTATTATTATCCTCACTAACAGTAAAATTTTCTCTTTCTTGAGAAAAACCAACAAAATCAATGACTAGCAAACAAAAAAGAACATTGATTTTTCAATGTTCTTTTTATATCTCTACTTATTAATTCGATTGCTATTCGAAAAAAGCACCTTAATCCCTTACCCTTGATTCCTCTGTGTCTCCCTAAACTCCTCCTTCACCTTCTCTAACAACCCTTCTTCTGTAATTAATCGATACGCTGTATTCGCTAATGCTTTTGCCGATGTAATTAATGCTTTATCTCCTAGTTCTGAACGTGCTGCTTCTCTAAATTCATTCGTATGCGCAATTAAGTCATCTGGACCAATTTTAATGTACGGATGAATTGTCGGCACAACTTGGCTGACGTTTCCTGCGTCGGTTGAACCAATCCCTACTCTTTCTTTACGATTTACATCTTCACCTAATAGTTCTAGTTCTTCCGCTACGATATCGTTATATGTTTTTGTTACGAGTAATTCATCGATTTCATTTTGGAATTGATGGATTTTTACTTTTGCACCTGTTGCTAACGCTGCTCCCTCAGCAATGTTTCTTACTTTTTCTGTTACTTCCGCGCATCTTTTTCGCGTTGCTGCACGGATGAAGAACCTAGCCGCGGCATAGTCAGGAATAATGTTAGGTGCTTTTCCGCCTTCTGTAATGACGCCATGAATTCTCACGTCTGCCGGAAGTTGTTGGCGAAGTGCGTTTATACCGTTATAGAGCTGAATAACCGCATCTAATGCATTAATCCCTTCTTCCGGCGAAGCTGCAGCGTGAGCTGTTTTTCCGTAAAAATGAAAATCAAGTGGATCGACTGCTAGTGAAGGACTCGTTGTTGCTGTTTTTCCGCTCGGATGAATCATAAGCGCCGCATCAATGTCTTTAAATAAACCTGCCTTTACATAACTTGATTTCGCGCTACCATTTGGCCCACCTTCTTCTGCTGGTGTACCAAACACGACAACTTCCCCGCCAATTTCTTCAAGTGTTTCTGATAATGCAATTGCTGCTGCAACGCTAATTGTGCCAATTAAATTGTGACCACACGCATGACCGAGTCCTGGTAAAGCGTCGTACTCCGCTAAAAATGCAATTGCCGGTCCTTGCTTTCCAGAACTTTTTCGCGCAATAAACCCCGTTTCATGTCCAGCTATATTGTGCTGCAACTGAAATCCTGCACTGCCTAGCAATAAACTTAACGTCCTAGATGCGTAAAACTCTTGGTTACCAATCTCTGGATTCGCATGAATATCATGACTTGTTTCTATGTACTTTTCCTTATTTCTTTCGATACTCTCTTCAATTGTTTTTCTTTGTGACGTTACTCCTGTCGCTCCCATTGTTCTTCCTCCTTTTATTTTCACGTAAAAAAGCCTCTTTCTAAAAGATAGAAAGAGGCTTCTGTATATACAGTCAAAATGAGCTTCTTTCTTATCTTTCAAGTTACCTTGCTGGAATTGGCACAGTATTCATAACGAATCCGCTGCCGAGGTATCATAGGGCCAGTCCCTCCACCTCTCGTGATAAGAATTTTCATAAAATTATATTAAATTATTTTTTATTCTAAGTTCATTCCAAGTAAAAGTCAAGGAATTCCTATCCGAATTTACCGAATATCTAAAAATCCTTTTAATACACCAATTGTCTCAGGTGCTTGCAGTCTTGCACATACGTACGGAAATTCCGTACTACCTTCAAATATCATTTGAGATGTAAGCGGTGCGCCTGCCCAGAAGATTTCATCATCAATTACTAAGAATGGGAATGCTTTATTTTGTCTTTGTAACTTTACATTTTTCAGCGGAACTGGTCCATCACTATAAACTGTTATTTGTGCATTTGTACGCATTAACGCTTGCCATACTCGTTTATCTACTTGTTTCGTACTTGGCAGTGAAATAATAATTTTTCGTTTTGCGGCTAAAATATCTTTTAATAGCCCTTTCGGCTCTTCAAGATTCATTTCCATAAACCAGCGTAAACGTTTCGAAATTTTCCGTTCCCACAATTGTCTTGATGTCGTGCGATCATACACATCTCCGTGACGTTCTATATGAGCTGTTAATTGTGATAACGCTTGTTTTCTAGAAAGATTTTTACGCATATAATGGCAATCTGATAATTGAATGAACTTCCCTCTCGCCCTTGTCACTGCTACATTGACGAGGCGATGATTTTTATGGTCAAAGAATAACACGCCAGGTCGTTCTTGCGGATAACTGTCAACCGTATCAAAGATCATCATATCTCTTTCAGAACCTTGAAACTTATGAACTGTCGCCGCTAAAACTGGTATGTTTTGATATTTCGTTCTCTGCAACATTTCTCTAATATACGTCGATAAAAAGCGTGACTGCGCCCTGTAAGGTGTCACAACACCAATCGACTGAACACCGTCTAACAATCCGATTAACATCATTTGCATCGCTACTAAACCAGACATAATGTTAAAACGGGAACCAGAAGCAGCATCTTTTAACGAAAAAGCTCCCATTTGGCTCGTATCAAATAAAACACTCGCTTCATTTGCGAACGGCTGCAATTGCGCAAGTTCTTTACGCTCTGAAACAGACGGATGATCGTATACTCTATTTTTATAAATAAACGAATTCGTAAACTTCGATATATCCGCATGCATACGTCTTTGTTCCTGCAACATAAATAGGTTTGGGTGTGCTTCTGATTTATTAACAGACTCAACAATCCCAGCATGGTAAAACATATCTTCCCCAAGCCATTTGCGAACGAGTTCATGGTTCGCCATCGCAATTGGAGGTAACTGTAAAAAGTCACCGCAAACGACGATACGTTTCCCAAGTGAAGCAGCTAATGCGATTTGCGGAACGAACGCCATACTCACTTCATCTACGACAACTAAATCGAATGTACGCTCATAAATAAGTGAATCAATGGCACATTTCGATAAAGTTGCACCAATTACTTTCGCATTTTCAATATATTCTTTTTCTACTTCTTTAATTTTCGCCTTTTGCTTTCGAAGCTCACTTTCAATCTCTTGTATACGCTTCTTATCAGCAGATGTTGCTTTATACGATAAGATTTTTTCACGAAGATCTTGGCGTGTCTCTTCTAAGTAGAGTCTTTCCTCACCCCATGATCCGTTCGTCGTTTCAACTAATTTCGATGCAAGTAACGTTTCATGATTTCGTATATGTTCATGCTGACTATAACCGTAACGAACAATTTCGCCAGGCGTCCATTTCTTTTTCTTTTCAATTTGCTTCGTTACTTCACTCATTAATACGTCTACTGCCGCGTTACTATGAGCTAACACAAGTACCGATTTTCCTTTTTGATAATGAGCCGAAATAATACGTGATAAATTGTAAGACTTCCCTGTTCCAGGTGGTCCCCATACGTACGTTGTCGGATTGTAAAATGCGCGATATGCCAGTTCATTTTTCGGATTTTTCATCTTCTCAATATGTTTCGGACTGCTCGTCCCATCAACGAGACGCTTTATACGATTACGTTTTAGCTTATCTTTACGTGCTTCTTTCAATCGCTCTTGCAGTTGCTCTAAAAGTTGCCACGGTTCACTGTATAAAACCGCTTCTCTTATTTCACCTTGTATATAATCATTTAATTTCAGTTCTATTTCTAATCCATGTACAGATAATACTTCTCCTGTCGCTTCCTCACCATCGAACTCAATTCGAATTGGTGAACCTTCAGGTAAGCTTACTTCCGAAATAAGCTGAAATACATACACTGTATTCTCATAATCTGTATATAAAAAACGACCGTTCATGATAGAAATTTTACTACCACCTATCGTTTTCCAATGTTTAATTTCATATGCTAATGCATAATGCCACTCTTTCATCGTTTCTGATAATGAAGGAGTTTGAGTAGGTGTATTCATCGTATAATCTCCTTCCTTCTCCCCAAACATACTTTCTCACTATACCATACAACACGCTAAAATTTGTAAGGTTTTTATCTTGCTTATTTTCTTAATTTTCAATAATATATTGTATATAATTTTCAGAAAGAAGGAATCTACATGCCAGTTAGAAGAATTGAACACGTAGGACTTATGGTTGCAAACTTAGAAGCATCTATCTCATTTTATGAAGAAGTAGTCGGCTTACAGCTCCTTCAACGTATGGGGCACCCGAATCCAGACTTAAAACTCGCTTTTTTAGGTGTGGAAGAATCGAAAGAAACGATACTCGAATTAATTGAAGGCTACAATTCTTCCTTGCCAGCAGAAGGAAAAGTACATCACATTTGCTTTAAGGTAGATTCATTAGAAGATGAAATCGAGAGACTAAAGAAACACGCAGTAACCTTTTTACTAGGAGAAGAAATCGAAACATTACCAGATGGAACACGTTACATATTCTTCGCTGGTCCTGATGGGGAGTGGATTGAGTTTTTTGAAACGGAGAGATAATCTGAAGAGACTTTTTACTTCAATAAAGTATAATAAAAGCCGTAGGAGTTTAATGCCTACAACTTTGTAAAAGGATCTTGATTCACTATAAAATATCCTCTATAGGTTTATTCTTAAAATTTACTTTTAACTTGATATTGATGTGACGTAACCTTAAATATGTAGAAATTTAAAAAGCCCCCTAATATTGTTAAAGGGGCTTTACTCATACGAATGATAATTTTTATAAATAATTGCTAAATAGTGAATTTACATAAATGCTTTTAGAAGCTCTTGAACTAATGGGATTGCTCCACCTATAAATTTTAAAACTGCCATTGCGATTTCCATATTATTTCCTCCTCTTTTGTTAGTACTGGGATGTGATTAAACTTTATACACTTATTATAGTAAACGCTTACATTTGTAACAATACATTTCTGTATGCAATATTGCATATTTATACGTTTTGACAATATTTGACCTCTATTAGCCATTCTTTAATGGTACCATAACGAAGTGAGAGTCTTTAAGGGTTCGCCTTAATAGGAGGAAATATGGAAAAAGTTCAAGATATTTACAGTAATATAAAATTTAAGAGTTGGTTTAAACAAGTATTAGCTGTAGGAGGAATATTAGGATTCTGCTACTTGGTGTTATATGGTTTCTGTTTTTTAGTTGATATGTAAATATTATACAGCTACACTAGTGGAGTCTTGCCTACAGAGGTAAGACTCTTTTATTGTACTTGAGATGAACAAACTACATACAATAGTTTTCAGGTTCTTCAGATTTCTCTATATGTTTCCTTGTTCCTCTATGTTCTAGCCCCACTATTTCCTATCATTGAAAATAAATAAACTTCCGTTTATATTGAAAATACAATTTTATTGATGAAAAATGTCTTTTTACTAGATACATATTAAAAAGAAAAGTATAAGTTTTATTCCATTTCGGTACAATCTTTTTATCTTTGAAAAGGACTTAAATCTTATTAATAAATTTGAGTCTTTTTGTATACGTCCATTTCTATATAACCATATAAATATAATATATTAAAAATAATTTAAATGCAAGAATACTTGTAGAGGAACCGCCAGCACTTCGAAAAAAAACAAGCTAAACCAAAAAATACAATAAGCTGCCCATATGGACAGCTTATTTACATAATTTTCTTTATGGGAAATATACTTAAGGCCATTTTTAACTTAATAGGAGTCTAATATCTCAAGTTTCTTAGCTAATACCCAGCTATTTAGACCTAAATATGCATAAATATTGTAATAAAAATAATTCCGGTTTCTCAGTGTTTCCTATAATCTTTTAATATCTTCATAGAATATAGGCCAACCTTGCATTAAGATATTATATATATATTTCTTACTACAAATATGGACGGTATTATCCTTGTTGCAGTTTTAATTTTAATCAAGTCTATTGTAATTACACAGATTGAAATATCTATTCAATTTCAAAAATAGCAAAGGAAATGTATATAAAAAGATCACTTGTCTTAGAAACAAGTGATCTTTTCATTAGATATACTGCAACTTGCTAACAGCAGGTAATTGTTATCCTATTCATATGTTCAATAGATATTATAATACATTTTTTAGTTATATAGACGGAATTGTTTCTAATGAAATGAGACCAAAAATATTTCAAAAGGTAGCATTAATTATTTAGTGCTTTAAAAATGCAATTTTGAACCTCTCGAAGCACTAAATCAGGTAAATTTTAATAAACTTCAAACTTTGTCTGCATCTGGATCTCACAATTGAGCCTGAGTAATTAATCCTGTCAACATAACAAAAAGAGTCCTGATTGAAACAAACTCTTTTATGAGTTTTTACAAGAGTAAACTTTTAAGCACATAATTACATTTCTATTATTTATTTTACCACTTGTACAGATGCTGGTTTCCACCCCTGATTCTCTACCCAATCAATATTAACCTTATATTTTTTATTACTTTGTTTATCTCGTACATTACCGTAGGCTTTATTATTACCATTATTTCCAATAAAATCGAAAATCAATTGGCTCTCTGGAACATCAACAGCATAAGAGATTGCTTTTTTCATCTCACTCCAATCTACTGTTCCTTCTTTAAATTTCATATCAGGTTTTGCTCCTTGCTCTGTACCAATTGGCTTCCATGAAGGATTAGTTTGAGAATCCTTTTCTTGAGATACCGTTTTTTCTTCCTCTTTATTTTCATTTCCGCTCGTTTTTACCGATTTTTCTACTTTTTGTTTCCCTTCTAACTGTGCTGCTTCTTTATCTTCAGTTTTCTTCTCTTCTATCTTTGCTGTTTCTTTATCTTCAGTTTTCTTCTCTTCTATCTTTGCCATTTCTTTATCTTCAGTTTTCTTCTCTTCTATCTTTGCTGTTTCTTTATCTTCAGTTTTCTTCTCTTCTATCTTTGTTACTTTCTTTTCTTGAGCAATTGCTTTCTTTGATGTATTAGAAGGGGTAAACAACTGGTATGTCACTATACCAACTGTCACTAATACCAAAGTAAATGCAATATTAAAAATTGCCTTTTGACGACGATTCTGTTGTTTTTCTTGAAATCTGCTTACTTGTCCCATTCTTCAAACCTCCGTTTTTACTTTCTCCTCTACTCTTTATGTATTATCCCTAAAATTCTTAATATTTTTATTAAACAATAGAAATAAACTACACTTTCCATACAGGATTTCATATCATAATATAATTTGTGTTTTTTCAAGTATCTGACATATGTTATTCAAAATAGTTTAATACATTAAAAATTGATAAGCTTCTGCACTTAAGAAACCTTCAATTTTATTCAAAGGTGATTCCAATTACGTCCACATTAGATCTCCTGTAGAAAGCTTTTTAACAATTAAGCCTCTTCTTCCCTTATTTATAATTTTTAAATTAAATTTCCCTCTATAGTATAATAAAGATGTTTCGTTTTCTAATGGGGTATGTCGTAAAATCAAAAGAGATTTTATCTCTTTTACCTTCTTTTCAGAGTAAATTTCACCACTAGGAAATTCTATTATTCCTAATGTAATCTTTAATTCGCTCTCATCAAAAGTCCACTCTTTATTAAGTTCTCTTATCTTTTGTATAAAGCTTCTTTTGGTTTGTCCTATATAGAGCAATGTTACATTCTTAGCATATACTCTAGAGATTGCAAATATCCCCTTCTTAGAAGCTTCTTCCCTATTATAAAAGTCATTTATACTATACATGCCATACCACTTAATATGTACTGTTTCTATGAATCTCACCTCGTTTTTAGACAATATTATAATTTCTGAATGTTCAAATTATTATAGGTACATATGCTTGATTACTTGAATTATAAATTGTGCTTTTCAATAATACATTTTATTATTACTAATTTCAATAATGAAGAAAAAATATAATACTATAGTTTAATTACAAAGCTATATAAAAAACAAAGTGATGTCGTGCCACATATTTTCTTTTTTTACAATATCAAACTATCGTGAACAAAATTTTAAAAGTTATGGAATGAAAATACAATGTGTATGTACATACATTTCTATTAATTGAAGAAACCTTCTTAATTGAGGTCGTACCCCAATTAAGAAGAAAAAGAGTAGAAATTTAATCTCTCTACGCTGTTAAAATTATTCAACTCCCAAAAAACTGTACATCTTCTAGAGATACTAATTTTCTAGTTTTGATGTTTTTATAGTGCTTGAGAGTGATATTATTCAAGTTTTTTCATTGAGAATGCATAAATACAAACAAAACCAGTAATACATCTTTTCTGTACCGTACTGGTTTTGTTTAAGATCATCTTAAATTATAGCTAGTTCACCGAGATTGCAAATTCCGATTTCGGTGCCCCAGCGAATACGATTGTTCCGTTCTTCGGAAGTTCCACCTTGTTATTGCCACTCACAATGGTGAAGTTGACGCAAACTCCCTTCTCATCATACACCGCAAATGAACCATTTGATGGCAGCGTTACGGTCATCCTTTTGTCTGTTGCCGCTTGTGGAATTGTAAACCATTTCGCATGTCCATTTGCATCCAACGTAACTTTGGATGATTGGCCTACATCAATTGGTTTTACATTAGATTCACTTACGTATAACAATCCAGCCATCTCCATATATTCATTGCCGCCTTCTGTATAGAAATGCGTTTCCGTCGTATCACGACCATTCATCACGGGTACTTGGATCTGATGCACCGCGGTGTTCGAACCTGTAATTTTTCTGCCATCCCAATAGCCTGCTGGGCCTTCCTTGCGAGTAATTTGAGTACTAAGAAGTTTCGGTTGAACGAGATATTGAATAGAACTAAATTTCTCGTTCACAAGATAAAACTTGACACCTTCCCTCTTTGCCCATGCAGCAGCGGTTTTCTTCGAAAGCACGTTGTCTTCTAGTTTCTCAGCTAAATAGTGGGTCATCACACTTTGCCCTAAACCTGGATGCGATTTATATGCGCTCTCCTTCAAATAAGTTCTTCCATTCTTCTCGGTTACGAAGTTGAGCTTGGAAGTACCCCCCTCATTAATAAAGCTTCCATCAGCAGTATATACATATTTTTCTTGTGGATTAGATGGTAAGAATAGTTCACCGTTCTTCGTAATTTCAATCTTAAAATGAGTTTCGCTATTACCATAAAATCCAGCTTTCTTTGCTACGCCTTGAGGCATTTTGACTTTGACCGGCTTGCCAAAGGATTTGTTCGGCTTGATGTCCTTAATAGTACCTTTTTCTTTAAGCGTGGCGAGTAGCAATTCAGTTGCCATTAGTTGATTTGTAGAGCTCCGTCCACCAGATGACAATACAGCCGCTGCTATTTTCTGTTCCGGAAGCACGACTAATATAGCATGTTGCAGTGCCGTATCGCCGCCCTTAGTCAAAGCTTTGATCCCATATTCACTGAATGGGTATAGTTTCACACTATCCCAGCCAAGACCATAGTTAAAAATATTATCACCATCCCCCGGCCACATTCCTTTTTTATATTCATCTTGCTCCATCGCCTTGACTACCTTATCAGAGAGGATTCCTTTTCCCTGTCCCATAAATAGTTGTGAGAATCGCACCATATCTTCTGCCGTAGAAGATATGCCTCCCGTACCAATAACATTCACCGATTCAATTGGAAGTTGTCCTTGGTACGCCGGGAAATATAGTCCAGCCCGATTTTCATCCCTCCATTTGTCCTGCGGCGTTTTCGTATAATTCATCTTTAAGGGTCCTGTAAAGCTTTGATGTAGATATTCGGTAAAGCCCATACCACTAACTCTTTCCACCAAAATTTCGGCCAGCGTAAAGCCATCGTTACAGTATACCGAGAAAGCACCAGGGTCCGCCTTCAAGTTTTGATTTGACAATTGTTGTAACAAGGTATCATGGGCATAGGTATCATTATCGTTAAATAAAAATGCATTACCTAACGTAGAACCTTGCAATCCAGAGGAGTGGTTCAATAACATACGTGGTGTAATACGTTTATATCGACCGTCTTTCATCTTAAAATCAGGAACATAGCGGACAACAGGAGCATCTAAATCGACTTTTCCTTCATCGACCAATTTCATTACAGCCGCTGTTGCATACATTTTACTGACTGAACCAATCCCATATTGAGTATCTTTGGTTAGCGGCTTTTCCCCTTCCAAATCATTCTTGCCAGCCTGACCCGACAAAATAAGTTTTCCATTATCAATTAGCGCATACTGCACGCTATTCGCTTCATAAGACTTTGTAAGTAGCTCCGCCTTCTCTGCTGCAATCTTCTTCAGTTCCTGACTAGCTACTTCTTCACCAGTTACAACTGTAGTCTCACTTTCAGAAAATGCTTTCACTCCTGTTGGTAGAATCATAGTTACCGCTAATGCAGTGGCTAACACACCAGTTAGCTTATTTTTCATCACGGAATTACCTCCTTAGATAAGTGACCGTTTTCATCATTTGTTTGTTCCACTATGAAAATATGATAAAATTTATCCGTTCTCCTCTTTGACCTACTTGCTAAATTCAGCAAGTAAAATATTTTTAAAAGGATCAGGACTATCAGCTTTAATACTGTTTAAATTGACGGCCAATGTATGCTTGCCTCCAAGTGTGCCCCCAGCAAAAGTTAAAAAGCCAGGAATGGTTCCTCCATGCCCCCATATCGATTCACCGTTTGAAAGCTTCATTTTGAAAATTCCAAGCCCGGAATCGCCAAGCTCATCTACTCCTGTAGGGACTGTTGTAAGCATTTGCTTTAGTTGCTGTTCTTTCAATAATTTGCCCCCAAGTAAATAAGAAAAGAATTTGTTTAAATCATCAGCTGTAGAAATCATATCTCCGGCCGAGCTCCCCATACTTGGGTTATAATAAGTAACATCTTTCGGCTCACTTGCTCCGTCTAATTGGATATATCCACGGGCATGCTTGGTTCCTGGAATGACGCTTGAATTTCCAGGTAAGAATGTATTCGCTAATTCAAGTGGTTCAATAATTCGATTTTCAATCTCTTCCGCATAGCTGTTCCCAGTTACTTTTTCAATAAGAATTCCTAGTAATACATATCCTGTATTTGAATACGACCAGCTCTTTCCTGGAGCAAAATCTGGAGGCATGGATATTCCCATCTTTACTAATCCTTCAGCAGTATAGGATTTTTTTGTATCCATCATATTAAAATCCTTTGACCTTGTGTAATTAGCGATACCACTTGTGTGATTCAATAATTGCCGGATAGTAATTTGTTTATCATCATATCCATTCCCTTGAATGACACCAGGCAACCATTTTTCAATAGAATCGTCTAGATTTAGGCGGTTTTCTCCTGCTAATTGAAGCACAACTGTTGCAGTGAACGTCTTTGTCACGCTGCCAATCCGAAAACGAAAATCTGTTTTCATTGCTTTCTTGTTACTCAGATCAGCTACACCAGCCGCATAACTCCATGTTTTTCCACCCTCAGAAGTTTTAGCAAGTATCCCTGGATATCCAAGTTTCAATGTATCCCGCATGGCCTCTTTGACGGAATTTCGATTTCTTTGGTTGCTTGTTTGTAACGAACTAGATACATTTTGAATGGACTCCGCTTTTACACTTGAGGTTGGAGTTGTATAAAACAGGGAACCTCCAGTTATTAAAAGGGCTAAACCTGTACATGTAATTTGACGATGCTTTTTCATCAAAATAATCCTCTCCCCTATTCATATTGTATAAATGGTTATTTGCTGTTTGGAACTAATCACACAGCTTTCTTCTTAACCCACTGCAAAAGGACGACATTGAATCTGTAATGTCTCTTTTCCTCCAAACAAGTCTTATTAATTGATTTGTTTTTTATAGAAATATATAGTATTTTTCTCCTCTCACTCTTCTTTCCATTTTCATCTTACACAAGGAAAATCTCTTTTTTCTTACCTCTTCCTTACAAATTCCTTACGTTCAAAATCACTTTTATAATTGATTATTTTTTATGTGAGCCCCCTTACCATCAATTTAAGAATTAAAAAAAGAGGGGATTATCCCCCTCCTTTTTACGCTTGCTCCAACTGTCGAAATTATTTAATATACCCACGATTCAGTTCCGTTAATTTTTCATTGATGTTAAAAATTCTTACTCTAATATCTTTAACACCAGCTGCTTCAAGTCTGCTCTTGTGCATTTCCGCGTATTTTTCAGCATCTTGTTTTTCTTCAAATATATAAATGCCTCCAGCTTCTTTTGTTTCTTCATTCTCAGTCCATATTTTCCAGTGGAATCCTTCTTCTTCGTTAATACTATTTGCTAAATCCCAAAATCCTTTTTCCATTTCTTCACCAAAAGGACCTTCAAACGGAAAATCAACTTGTAATAAATATGCCATTTTCACTCACTCCTATTTTTAATATAAAATTCATCGGGAATTCCTTTGTATAAAAATTCTTCCCATTCTTTTACTGATTATGATCCGAATGATCGTAATGTCTAAATTCGTATTGCTATTATTATTCAAGCACTAATTGGAGAATCCCCCTATTTGTAACATAATCACAAAACGATAGTAACTTGAACGCATAAAGTGAAAGTTTAATAGTTTTCAGTTATGTTTAAAAAATGTGATACAAACTTATCCCTAAACTAAGGACAAACAAAACAAGTGCAGGTATTGCTTTCTTAAAGGGATCTCTCGCTAATACAATTAGAGTTAATGCGGCTGCAAGCATCGTACCGCCTAATAACAATCCTGCTAATAAAGCTACTGTTGGAATCCAAATTCCTATCAACATTCCAATCGCTCCTACAATCTCAAAAGCTCCAGTTAAGAAATTAAAAAACGAAGGTAAACCAAATCGTTTGAATTCATCTGCCATTTTCCCGGATATAATTTTCGTTCCTGTCATTAAAAAGAACAGAAACAACACTACTTTTACAATATTGATGAAAATTAAAATAGTAATCACACCTTTCTTATTATTTGATAAAAACTCAGTATTGTTCAGGTAGTAGTCACTACCTTTACCCTATTTCCTGAGATTACCCGTATGGAAGTCGCTTCAATTTACATTACCCTTCTCAATATTAAAGGGCCGAAAATTATATGCTATAGCATATATAATACAAAAATTTGACTGGTACTAGGCAAAAAAGTGACCCTGAATCAGATATCATACAAAATAAAGTTATCTTCCCATTCGTCCAAACAAAAATTATATGCTATAGCATATGTAATACCTAAAACAAAGTTTGTTCCTTATGAATAGCGTAGCATCAATAAGGAACAAATATTAATAGTGTGTATCATACAATTTGTTTAATAACGATTGTAATACTTTAATTTCTTCCTCGCTCAAATTACTCGTAACGAAATGGTGAGCGTCTTTCACTACAGGCAAGATTGTTTTCTTTAACTCGTCACCTTTTTCAGTTAAAAATAGGTTATGTGAACGCCTATCTTGGTCATTCAAAGCCTTCTTTACAATCCCTTTTCTCTCCATTGACTGTATCATTCTAACAACAGTAGTTTGATCTTTATCAATAGCTTCCGCCAACTCTTTTTGAGTAGTGCTCCTTTGGCTACAAAGAACACTAATAATCCCCCACTGCTCTGGCGTAACTCCATAAGGCTTTAATTTCTTCGTAAAATAGTTGGTCATTTTCACATCAGTACGATGAACAAGATAGCCTATTAAATCATGTAAGTTCATATATCACCTCTATAAATTAAGATATAAAAGGATATAGCATACCAGTCAATCATTCACAATGAATGTATTTGTTTCACCATATATATGCTATGGCATATATATTAAAGTAGATTATTTTAATTGTCAAATGATTTACCTATTATTTTTCGAAAACAAAAACGTCCCCTTAGATTATAGAAGGAATGACTAATTTGACGTATTTCTCTGGCGATTTCTCCCCTGTCGTTTTATGATATGCTAATAACATTTGATAAAATATGGTATATACGGACAGTCAAAAACTTTTAAAGATACCTCGTCCAGTTTTTGCTGTTGCAAGATAAACAGCATATAATCCGTTAACCACCCACATTAGTAACGAAAACATAAAGAAAAGGCATTCCAAATATGAAACACCTTCTTTCGTTTTATAAAACCATCCAACACGCTGAACTTTTCAATTTAATATAATCACTCGTTTAACTAAAGAAATTGATTACGTGCATAACGCTCTTCTCACTTTTCTTGCAAAATTTAGTGGATCATCAACGTCTTCGATATTAACGTAAATCAAATTTGGATCATCACATAACCACTCATTGTGTATAGACGAAACGATTATTCCTTGTTTAATAATTGTCGCCACAAATTCAGTGACTTCTTTTTGTAAGAGTGCTACTCGGCCTAGGCATAATGCCCGTCCAGTTTTATTGTCTCGTGATTCGAATGAAAAGGAAGTTGTTACTCTAAAACGTTTTCCTAAGATTGTTGCTCGTATTTCATCCCTGTTTATTGTTGCCACGCATTTCCCACCGGCGAATCCTTCTTGCCCGCCGATAATTCTTGCAAACTGTTGACAAATTAATTCATCATTAAACGCCATACCTTTAATCATCCCCCCTTTTACTGTTAAGTTATGAATGAATACATAGGTCTGAAACGGTAATGAATCTAATCTATTAAAAAAATGATGGCAATCTACCGAGAGCTATTAGCTCAATTATTCTTGATTATTTAAATTAACTCGGCTATATATGTTAAGACATTTTTAAAGAGCGTAAAAAAAGACACCCTAAGGTGCCATCCTCCGACTTGAGAATCGTATCTATGTATGGAGAAATTTAGAAAAGACAAATACAAAAGGGAAGATTCTAACTATAATTTATAGAGCTCTTATGCCATGAATTACTTGCATATTTCCTTATTTACCAGAAGAAGAATCTCAATTACTTTATTTTCTGATCAGTCTCGTTAAAGCCATCCCAAGAAATCCAGCGCCCATTCCTATTAGCCATCCAGTTTGGGCATTACCTAACATAGATCCTACTCCTCCACCAAGGAACATACAGCCAACGAATACTAATCCTCCAATTCCCCAATTCGGCCGTTCCATAATTCAATCACATCCTTTCAATAAAATATATGCGATTAGCTCCCTCAACTTTCTTCCATAGGATAGTTCATTATTTTACTTAGGTTTAGCACTTCAGGGCATTCAAAAGATGCGAAGCTTGAGTCATTTATATAGATTGTAGAAGTATGGAGATTTTCCACATTTTAAAATAGTAAAGTATAAACATGAAAAAACTCCTAACAAATTTTGTTAGGAGTTTTTTCAAATAAGCGATATTTATTTAATCTTCATTATTGAGCTCTATTGTACCTGTTCTAGCACTAACTTTTAAAATATTTAACAGATTATCAGGTGTCTTGATTTCCACTTCATATTCAAATTTTGATTGTGCTAAGTTGTCATCTTCTAATTCAAATTCTTTTTTCACATTAATAATTTCTCCATTTGTATGAGCTAAAGAAATTTCACGAACTTGTTTCTCTGTGTAGTTTTCATTCTTTTTTGCATAATTGTAACCCATACCATAATATCCACCAACAATAGCAATACCACTTACTAAAATAGTAATTACACTTATAATTATTTTCTTTTTATGTTTTAACATTTTCATCCACTCCTTAATGATTAATCCTCTATTCCAAATCTTGCTTCAAGTGCATTTTCTGCTTGCTCTAATTGATCTTCCAGTATATCGTGTTCTTTTTCTTGCGTTTGATATTGCTCAACAGTTATCGTTCCAGCGTGATAATCTGCTTCTAGCTGATTATCAGATAGATCTATCTTGTCATCCAATTGGTCAATTTCTTTTTTTGCTGCTAAGTACGTATTTAAGTTATCTTCTTTTGCTCCAACTGGTTTCGTGTTATTTGCTTTTTCTAAAATAGATGTGACTTCGTTTTTGAAATCTTGTGTTTGCTTCGTATCATTCGTAGCAGGCCCTATTTTGTTTGGTTCTTGTTGTAGTTGAGCAACTTCTTTTTGTAATTTATCATTTTCCACTTTCAGTTGTTGTACTTCTGTATTGTTATCAGCTTGAGTAGAACAAGCTGTTAAGAATAAACAGGACATTGCTCCAATCAGCATCCATTTTCCCATTCTGTTTTCCTCCCTTTACAGGTGCACCTTATCCTTGCCTTTATATTACTGAACAAACATTAAAGGAAGATTAATGTACAAAAAAATAAAGTGAAGGCTTTTACAGGCAGTTAATCCCTACCTACCTCGCATTCACCGAATTTTGAGGGAGTAGTCGTACTGCCCGTTAATGCGGGATAAAATGATATAATTAACTAGTTTCTAATCTTTCTTTAATGTTTTGAAATTATAGTGATACATATTAATAAGAAGAAAAGGAGAATGTTAATGCGAGTTCTTATCGTCGAAGATGAACAAGACTTACAAAATATATTGGTGAAACGATTAAATGCAGAACATTATAGTGTCGATGCATGTGGGAATGGAGAAGATGCCTTGGATTATATAAACATGGCTACCTACGATTTGATTGTGCTTGACATTATGATTCCCGGAATAGATGGTTTACGCGTATTACAAAGATTACGCGCGGACAATAATGCAACTCCTGTCTTGCTTCTTACAGCTAAAGATACAATTGATGATCGTGTAACAGGACTCGACTTAGGTGCAGATGATTATTTAGTAAAGCCGTTTGCTTTTGATGAACTGTTAGCAAGAATTCGAGTGTTAATGCGAAGAAAAACAGGAAATACATCTAATGTGTTTGAAATCGCTGACCTAGTGGTAGATTGCAATATGCATAAAGTAACAAGAGGAGACCAAGTTATCACTCTTTCCAGTAAAGAATTTGCTATTTTAGAATATATGATTCGTAATAAAGAAGTTGTGCTGACACGAGATAAAATTGAGCAACATGTGTGGAATTACGACTATGAAGGCGGATCGAATATTATTGATGTTTACGTCCGCTATCTTCGTAAAAAAATTGATAGCCAGTTTGAAACGAAGTTAATTCATACAGTGCGCGGAACTGGTTACGTATTGCGAGTAGAATCATGAAAAGACTATCAATAAAAATGAGAGTGACCCTGTGGTATACGGGGCTAATTGTAATTATTATGGCACTCGTGTTAGCTTTTATTTTAACTTCTTCAGATAAAGTTTTGCTTTTTAATATGAAAGATCAATTGAAGAGCACAGTAAAAGAAAGCATGGAAGATATCAAATATAAGCATGGGCAGTTAAAGATTGACGATGATTTTGAAACCTTAGAAGATGGAGTAAATATTAGTATTTATAGTAAACAAGGTGAGCTGTTGGTAGGACATAGTCCAACAAGCTTTAATAAAAAGATATCGCTTAAATCCGATGAAATACAAACCATTAAAGACGGCAATAAAGAATGGATAGTATATGATTTTCTCCATAATGCAGGCGGCGATGAGCAAGTCTGGGTTCGTGGAATAATGACTATGAACCAATTATCCTCAACGATGAATACGCTTATTGTGGTAACAATCATCTCATTCCCATTACTTATTCTCATTGCGGCAGTCGGGGGATATTTTATTACGCAAAGAGCGTTTCGACCTGTGCAACAAATGAGTGATTCAGCCAGTAAAATTGGTGATGGTAAAGACCTTTCGAAGAGAATTAATTTACAAGGTTCACCGAAAGACGAAATGTATCATTTAGCACAAACCTTTGACAAAATGTTTGAGCGATTGGAGACATCATTCGAAAGTGAAAAACAATTTACATCTGACGCATCTCATGAATTAAGAACACCAACATCTGTTATTATTTCGCAATGCGAATACGCTTTATCGCAGAGAAATAATCCGAAAGAAATGGAAGAATCGTTAGAAGTAATTTTAAAACAATCACGTAAAATGTCCGCTTTAATCTCACAACTCTTATTATTAGCACGAGCTGACCAAGGAAACCATAATACTTTCCAATTTGAATGTATCAATATGAGTGAATTAACGGAAATCGTTGTAGAAGAGCTTTCATTAATGGTTCAAGAAGCTTCGATTGATATAACAACTAATATAGAGGAAGACCTATTTATTAAAGCAGATCAAACATTGATGATGCGTTTATTAATGAATTTACTAACGAATGCGATTGCTTATAGTAAAGCGAGCGGAACTGTGCATATGCAACTATTCCGTGATGAAACCAACATAATAGGTAAAGTCTCCGATAATGGCATCGGCATCAGCGAGCAACATATTACAAAAATATGGGACCGCTTCTATCGAGTTGACGCAGCACGAACATCTTCAAACATCGGAAACACAGGTTTAGGATTGTCGATGGTAAAATGGATTGTCGAACTACATGGAGGAGAAATTACGGTTGAAAGTAAATTAGGAGAAGGCAGTACTTTTACATTTAAACTACCAATTGAAAAAAGAGCATAATTTATACGTGTCTGTCGCTTCAGAATAAAGATTGATTCAAAGGCTCTCTACAATCCTTATGTAAAAATAACTGACGCATTTTAAACATCATCGATTTTATCATTTTGGACAACCTATTCTGTTAAATTAATATACATGCGAAAAAACTATCAAAATAAAACCCCAGAAATCCAATGGTCTCTGGGGCTTCATTATATATTTAGCTCTTTTTGCTTTTTGTTTTGTTTATGTCTATACAGTAACTTTCGACTTATTAGAGAAATCACTAATAAGGTCAGAATTAATAAGATAAGTTGCATAAATGATAAATCAAAATATTTAGCACCTGTAACGATTAAAAGTGTAGAAATCGTGCCTTTTACAACGAAAAAAATAATAACCCATAACCCGCCTTTTTTCCAGTTCATTTTATATTACCCTTTCCTACGTTTAAATTCTTAAAATATTTAATAATAGTTCGTAAATATGACAACTTAATAGAAATCTATTATATTAACAAAAAATTCATGTCTAATTAAATGCGACGATTCTATATTAAGTGAAAATGATATTCATTGTCAATTTTATTGATTATTTGAATACTTATTCTTAATCTCTTTCTACTTTGTTTCTTATAAGCAATACACTCTTGTATTCAAACAAAAACACCTCCATTGCATTTGCACACTTAGTATGCGAATGCAAGAGGTGTTTTTTCATATACCATCAGATAAGATTTCCTGCTTTGTTTATTTCTTGATACGTAGCTATTTTCTAGTACACGATAACTGGATCATACGTGTTCAAACTATCATATACAGTTTTTGCAACATTAGGAAGAAGGTTCACACACCCACCTGATCCACCTGTTAAATAAGCATTATTTGCCCAGTCTTTTCGCCAGCCGGCATCGTGGAATCCTTGACCGCTATTTGTGAATGGAACCCAGTAATCTACTTTAACCGCATAATCAGCTTTCCCTACTGCGCTACCTCTTAGCGTGTATGGTGTTCGTTTGTATAGGACGTACCAAACACCTGGTGATGTATCTTCACCCGTGCTATGTTTACCCGTTACTACATTTGTTGTAACGACTAATTTTCCATCTTTATAAATCCAAATTTGTTGCTCTGCAATTGAAACTTCCGCATACGTGTCTCCGATGCCATTATTCGCTGTTGTTTTATAACCGATACCTTCCTTCTCCCAACCATTTCCGTGAATATTAGAAGCAGAAAGCGACTTTTCGCCTTTCTCAAAGGCTTGTTGAACTTGTTTAGTTTCTTTTTCAACATCTAGTGCCCAGCCGTATCCTTGCCCTTTTACTGATATGACTGAACCGGAATGCGTTTTAAATGAGAAATCTTTATTTAATGTTGATTTGGCATTATTAATTTCAGTAATTTTCTTCTTAATGTCACTCGCATCAATTGTAACTTTCATATCCTTTGACATAGAGGCATTTTGAATTAAATCTTTCGCTTTTAAAGGATAAACTTCATCCTGCACTTTATACTCAACAGACTGCCCAAGAAGATTCTGTAGTGCTTTCTCCTCTTTTTTGACAATCGGATCGTCTTCTTTAATAGGTTTTATGTATGCAGACTTCAGATGAATTTCGCTTTTATATTTTTGCTTATCGTAATCTTTCAGTAGACTAGTAACATCATACTGTTTTCCTTCAACACTTTTCGAGATAACAATTTTCCCTTGTTCTAGCTTCGCCATAGCATCTTGAGGCGCTTTTAATTTTTCATTCATAGAGATGAGCGTTTCTTCTACAAGTTTCTTCATCGTTTCACTACGATACTGATCTGCCTTCTCTGGTAGCAATGAATAATTTTCTCCCTTTGAGGAAGGGAAAAATGTCCACTGACTTTTTAATAGTTTCTTAACTTGAGGCAAATCTTTTTCCGTAAGTTCCGTTTTTGTATCTTTTTCATCTAAAATTTGTTGTTGATCAACATAGACTTTGTTTGCTAGTCCAGATGTCTTTAATTTCTGTATTGCCTGATCAGCGCTCAGACCACCAACTTTTGTGTCATTAATTGTAACATTCGAATTGAAGTGAGTTGCCTGATAATAACTCATTCCCCCAATAAGAAGTGCAATTACACCAATACCCGCTGCGATAAACTTCCAATTTGTATAACGTTTTTTTGATCTTACTCGTTTTTGATCAATTTCTTCAACTGATTCATTTGTTGTATTGTTGTTCATCAATCTTTCCCCCGTATGCATTAACGTCAAACGATTTTTAACTAAAATCATAGACTAGTGTACCTTATTTTTCCTAAAATTTCATTATTTCCGACCACATTTTATCGCAATTTAATGATTTAATTTAGATTTTTTAATAGTACGATGCATTGAACAGCCCTTTACAAGTCATAAAGTGAAACTTAAATTAACCGTCACACCAAGAAATTTAGCTTAATATTCTAGGGGAAAATTTTTCTCTTTACGTAAAATACGAATTATATTATCCATTTTTATGAACATCAACCCCTAATTTTGTCAAAAAAATAAACGATAGTCCTTCTACATTTTTGATAAAAGGACTATCGTTTTTTCAGTTAGAGTATTTGTATAATCGTTTAACTTTTTATTTCCTGAAGGTCAAACTTGATGAAGATGATGAAATTTCATCTCATAGCCTTTAAATGAAAACATTATGTTTTTTATGGCAACCAAGTTTATTTTTATAAATTAAACCCTTAGCTTGATGCCTCCCATATATCCAGCAGCCTAAGATTAAGTAAGAGTCCATTCAACTAGATTTTTTCTAATATTTTTAGGTGCATCTTATTTCGCCTCGTCATATTTCACTAATTGAATTTAAAACACATCCGTATGCTATTTAGTAAAATTTACGATTCGAGACGTAATTATTGCAGTAACCAAGATAATAATAGCGGTTATCAAGCCAGATTCTCCAATCCAAATCTCAGTTTGATATCCTGTACTTGCACGTGCGAAAGGTCCTTGAATAATGGCATTCCAAGTAGTATGGATGATAACCGAAGGCCAAACGCTACCTGTGATAAGTCGTAAATAGGCTGTAATATAACTGAAGGGCACAATACAAAAATAGATGCCAAGTACTGAAAGTAGGACAGATGATCCCTCTACATATAGACCAGCAATAACAATTGGAACATGCCACGTTGCCCAAATCAATCCACTAATAAGGATAGGCCGTGAAAACTCTGCATCGACTAGCCTTGTAAGCATATAACCTCGCCAACCCATTTCTTCTCCTAAAACTGGGATTAAGTTAAGCAAACTTCCTAAAACGCCGCTCAATACTACTAGATAAATAAAACTGAATGGTTCCGGTACATACTGAAGTCCAAGTATATTGTAGATTGGTTCTAACATACCACCTTCGGGATGCTGAAACCCCGCAATTCCGCTCAACCAGGCGATAGAATAAGTAATTCCACAAATAATCATAGGTATTAGCAGAGCAAACCCAATCCCCTTCCATATCTTTAAGTTACCGAGACTAAAAGATACATCTTTAAACCCTTCTTTCAGTATTATGCGAGTCAAAATAGAAGAAAATGCTGGGGTAAACATATATACCACAATAAGCGGCATACTTTTCGTAATTATTACTACTACATTTAGGATAATAGAAGTAATGATTAAGACACTCAAAAAGAGTTGAAGTCCTATTTTAGCACGTTGGATTTTATCTTTATTGTGGAACGATTTTGCGTGTAATATCATTTTAATCCGCCCTTCCCCTTTCATTCACTTGTTTATCGAATTTACTTCTTGTCATTTCCACAGACACAACTTAGAATAAAAATGTTTTTGTATACAGATTCATTCATCTTTAAAATCCCTCCCCAATTTATAGTCTAGTCTTACTTACGACTCATCAATGTAATTATTATTTATAAGTTGTCATAACCGATAGTACAAAAGTGTAATGATTAGTCTATGACCTGTGTCAATTAACCTTATGACAATATGTAACTAGAAAATATGATATGGAATAGATAACAATTGAATTAAGGCAATTGATTCATGCAAGTACAATGAATCAATCTTGCTTTACAAATAATTCAATTGAGGTGGAAAAAATGAATAAGAAAAGCATAATTGCAATGGTTAGTACAGCTTTATTAGTCACAGGATGCGCGGAAGTAGGAAAGGCTCAAACAGTAGCAGTCGAAAATTCAGGTCAATCAATACAAAAAAATATAGTTAAATCCATACAATCACAAGCTTACCCATTAAAAACGATAGAGCCGTCAAAATCATTTGAGGATTTAAAACCACTTAAGAAAATGATTGGGAGCGCACAATATGTAGGATTAGGAGAGAATACTCATGGAAGCTCTGAAATTTTCACTATGAAGTTTCGCCTTGTGAAATATTTGGTTACTGAGATGGGTTTTACAAATTTCACAATGGAAGAAGATTGGGGAAACGGCTTAAAACTAAATGAATATATCCAAACAGGAAAAGGAAACCCTAGGGAATTTTTAAACTTGTTATATCCTACTGATGAAATTATAGCCATGATTGAGTGGATGAAAGATTATAATGCTGATCCATCCAATAAAAAAAAGATCCAATTTATTGGGCTCGACTTAAAGGAGTTGGACCAAGGTTGCTTTAATAAAGTGATTGATTATGTAAGACTACATCGACCAGATTTGCTGGCAGAAGTAGAAGGAAATTATAAAGAATTGTCGGCTTTTAATGGAAGTACAAAGGAATATATGGACCTTGCTCCTGAAATAAAAGAAAAGTTCAAAGCAAACGCTGAGAGAGTAGCCCAATTACTAAAAGATGAGAATGGGCAAGCCAACACAGAAATAGCTTCACCCGAGTACATCTGGGCGCAAGCAACGGCAAGTGCAATAGAGAAATTTACCACAATGCTAATTCCTAACGACTATCCAAGTATGTTAAAGCTACATGAGCAATACTTGGCCGATCATGCAATGTGGGCACAAGAAACATTTGGTGGTAAAACGATGGTATGGGCACACAATATTCATATAGCTAAAGGAATTATCGATGAGAAATTATACCCTTATGTTGCGGGGCAATTTTTGAAGGAACGTTTAGACAATAATTATGTCACAATTGGTAGTACAACTACGGAGGGGAATTTTACCTTATACAGCGAATATGATCCTTCCACTGGAGGTAAGATTACAACCGACACTATTCCACAAGATGTAAAAAGTTTCAATTATACTCTCGGAAAAGTACCATATAACATGTTTTTATTGGATAACCGTCACCTTAAAGGACAAGCTGAAAAATGGGTTAAAGCAAAAAGACCATTACTAAGTATAGGGGGACAAATCTTCCCGAACGAATCGGCATACTTTGATACGTCATTGCTTGAGCAATTTGATATTATGTTTCATATTCGAAAAACAAGTCCATCTCATATTAAATAAAAGTATAAAACAATCCCGTTCTTGCATCTGCAAGAACGGGATTGTTTTATGGTGATTGATATAAGCATCTTTTTTAACCAGAAGTAGGTTACTCTCCCCCTTTTTATCATCATTTAGAAATGTCATATGACACTTTTACACTAGTGAGAATGACAAAAAAAGCAGTACAATTCGGTTATTACATAGATAGGAGCGAGAACTTTATGAAATCAAGATTCATCCAGAATGGTTATTTTTTATTGCTAACTTTCGTTACAGGATTTTTTTATTTTTGTTTTTATCTAATAGCTCTGCTATTCAGCTTCACCCTTTCATTTACGGTAATTGGAATTCCACTAGTTATACGCGTACTACAGACTACTACACCTTTTATCCAATTCGAGCGCATACAGACGAAAATTTATACAGATATTTCAACAGACTCTTATGATAGAAGTATAACAATAGATACATCAAACTGGGCTCAGGTGAAATTAGTGCTTACAGATCGTCGTACTTGGTGTGCTATCTTTTGGTTAATGCAGAAATTAGTGATTGGCATTTTCAGTCTCATTAGCGCAATCATTTTTTATGTAATGCCACTTATGTTGCTATTGGCACCACTACTGTATCAATACATCGAAATGAATATTATATTCATACAGATAGATACCTTTACTAAGTCACTCTTTGTAATGTTTATGGGTATAGTATTTACCGCCATAAGTATTAGAATAGTAGATCGTTTGACAAAGAAAATCGGTGGCTATACACGTAGCATGATTCGGCAACTAAATCGATAGAAGTTTGCAATCTGTGAGTAGTATCGCAGTTTTAAATTTAAAAGTATAATAGGCATGAAGGATTAAATTATAATATATGAAGTAAAAAGGTAGGCTACTTAGGGGGTAAATGACTTGTTAGATATGGTTAAGTATTGGTTTTGGTACGATTGGATTATGTTAGGAGTCCGTATACTTGTTAGTGTCTCTATCGCCATAACCACATTCGATTTTCAGGATAGTTTAACATTGCCACTTTGGATTGTTATTTTTTGGGAGGTTGTTGCCTTCTCGATTCCATGGGTAGCCTTACTGTTCAATTACAAATATTATTTGTTCACAGAAATACTGCTATATGGTGGACTGTGTATATATTTAACCTCTTTATTTCCGGAAGCTAACGTTACATTTCTGATATCGGCTTTTCTAATTGCTGCGAATAGTAAGCATTTGTCCTATTATTGGACAGCTCCAACAACAGTTTTTATAACAACTGGAATTCTCTATGCGGTTGCGCCAAGTAATAGCTATTGGATTTTAGTTACCTACTATGGACTTGCTTATGTAATGGGCTTCGCTTTCCATTTATTAATCGTCAATCATAAGCAAAATGAAGCGATTCGTAAACAAAACGCGGTACTTGAGCAATATATGTCTCAGATTGAACGCATTACACTGGCGGAAGAACGAAACAGACTGTCGAGTGAGCTTCATGATACAGTTGGTCACGCTTATACTTCTATTATTATGGGGATGGAAACGTTGCGTACCGAAATTGCTACTGAAATGGGTATACAGAGGCTAGATTCTCTGCTTGAAATGGGACGTAAAAGCATCGAGGATGTGAGAGGTTACTTACATCAAATGGAGTCTCCGTGTCAATCGCCTTCCTTAATTCAATCTCTACAAAATCTTGGAGTCGAATTTCAGGAGCACGCTCAGGTAAATGTAAGTTTTAGGACATTCGGAGAGGAATATCCACTGTCTCGGCAAGCGAAGATCGCATTCATTCGTTGTTTACAAGAGTCCCTTACGAATGCAGTACGTCATGGTCAGGGAACTGAAATTATAGTTTCATTGCAGTTTGAACAACAATATACGAGATTAGAAGTTCAAGATAATGGAAAAGGAAATGTAGAATGGCAGGAAGGCTTCGGTCTGAATGCGATGAAAGAACGAGCAATGAATTTACAAGGGCAATTGTCTGTATATACAAAGCCAGAGGAAGGAATGCTTGTTACATGTACCATACCGCGACAAACTGAAATAAAAGATGGACTTATTCGTTTGTTAATTGTAGACGATCAACCATTTGTTCGGGAAAGTTTGAGGACACTACTCGATAGATATGAAGATTTAAATGTAGTCGGTTTAGCTGAGGATGGCAATCAAGCCATCGATTTGTGTGGACGTCTTCAACCCCATGTTATACTTATGGATTTAGATATGCAGCACATGGATGGAGTTGAAGCAACCAAAAAGATTAAGCAACAATGGCCACATATCCGCGTATTGATTTTCACAACTTTTCAGGATACCGAACAGGCGTTGGAATCGCTTCGCAACGGTGCGGATGGCTTTTTACTCAAATCCATTGAAACATTGGAGCTAGCTAATACGATCCGACTTATTCACAAAGGTGGGACACTGATTGATCAAGGAATGTCTCACAAAATATTTGAGAAATTTGATGAGCAAAAAGAGACACCACAATCAAAAGCAACCGCTTATGAGCTAACAGCTAGGGAGATAGAAATATTGCAACTAGTAGCAAAGGGACTTCGATACACTACCATAGCATCAAGGTTATATTTATCAAATGGTACGGTCAGAAATTATGCTTCCACAGCTTATACAAAGCTAGGAGTCCGCAACAAAGAAGAAGCTGTGCAAAAGGCTCTAGAAATTGGAATTATTGAATAAAAAAACGTTTTTTGTTTCTTTACAGCAAGGTAAAATGTAGTTACAAGGTACAGTAAAAGATAAAGTGAAACTTTAATCAGTGGGGTTTGTTCATCCCCCACTGATTATCTGCCCTCACCAATCGTGCTGCCCGTTAATGCGGGATAAACAACATCATTACATCAATCTTTTTTAGGGAGTACAATTCCTTTAAATAATTGAACAGTAATCCAGTAATACATCGAATAAATTACTACAAAAATAACAAGTGGTAACCAAATGCGAGAGTACGGATCGATTACAAGAGGGCTAAACATGTTCATACCAACTAATATATGAGTAATCCCTACAATTGCTGGGAATAAGAATATGAAGAATAACTCTTTATAGATTGATTTTGTTAATAATTCTCGGCGAACACCAATTTTACGAAGCATTTGATAACGTGCTACATCTTTTGATGCTCCCGACAGAACTTTAAACATTAAGCAACTTGCCATCATTGCTAAAAATGCAACTCCAACGAAAAAGCCCATAAACATTAGTCCGCTGGAAAAATCATGACTCACAATATTGTGACGCAAAACCGGGAAAATAATAATAACTAGTTACTATTATTATTTATTTGTCACTTTTAAAGCATCTAACACTATTTTGGTTGCTTCTGCAATAAGCTTATCATCGTATTTAGCATCCTCTTTATCATGATTAGAAAGTATCGCAAGAACAATTGGCTTTTTATTTGGTGGCCAAATAATTGCGATATCATTTCTGGTTCCATAAGATCCCGATCCCGTCTTATCAGCTACTTCCCATCCTCCTGGAACTCCAGCACGAATTAAGTTGTCTCCCGTAGTATTCCTTTTCATCCAATCTATTAATAAATCCCGTTTCTCAGTTGAAAGTACATCTCCTAGCGCAAAAGCCTGAAGACTAGTAGCTAATGCCTTTGGGGTACTAGTATCATGTACGTCTCCTGGATGCACTTCGTTTAACTCTGGTTCAAAACGTTCAGGATTTGTAACGGTATCTCCTATTTCTCTCAGTGATTTTTTGAATTCACTAGGTCCACCTAATTGTTTAAGAATAAGATTTTGCGCAGTATTATCACTATATCGAAGGGAAGCATCTGCAAGCTCTTTCAGAGTCATACCCCTATCAATATACTTTTCTGTAATTGGATTGTAATTAACAAGATCTTCACGAGTATACAAAACTCTTTGATTTAGATCTTCTATTGATTTCTTTTGTAAAAGTACTCCCACAGCTAAAGCTTTGTGGGTAGATGCGTATGCAAACCGTTTATCTGATTGATACGTAACGGTTTGATTCGTATCAGTGTCCAATGCATAAATACCGAGTTTAGCATCAAATTCTTTTTCAAGTTTAGCAAAAGAATCATTACCGTTAGTTTCTTGTTTGGTTTGATTTGTTTGTTTCGTTTGTTTAGGTAATTCAGATTGAGTATTGCCATCGGAACAGCCTATAAGCGTTGCACATGAAAGAAATACTACAGGTACCATCTTTTTGTAATGTAAAATGTTAAAAAACTTGTTTAAGACTATCATACATTTTCAACCTCTTTCAAGAATATATGTTTTTTTAGGTGTTATACATATCGATACAATTAAAGAGTGTATCGGATATCACTCTTCTTGCATCTCACTTTTCATAAAATGATTGAACTATCATGAACACCTGTTTTATACGTATACTTAATAGACAACCTAAGTAACAAGTTTGTTCCATTTTTATCAGTAGTCGTATCTAGAAACCTAAAAAAGTCCATTTAGAAGATTTAAATGGACTTTTTCACTCATATAATACTATCTATAGTTAAACAAATAAGATTAAATACATTTAAATTTTCTTGTTTTATCTAATAAACTGTTTAGGCATTTCTTTAACGTGCTTATCATCATCACGCCAATCATAGGTTTCTTTCTGCGAAACATCTAAAGTTTGATCTCCAATTCTAACAATATTCTTATTTACCCATTCAATATATGGATCGGTATCTGGATAATTCCAATATATATTTTTCTCTGAATCTGTATCAAGGTTAACTAATTCACCCCTAACAGCATCCGCACTTAATGATCCTGCATTATGAAAATAAGTCTTGATGAGATATTTTCCATCTGGAGATTTCACTGTTCGAATGAATTCCCCTTTTGGAACACCTTGCAAACTAAAAAGTTTCCAATATCCAAATCCAATTATAATTACTAACATAGTAAGTATAGTTAGTAATACTTTTCTTTTTGTTTTTTTTATTTCACCTTTTGTATTTATAATACTCATTCAACTCCATTCCACAGAACACATACCATATTATACCATTAAATAAATGGTATAATATATCAAAAATAAAAATCCTCCCGTAATAGTATTATAAAAAGAGCATGTGATGGTCTCCCTATTTATAAAGTGAAACTTTAATCACCCTCACCAATCTGGCTACCCGTTAATGCGGGATAATCATGAAAATTCCCCTTTAAGAAAAATATAAAAAATCAGACAGTATACTTGAATTGCTCTTCGCAAGAGAATATACTAATAAAGCAGGCTATGACGTTCCTTCCTTCTAACTTCTTTGGCGAAATAGGGATGTTACTTTCCTGCTAAACACATAGGCTATGACAATTCTTCCTTCTTTGTAGAAATTTCAAATTGTTTTAGAGTTGTCAATTTCCTATGAAAATAATTAGACTATAAAACCTCTTTCTTCTTTGGGATTGAATAAACTTTAGTTTATCAACCATTGATGTAGAGGTTTTCTTTTCTTAATTAACAAATTACCACTTAACAACTAAATGTTATACCTCTAATTTTTCACTAAAAAATAACTATGTATCCTCTGTGCATTTCTCTACAATTAGTGTCTTTATGCATGTAAAAATAAAAATCTACCACTGAAAGGAGGACAGTCGGACTATTCCCCCTCTTTTATAAGGAGTGAATAGCTGGCGTTCTCATGAAAAATTCTATTTACATAAGAAGAAGTTTGAAAGTAATTATAAAAAGAGAAGAAAATAAACTACCGAACATGTATTTAGCCACTGTTTTAAAAAACTTGGAAAGTTTAGGATTTACTTTTTCCGAGCCTTTAATAGAAGAGTTGCAAACACTTTCGGTTGATGCATTCACATCGTTTTACAAAGAATTGGTAAAACATTTAAAAGAAATGGTTGGTGCACATATTCAGTTTACTCCTATGTATCCAAACTTTCCGCAACAAATGATGGATTTAAGTGACGCTGATTTATACATCAATGCCGTTATTCATTATGTGACGTTGTGCCTACCTGTATCAAAAGTAGAAGAACGACTTCCTCTTTTAGATAGCGTTGATTTGAAAGTTATTGACTTAGGAAGTGAAGAAGATTTCAATCAAATGATTTCTCAATTGATTAGTGCAAACAGCTCTATTTCCTCAACTGATAAGACAGATGTAGAATGGGCTATTACACACACTGAAGATGTTTCCTGTTTTCTACCTAATGTAATTCCTCATAAGGAAAATATGTCTTTTATACTTGGGGTTTTATTAATAAACAGAAAAATATCAGCCGATGCTGCTGCAAAGTATTTTAAAACAGCAACTGATGTTCTTCGCCTTGCAGTTGCTTTATCTGAAGGTGATGTGAGTTTAGCATCCTCCGTTCGATTCAAGAAGTTTAACCGAGTAGAAAGACGCTTCCTTTTAGGATTGTTAGAGCAATGCGGAAACATTACCGAAGATATGATTCGATACAAAAAACGTTGGATTCGTTTAGGTGAAATTCTTCATCCAGCAGAATATCATACTCGTTTCCCAAAAACCCACCGAGCATTTGAGATGCTTCGCAACAACATTAAAGTTGAAACATTTAATGGAAAAATAGAAGCAGCTTTGTTGAATCGTGATATCATGACAGCAAAAAATCTTTTAAAAACTCGCCCGGGGGAATTTGCCAGACGCTTGGATCATTTAATCCGTTTATGTAGTGATAAGTCAACAGATGTTTTCAATATTCTCGAAGATTTTCTAAGTATAATAGGAAACGTTTCTACTCCTGTATTACTTCAACTCACAGCTCATTTTAAGCATCGAAATGATAAAAATGAATTTCGTACCTTTTTTCCAAAGGGAAATGTAGCAAAAGCTATAGGTATCGAAAATACACTTCCATTTATCTCAGAGGATATTTGTTTAATGATTGTAAAAATGTGTGAAGATACTTTAAAAAATCGCTTCGCAGAACTTCCAAGTCTCGGAAAAGTATTTTTGGATGAACAGTTAAAAAATCACTTAGTTCCCTTCTCTCAACGTTCAGCCAGCAAAGCGCTTCGCACATTATCTCGAGGAAGTAAAGTAGATTTGCCAGAAGGAGATACGATTCGTTTTTTCCTATGGTGGAAAGAAGGCTATGTGAATGGACAACATACAGGACGTGTTGACATTGATTTGTCTGCTGCAATGTACGACGAAGATTGGCAATACAAAGAACATGTATCCTTCACGAACTTACGTTCAAAAAATTTCAAAGCCTACCATAGCGGAGATATTACTTCTGCACCAAAGGGAGCATCTGAATTCATTGATTTCGATATTCCGTCTGTGCTGAAATATGGTGGACGCTATGTAGTTATGACTTTGCTTTCTTACACAGACCAACCATATAAAGATTTACCAGAATGCTTTACTGGTTGGATGGTTCGTCAATATCCTGGTTCAGGTGAAGTATTTGAACCTTCTACTGTTCAAGATAAAGTGGATATTACTGCCGACACCCAAATCTCTATTCCAGTTATTTTAGACTTAAAGGAACGAAAATTGATTTGGACAGATTTGTCTCTTACAAGAGATCTAACTTATGATAATACCATCGAGGCTAATCAAAAAGGTATGATACTAGTTGGAAAGGCTTTAACTAATTTAGTTAAACCGAATTTATATGACTTGTTCCGATTACATATTGAAGCTAGAGGTGAACTCGTTCAAGAAATCGAAGAAGCAGAAAGCATTTTTTCTTTGGATAAAGGGATTACTCCTTTCGATATCGAAAAAATAATATCTGATTTTATTGCTGACCCACAAGACTAACTACATTACAAACATTGATAATGTGTGGAAAATATCCATGTATAATGTCTATGTGAAACAGGACCTGATAGATGAATATCAGGTCCTGTTTTTTATTTAGTAGATACTAAATAGTCCGGTTAATCACTATTCATCTAAATACACTATACTAATAAAGTGAAATTTATTCGAAAAAAATTCATTAGTTAATACGTAACTAATTAAGAAACATTCATATACCAGCCCAAACATCTTTTCCATATCGCCCTTCATCTTGCACACGCTCCAACCAATTTCTTGCTTCTTGTTCACTGACTTCATGAATTTCTTGATACGCTTGACAAAGGGTATCTTCTACATCCGGAGCCATTTTACTTCCATCACCACATATATAAAGATGAGCTCCATTATCTAATAACGAAATTAAATTGATTCTATCTTGTTTTATTAAATGCTGTACATATGTTTTTGGATGTCCCTCTAGACGAGAAAAAGCTGTGTGTAAAGAGATTAATCCATCTCTTTCATCATTTTCTAGTTCTGTACGATAGAGATAATCTTTTTCAGGATGACGACAACCAAAATATAGATGCGCTTGTCCTAAGTTAATACCTTTTTGCTTTTGAACACGACGCGCTTGCAAGAATCCACGGAATGGTGCAATTCCAGTACCTGGCCCAACCATAATAATTGGTGTTTCTGGATCTTTAGGCAATTCAAAGTTTGATTGTGGCGTTCGAATGAAACAGATAATCTCATCTTTACTATGACGCTGAGCTAAGTAATTAGAAGCGACGCCTTCATATGTCCCTTCTCCACTCCATGCAGGCGCATTAACAACACCGACCGTAATGCTCAGACGATTGTGTGCAACGAGTGGAGAGCTTGAAATAGAATAGTAACGCGGTTTGAGCGCAGGAAGAAGTTCTAAAAAGCGTTCAAATCGGATTTCACAAGCCTCATACTTTTCAAGAAGGTCCAACATTGAAATCCGTTTCTTTAGTATTTGTTCATGGTAAACTCCTTCTTCTAATAATGCTTCCAATTCTTTTTTATGAGGAGGACATGCTGTGAATGTTACCATTTCTCGTATTTGTGCTCGAGTGGCAGCTTCTTGAACTTCAACACTATAACTAAGAAGGTCCAATAAACTAACAGGACTGTCTAAAGGTATGTGATTTATACTTCGTCCACTTGCACTCAGTATAACTTGATCCTTCCCATTTAATCCAAAACGTTTTAAAATTCGGTTGATATTTTTCTCGCTATTAACTGGCAACACTCCAAGGTGGTCTCCTTCTTTATATGTAGCGCCTTCTGGCAAAGATACCTCGATATGTCGTGTACTTCTATCACTGCTGGGTGATTGGAGTTCACGATTTTCTAGTATAGATGCATAAACTGCTTCATATGTTCGTGCAAGAGGAGATCCTCCAAGACGACTAACAAATTGCAGACTCAAAGTACTGCGCTCTTTTTCCATATTTTTGTTGAGCTCCAATCCAAATGCCTTCATCGCATCAGACCACATGTTTTGTTTCCATTGCTCAAGCTGTTCCTCGAAATCACCACTTGCATCTGCTTCTCCGCGTTTAGAAAATCTTGTTGCTCCTTTTTGAGCCATCTGCTCATCAATGTATCTTGGAATCCGTTGGTAGGTACTAGCCCAATTATGATCTCCACAACCAAAAACTGCGTATTGAACCCCTTTTAGCTCATCTGGTTTTAGTTCCTCCAACCATTGCACAAACTGCCCTGCATTACTTGGCGGTTTTCCATTATAAGAAGAAGTCACAATAAGTACCGCTCCTTCTTTTGGCAAATTTCCAATTCGATCGTTAAGAGCTACCACTTCCGTTTGAACTCCTTCTAAACTAGCTGTATCTGCTAATTCTCTTGCAATACCTTCTGCTACACCTGTATCCGAGCCATACAGAACAAGAAGTGAAAGATTATCGGCCCCAATAATAGAAGGTGTCTTCTGGACGTGCTGCTTAATTTCATCGTTTTTCAGCTTGTCCTCTGTAGGTGCAAGAACAGTAGGATGACTAATAGTTTGTTTTCGGGGTAGAATCCTAATCTTAAAATCACCGGGCTTTAGCGTTAATGTTTGTTTTACGTCCAGCTGATAGTTTTGATAATCGATTAATTCAAAATGTTGAAGAAGCATTCCCATTACAAGAGTCGCTTCATGAAGTGCAAATTGCATACCGATACATGCTCTCTGGCCATTTCCAAATGGCTTATAAGCATGATGAGGAACCTTATCCAGCTCTTCAAATCGTTCAGGTTGGAATTCTTCTACATTGTCTCCCCATGCATCTTTATCCCTATGTAGCTGTGGAATAAGAACAGAAATACGATCTTCTCCTTTCTTAATTGGGTATTTCCCGCCAATCACTGTATCTTCTTTTGCATAGAGACTGAATGCTGGAGCGGTAGGCCATAGACGTAGCGATTCATTTAAAATCATCCGTATATACTTCAGTTTCATAACTTGTTGGTATGTTGGAGTAGGATCCGTCAAAACACGGTCTACTTCTTCATAGGCTTTTTTCAACTTATCCGGATTCTTTAATAAAAAGTAAATTGCAAAAGATAACAATCCACTTGTTGTCTCATGTCCAGCTATTAAAAAAGTGATAATTTGGAAACGAATGTTTTCATCATCTAATTTTTCACCAGTTTCCGGATCCTGTACATTTAACATACGGGAAAGTAAATCATTTTCTTCCTGATTTCCACTACTTTTACGTTCAGCAATAATATTATCTACTAAAGAAAACATAGATTGGATATCATGTTGAAATTGACGTTTCGTTCTCCACATGAGTTTGTCTTCTATATCTAGCCGCTGCAATTGGTGCATCGCCTCATCTAGAGCACGGCTCATGCTAGTGATAAAAGGATGAGGGGTCTCACGATAAAAGCTATTAAATCGGTAATTAAAACCACATAGACCAATTGTATCTAACGTAAGACGAGTCATATCCTCCGGAACATCTACGTTTTCATTCGGATTAAGCCGTGCCCATTTTTGAACGAGTTGTACAGCAAGATCGACCATCATGGCATGGTAATCTTTCATTGCCCGTTGGCTAAATGTAGGCATCAAAATATTATGAGCTTTTTTCCAGTTAGGCTCGTGAGTCTCGCTAGTAAATAATCCGTCCCCAGCAAAGGCACGAACTTTTGCTAAAGCACCCTCTATACTTTTATCGAACCGTGTTTCATCACAAACTTCTGCTACCAATTCATGTCCAGAAACGACAATGATGGTATCACTTAAAGTTTGAATTTGAAAAATGGGACCATACTCTTCCGCTATCTTGATAAAGGATAGCGTCGGTTTATCTTTATCGATTAATGGGAGATTACCCAGCGGTCCATATGTTTTCGGCTGAGGAATGGCAGATACTTTTTTTTCCATTTAAAACACCCTTTCAAAAAAGCATGAAATAAAGTGAAACTTTAATCAGTGGGGGTTTTGTTCATCCCCCACTGATTATTAGTTGAACCAATCGGGCTTTTACGGGCAGTTGGTCCCCCACCTAACTTCTTTGCTTCCGCTAAATTTTGAGGTGGGGGTCTTACTGCCCGTTAATGCGGGATAACATATCCCATTTAATAAAGAAGAAATAGCAACTAATCGCCTGGGATAAAGATATGTAATTGATTACCTTATTTTATCTTTTCCCTAACTATTCATGATTATGATATTGAGTATAAGCTTGGCAATTAGATTTATAACTTGTAGAAAAATACTAAATTAAAATGAAGCGAATAAATATAATTGGAGCCTTTTAATGTTGGTGTTAAAAGATAATCTAAACTTGTAATGTTTATGAGAAATTGCAAACGGATCTCATCTCTTGTATTTGTTTATAAAAAAGATTATTTTGATTCATTTTCTTCTAAAACACCCAAAAATAGAGAAGTTGACGAGCTTAAGATTGTAGTATTCGAAAAATCAGTAGTTTAGTTAAACCAATACGATAAGCAAGTATACCTTGTTATTAATGAAAGAGGACCTGATATGAACATCAGGTCCTCTTTTACTATATAATTATTTCCCTGCTTCTTTTAGTTTTTTCTAGCTTTAAATACCGGCGCCTTAGCAGCAAAAAAACTTGTAGGAATCTTTATCTAGCGTTTTATTCTTCTCTACCGATTTAACTTCTCGACAGCCTCCGCACTTGTATCTACACGTTTAACGAAAAAAACTAATAGTAGTGCAACAACATTCATGCCAAGCGCTACATAAAATGAATATTGAATTCCAGATAATAAAGCCTTCTGAGTTACTATTGCCTTCGTAGTTTCTGTAAAGGTTGTTGGATCTATATCAGACATTAAACTTTCAGCTTTTGTTTTTGTTACAGAGTTCATAATCGTAACAAGGATAGCAGTACCAATCGAACCGGACACTTGTTGAGCTGTATTATTAACAGCTGTACCGTGCGGATTTAAACGAGTTGGTAATTGATTAAGACCATTTGTCATAAGTGGCATCATCACCATCGCCATCCCAAACATCCGCAGTGTGTAAATAAGAATAATATGTGTGTGACTAGAGTCGAGTTGCAGGTTTGCTAGCATATAAGTTGAAACAGCTGTAATGGAAAGCCCCACTATGCCAAGAATCCGAGGACCATATTTATCAAATAGTTTACCTGTAATTGGTGACATAATCCCCATTATAACCGCACCTGGAAGCATCATCAGCCCAGAGCTCAGCGGCGAAATACCACGGACGTTTTGTACATAAGCTGGTGTTAAAATCATACCCGAAAACATGGCCACCGCGTTAACAATTGCAATTACAGACGCAAGTGCAAACATTGGGTACTTGTAAACACGTAAATCCAATAACGGCTCATCCATTTTTAATTGACGAATAATGAAAGCAATTAGGGCAATAGCACCTATGATTAAGGTTGTTAAGACAACTTTATTTGTCCAACCATCGGAGCTTGCAGAACTGAATCCATATAACAAACCGCCAAAACCGACAGAAGATAATAGTAATGAGAGATAATCAAGTTTTGCATTTTTGTTTTGTTTCATGACATTCTCAGATTTCCAAATCCCTAACAGTAAGCTAATGATTGCTAACGGTAAAATCATTTCAAAAAGCAAACGCCAGTCATAATACTCTACAATATAACCTGATAGTGTCGGTCCAATTGCTGGAGCTGTAATCATAACTAGTCCAAAAATCCCCATTGCTGTTCCCCTTTTTTCTCTCGGAAAGCTTACTAGCATAATATTCATTAACAAAGGCCCCATAACTGAAGAGCCTGCCGCTTGAACCATCCGACCAGTAAGTAATAAACCAAAATTCGGCGCTACAGCCGCTAAGGCAGTACCAAGAATAAAAATCACCATAGAGGTAATAAATAGGCTTCTATTCGAGAAACGCGTTATTAAAAATGCTGATGCCGGAATTAATATACCACTTACAAGCATATACCCTGTAGAAAGCCACTGGATCGTTGAATAATCTTGAATGTCTAAATCTTTCATTATTGATGGCAAGGCTACATTTAAAAGCGAGTTATTTAGAAATGAAACAAATGCCCCAATAAAAAGAATTACAAGCATTAAATATGGTGGTTTTCTTTTATGTAATGTTTCACTCATATATTTAATTGCCCCTTCATTATAAATTTCATTGATTCGTTTAAATCGTTTACATATTTGCACAAGAAAACATTACCCTTGCAGTATTTTGCCAAACTCTTCGAATGGATATTCTCTTTTTAGCAATTCCACTTGCTCAACATACCATTTTAAAATCTTTTTGTTGATGAAACCTTTATAAAAACGTTTGTTAACGGAATTTAAATTAGGCTGAAATACACAAAATAAGCAACTGAAAATCCCCTTCTAAAATAAAGTGAAACTTTAAATCAATGGGTACTTTACGGGCAGCGAGAAAAATCAAAAAGACCACGCAACCATTCCTTTAAATACAGGCTTGTAGATCTAGTTATGTAACCATCCATAAAAAGGAATATTACATAGGCTAAGTCTAACATTACATTTTTAAAGTGAGGAGAATAAGCGTATGGACCAATATTGGTATTTGAATTCAAAGGGAAACGGGGAACAATATACTAACCAAATTTCATTATATTCACAGCCCGAAATAACTAAATCTGAGGTAATGAATGATTTGAAGCTTCCTGAGAATTGGAGTTACCGAGTCTATCCAGTTAGTTGGGATTCACCAGCCAATTATACGGGGTTCAGTCCCCAACCCCCTCCCTTCTCTTGGGGGCAGCCAATCAATTATGCAGGGATGATGCCCCAAGGACATCCCGATAATTGGACTCCACTACCAGGTCATGCAGGTTTTAATTTTCAAAAACCTTCCTTCCCCTGGGCCCAACCATTCAATCATACAGGGATGTTCGCACAAGGGCATCTTGCCGCTTTACTATCGCCGCCAACTAAGCCTTTTCATTTCAATACCAATAACTCGGGTGTTTTTGGAAACCCTCCAGGATGGGGTAGTCCGTGGGCCCCAATGGGATGGGGAAATAACGGAGGTAACGGTCAGCCAGGAATGCTTGGAAACTTACTTACAGCAGGAAAAGGCACCATGAGTGGAATAGGAATGATCAGTAGTCTAATCGGGATGGGGAAGTTCTTCTTTTAGTTAATTAAAGTGATAGAATTGGTCCGCAGCTCAGACATTCCAACAAAATATTTCATTTTCCATTGATTTAATGTTTTCAAACATGTACTCCTCAATATATTTATTGCGTGCTTCCAATACTCCATCCAAGTTCGTCTCCTTGTCTTTCAATTTATAAAAAAATCTTTTGCAACTCTTTAGACAACAATTCCAGTTCATACAAAATCAATAAGTTCACAACAAAAACGCTATCCTTTCCTATGATTCTAGGGAAAGAATAGCGTTTTTGTTACGTAACGATTAAGTTGTTTCATTCTTATTTATTCAATAATTTCATTGTCATTTCTCTGCATTTTTAGCCTGATAGCGATATGATTATACCCCGTAAAATGCCATTTCTTTTACTTATGCTTTGCTAAAAATTCTGTTATGCGACGATATACATATATTTCATTTTCTTTTTTTGAAAATCCATGCCCTTCATCGTCTAATACTAGGTATTCTACATCTACTCCTTGTTCTTGCAACGCGTGAAAAATTTGATCCGATTCTTCCTTTACAACTCGTGGATCATTTGCCCCTTGGATGATAAGGAGTGGTTTATTCATTTGATTTAAGTAAGTAATTGGTGAATCTTGTATAAGCTTATCTTTATCATTATTAATATCACCTATTAAATTAACTGCGAGCGGTTTCCAATTTTCAGGCATAGATTCGATAAAACTAAATAAATTGCTAGGTCCAAAAATGTCAATGGCTGCACGGAAATACTCTGAATGACGCCCGTGAAGCAATAAGGTCATATATCCTCCATAACTACCGCCCATAACAAATAATTTATCAGGAGTTGATATCCCCTGTTCAAATAACCATTCGATCCCTGCTACACAATCTAAACGCGGTGCTTCTCCCCAATCACCTTCAATCATTTTTGTAAACGTTGAACCATATCTTGTACTACCTCTAAAGTTTGGCGCAAAAATATTATATCCCTGCCTTAATAAATATTGAAATAATGCTCTGAAATCTTTCGTCTCAGCACTTTGTGGACCACCATGAGGCCAAAATATTGTATATCCGTTTTGTACTTCTCCTTTCGCCCGGAATAATAATGCTTCTATGTTTAACCCATCAAAAGAGGTATATGTTATAACATCCGGTTCAACAAAAGAAGATTCAGATAGACCAATAACATAGTTTTTTGTTAATGCTTCCCATTCTGTATCTCTATTCTTCTTGTAATAGATGTTTGCTGTTTTCGTCGCACTTTCACCTAGCAAATATAAATTTTCCGATTTTGTAATTTCAATTTGACTTATCGTATCTACCGGAGAATTCAATAGAATTAACTCTTTTTTATCCCATACAAATTTATATAATCTATCTGTAACACCTATCGACGAAACAATGTAGCCATTTTTTGTTTCAGCATGCCATTTTATATCGGATATATCTTCCTTCTCTATTTTACAGATTGGTTTGAATTCCTGTTTATTTAAATCAAAAGAAGCTACATAGGAAAACTCTTCTTCATAATTTGTAACGAAAATCACTGTATTTTCATCAATATAAGAAATGGAGCCTACAGTATGTTCTTTCTCACTGGAAGGTACTAAACAAATAAGTTCTTCTCCTTTTTTTACATATCCTACATTATGTGTATTACCATATGACTTTAAAACAATGTAACTTGATTCATTCGGACTTACTGCCTCTACATATGTAGGTGTCTCCACACCAGTTAACAACAGCGTATCTTCTTTTGTGCGTATATTATAACAACGAGAGTTTAAGAACATTGGGTTATCTTTACTTGTGACATAGTATAATCGTTCCCCATCCTCTGTTAAATGCACAAAGTAATCCTTTTCTGTCTCTCCTGCTGGAATCAATTCAAGCAATCCACCACCCTCTGGTTTTAATGCATAAATATGATAATTTTCATCCCCATCTTTATCAAATCCAGCTAAAATAAATCGATTTAAAGAATCCATTTTAATAAAATTGCTTGATTGATTACAATATGTTAAGGGATAAGGGGATAAATTGGGTAAATCCATCGCCCATAAATTAGAATGACCATTTAAGTTTGTACTAAAAATTAATTTTCCTTCATCTTCACTAACTGTAAACCTACCAATACTATAGGATCTAAAAAATTGTTCAGCATCTTCCATAGGAAATTGAATCATCTTTCTTCCTCCACTCTACCTTATATCTAAAAATTCAGAACATATTATATATAAAGATTCTACATTTTCCTATTTATCCCTTTTGGGTTTTATTTAGATTTACTTCTACCTTCTACTTCTTCTTATTAACATTACATAACGATGCGGAGAGTTTTTTAAACAACTCTTCTTTTAGCAGTGAATATATTCTTTACTATTTCACGATTACTTCTCATTCGATATTTCTCACTAATTATCCCTCAAAGCGAAAAATAAGCGGGGAATTAGAGAGCAAAATCTACCATATACTTTTATTCAGCTAACTTCTCACCAGTAACAATCTTCATAAAAGCAGCTGCGTCTTTCTCTGCTAATTGAGCGTACTGATTATCCCCCGCCATTATTTCTACTTTATCCTTATTAGGACTAATCCACATTTGATATAAAACAGCTTTCACTTCTATTTTCGGATTTTTAAACTGAAAAACAAACTGATAATCAGCTGAACGAGACATTTCCACCTTTTTATTTTCAAAGTTAGTATCATTTAATATTTTCTTTACTTGCAATACTTTATTCTTGTCTGTAATTACCTTCAAATCCTCATAATGATTATCACCAGCATATTTTTGCACTTCGATTGTTTGATTATGATTTCCTATATTATTTGAACAGCTGGTTACTACAAATAAACAAATCACGCTGAAGACTAAATACAAATTTCTCATTTGCATAGCGCTCTCCGCCTTTAGTGTATATAATAGTTCACTTCCATTACGCTTTTAAAATGTAAAATAAGAATACACCCCATAAGCCACAAATAAGATTAATAGAATAGAAATGCCGAGTACCGTATATATAATCCATTTTAAATTTGAATTCATATCATCCTCCTACCTCTCGATAATTCCAGTATATAACAAAAAAGCATTGGATACCCAATGCTTTTTACACTTACGCAAATAGAGACGTATTCGCATATAAAGCTGGTGAACCACCTGAATGTACGAATAAAATATTGTCTTCCTTATTAAAATTACCTTTTCTAATTAAGTCGATTAATCCCGCTACTGCCTTACCTGTATACACTGGATCAAGTAAAATACCTTCTGTTTTCGCAAGTAACTGAACTGCCTCTACCATTTCCGGCGTTGGTAACGCATAGCCTGGCCCTACATATTCATCAAAGCACATAACAGCGTCGCGCGGGATAAAGTTTGGAATACCAACGTGTGCTGAAGTTTCATCTACAAGTTTTGCTACTTTCTCTTCTTGCTCAGCTTTTCCTCTACTTACATTAATCCCGATTACAGGAATATGGCTTTGTGTTCCAGAAAAACCAGTAATTAAACCAGCATGCATACCGCCGCTACCACTTACACAAACAACTGAACTGAAATCAATTCCTTGCTCAAATGATTGCGCCATAATTTCTTGCGCACAAGCAACGTATCCCATTGCGCCCGTAGGGTTTGATCCACCAACTGGAATTACATATGGTGTACTACCTTTTTCACTTACTTCTTTCGCTACTTTATTCATCTCTTCCATCAGGTCTGCTCCGTTCGGTACAACAATGACGTTTTCAGCACCTAATAAGTGATATAAGAAATAGTTTCCGTTAAAGTCTCTCTTCTCTTCTGGCTCAAGCCCTTCCTCTAATACAAGAATACATTTCATTTTTTCTTTTACCGCAGCAGCAAGTGTCAGGCGGCAATGATTTGACTGAATACCACCAGCTGTAATTAACGTATCTGCACCCTTTTCCTGTGCATCCGCAACTAAAAATTCTAACTTTCTCGTCTTATTACCACCGGCTGTTAAACCAAGTAAATCATCTCGTTTAAAATAAATAGTCGGGCCACCAAGTGCTTCTGAAAAATTGTTTAACTTTTCAATTGGTGTATATGATTCTGTATATTTTTTTCTCGGGAATTTAGCTAAATTCATTGTAACGCTCCTTTTGTACTTCTTTCACAATATATGTAACGTTACTATTATTACATGTAAAAATGGTGAAGTCACCTTTCTGGGTTAAAAATGTATTAGAATTTCATTTTGATAAGTAAAACCGTATTAATGATTTTAACTTAATTACGGTACATGAAATTTACATCAACGATTTTTTTAATATATCGTTCATTACTTACAATATATCAACGATTTTTCAAATATATCGATCGTAACTTGCAGTATATCAACGATTTTCTTAATATATCGATCTATCGACAAAAAACGACAGACAGGCAACCCCTTTCTCATCAACAAAAAAAGAGCCCACACATTCAAATGCAGACTCCCTCCAATCACTTATTTACCGAAAAACGAAGTAACTGCGTTAATCCCGGCTCTAAATTCATTTCACCTTTATGACGTACGTATACAGTTTTATCTCCATCAAATTTCGGAGGATTTGCTTGACTATACGTATGCCACTCATTCGTTCCTTCTATAGAATACTCCATATATTCATTTGCACCGACAATTATATTTTTACGATCATCTGCCGTTACATTTGGTGCCATCTGCGCAATTTTTGAATCACTAATTAATAACTTCTTTATATCCTTATCACGTTTGTAATCGTAAGCTGTCACAATTACATCGTTACCATATGCTTTCACTTGTAACCCTTGTTTAAATGAATAGCCATCTGGAGCAGTTTTCTCTCCTCCATTTGGCCCTGCTGACATCCAGCCTGTTTCAATCCCGCCCGTATTTACAACAGTGAAACCTTTTTCATCTCCGCCTGTAATTTTCTTTTTACCAGCCCAGTCAGGTAAGTTTAAATCCCAATGTGTATGACTCGTGAAGAAAACAACCTGCGGATAGTCTTTTAATATATCGTACAATTTATCCACGTTTAAATAATCTTGTAAATATGGTGATTGTCTTGATCCAGATACTGTATCAGGTAAAACGTGATGAGAGAAAATAAAGATTGGCTTATTTTTATCTTTTTGACTATACTCTTCTAAATTTTGTTTTAACCAACCTAATTGCTCATCACTCATATATACTTCGTCCCACATTTTTGAATCGTGGTATTTCATATATTTTTCAGTTCCTAAAAATAAAAGTGGATAGCCATCTAATTCTTTTTTATGATATACCTTTTCTTGTCCACTAAATTGTAAGTAGCGACCAAATAGTGTTTCTTCCGTTACACCATTTGGCCATGTACTTTGAGAGAGTTTCCCATCCGCTGTCCATTTACCAGCATAAAACTCATGATTCCCAACAGTAGACCATACATTTTCTGGATGCTTATTTTTATTTAACACACGCTTTACATCCTCATATTGTGACTGTTGTCCAGTCGGCGTTATATCCCCATTCATAATAAGCGCTCTAGAAAGTGGCGTCACTTTGTTCATATCTTTTAGCACATGATCAAAATCCCCTAAATCACCTTGAATATCACTAATAACATTAAAAGTTGTAGCTGATTTTCGCGCTTGCTCTTTCCCTTCCGCATGCACTGAAAACGTCGGTAATAATGCCGCCATAACTGCTAACGAAGCAACTGTCTTTTTCATACAAATTCTCCCCCTAATAATAGAATGTACAAACTGACATGTTCTGCTTTCTCTTAGGTGCTTGTCCAATTCACATTATAAGGAGGGATTGTAAAGATAGATGGAATAAAAAATTAAGTGTTTTTTAAGAGATTTTGTCTTTTTTTCACACTCCACAATTAGTAATTCGCGCCAATCTAGCTTTCTAGTCTTTAACATTACATAAATGTAAATGAATATGATGAATCTCTTCGTTTGATATGTTGTCTTTTTAATCTTTGTTATATAACCGCCACAAAATACGCTCTCTTTTCAAGTTCTCTTCATTTAATAAACGTTACTCCCCTTCTAGTTCGCTTTAAAATTATAAATCGGCTTAATAATATGTTTAATATCAATTGTTTCTTTTGTATTCTTAATAATTTCATCCATTGGCTTATATACCATTGGTGCTTCATCTAAAGTACTTTCTGCAACAGATGTAGTCCAAACCTCTGTCATTGTATTTTGAAAATCCTCTAAGTTAAGTACTTCTTTCGCCTTCTTACGGCTCATAATACGTCCTGCTCCATGAGGGCCAGAAAAGTTCCAATCTGGATTTCCTTTACCAAATGCAATGATAGAACCGTCTCTCATATTAATTGGAATGATTACTCGTTCATCTTTCTGAGCTGAAATAGCACCTTTTCGTAGAATCATATTTTCCATATCGATGTAGTTATGAATTGTAGTGAATTGATCGGTTACATTCCAATCCATTTTAGTGACGATTTCATCAATCATTGCTTTACGATTTAACTCCGCATATTTTTGAGCAATTTTCATATCATTCATGTAATCTTTAAATCCTTGTCCTTCTAAATAAGCTAATTCTTTGCGAATCACCGGTTTCTTAATTTCACGTAAAGCTTCATGTATTTCTTGTTGTCTACCTTCTTTCGTTAAACGTTCAATGATTTCTTCTTTAATAGATTTAACGTTTATAAGTTGCTCGTAAGCAAAGTTTTGATAATACTCTGCTACCTGTTTCCCTAAATTACGCGAACCACTATGAATGACAATGTATACATTCCCTTTATCATCCTCATTCAGTTCGACAAAATGATTGCCCCCGCCAAGTGTACCAATACTTTTTTGAGCACGTTGCAATGTAAACGGGGCTCTTACACTATCAAAATCAATCATTTTTGAAAATCTATGTTCCTTATCTCGAATACGAAAACCACTTGGGACAAATTTACGTATCGTTTCGTCTAAGTGATCGAAGTTGATTTCCTCTTTTTTCTTATTAATCATAACAACTTCCATGCCACAACCAATATCGTACTTACCTCTCAGTTTCCTGAAAGAGTGGACTATACCTTCTCTACAGTCATCGAGATATGCAGTCTCTACTGTAGGCTCACCGTATTAATTATTCCTCTTCAATTCAAAATGGATGAGGAATAATTCTGTACCTTAGTCTGCTAACATGGTACAAGTCTCTGAACCATTCGATTATGTCACCATAACCACTGGCTGCTGATTGCCCTCGCCTTTTATCGTTAGGGTTCCCAGTCAATTGAGTGAGTAGTTTAAAGTCTGAGCCGATTAGTTAACCCCGACTAAATTAGGAACAATCTTATCTTGAATTGTCATTGTTGTCCCAATCGTACAACCTGCGCCCGCATGTGTATCTGGCATAATACGGATCTTGCTATCCTTTACGAATTGTTGGTTACAAAGATCAATAATTTGACCTGCTGCAGTTTTTTCTACATTCGTAGTAAACACTTTTGCTTCATTGTATTTCCCTTGTAATTTCAACATCTTCTATTTCCCCTTTCCTTTAGTTTCTACAAAACATTAATTTATAGATATTATATATTTATAATTATATTTTCCACCACTACAGCTCATTTCCTTTTTTATAAAGAAAGACACAGAGATTCCTCCCCATGCCTACTAATTTCCTACCTTTTTACCGCATGTACATAATGTACTGTCTCAAAAGCTTCTAAATAATCGTTTCGTCCTTCAAAATATAATACATCAATATCCTCTGGTGATAAATGCTCATAAATGAGTAAGCCCGCCTTCTCTAACAGTGCTTCCATTTCAGCATAAGAATAACATGATTTCATCGGTTCTCCGCCTACCGCAGCCATTTTCACCATATTTTCAACTCGATTGGACAGTCCTTTTTTCGTAAATAAGTTTTCATCGGGATAATCGAAAACGATAGAACTCCCTTCTGGAACCATAGCGAATAAACATTCTATTAAACTAGAAAACTCTTCTTTTGTTAAATAATACGAAACACCTAAAAGACTAAAGAAAGTCTTTTTATTTTCAAATCCTTCATTGCGTAACTGTTCATAGGAAAATCCTTTCGTAAAATCCATTGAAACAAAATGAAGGTTATTTGGAACTTCAAGTTCTACTTCTTTTATTCTTTCCTTCTTAAACGCCTGCGTAGAAGGATGATCCACTTCAAATGTTTCTATTTTATTTTCTAATTCTCGGTGTCTAAAACTGAACGTATCTAAGCCTGCACCGAGTATGACGTATTGTTTCGCTCCTAATGTAATTTCATGTAGTAATACTCTTTCACAATATGCAGCACGTGCTAAAGGTGTTGGTGATAACTGAACTTGCGTAATCCATTTTAATATTTCTTTTGGATTGTCTTGAAACTGCTCTGCAATGTCTTTATTGAAAAAGTGAATCCCTTGAACCATGTTCGTTTCAATATTGTTACGTTCTTTTTGTGAAATGAAATCTTTAGCTACATAATCATCAAAGATTTTAGGATTATCAAATTCACTATGATACGCCCTTCCGAAAGCTGATACTAACGACGTTACACTTGCTTCACCTTGTTTCACGCACATACACTCTCCTTCATTTTCACAACAAAAATAGGGTTCCCCTGGCCAGGAGAACCCTATTATACACCTTATTTTTATATTGGTAAATTATATCATAAATAAGTTTTTTTGTCAAGTTTTCAACCTACTAACGCTCCAACAATTTGTGTAATCTCTAGCAGGAAGACTTCGATCTACACCGAATATTCCAGTTTATAACAACACAAATGGAGGGCGTCATGAAAAGATTAGTCATCATTACAGTAGGGAAAACACACAGTGGAAAAACTACATTTGCAAAAGAGCTAGAAAAAGAGTTACCTAATTCTTTTATTATGGACCAGGACAACCAAGCTGAATTTATTAACACACATTATGAAAAATTACAGCCGACAGAAGGTTCAAATATACTAAAGCACGGTCTTTCAAAATTCATTGTTGATTATGCGAAAGAACATACAAATTTACACCTTATTATTTGTAACTCCAATCGCAGTAAAAACGGAAGATTCTATTTACTAAACGAAGTATTTCCACAAAATGAATATATACGCATACTCGTTCATTTTGCCATTCCAGATGATGTACTTTATGAAAGAGTAGGCCTTAGTAAACGAAGTACAAATATTTTTAGGGGAAACTATTCCAGTTTCAAAGAAGTCCTCCACCGCCAACAAGTTAAATCACTACATGAAGACGTAGTAGATCCTATAGAAAATGGAGCTGATTATTTGTTTGTTATTCGTAACAGTAAGGATGTAAACTCTACTATATTAAAAATTGTCCATCTTGCTAAAGAGTTCTCCCCTACTCCAAAATAAGAGACTATAAAAATTACATAATCATAGATTATTATGCAAATACTTCCTCTAGACGGCGCAGATGGTATATAATGATGGAAGAATCTACTTCTATATGCTCATTTTTACACAAAACAGCTCATGCATATGAAAGAAAAGAGGTACAAAAATATGAAAACAAAACAAACAATCGCTGCGTCTACACTAGCTTTAGCAATGATTGCTGGCGCAAACTCTGCTCATGCAGAAGTAAATGATGCTACTCCTCAGCAAAGTACGGGAGATCGATTAGCTGAAATTAAGCAACATAAACAAGAGTTAGATGCGAAATTACAGCAACACAAAGAAAACGTGGATCAAACATTAAATGAACTTAACAAAGTTAAGGAAAATGTTGATACTAAGGTGAATGAACTACATGAACGTAAACAAGTTGCTGATGAAAAGATTAACGAAGTTAAACAGCATAAACAAGAACTAGATGCAAAACTTCAGCAAGACAAACAAATCGCCGAAGATAAAATTGCTGAAATTAAAGAGCATAAAAAACAAGTAGAAGATAAAGTTGCTGAAGTAAAAGAGCATAAGCAAAATATCGATAACAAAGTTAATGAGATTAAAGAACATAAACAAACTGTCGATGAAAAAGTGAATGAAATGAAGCAACATAAAGAGAACATTGATCAAAAGGTTAATGAACTTAAGGAAGTTAAAAAACAAGTAGATGAAAAATTAGCTGAGTTAAAGAAAGCGAAACAAACTGCTGAAGACAAACTCGCTGAACTAAAAGAAAACAAGCCGAATACTGGTAACACGTTAGAGGAACTTAAGAAAATTAAAGGCAATTTAGACAGTCTTTCCGCTAACTTAGAACTAGCTAAACAAGATGTAAAAAACAAACTAGCTGAATTACAAAAGGCTAGAGAAGATTTACTAAATAAAATTAACGAAATTAAACAATCGAAACAAACTGTTTCAGACGATTTAACAAAGAAAAAACAAGACTTAGATATTAAAATCAACGACTTTAAGCATACTGAGAAAAAAATTGACGACAAATTAGCTGAGTTACATACAACGAAGCAAAATGTTGATAACAAGATTAATGAAGTATCACAGTCTAAACAAACGCAAACAGATAATGGTACTAAAAGCAATAACGCTAAAGAACTTCCTAACGCTGGTAGCGAGCAATCAAACAATATGGCTCTAGGAATGCTATCTGTATTAGGCGGGATTTTATTACTTACTCGTAATAAAATTAAAACGTTATTCTCTAAATAAATCCATTAAAAAAAGGAAAACCGCACATACAGGTACGGTTTTCCTTTTTTTATATTAACTGTCCATCTCGAAGCGTCAATATACGATCACATACATCAAGCATTCTTTCATCATGTGTAATCATAATTGCTGCTTTTTGGCTCTCTTTCACTTCACGTTTCATCATTTCAACAACTTCACGTGCGCGTTTTGAGTCTAAGCTTGCCGTTGGCTCATCCGCTAATATTAAATCTGGGTTGTTCATGAACGCACGAGCAATTGCTACCCTTTGTTTTTCCCCGCCAGATAGTTGATTTGGATAATGATTCTTTCTTTCTCCTAATCCAAATGCCGCTAATAAATGATCTGCACGCTTTTCGGATTCTTGTTTACTTTCTTTTTTTAGCTTTGCAATGTAAAGTAACTGTTCTTTCACATTTAAATATGGAACAAGGTTTGCAAACTGGAAAATGAATCCAATTTTTTTCAAACGAATGTCTGTCATTTCCTTTTCTGATAGCTTCGTAATATTTTGCTCACGAATGTAAATATCTCCTTTTGACGGTGATAATAAAGCACCCGCGATCGATAATAACGTACTTTTCCCTGATCCAGAAGGGCCAACGATTCCGATAAATTCTCCAGCTTTCACATCAAGCGACATCGGATGAAGGGCTGTTACTTCCGTATTTCCTTCTCCATACACTTTACTTACTTTGTCTAATTTTAATAATGAAGTCATTACATCCCGCCTCCAATTGCTTCTAATGCATCAACTTTTAATACTTGGTATAACGAAATAAGTGTTCCTAAAATACTAATTACGATAAAGATTGCTGCGTATTGTGCAATCATCGGTGTTGTTAATAAGAACGGCATACCCGCTGGTAAAATTTGTTCTAACCCTTGTACAAGAACGATACTAATTACCATCGCAACGACTGATAAGAATAACGCCTGTACGACTAAGCTATTTGCTAAATACGAGTTCTTCGTACCAATTGCTTTTAATACACCTAGTTGCTGTGTTTTTTGCAGTGTAATGACGTAGAAGAATACACCAATTAGTAATGCAGCGATTACAAGTAAGAACGCAATAATCATCGTTAACGTTCCTTGCTCTTCTTTAAATCCTGGAATACTTTGCAGTACTTCTTTTTTATCGATAACGTGAGCATTTTTAATTTCTTTATCTGTGTTAAGTGCGATTGCACTATAATCTTTTTGGTTTGGTTGTGAAATAGCGCCCCATACGTCTTCATTTACATAAACGACTGGTGTATGGCTAAACATTTGATCTTTCGTAAATCCGACGATTTTAAATTCTTTCTTTGAAACAGGATCGATAATTGTATCCCCAATATCGATTCCTTTTTCTTTAATTGATTCATCAGCAACCATTTCGTTGTTTGCTGTACCTAACTTCTCACCTTTTACAATGTTCGGTTCTAAAAATGTATCGCGTTCACTTGAGAAAATAGCGATATCAACCTTTTTCGAACTATCTTTCTTTTCATATGTTGAAACTTTCACACGAAACGGAACTGCCTCTTTCTCGCCTACTTGACTTACTACATTATCTACATCGTCTTTCTTAATTTGTGAACGAAGTAATTTATTTTCCGCATCATCTGCTAAAACGAACTTATTTGCCTCCATATTTTGAATCGATGAAGCATTATCATATGATAATCCATTTGCTAATCCTGAAATAACAAGGACTAAAAATGATAGTAACACCATAATGAGTCCGATTAATCCGTATCTTAATTTTGATTGTTTCAATTCGCGCAGAGCTAAAAACATTTCGCTCGCTCCTTCCTCTTTCTTTCTATGCACTAATCATAAAAAAGAAATATGAACGGAATATGAACAGAAGATTACAGAGTAAAAAAATAAATTTTCTGAAAGTATTGAAAATAAATAGAATCCTTGATACAATTCAGTCAAATAATATTGACCGAGTAATTTAATTCAAGGAGTTGATCATGTTGAAGCCCGTATTAACACTAACTACTTATAGCCAACTAAAAGCATTAAGCGATCCATTACGTGCCGAAATGATGATACGTCTATGCGAACGTCCTTATACTGGACAATTACTATCTGAGAAATTCGGCATTTCAAGGGCGAAAATTCATTATCATTTAAAAGAATTAGAAAAGAATGGTCTTATAGAGATCGTTTATACAGAAGAAAAGAATGGGATTGTTCAAAAGTTTTATCAATCTGTCGCTAAAGGCTTCACCCCTGCTACAGATCTATTACCTCATTTAGAAATATTAAGCGAATCAGGTCGCCAAATCTTTTTACAAATGATAGAAAGAACGAAAAGCCAAATTCTCGCTGCACCAGAAGAAGCTTTTACATTACGAAATGCAAGTGAAGATCCAGCTAAGTGGAATTACGTTTCATCCTGCTGGGAATTTGATGCTACGCCAGAACAATTTCAAGTGTGGGTGAAAAAGTTTCATCAATTGATGGCTGAATTAAACGAAATTACAAAAGGTGCAGATAAAGATCCGAATAGTAAACCTTATTATATTTCTACTACTGCACTTCAAATCGCTGAGAGAACAATGCAGCAATTTATTAAAAAAGAAGAAAAATCGTAATACGATTTTTTTTACATAAACGGTCAAATTTATTTTACCGAATAAATTTATTATAAAGGAGTAGATAAAGTGGACATATTAAAAAACCGGAATTTCCTCTTATTATTTTTAGGAAGAATTTTCACCAACATAGGAGATAGTTTGTATTATGTAGCCGCAATGTGGCTCGTATACAAATTAAGTGGTAATCCTTTTTATTCTGGATTGGCTGGTTCCCTTACGTTATTACCTTCTGCATTACAATTTCTTACTGGTCCATTCGTTGATAGATGGTCAATAAAAAACACCCTCGTCATCACACAAGTTTTGCAATGCATTCTTATTTTAATCATTCCTATTACACACTACTTCGACCTACTAACAGTCCACCTACTACTCATCATCATGCCAATCGTAGCCTTTATTGAACAATTCGCCTATCCCGCACAATCAAAAGCTTTACCACTTCTACTGCATAAAACACAATTATTAAAAGGAAATTCACTCTTCTCATTTGCATATCAAGGCATTGATTTAATTTGTACGACTCTTTCTGGAATATTAGTAGCACTATTTGGCACCATTACTTTATATGTAATCGACTCCTTTACATTCGCGATTACTGCCCTTTTGTTCTTTTCATTAAAAATGCCAAAACAAACTGAAGCAGACACAACACTTTCAACTAAACAATATTTTACTGATTTAAAAGAAGGGTTTTCAATCGTATTTCGTTCCTTAATGGGCGTCTTCTTAATCGGTTCCGTTGTCGCTAATTTTTCAATCGGTATGACGATGGCAATACTCCCTTCTTTCGCTGATTCTTTAGGTGGTGTAAAATTATATGGTTTCTTTTTAGCCGCTATATCCGCCGGTTGTTTAATTGGAGCACTATTCAGTTCATGGGTTGGTAAACATAATGTTGGCCGTGTCTCCATTATTAGCTTTGCGACTGGCGCTTTCTTTTGGTTTCTCTCAACGGTTGTACCATTTCAATGGCTATCCATTTTTTTATTCGGCTTAGCTTGGATACCAATTGGTGCGACCAACATATTATTTGCGACTATTGGTCAAATTGTAATTCCAAACCAATATCTTGGGCGTATCAATTCAGTCACACGAAGCATGGGCACAATTGCTATGCCACTCGGCTCTTTAATTGGCGGATACACTGCGAATGTATATAGTAGCCAACTCATTTTCGCGCTTGCTAGCATTGGGATTTTATTCATTTCCCTCGTATGGCTACTTCATCCGAAATTACGGGCTTTTCCAAAAGCTGATGAAATTACAGCGGATACTTTTGAGCTTCGATTTAAGGAAGAACACGGGGAAGGTGCGGCTTTATAGCAAACCAAACATAACCCCGTTCTAAATTAGGGACGGGGTTAAAAATATAATTATTTCATTTTGGATGTAAAATACTTCACTAAAAATATAACAATAAAGTCGTTTGAATATCTAAAATTTATTCAACAATAGCACCAACTAAAAGGTTCCGTTAACGCTTTGATGGCCATGCCCCCTGCATTTTCCTTAATTGAATAATTTGGCCTGTATGATAAGCATCATGAAGCATGATGTCCAGTAATTTACCTTCAAGTGAATTTTGTTCAAGCTCTCTTTCAGAAATTGCACTTAACACCTGTCTTAAATTACGCTGAGCATTTTCAGAGCGTTCAACGACTTCCTTCCATTCCGTATCATTATTAGATTGCTTAGTAAGATAAAAGGTGTCATTACCGTCAAGATTATGTGTCCATTCACGTCCTTCCAAGTTTGCAGCAAGTCTTTCTTTGTAATAAGTGAGATGATTAACATTCTCCCAAATGGTATTTGTTGTCTCTCCAGCTGGTTTCCACATAGCCTGTTCGGCTGTAAGTCCTTCTATAGCATGTTTAAACGGTGCATACCAACTCTCTTTATCGAATGTTGAATCTAGTACGTTTAATAACAAGTCAATTCGTTTCAAAGTAATTTCCTCCCTACACAGTTCAAGTTTTAATACACTCCCTCTAACTCTGTAGAGATTCTACATTTTTAAATAAACTTCCTCCTAATCCCACTCCATAAACTCATCCGATTATGCAATTAAAATGACTCATATTTTTTCATTTTACACGTATACTAGCGACAAAAAAAGAAGAGGCTGTTCCCAAACAGCCTCTTCTATCTATTTAGGAAGCTCCACCCGAACAGTCGTCCCTTCCCCTTTCGTGCTATATACCGAAACGGTCCCTTTATGCAGTTCAACAATCTTCTGCACGATTGATAATCCTAAACCGCTACCTTCTACGTTTCTTGCCCTTGCTGTATCTACTTTGTAAAAACGATCAAAAATACGTTCCATCTCTTCTTTTTCCATTCCGATTCCGTTATCGGATATAGAGATAATGACACTAGACTCTAACTCTTCCACGAAAAACTCAATCGTTCCAGCATCGTTTGAAAACTTAATACTATTCGTAAAAATATTACTCCACACTTGATGAAGCAAGTTTTCATCACCTTTAATTGTAATGTCCGGCACATCAAACTCAACAGCGATATCTTTCTCACGCCATTTCCACTCAAGCATAAAAATGACGTCTTTAATTTGCTTCTGCAAATTGAATTCTTTTATTTGTAGAACTTTCTCTTCTTTATCTAGTGATGCAAGCGTGAGTAACTGTTTACATAAACTAGACATTCGCTTACTTTCACCCTCAATAATTTGTAAGTAATGGTTTCTTTCTTCCACGCTCATCTTTTCTGTTTGCAACGTCTTCGAAAAACCTTGTATAGAAGAAAGCGGCGACTGAAATTCATGTGAAACGTTCGAAACGAATTCTTGTCTCATTTCATCTAGTTCTTTAATACTTTTCGTCATCTTTTGGAAGCTCGTAGATAACGTTCCTATTTCATCTTTTCGTTTTACGTCTAATTCAATTTTATATTCCCCACTCGCAATTTTTTGCGTAGCCTTCGTAAATTTACGGATTGGGCGAACGATATAACCTGCTGCAATCGCTATAAAAATAATACTTAATAGTACGATAAACCCAAGTAATACCGCTAAGAAAATTCGCATTTCGCCAAATTGGTTCTGAATGTCAGGACGAATAAATAAAGCGTACTGTTTATCACCGTGTTGCACTGGTACACCGACGCTATTAATTAATTCATTATCGAAAAACCCTGTAATAAAGAGACGAGTTGGATAGGTGGAAACACCATTAAACGTTTCTCCTTGCAATACTTTATGAACAGTAGCATCGCTAATAGACGTCTTACGAAACGCATTGCCAATACGCTTTCCATTCTTTTGATCATCGACAATATAAATTTCATACCCTAACTTTGCGATAGAATGTAAGTACGCCTCTTGATTTTCTTCACTTTGCTTTTCATATAACGATTTAACTTCTTCAGCATACTTTAAAATCTTTTCACTGTTATACGGTTTTAACTTCACTTGATAATATACGTTCGTTAATAAAAAGCCGATAATACTACTAAGTAGCATAATGCCGACCGTCATAAATACAAATCTAGAATATAGTGATTTCATCTTATTTCAACTCCAACTTATACCCAAGGCCGCGCACTGTCGTAATTTGAAAATCATCCGTTCGTCTTGAGAAACGATCTCGTAGTCGCTTCACATGAACATCAACTGTTCGTTCATCTCCCTCAAAATCCATTCCCCATACTAATTCAATTAATTCTTCTCTTGAAAATGTTCTTCCAGGATAACTAGCAAGTTGTGATAATAGCTCAAATTCCTTTAAAGGAAGCAAAATTGTTTGACCGTTACACTTTACTTCCACACCTTTTCGATCAATTGTCGTTCCGTGCAACGTAATAATATCTGCACTCAGCATTTGATAACGACGTAATAAAGCTTTCATACGAAAAATCACTTCAGCTGGTTCAAATGGTTTCACAATATAATCGTCTGTACCAGAAATGAAGCCTTTTTCTTTATCCACTAACTGGTCTTTCGCAGTTAATAAAATAACAGGAATATCATGATACTTCCGTATTTCTTCACATAACGTATAGCCATCAACAAATGGCATCATAATGTCTACGATCGCAAGATGAATATTTTCCTTCTCTAATACGTCTTGCGCTACCTTTCCATCTTCCGCCTCAAAAACTTGAAATCCCTCTTTTTGTAAATGATAATGCAACAACTCTCTAATATGTTTATCGTCATCAGCTAATAAAATATGTATCATCTTCATTAAACCCTCTCTCGTTCATCCTTCTACATCACTACATTAAGAAACAATTGAATTTTTTGCAAGAAAAAGAAAAAGAATCTATTTTGAAAAAAGATTATTCAAAATAGATTCTTACGTTTTAGTATTAAGATTATTTTAATGAAAAATAATTTCTATGCTTTAGAAATATCAACGAATCCTTCTCCAAATACGTCACGAACATCGTGTATAGCGATGAACGCAGCCGGATCTGTAGTTTGAACAATCCGTTTTAGCTTCACTACTTCTTGCTTATTAATAACAACATAAAGAATTTCCTTCGGAGTTTTCGTGTAATAGCCATGACCTGAGTACACAGTAACCCCTCTGCCCATTAAGGTAGTTACCTTCCCGGCTATTTCATTCGGATTATCAGAAATAATCGTAATGGCTTTCTTCGGATTTAAACCTTCAATTACAAACTCCATCACTTTCGTTGCTACATATAACATAATAATTGTTATCATCAGTTTTTCTGCACCAATGATGAAATACGATGAAAACGCAACAATTAAATCGAAGAACAGTAGACCGTAGCTAATGCTCCATCCTAAATATTTATGTGTCATCCTTGCTAAGATGGTAGTACCTGCAGTTGTTCCGCCAACACGAATGATTAGACCAATCCCGCATCCAATAAATATTCCTCCGAAAATGGCATTTACGAGCATTTCATCCGAAGCGATCGTCCAACCTTCTGTCAAATGAAGAAATAGTGAGTTTGTAACTACAGCAATGATTGTATAAATTGTTGTAATCTTATTTAAAAATTTATAACCGGCTATTAACAAAATCGCATTTAAAATTAAGTTAACTAAACCCGGTGACCATTCAAATAAATAGTACGTAATAATCGTGATACCTGTTACCCCGCCCTCACCAAACTCATTCGGGATAACAAACAAATTGACACCTAACGCAAAAAGAAATGCACCGATAATAATAAAAATAATGTCTGTCGTTCTTTTTTTCATACAGTACCTCACTTCTTATGTAAATATTTATTCTGTCATAAACTCTCACCATTATATCGTGGAATATTCAAATCGAACAGTGGTTTGTTTTTATTTTAATATAAGATAAAAAATCAACATTATTTATTATGTACTGCAAATAAAGTTTTGATTTCACCCGTAATTTACTCTTAAAAAGAAATGCTGAACATTGACTTGCACAAATTTCAAATAAAAAAGTACCCACCTAATTGTCATACGCAATGATAATTAGATGGGTACTGCATGATACATTTAGTTTTTACATGTATTGTTTGGAGAAAATTGCAAATAACGACTTATACTCGCCTTATTAAGACCAAATCCATACATCATCATTATTTTCAACGTTCGTCTTTGCTTCATGAACTTTTTCAATATGGTCAACTGTGTTCCAGTTAATAGAACTTCCGCCCCACCCTACATACTTCATATCAATTTTCACTTTCTCACCCACATTAAATACTTGTCCCTTTGTTAAGAAAACATCAATAATATCTTTCTTCCCGTTTAGCGATGGATACTCAACTACAACATATTTAGTAGCACCGTCTCCCTCATCTTCCATCGTTCCTACTTTTGATACTTCTCCAATTACATAATCGGGCGAGCCATCTTCTTTCATGTGCATACCTAACTTGTTTGTTGTATTTTCAACTGCAGTTGCAACCATGTATTCTGTAAAATTACGCATCATAGATCCAGTAGCTTTTACTTCATCTCCTACTTTCACGTTTGAAAGTGAATCAATATACACACTAACAGGTTCCTCATATTGCTTAGATTTTACAACAATCACACCGTTATCTACTTCTACTACTCGTCCTTCTAACGTCGAGAAATTCGATTCAATAGAAGCTGCACTCGCTTTTGTTAGTTCTAATCCTGGTACATTTGTTCCTGATAATGCTGCGATCCCTAAAGCACCTGCTAAAATTATTTTTTTCATACCCATATGTAACATCTCCATTCATGATAATTTTATTTTTTTTGATTGGTATCGACCAACCTGTAATCATTATAGTTACAGGTTGTAAAAATAACAACCGTTTTCCTCATGCAATGATGCATACTGTGATTTTCAAATATAAATTTTAGCAAAAAATATTTGTAAATTATTCCTATATTCAGCACTAATACTAAATTCTCAAATTACAGCAGGTGAACTTATTGAAGGCGGAGAAACTAATGTCATGTACAATGTTCTTCAACTCTACGGTTTGTATAGCCGTAGTTCATTAAATTATATAGGAGCGGGATTCATATGTTAATAAAGCCAAAGAGATTACAGCCAGGAGATATCGTAGCAACAGTAAGTCCTTCATGGGGCGGTGCAGGTGATTCTGAAATAAGATGGCGATATGAACAAGGAGTAAAAAGATTAGAAGAAGTTTTTAGTCTTACGGTTATCCCAATGCCAAATAGCTTAAAAGGTAGCGAATACCTTTATAACAATCCAGAGGATCGTGCGGAAGATATAATGACAGCATTTAAAGATACACGCGTGAAAGCAATTATCGCGAATATTGGCGGTGAAGATAGCATCCGGTTACTTCCCTATATAGATTTTAATGTGATACGCGAAAACCCGAAAATTTTTATGGGGTACTCTGACGTTACTATTTCACATTTATTTTGCCATAAAGCAGGGCTTTCCTCTTTATACGGTCCAGCAATTTTGACCGACTTTGCCGAAAATGTAGAGATGGATCCATATACAATTGAAATGGTAAATCGTACTCTCTTTTCAAATGAAACGATTGGAGAGATTCAACCAGCTTATGAATGGACAAGTGAGCATTTAGAATGGATTGAAATAAATAAGGATACAAGACGTACGATGCAGCAAAACAATGGATATGAGCTACTTCAAGGCTCTACCACTGTACAGGGGCGCTTAATTGGTGGTTGTATTGAAGTATTGGAATTTGCAAAAGGAACGGAACTTTGGCCTGAGAAAAAACATTGGGAGAATAGTATTCTCTTCTTTGAAACTTCTGAAGATCATCCAGAACCAAGTTATATAAAATATTGGTTACGAAATTATGCAGCACAAGGTATTCTGCAAAAAGCAAAAGGAATCATTTTTGGTAAACCGAAAGATGAACAATACTATGAAGAATATAAACAGGAAATATTGCAGGTTATGAAGGAACATAACTTAGAAGATTTGCCGATTCTTTATAATTTAAATTTTGGCCATACTGAACCGAAGTTTATTTTACCTTACGGTGCAATGGCAGAAATTAATTGTGAAAATGAATCTTTCTCTATTTTGGAAAGTGGCGTGGAATGAATAAAAACACTCCTATGAGATATGTCTGTGAATTGGTACTTTTTAAAAGTATATAATTGGAGGGAGATTACGTGTATGGAAGTAACATTTACAGTAAGTAAGTGGGATGAAAAACCAATCGATGATAATAAAAAAGATTTCCCTATTAATATTGCTCATGTCGAATATGATATTGATGGGGAATTAAAAGGAAAGGCTTTTGTTGAATACTTATTATATTATTTAGACTCAAATATAAATGATGGTCACTTAGCTACTGCTAAAATTTCTGGATTTTTACACTTTGAAGGGATTTATAAGGGGCAACAAGGAACATTTACAGCTCTAGAGCAAGGAATATTTGATAAAGGAAATTTAGATTCCCCAGGAACAATTATTAAAGCTACCGGTAACTTAGAAAACCTGAGAGGATCCTATAATTATCAGTTTACAGGTCAAACTAGTAAACTAATTTTAGAGTTTGAATTTCAGCAAAATACCTTATAATTTAGTGGAAAGGACATTTCTTGTAATACTAGGAATGTCCTTTTTGTTGACGAGTTTATTCAAGTTAAAAATGAACAGAGTATATTATCAGTATTCAGCAATGCATAAAATTTTCTTCATGGGGGAATTAAAAATCTACGCCCTAGAGACATCATGCCCCACCTATTCATTTCTTTTTTTACTAATTAAAGAATAATCCCCGAAAAACTCCCCTTCATAACTTCCTTTTCAAGTTGATTCCTACATATAAACGTCGCAATAATTTTTGTACGATTTTTTTCATCAGGCTCAAATTGTTCAATAGTTACGTCACAACGAATCGTATCGCCGCTAAAAACAGGACGTAAAAATTCAAAATCCATTTTGCGAGCTAGTACGTTATAATCACCGCCAATTTTTGTAGGCAATGTTGATGTTAACAGCCCTTGTACAACAAATCTTCCCTGCTCATCTGGTGTAACATGATGAACGCCTTCATCTTTCGATACTTCTGTAAATAACGCAACATCCTCTTTCGTAAAAGTTCGTTCAAAGTTGATTTTTTCGCCTACTTGCAATTTCATTCATACCCCTCCTCAAAAACACTTGTAAAATAAGAAAAACCGAAACTAAAAATCATTTCGGTTTTTCTAACTAAAGAAGTCTATTTATTTTAAAGAATGTACAAACAACCCGCTACGCAGTTTCGGTTCAAACCACGTTGATTTTGGCGGCATGACTTCTCCGGCATCTGCGATTGCTAATAAAGCTTCCATTGATGTCGGATATAGTGAAAACGCCACTTTATATTCACCGCTATTTACAAGACGTTCTAGTTCTTCTAATCCACGGATTCCTCCGACAAAGTCGATGCGTGAATCAGATCGCGGATCATGTATTTCAAGCACTTGGCTTAATAAATGATCTTGCAGGATAGATACATCTAAACCTCTAACAAGATCATTCGCATCAAACGTTTCCTCTTTCACAGTAAGCTTATACCACTTCTCATTTACATACATACCAAATGATTTGGGCTCATTTGGTTTATACGGAGAAACAGTTGCTTCTTCTACATAAAAGTACTGCGTAATTTGATTTAAAAACTGTTCCTCTGATAAGCCATTTAAATCTTTCACAACTCGGTTATAATCCCAAATCGATAATTCATCATGAGGGAATAGAACCGATAAGAAGAAATTAAATTCCTCTTCTCCTGTGTAATTTGGATATTGTTCTCTTCGCATAAGTCCTACTTTTGCAGCTGATGCAGAACGGTGATGCCCGTCTGCAATATAAAGATTAGGAATATCTTCAAATGCGTTTACTAAAGTCGTAATTACATCTTCATCTACAATCTTCCACACAACATGCTTAACACCGTCTTCTGCTGTAAATGTATAAATTGGCGTATGTTCTTCTTTCCAGCTCCTAATTAAATGCTTTACTTCATCTTTTGTACGGTACGTTAAAAAAATCGGACCTGTATTTGCGTCACACACATCTACGTGGCGAATACGATCTAGCTCTTTTTCATGACGTGTTCTTTCATGTTTTTTAATTGTATCATCTTCATACTCATCAATAGATGTACAAACGACAAGGCCTGACTGCGTTCTTCCTTGCATCGTCAGTTCATAAATATATAGCGCTGGCTCTTCATCTTGTATGAACACTTCTTCTCGTATAAATTGCTTTAAATTGTCGCCCGCTTTTTCATACACGCGATCATCATACGGTGACAGTTCAGGATCTAAATCAATTTCTGCTTTATCAACATGCAAGAAAGAATATGGATTCCCTTTTACAACTTCCCTTGCCTCTTCACTATTTAATACGTCATACGGTAAAGCTGCCACTTGTGCCGCTTTTTCCTCTACTGGACGAATGGCCCGAAACGGTCGTATTTTTGCCACATTCCTCTCTCCTTTACACAATCATTCGAACGGCTACAACACCTGTAATTTTGCTTATATTTTCTACAATATTCTCTTTTATTATATCATCAATTCCGTTATCGATATCAATCATTGTGTATGCCCAAGAATGTTTACTACGATTAATCATATCGGCAATATTAATATGATGTTCTGCTAAACATCCTGTAATTTGTCCTACCATGTTTGGAACGTTTTGATGCATAATTGTAATTCGTTTCTTTCCGATATACGGCAATTCTACGTTTGGATAGTTTACTGAATTACGAATATTTCCTGTCTCTAAATATTCACGTAATTGACGTGCTGCCATTACTGCACAATTTTCTTCTGATTCAGACGTAGATGCACCAAGGTGAGGCGTCGCTGTTACATTTTTCATCTTTATTACATTTTCATTTGGGAAGTCCGTTACGTAATGTGTAATAATATCTTCTTCTAATGCTTTTTGAAGAACCTTTTCATCTACAAGTTCTCCTCTAGAGAAATTAAATAGACGCATCCCTCTTTTCATCTTCTCTACAGCGTGTTCCCCAATAATCCCCTTCGTTTGATTCGTAAGAGGAATATGCAGTGTAATATAATCACACGTTGCAAAAATTTCATCAAGGCTAAATGCTCTTTGCACATGTGTAGAAAGACGCCAAGCTGTTTCAACTGAAATATAAGGATCATATCCGATAACATCCATCCCTAATGCTAACGCATCGTTCGCAACTAAAGCACCAATTGCGCCAAGTCCGATAACACCTAGACGTTTCCCTGCAATTTCTGATCCAACAAATTGTTTTTTTCCTGATTCAACAAGCTGTGGTACTTCTTCACCCTCTAAGTTTTTCGTCCAACTTACACCATTAATAATGTTACGTGAAGACATAATAAGACTGGCAATAATGAGTTCCTTTACAGCGTTTGCATTTGCCCCCGGCGTGTTAAATACTACAATTCCTTTTTCTGTACATCGCTCGACAGGAATATTATTTACACCAGCGCCAGCTCTTGCAATCGCCTTTAAGTCTTTTGAAAACTCTTCTTGATGTAAAGAGTAGCTACGAAGCAAAATCCCATCTGGGTGATTGATTTTATCCCCTACTTCATAACGTTCTTCAGTAAAAACTTGTAAACCTTTTTCTGCAATTTGATTTAACGTTTGAACACGAAACATATCCCCATCTCCCTATCTATTCTCAAGCTCAAATTCCTTCATATAATCTACTAATTGTTTTACACCTTCCACTGGCATCGCATTGTAAATACTTGCACGCATACCGCCGACTGAGCGATGTCCTTTTAGCGTAACGAAACCGCGTTCCTTCGCCTTTTGTAAAAACTCATTATTAAGTTCTTCTGACGGTGTTGTAAATGGAATGTTCATAAGTGATCGATACGCAGGGTCAACTGGTGAAGTAAACAATTTAGATTCATCTAAAAAATGATAAATAAGTGAAGATTTCATTTTATTTTGTTCTTCAATCGCAGATACTCCGCCTTGCTCTTTCAACCACTCTAGTACAAGTTTTGTTACGTAAATACTAAAGGATGGCGGTGTATTATATAAGGAGTTATTTTTACTGTAAGTTTCATAATTTAACATTGTCGGACAAGAGCGATCTGCTCCCCCAATTAAATCTCTTTTTATAATAGCAATCGTTAAACCCGCAGGTCCTAAATTCTTTTGCGCCCCCGCATATATAAGACCAAACTTCGAAACATCATATCTCTCTGATAAAATATTTGAGGACATATCCGCAACGAGCGGCACTCTTTCTACATGTGGAATTTCCACATATTTTGTCCCCTCAATTGTATTATTCGTTGTAATATGTACATAATCTAGTTTTTCATCACTTAATAAACCGTCCAGTTTAGGAATCGTAGTAAACTTCTCTTGCTCGGAAGAAGCAATCACTTGTACTTCCCCAACTTTTTCGGCTTCTTGCAATGCCTTTTTAGACCATGAGCCAGTTAGTACGTATCCAGCTTTTTTATACGTATTCATTAAGTTCAACGGTATCATAGAGAATTGTAATGACGCACCGCCTTGTAAAAATAAAATATCATACTCATCAGGGATGCTCATTAATTCACGAAGTAAGTTACTCGCTTCCTCTATAATACTTTGAAAATAAGAAGATCGATGACTCATTTCCATAATAGACATGCCTGTCCCGTTATAATTTAATAGCTCCTTTTGCACTTTCTCTAAAACTGGCAAAGGGAGTATTGATGGTCCTGCTGAAAAATTATAGACTCTCTCCATTACCCTCATAACCTCCCTATTTCTCATCGGATTATTTTTTAAACTTTCTGAATTATAACCCGAAATATAATATGTGGTCAATTTGTTTTCTATTATTACGGCGCAAGACGCGATGGAATCGCTTGCAAGTGCAGACTTTTTTATGAACATATAAAAAAGTGTTAAGTACATAATCGTACTTAACACTCTAATAATGAAAGAATAATAGCTAATCGTTCGTAAAGAACCGATCAAAAATTTGATAAATAGCAGAGAGACCAATGAGCCAATAAATAGTGTCCACAAGCGCCGGCATAGAACCAAACCATTTCTCAACTACATTGTAATCTAACGCTACAAATAACCAATTCAAACCGCCAAGAATCACCAAAATTACTGTAAGGTAAGACAAAAATTTCATTATGATTGCCCCCTAGGTGATAAGATGGTGAAAGGCCTTTCACTAGAAATATATGTAGTAAACTTTAAAACTTACCTATTTTATAAAATTTATTTTCGGTACCACCCGTTAATAACTGCCTCTGCTTCTTTACTATGTATTTGATACGGATGTGTACTATCATTAGAGCCAATAAACCAAATTGAAAAACCTTTAAAATATGGTTTCGGTTCTAATACATCGCGGTAAGCACGCCATCCATTTAATTGTACATCTTTCGAAAACACATTTGAAACATCTGGATTCCATGGATTTTGTAATCCAAGTTCACGTGCTGGAACGTTAAATCCACCGAAGTAAACTGGCTTTCCTGTTGCATTATGTAATTGTTCCAATTGCTGAACAACATTTTGCCCACGATTATATACTGTTGTCGCAAATAAACTTTGTTTCACTTCTTCATATGTTGGATTCCTTTTTCCTGAAACTTCAAACCAACTATCTATGCTAACAATATCCACCTTTTTTAAATACGGGCGATTGATTTTTTCTTTAAACTTCGCTTCATAAGAAGAGTCCCAACTTGCTGTTAACCACCAGTTCATTTGATACAAAACATTTCCTTTATACTGATTACGAACAAAATTAATTGTATCGCTCCAGTATCCTTCTGCATACTCCATATTCACGAAATTAGAAGCAATCTTTAGTCCATACACATTGTATTTACTTGTAATGGAATTAAAAATATCTTGCAGAATAACCGTCTTCCAATTCCAGAAGAAATCATTAATGTTACTTGGGTTCCATTCTGTCTCTCCAACATTCCCCTGCTGAATATACGGGAACGGTTCCACTATAACTTGAATATTACGCTTTAATAATTCTTGAATTAAAATAATAGCTTGTTGCTTTTGCGCTTGATTAATTACCATATTCGTAGAAGTCACATTCGGGATATCCACTTGAATCGGTACATTTACTGTATTTAAATTTAAGCGCTCCACATCCGCTAATACTTTCGCTACATTTCCAACTTCCCATACTGTTACGTTTCCTGATTTGATTTTTCCAGATTGAACAGTATTTACATCTGCCTGTACATTTCCTTGAAAACAAAAAGAAAACAACATAATAAACACTCCTAAAAAACTTATTAAACTCTTATTTTTCTTCACAACTTTCCCCCTATAATTTTTGGCTTTCTTGATTATTTTATACAACGTTTCATATATATTCCACAAAAAATCCAATAAATTTTTATTGATAAAAATGCTATTCATCCTTTATTCACATCTTACTCATACTAAGCTCCTAAAAATAGTAAGATAAATAAAAAAGGAACGGATTTCTGCTCCTTTTTTATCTTTTTACGATTATCAATCCATTTCCCTTTTAGGCTCTACCAACATGATGTGGGATTCCTTTTCAGTGAAAGGTTTATGCTCAACGCCTCTCGGGACAATAAACATCTCGCCCTTAGAAATTTTCACCTGTCCATCACGGAAATCGATGAACATCTCCCCTTCAAGCACAATAAATAGCTTATCCGTATTAGGATGCTCATGCCATATAAAATCTCCATTAGCTTTAAAAAGCTGAATTTGATCATCATTCATTTCACCAATCACTCGTGGATACCAATAATCGTTAATTTTAGATAACTCGTCATTTAGTTTAATAGGTTGGTAATGGATAATAATCCCTCCTCATTTTTAACTTCCACTATATTACAATAATCTAAGTAAAAAAGTCGTCATTACGCTTAAAAAGAAAATGCTCCGGCCAGAACTTTTCATTCAGATAGTACAAAGGAGTGATTTCAATGAAAGTTCTTTCAATCCAATGTTTCCTTTAACTCTCCATAAGTATAGAACAGTGATTTTCAAATAAGAATGGACCCCTGTTGACATTAGTATGGATTATTGATGAACTTCTCGCGATATTTAGTAGGCGAAATGCCAACTCGCTTCTTGAAAACTCTACTAAAATAAAAAGGGTCTGCGATTCCAACAGCCTGCGCAATTTGTTGTACAGGCACACCACTTGTACATAACATTTTTTGAGCCATCTTTATACGATAGTTCAATACATATTCTGCTGGCCCCATACCTGCATGCTTTCTAAACACGTAAGAAAGACGATTTCGATTAACATTATTTTGTTCTGTAAGCGTATGTATTGTAATATCTTTATAATAGTATTTACGAACGTAACTAGATATTCGTTCGAATAAAGTATGCGACTCATAGTTGTTTTCTCTATTGACAACACTTAATAAAGCTTCATTCAACGCTTCGCGAAACAGCATTTCGGTCTGAAGCATCGAAATGCCTCCACGCTGATTATACACATCCCAAAGACGCATAAGTAATTCGACAAGACGAGGAGATTGTCCTGTTAATAATTCAAAATGCTGATGAGTAAAGCCAGAGTCTTCTCGTTCTGAATTGCTTATCTGATATAAAACAAGAATATATTCCCAGTTTATTTCACCAAGCATTTTATGGGCTAATGTCATTTTTGCACCCCCATGTATAACTTTTCCTGGGGAAAGGATATACGGCGTACCATTAAATTGAAATTGCGTCTTCCCTGTAAGTGGAAATACAAATCCTGGGAAAGAATCTGTAGACTCAGCACAAGGCACACCTGGATTTTTAGCATAACGATATACTCCTTCTACTCGGAAAGGATTATTGGCAAGATACTCTGCTAACTCATTCACGTCCAACTTCACAATGCACGCCTCATTTCAATAATAGTTTTCTTGTAATTCGCGAGATTAATTGGTGTACATTCTGGGCAACGCTAAACTAAAAATAGTACATACGACTTAACAAGATCTGGTTATTAACCTATAAATATATTGTTTTTCATTTATTGACAAAAGTATCCTCCCTATATTATTGATAATGATTTTCATTGTAGTTTGATAAAAAAACATTTGTCAAGTTGGATGGCGTAGAAAAATGACGAAACAAGGGGTACAGAGGGACCGTTCTGTTGCAAATAATACCTGGTCTTTGTTAACTAATTCCCCTCAAAACTGGAATAATCATGTTAATAGTTGTAATGGCTTTATTTGTTACAGCACTTGCAGCATGTGGAAATAATCGTAATCCTGAAGAAGTTGCTACAGCGTATTTCGAAGATGGAAACAGCCTACTATCAAATTAAATGATAGTAGGCTGGCTGTTAAAATTATTTAAGAACTGGGTTATGTTCTAAATGATAAGCTTTCATTATCAAAAAGATTATTACTAGTCCCTCCACAAACAAAAACACCCTATCACTTCGGTTCTAAATTTAGCACCTTCCCCTCTATTCCCTCCGTATTCAATGTAGTCGTATGATACGTTCCACTTACCCAATCATCTATTTGATCATGATACCAATCGCTTCTAAAATGTCCCGATTGTCCTGGCCCTACGATATGATAACCGTTTGACATATCTTTCGTATCAATAACAAATCGCCAAGAAGCCCCGTGATTTACAATGCCGTTATCGCCGTAACTCGCTGCTTGAACGGTAACTTGACTTCCGCCAATTGGAACTGGTTTCTCACGATTAAAAGCGAGTAACGCTAACATACTAGATGATTTCGAAATTGGATGTGTAAAAGCGAGTTGATGATAATCGCCCCACTTCCAGGCCCCAACATCGGGTCCATATTCCTTCTGCAATTTCTTCATTACATTCTCGTACGATGTATGCACAACTTTTGTGAAACCTCCGTACTTAGAAAACCATGCACTATTTTCTCCTGCTACTTGTTTCCGGATTAATTCATCCACAACTTGTGACTTCCCTTTAAATAACTCCATTACATCTTTCGGTATTTCTTTTGAAAATAACGTATTTGAAATCTCTTTCATTAATAAATGGAATATTAATGGTGCCGCTTCATCTTTACTATCGTAAAAATTCCACTTTGTTAATTGGTTTACACCTTCTTTCTCTACCTCATTTAAAGATGCTTTATTTAACTCTTTTAAAAATATAGGAGTAAACTCTTTCCCGTATAAATTCTTTTGATCCATCTGTAACTCTTCTAAATCTTTCACCGTATACTTTTCCTTCTCTTGCAAAAATTCTTGAATACGCATTTGCCTATATGGCTGTGCCCACGTATTGCTAATATGGTACGGATAATCATCATCAACAATTTTATTATTCGCAGTTGAAATAAAACCTTCTTTCGGATTTATAACTTTCGGCAGCTGATCAAATGGAATATATCCTTCCCATTCATATTCATCTGTCCATCCTGGAACAGGCAAGCTACCATCGCCTTTTTTACGCACTGGTATATTTCCATTCGCTTTATAAGCAATCGTGCCATCGTTTGATGCAAACACAAAGTTTTGCGTTGGTGTATGGAAATCTTGAAGAGCGGTTTCAAACTCCGTCCAGTCTTTTGCTTTGTTCATATTTAATACAGCTTTTAACTCAGCTGACGGTTCTAAAGCTGTCCACTTTAAAGAGAATACGGTTTTCGTTTTCTCCTTCCCCTTATTCGCAAACTCTGAAATTACTGGTCCATGCCTCGTAATTGTAACGTTATAAGGAATTGTCTTCCCGCCTTTTACTTTAATAGACTCGTCTACAACGGTAGCTTTCTCCCATTTATCGTTATACAGAAATTCATTTTCATTATTAGGATTTCTCTTCTCAATATATAAATCTTGCACATCAGGCCCTGTATTCGTAACGCCCCACGCTATTTTGTCATTGTGTCCTAATATAACACCTGGTACTCCAGCGAAAATAACGCCACTCACATTTAAACCTTGCATTTCAAGTCTCGTTTGATACCAAATAGAAGGCGTCGCAAGAGATAAATGAGGATCATCTGCTAAAATTGGCTTACCTGATGCACTCTTCTCACCGCTCACAACCCAGTTATTACTACCGTTAAACTCCGGCGGAATTATCGTTTTTGAAAAACTTTGCGCTACGTCCACATTTGTATTTTTCAGTTCAGCTAGCAATCTAGGAGCATCTTTCGGATATTTAGGAAATAGCTCATTTGCTTGCTCTTTCGGAAGGTTTTTCAGCGCCCAATATCGAAACGCCTGTCCATGCCAATGTCCTCCTAAGTCAAACGCCATATACTTCCCGATCGTTAAAGTATCAACAATTGACCACTCAGCAGGTTCATAACCTAATATAGTAAACTCAACTGGTAATTTCTTTTCCTTTTTCGCCTCACGTATAAAAGCGTTCACCCCATCAGCAAATGACTGCAGGGCATATTTTGCTTCTCCATCATATTGACTAACTGAAGCTTCTGCCGCTCGCCGTAAACCGAGTGTTCGAAACAATTTATCTCGGTCAACAGCTGCTTCCCCAACAACTTCACTTAACATACCAGAAGCTTGTCTTCTACTTAAATCCATTTGAAACAACCGATCTTGCGCTTGTACATACCCTTGTGAAAAATATAAATCATGTGCATTTTCCGATTTAATATGCGGGACACCTTTACTATCCCGCTTCACCGTAACAGCGTGTTGTAAATCCTCTAGCTTTATCGTTCCATCTATCTTTGGCATAGATTTCAGCGTATATATATTCAAAAAAATCGCAGCGGAAATAACTAACAAGAGAACGATACTACTAGCCCAAATAAAAATTCTTCTTCCCCTTTTTCGTTTCTTCTTTATAACTACCTCCATATAACCACCCCTTTCTCACACTATTCGCTTCTTTTTGAGAATGAACCTTTTAAAAACATTAAAAAACCCCCTTCATTTTCCTACCAATGAAGGGGGTCTTTCTTATCGTTTGCTACGCCAACTTTCATTATGCCCAAGATTTGCACCTGTCGCTACTTGCACATCATATAACATTTCACTAAAGAAGCGTTTATCTACTTCTTTTGGTACAATGCGTCTTTCATCATCAATTTCATCGTATTCATATGAACCACGATTCACTGTACCTGCTTTATAAAATTGAATGTCAAATACACATACATCTTCTTCATCTTCATAACCAATCGGCGCTCCGCTAAATGACAATTGCACTCCTAATCCGTTACAAGTATCTTCTTTGTAAAATGTATAATACAAACCGCCATCTTGAACAGATCCACGGATCCATCCAAGCTTCGTCATCTTACCGAATAACGAACGACCATTTAGTAAAATACCACCAAATCTCTCAATAGCACTCTCATCATTCTCTTCTACTACAAACACTGGACGCTCAATTTGTAGGAACGGCTGAACAATTCCCGCACTTTCTAATTGCTCTTTCCATAATTCCTTCTCCGCCCCAGACAATTCTAACGGATGAACGAAACCAATAACAGTGCCAAATGAAAGTTCATAACTCTTCCCTTCAATTGTACAGAACACGCCACCTTCTGCATAACTGAATGCGTTCAGCAACTTCCCTTCCTTATACTCACCCCAAATGAGTGAAATAGAAAATTGCTTCATAATTGAATTATCCATAAATACAGACTTCCATGCATTATGTGACCAATAACGCTTTAACGAAAGTGCCGCTTCTAATCGTTGTTTTTGCATTGAAAGAGTAGTTCGGAGCTCCTTCTTTAAAGAGGCTAATTCTTTTTTAGCCTCTTCAGCCTTTTCTACATCATCTTTTGCATTCGGCTTTGGAAGTGACTTCATACGTTTTCCTTCCTCTGTCTCTAATTCAATTTTTGACTCTGTAGTTAAAATGGCAGTAAAACTTCGATTCCCGAAATCAATTATCTTTTCACCATGTATAGTAAAGCCAAGGTCCGGCACCAATTGATCTTCCAGCTCTTCCTCTGTTATACCACGTGTTTTCGCAGCAAGACTTAGGGCTTCTTTTGCTGCATTACGTACTTGCTTATGTTTATATTTAAATGCTATTGCATGAATAGACATAAGTGCAAGCTTAGATGAAGACAAACCTAAAGCACGAACGGCATCCGCTGCTATCTTTCCTCTCATTTGAAGCACCCATTCATCAATTTGCTTTATAAGTATGTCGACCATTTTGTCGTCACTATACATTCCGTATAACGAAAGAATTCCACGCTTCTTCACATCTGCGTCTTGAGAAATCCATATTTGATATATTGTTTGCACATATTCTTTTAAGTCCTCTTCATTTAAAGCTCTACCAATTACTTCTGCCGTTTCTTTCTTCTCAATAACAGCATCTGAAATATACTGTTGTAAATAGGCTAACGGAATTGCAGCATCAGCAATTTCATTAGAGTCACGTAAACGGATTTGTTGCTCATCCCCAATCAATTGCAGAAGTGAATTTCTTGTTTGTTCCGTTAAAATACGTGCACATAGTTCTTCGATCTTTTCTTCCTCCGTTTGAAATAAAAACGACAATTTTCCTGCGAAAGATGCATTTTTACTTTCTTGCAAAGCTTCCTGTACAAGTTTCGTATATTTTTCAAGCTTATACTCTATTAGTATTTTCATCACATTTTCACGAACAATCTTCTTTTTATTATGAAGTTCAACTGCTACATCTGCTGCAGCTTCTATATCTTTTGAAAGCAGTTTAACTACAGACTCACGCATTTTTTTAGATGAATCTCCTAAGCTTTTAATTAAAATCGGACGCATTTTAACCATGTTATCCTTTGCTAACTCTTCTAAAATATATGCTTTTGCCATAGCAGAATACTCATCAAACCGTTCAATTATATATGCTTGTTCTTTTACAATTACACAAACAAGCGCTTCCTTCGCCTTATTTCTCTCTTCACTGTAGCATGCAGCTTCTTCAACTGCATAAGCGATAAGTTTTTCCTTACTTAACCCATACGAAAGCAGATCTTCTAATACTTGTTTCGGCTCTACTCCTCTGACAGAACATTCGTAAAGAAGTTCGTATAAATTAACACTATCATCATCTCCAAACTGTAGTGTAAGTACAGCTTCCCTTTTCGCTACATCATCTATATCCCAAAGAAGCGCAACCTCTAACACCGGCATACCCCAATACATACTTCTATATTTCGGATTTTTAAGTATTTGCTCCATATCCTCAAGTGACAACTTCCCTAGTAAATAATCACAATATGTATCCCGCACTGTAGACAATTTAATTTGCAAAGCAGCAACAAAAAATTCTTCTCGCATTTTCCCTCTATTTAGCTCATATCCTTTTTCGGCTAGCGTTCGTGCGATGATGAGATAATTCATTTTACTTACATATTGCAAAGTTTGTTGAATAAATTCAGGGTTTTCCTCCAACATAAAGCATAGCAATTCATATTCATACGTCTTACAAAAATCCTCACTATTCAAATCATGTTGCCTTAGACGATGCGCAAAAAATCTTTCCTTAGAAATCCAAAACTGTGTACAAAAACTTTGAATTTCTTCATACGTTTCTCTATTTACACTACCAGTTTTTTTGTGGTTTTGAGACTGACCGAGAGTGTGACACATATAACGTGTTGCATAGTTTATAAAACCCCAAACATTTTTCTTCGCCAATATCTCAATATATCGCCTCGCAACATTCGAATGTTTATGAACACAAAATAATAGCCGCCAAATATGTTCCGGTAAATTCCCACCTATAAATACTTCACTATCATCTTCACCTTTTAAATACCGTTTAACTGCTTCAACCTTTTCCTTTTCCTTTTCCCCTAGCAGTTTCAATATAAATTCTGTATGTTCTTCTAACCTCTCATTCAATAAAGAACTATATGTACGAAACTTTTCATACTCTACATCAAACATTACGAGAAGTAATGTTAATTGCTGTTTAGTTGGTAAAGTATGTAATTGTTCCTCTATATAGTTCGGTTTCTCTTTTGTTAACTCTCTAAGAAAAACATCTGCTTCATTGACGTAACTTGAAATACTAGATAAATACCTACATGCAATTGCTACAAGTTTGTCCAAAGGTAGTGCACTTTTTTCTAAATAAACCTTCATTTTAGAAAAACTGACATGCGCAAAACGGACTACAAGAACATTTAATAATTGCTCCTCGAGTATATGATAAAATAACCGAAAGAAACCCGGATCTTGTTTATGTACTTTCCTAAAATCGTTTATAAATCGCTCCGCAAAATCGCTTCTTTTTTGATCACGAATCGTCGTTAGTTCAATATCTTTTAAAATCTCTTCTTCTTTTGTCTGTAAATATCGTAGTGATAATTGTTCCTGTTCTTCTGTCATATTAATATATTGAAACAACTCAGATGTACTAGTAGTCAAACTTTGTACCCCCCGCATCTTTTTATCTATTATAAAAATACCCTTATTTAATGGTAGTATAGCATAAAACCCACAAAAAACGAACGTACATTCTACATTAAATTAATGTAAATTAAAATACACTACTCAACATACATTTCCTTCTCTCTAAACTTCCCATTACACACTTCTCCCCACTAAAACCCTTTAACTTTTTGCTACACCAATTCCTCAAAATCCCCTTCACATAAGCTAACGTTTTCTTATTATTTTCAAACGCAATTTTAAGTGCCTCTAACACTTTCTCTCCAGAAAGTCTTTGTATCCAATTCTTCAATTCTTTCACAATATATGGGGATAAACTACTAATATTTTGTTCATAAAACTTATAAACTTCACTATTTGGAACGTTCTCTTCTATACTTTCTACCTCTTCCGCTTCTTCTTTCTCTTCAATAACTACTTGTGAACTACTATTATCCTCTTCTTTTGGCATACCAAAATGCTGCAATAATAATGGAATCGTGTATTCTTCTTCAAGGCATTTACGTAAAAAGATATGTATGAACTCATTACTTTTTACAGTCTTTAACTCACGTAATACGCACTTTTCTACATTCGTATTTGAAATAGGGTTATAGTGTAACCAGTTTATTATGAATACCTCTTTCGTTTCCGTATCATATAAAATCTTTCCATACTCAACAAACCTGTTTAGCAACTTCTCAACAGTCTCCATACTATAACCTGTTTCAAGCTCTGCCACACGCTTCGGTAATATGTAAATACCACATTGCTTCGTTTTCGTACCAGTTAACAAATATATGTAAAAATAACGCTCCTCTGGCGTTAAATCTAATATGAATTCATCTTGCCAAAAGTTCACCTGCACATTACGGTATACCGCCATATGTTTCCCTCCACTCTTTGCTAGTAAATAGGAAGATTTTAATCCTTCATTATAAAAATAGGAATGCGGGAATGGTTTTGGCATTCGAATTACAATTTTTTTTACTACTACAACGCCGGTTTCATTTTTTCGTGCTTGTTTTGTTCTTGTAGTTGTTTTTGTTTTTGTTTTTTCTTAGTGATTTATTACTTGGTAGGGACTTATGAGGGGCTTGGAAGGGCATTCTGCATTACAATCTATGAAATACAATTTGTTCTTCCTACTAAATAGGAGCTATTCCAAATTATTATTTTGGATAGCTCCTTTCAAATTCTTCTTATTTTTTACTTCTACCAATGTCAGCTTCTACATACAATTTATTCTGCTATTTGCAGGCAGTAAAACCCTCATTTCAAAATTCGGTGAATAAACTGCTCGATTGCAACGCGAGTGGCCCCACTGATTAAAGTTTTATTTTTGCATTGAATCTAACATCTTCACAATAAAAGCAGCTGCCTGACCACGAGTCGCTGTACCTCGGGGATCAAACTCATTATTTCCAACACCATTAACTACCTTTAAGCTGTATAATCGTTGAACCGATTCTTTATATGTTATTAAATGCTTATCTGTAAATGGTAATGCTACTAACTCACCTGGAATTCCTTTGTATCGTAATGCTTTGTCAATCATAATAGATACTTCTTCACGAGTAATTGGTGAGTTAGGATCAAAAACCCCTTCACCACGACCATTAATAATTCCTGCACTTGCACAACGTTTAATACCGTCATGAAGTGATGGATGTGCCTCATTAATATCTACAAATGACTTATTTCCCTCTGGTAGTTTAAGAGCATTCGAGATTAATTTCGCAAACTCCGCTCTCGTTACATTTCGATATGGCGCAAATACACCATTGCCTTCGCCTTGCATAATACCTAGACTGTTTAATTTACGAATATGCCCTTCAAACCAGCCACCTGTAATATCATCTTTTGGTTTTTGTACTTCTTCCTTAGGCTTTTGTACCTCTTCCTTTGGTACATTGTAGTTAATTTTAATCCAACTTGGGTCATAGAAAATCCATTCTCCATTACCTACTTTATACCAACCATTTTTAACCGCTAATACTTTGTAACGATCTCCGTTTGAAGCTTTACGTACAACACGATGTTCAATACCCGCATCACTACGTACATTGATGCCACTACCATTTACCACTAGTTCCATGCTAGGTTCAGCTGGATTATTTTCATTTGGATTAAATGAGTCATTTTTATCTTGTAAAGGAGTATCAATCTGCGCATTTATATTTGCATACCACTGAATTCCTTGTACGAAACCAGCCCAATTACCACGTGAAATTAAAATGTCAGGACATTTTTTCCCGCTCCATTGTTGATGCTTGTAAATATGATCTGCACCAATTCCTTCTTTGTTCATTAAATAACCCGCAAGTCGTTTTGCATTTTCTAAAGCTTTATTGTAATCACCGTCTTGGTTAACCGCGATCTCGATACCGATAGACTCCCTGTTTCCTGATCCATCTCCATCTCCTGCATGCCAACCGTTTTCGTTTGTTGGTAAGTGTTGATAAATTTGTTTATCGTCTACTGTAAAATGCCATGAAGCTGTTCGGAACGTCCCCTCTGTTGCTTGTTTATACAAATATTTCGCATGATTTTCAGCATTAGCACCAGCGGCCGTATTTGCCGTCTCATGGATTGTAATGTAACGTGCTTTCATCGGATTTGCAGGACGAATATCAGAGTTTCCTGCTGGAACAATCCACTCTACAAATAGAACTCCTGCAAGTGTTCCATATTTCTTCGTACTCGGTGCACTATATTGAATACCTCTTGGCTTTGCAACAGGTTTCATTTGACGATCAGATCCATCATTTCGACCATCTACAGATTCAAATGCCTTTTCAATATTTAAAATAGCTTCCTTTTCTGCTACTTGCCCCTTCTTTGCATCTTTCATTTTGTTTAATTCTTCTGTTTCATCATGTTTATGCTTATATTCTTCTAAAAGCATTTTTTCATTTTCAGATACTTCTGCTTCGTTAACTTGTACATAATCAGGAACTTCCAACTTGAAATTAGAATAATTTAATCCGCTCGTTCCATGTTCTCCTTGGGCAATATTTAGTTGATCAGTTTGAGCTTTGTTTATCTCTTCTGCTGATGCTGATAAAGGTACACTCCCTAAAATCACTAGACTTGTTGATAGTGCGATTACTTGTTGTTTGATTGTCTTATTCATTATTATAAATAGATATACACACATTTTCGCCGTGTATATATCTCAACCTCCTTTTGTTGTCACATTAATTTTAAAAATACAAATCTATTATGTACTTCTAATATATTTTCTTTTTATTTATATATTTAAATTATATTATTTTATGCCCGTTAAGAAAATATTTATATGTCATCCCTACAAATGAATTTCATCTAACATACTTTTTACAAAATCCGTCAACAAAAATTATTTTACAACTAATTACCAATACCGTCAAAAGCATTTTCAACAATCCATACTTTAATAGCTATAGTAAATGCTATTTCTTTCACATTATATACTATTACAAATTACCTTTAACTTGTCCGACAATTTCGTTTATCGTATTTCGATCAAACTTATCACTAATTTCGTATGGCTCACGATCTCCTACGAATTGCACGCCTACAATATCATTGCGATCCTTACCGTATTGCACTTCAATAATAGATCCACGCTCTATTTGTTTCCAAATGAGACCTACTTCATCTTTATTATCTAAAATAATGCAGTCTTCAATATTTTCATCAATCCCAATTAACTTGTTATCATCTATATATCCAATCTCGTATTGTTGCCGTTCTTTCGCTTTTCCGCTTACTAGTATACCTTTGCTACCATATGAGTAATCCGTATAGTCCTTTTTCTCCTTTTGTACCCCTTTCGGCTTTTGTGCTTCAGTTTTTTCAGCAGCTCCACAACCTGTAATAAGACTGATTGGCATAACCATAGTTAATACTACTCTAGTAAATTTCTTTATCATTTATAACTAACCTCACATACTTAATTTAAAATGCTATTTATTTCCTTATTATAAAATAACATGATAATACAGAGAAAGAGCCAAAGATAAAATATTATTTACATCCGTATTGTCCCTCCCTTTACATTAATATAGTACCCTCATAAGTATGAATAGCTAGGCTTTCAAAATTAATACGGGAATATTATAGAAAGTAGACATCCTACTCACATACGATTAGTATTAGAATTGAAAATATATAAACTAGATGATTACTTATATTAAGGAAGGAAGTGCACAGCTATGGATTTTAAAACAGTCATGCAAGAGCTTGAAGCCCTTGGTAAGGAAAGAACGAAAAAAACATACATCTCTAACGGTGCACACGAGCCGGTTTTTGGCGTAGCTACAGGTGCTATGAAACCAATCGCTAAGAAAATAAAAGTAAATCAAGAGTTAGCTGAGGAACTTTATGCTACAGGTAACTACGATGCTATGTACTTTGCAGGCATTATTGCAGATCCAAAAGCTATGAATGAGTCTGATTTTGATCGCTGGATGGACGGGGCATATTTTTATATGCTATCTGATTATGTGGTAGCAGTAACTTTATCGGAGTCAACTATCGCCCAAGACGTTGCGGATAAATGGATTGCAAGTGGGGATGAGCTACGAATGTCAGCGGGCTGGAGTTGCTACTGCTGGCTTTTAGGAAATCGCAAAGACAATGAATTTGCCGAAAGCAAAATTTCCGATATGCTTGAAATTGTAAAAAATACAATTCATGCTGCGCCAGAACGAACAAAATCTGCTATGAATAATTTTATAAATACTGTAGCAATTTCATATGTGCCACTACACGAAAAAGCAGTCGAGACTGCAAAAGAAGTTGGTATAGTTGAAGTAAAACGTGATAATAAAAAAAGCAGTTTGTTAAATGCTTCCGAAAGTATTCAGAAAGAAGTCGATAGAGGAAGAGTTGGTTTCAAACGTAAATACGTTAGATGTTAGATTATTAAAAAAGGTGTCAATCAAGAAAGATTGGCACCTTTTTTTAATGTAGAAGTAGAAAATGGACTACCTCCCTAAAAATCATTCATTTCCCTCTTTACAACTTATATGTTAGAAATTTCTTCTTTCACTTTATACACCCTATCTCTTTTCTCATCGTTTTTAACAAAAGTAAGCTTTCCTTCTGTAACAAAACCTTCCAATGCTAAGCATACTTTTCCATATGCTTTTGGCTTATTCGTTGTAAATCTTTCATCTGATATTTTACCAGATCGTATTAATTGTTCGCATAGCTCCAGTGCACTTATTTCTTCAGAATCCATTAATTCCAATATATCTTTTTGCAATGCTGATAAAGGTGCAGGTATTTCGGCTACCTCTACCTTTTCTTTTTTATCTTCTTTTTCGTCTTCAAATAAATCTTCAAATGAAATTTGATTCATTACATCTTTTCCTTTCTCATAACGAATTTGCTTAACATGAACTGAATCCTATATGTACTAGAACTTTTACATTTAGTTATTGTTATGTAGTCCTTACCTCTTTACATAGATTTTATAACTCATGTACATTATTTTAAGTAGTATATTTCCATTATACCAAATATACGTTCTGTCATCTATTGTAGAATTCGTTATTACTGAACTGAAATCAATAGTGAATATCCGGTGCACAAATCATGCAAACAAAAAAATGCTAATCGCATTGTTTGAACTACTTCCACATGTCTATCAAGCTAAGAAAAACGAACATCCAAAATAAAAAAGCGAGGTTACTATTATAGTACCTGAAAAGCAGGCAGTCTTTAAAGCTTAGTTAAGTAAGTATTCTATGTTGTGAATGAAAAAGGATCTGATATGAATATCAGATCCTTTTTCATTGCTTCTTTTATAAATGTAACTTTTTTATACATACATCGTTTCACACGATAACTGGTTCATACGTGCTTACATTATCATACACAGTTTTCGTAATTCTAGGAGGAAGATTAACACACCCTCCAAATCTGACTTTTTAATAGAATCAAAGTGTATTTTTACTTACCAGACTTAATTTTTTCGTTATATTCTTCTAAAGTTAACCCTTTTTCTTTTAGATAAACAGCAACTTCTTTTCCTACATAACGATAGTGCCATGGCTCATACTTAATGCCAGTAATATTCTCTTTATCTTTTGGATAGCGGAGAGTAAATCCATACTCTGCAGCATTCTTATCTAACCATTTGAATGCATCGGTAGTTTCAAATTTTGCATTTAAATCTTCTACAGTATTCTGCCATTCAACTGAAATAATGTCTAACGCTAATCCAGTATGATGTTCACTTGCACCAGGATACTGAAGATATTCCAATGCTTTAGCACTAGCCTCTTTATCCGACAAACCTTGCGATTTATAGCTTTTAACTGAAGCATCATAATACGTTTGTTGTAATTTTATAGCTCGATAACCTGATCTTAAATAAAGATTGATTCCCTCTTTTTTTGCAGCCGCTACCATATCCTGATAGGAAGTTGCAATTCTACTATCTATTTTCATATTCGGCTTAGCATTTTGGGTAATACTTGTTAATTCAATTCCTAGTTCCTTTGATAACATATGCTCTCTATTTACAAGAATAATTCTCCAATCATTAGGATCAGAGATAGGTAAAACATCTTTTTTATTCGCATGTATCTCTTTTTTATTTTTATCGTTATTATTAGTAGTTTCCTGAGATGTTTGCTTTCCACTACAAGCAGCAAGACTCCATCCCATTGCCAATACCAATGCTAAAATTATAAATTTTTTAATTGTATCTCATTCCCTTTTTGTTTATTAGTCTTTATACCAATTTCCCAACACGTCTCTAGGAATCTCCTTGAAATCCTTCAAAGAAACGGGGCCGACAAATTTTTTAATTCCATGTTTTTTAGACTCTTCATCCGAATAATCTTTTAAAAATTGAATTTTAAATTGTTTCTTACCATCAGCGTAGTCGGTTACTGTCGGTACGATTGCCGCTTGTCGTATACCAAAAGTTTTATCTTCATACTTGACGAATTGTATATAAGATAGTCCTCCAACCAATGTTTCTAATTTTTCTTGCGCAGAAATAAGATTTCCAAGAGAATAATAGATTAGCGTTTCATGTCCATCTTTATTTTGTTTCCACTCAATTGGTTGAATTACATGTGGATGATTTCCAATTACTACATCTACACCTAAATCTGTTAAATATTGAGCAACTTCTTTTTGTTGCTTTGAAGGTGTTGAGGTATATTCTACTCCCCAATGCACCATAACAATCACCATATCAGAGCTACTCTTTGCCTTTTCCACATCATTTTGTATCGCTTTTTTATCAATTAAATTTAAAGCCCAAGACTTATCAGCTGGAATTTTAATTCCATTCGTACCATATGTATAATTTAGTAACGCAAAGCGAATACCATTTTTTGTAATCGTTTTTATTTCATTACGCTCGTTTTGACTCCCATTAATGCCTACTGGGATAACATCCGGATATTTCTTCCAGTATTCTCTTGTATTCGCAACACCTTTAATACCCATATCCATAGCATGATTTGTCGCTTGAGTCACTATATTGAATCCAGTGTCCACTAAAGATTGGCCTACTTCTTCAGGTGTATTGAAAGTCGGATATCCCTGTACTTTTAGATTATTTCCTGCAATTGGAGTCTCCTGGTTCACGATAGCAAGATCACTTGATTTAACAGCTTTTTTGATATTTTCATAAATATAGTTATAATCATATGAACCGTCTTTTTGTTTGCCATCTTTAATTACTGCGTCATGATATAAATTATCACCCGTTGCTATTAAATTCACAACCGATTTTACTTTTTTATCTTCCGTAAAATTAGGAGACTGTTGGATAGGACTCTTCTCTACCCAATTTGGTGCTTTTAATGATGTATCTATATTAGATTCAGCCGGTGGTAATGAAGCTTTAGATGTCTTAACATCTGTATTACCACAAGCAGTTAAAAGCACTAAAAAAATAAGGCATAATAAAAAAAACTTTTTACTTCTCTGTAAAGTATCTAACATGTGATCCTCTTTTCTGTTTTATTACTTATAACCAGTTCTAACAAATCATTCTTTAAAACAACGTATTTTGGTTTTACCCTTAATTATGGAAGGACACTCTGTTACATCTGCTTCGGAATATACAGATAATCATTTTCCATTCTCTAGCAATCTATCAATTCCATCAGGATGTCGACTAGTTTCATATACCTGTTCCAATTGCAGTAACTCGTTTAATCTAAACAAGATAGAAGAATAGTTCATATAGCCTCTTCTCTTGCTTTACGTTTGTGAGTGGCTCCAAAAAGAGGGGATCGTTGCTGTACCCCCTTTAAATATTATGGAATCTTTGTAACTAATTTCTTTACGTTAAGCGACAAACATTATACCGATAACAATAAGTAAGACCCAAGAACTTATTTTACCAATATACGAAAAAAGTAGCAATCTTTTGACCCATATAATGAAGCCAATTAGGAGAAATGAAAGGGAGATTCATTTTAATTAATTCCTTCCTTCATTGATTAATAAAAAAACAAGCCACCCAGCTATTGGATGGCTCTATACGATAAAGAGAATTTGTTATTGGATTACTTCAATTTCCCTTCAAAAACAATCTTCCTACCGCACGGCTCAACTACTGTTTTGCCGTCTTTCTTTACTTCATGAAAGATCGGCTCTTCCATACGACGAGACGGAGCGTAGCCTTCTTGTTCCATACGTGCTAAGCAGTCTGTAATTGTTTCATTTTCAAGTACTTCAAATTTCTTTTTATTAGGTTGTTTTGTCATGCCCTAACCTACTTTCTATTTTTCTTGATGCGAATTGATTCTTCATGTAGACCATGTATAACATTGCTAGAATTCCCATTATAATCATAACCGCAATAAAAAAGCTTGTATACTGTATTTTTTCTATAAATACGCCGCCTAATACAGGCCCCATAATACTTCCTAAACTAAAAGCGATTCCGGATAATATATTACCTGCCGGTAGTAAGTGTCTCGGTAATAAATCAGTCATAAATCCAAGCCCTAAAGAGAAACACGATCCAATAACCATACCCGCTAAAAGCATGCAGGCAAAGACGATCCAGTAATATTGATCAAATACGGCGGCAAGTAGAAAAATGCCCGTACTTATGCTAAACGTCCAGGTTAATATACGATCCTTTCCGTATTTATCACTCAATATACCGAGCGGAATCTGTGTAATAATACCCCCAACTGCAAATGCTGGTAATAAGAAGGATACATCTGAAACAGACCACCCTTTACGAAGTGCGTATACTGGTAAGTTACTATTTAACATCGCCTCAAGTACACCGTATGCAAGTGGTCCTAGTAACGCAATCCATCCTAATCCAACAACTTGTTTATAACGAGAAAATGATGATTCACTCTTCACTTCTCTTTCATCTTGCGCTGGGAATGCATTTTTTGTTGGTAATAGTAACAGCCAACCTATTAGACAAAGTATAGTAGATATAATAAATGGCGTTGCAAGACCGTACTGTACAGTGCTTGCTAAATACGGACCAACGGCAAAACCAATTCCGAAGAATACACCGTATATCGATACTTGTCTCCCTATTTTACTTGGGTCCGATGTTGTCGTAATCCATGTTTGTGTTCCGACATGAAGCATATGATCTCCGACTCCAACTAGAAATCTAAGGATAAACCATACCCAAAATGAAAATGTTTGTGTAAAAAAGAATAATGAAATAATAACGAGAAACCCACCTATAACAATAATTGGCTTCATTCCAAACCTTTGCATCGGTTTTTCAAGAAACGGCGAAATAACTAATATCCCGATGTACAATGCCGTCGCATGAATACCGTTAATACTTGAACTAACCCCTTCTTGTTCAAAAATCATTGCAATGGCAGGTAAGAGCATTCCTTGTGATAAACCAGAAATTGCTACAATCCCAACCATAATCCAAAATGTAAAACGCATTGACATCCTTTGTCCCTCTCCTTCTCACGCTTCCACTTTTCATTATAAACTGTTTTTTCAAATGCGTGTACGAATATTCACAATAAAAAAGAAGCTAAAAGAATGAACCTTTTAGCTTCCTACCCTTCCCAAACTTGCGCTTTCACATTGTAATGAAAGTGTTTAAAATATGGATTTTCATAAAATGAAGATCCATATAAGTAATGTTGCATATGAGCTGTTAGTGGCTGCTGCATTTGTAAAGGGACTACAGCTGGTGAAACTTGCATATACATCGGATCTATCATTATTTTTGTATAGATATGATGATCATATGGCGAATAAGCGATTAAGGATGGTTTATGCATTGATAATCTCCCCTTATACATACAAATGTTATAGTATATGCAAAACTTTTCATTTTGGGGATTCTTTCTATTCTAGCCAATCTTCTACATGTTTTATAAATACATCTAAACAATCAATAAACGGTGAGTGTCCGCAATCTTCTAACACCTTCAACTCTGCATTTGGCAAATGTTTCGCTAATTCCTCACCGACTACTTGCGGTACGACATAATCTCTATCACCTTGTATGACAAGCGTTGGAGCTTTAATATGATGAATTTGCTTACTTCCCTCTACAACCCCATTATGTTCATCTGAAATATTAAATGTAATGAGCGCATAATTCACATCTACGAAATTACGTTGCGTTAACATATCATCTAAATACTTTTCATAACGGTCCGGTTCAGGTTGATTATGTGTATATATTAATAGATTCCATACTGTACGGTAATATAGTTTGTTCATATTTTTTATCGCGTCTAATACTGGAGCGATTTGTACTGGATCTTGCGCAATTTCTTCTTTCGTCTTTACTAAACTTGATACGATTGGCTGCCCATTCGTATCTTTTTTAAAGATTGGGTATCCTTTCATTCCTACTGATTCTACTAAAATTAACTTTTCTACAAAAGTTGGGTGATTCGCTGTAAATTGCATCGCAACACCACCGCCCATTGACCAGCCCATTAATGAGAATTTCTCTAGCTTTAACTCGTCGATAAATAATTTTACATCTTCTGCAAAATCTTGTAATGAATCTATCGACTTATTATATGTTGATTGTCCAAATCCTCTTAAATCAAGAGCGTAAATATGATATTGATCTTGCAACTTTTCAATGACTAAATCCCAGTGTTGTGACGATGTCATGTTCCCGTGAATGAGTACAAGAATATCTGTATTTCGCCTTCCAACTTCCTGATATGCAATCGTTTCTCCGTTCGATAGTGAAACAAACTCCATTGTTGCAGGCTTAATCATCACAAGTTCCCCCATTCTATTTAATAGAAAGAAAATTCTTTACTTAATTAAAGAATAGCACGTAGAATATACGTTCGCAACATAAAACCTATAAGAATTTTTTACATAAATCAACATGTCTATTACTAGACAATTATTATAAAAAAGTATATAGTTAGCTAGGTAACTAATTTGAAAGGATCAAAATACATGGACGAAAAACAACATTTTTTTCATATCGTCAGCCAGACTTCTCGAAAGTTTACGAAGAAATTTAATGAACGTGTATCTCCAACTGGGTTATTTAGTGCGCAGTGGGCTGTTATTTTCCGCATTAATCAAACTGGTTCTTGTACGCAAACAGAATTATGCCAATATTTAAATGTTGAATCACCAACGATGACTCGTACGTTAACACGTATGGAAACGATGGGATGGATTATTCGTACAGAAGGTAAAGATCGCCGCGAGAAGCTCATTTCTTTATCCGAAACAGCGATAAAGATGATTCCAGTATGGCAAGAAGAAGTTGATACTTTCGAAGAAAAAACGCTAGAAGGTATTAATGAAGATGATTTACATCAAGCATTTCAAGTGTTACAACAAATTATTAAAAATTTAGATTAAATTGGAGGGATGACGATGCAAAGTGAGAAACTTTGGACGAAGGATTTCCTCGGAACTTGTTTTAGTAGTCTATTTCTCTTCTTAACATTTTACATGCTTATGACTACTCTGCCTGTCTATGTAATAGACGGCCTAAAAGGAAAACCTGAGGAAATTGGTTTAGTTGCAACTGTGTTTCTTATTTCTTCTGTTTTATGTAGACCATTCACAGGAAAATGGCTCGATGATTTAGGAAGAAAGAAAATATTATTTATTTCACTTTCATTATTTTTAGCCGCTACTGTTATGTATTTCGGTGCGCAAAGTTTATTCTTATTACTTGCCCTTCGCTTCTTGCACGGTATTGGGTTCGGGATGGCAACGACAGCTACCGGTACGATTGTAACTGATGTTGCGCCAGCTCATCGACGAGGCGAAGCACTTGCATATTTCGGCGTATTTATGAGTCTGCCGATGGTAATTGGTCCTTTTTTAGGTTTAACAATTATTTCTCATTTTTCGTTTACTGTTTTATTTATCGTTTGTTCCGTATTTTCATTACTTGCATTTTTATTAGGACTACTTGTAGATATTCCGCATGAAGCACCTGTGAGCAAACAAAAACGTGAAAAAATGAAATGGAAAGACTTAATCGAACCATCTTCTATTCCGATTGCACTTACAGGATTTGTTTTAGCCTTTTCTTATAGTGGTATTTTATCCTTTATTCCTATTTATGCGAAAGAACTCGGTTTAAGTGAAATTGCAAGTTATTTCTTTATTGTATACGCACTTGTTGTTGTCATTTCTCGTCCATTTACAGGAAAGATTTTTGATCGCTTCGGTGAAAATGTACTCGTTTACCCCGCTATCATTATTTTCACAATCGGAATGTTCATATTAAGCCAAGCACAAACTTCATTTTGGTTCCTTGGCGCAGGTATGCTAATCGGTTTAGGTTACGGAACATTAATTCCGAGTTTCCAAACGATTGCGATTTCTGCTGCTCCAAACCATAGACGTGGTTCTGCGACAGCTACGTATTTCTCATTCTTTGATAGTGGTATTGGCTTTGGTTCTTTCATTTTAGGTATTGTCGCAGCGAAATCTAGTTATCATAATATGTATTTTATCGCAGCTATTATCGTTGCTTTCACTTTACTTTTATATTATGGATTACACGGACGAAAACAAAAATTCAAGAAACAATCTACAGACGGAAAAATTTCCGCTTAACGTTAATAAGGAAAGTAAACTTCCCCGTTTACTTTCCTTATTTTGTATTTCTTTCAAGACGAGCGTATACTTATAGTAGAAATAAAAAGGAGGGCCATATATGAAACTAAAAAAATCTCCCCTACTCTTACTTATACTAACATTCATATTTGTAATTACAGGACTTGGGTTTACTTACTTCAAACAAAATAAAACGACCCCATCAAAACATAATGTGACAAAAGAAAACTGGTTAAATGACCCTTACTTACGTTGGTCGTATATACATATGAAAGAATTCACTTTAGTTAATGACGTAAAAATCAATCCTGACCAAACTGCTCACTTCCCTTCCGCATTGCAAAACTTAGACGATTTTGCTGTGGAGCGTAGATTCGGAAATACAACTCCTCTAAAAAAACTTTTAGACGATAACAAAACAGATGCTTTTGTCGTTGTACATAATGGACAACTTGTTTATGAACGATATTTCAATGGGTATAAACAGAATGAACCTCATGGTATGGCATCATTAGCAAAAGTCTTTACCGGGGCAATTATACAATCTCTCGCTGAAGAAAATCGTATTGATTTAGAGAAAACAGCTGACACTTACATAAAAGAATTAAAAAATACACCGTTCGGAAAAGCGACACTTCAGCAATTAATGGACATGCAAGTTTCAGCAGAATACCCGACCCACGGATATGAGCAGCCTGGGCTAGAAAATCAAGATGCACAATTATATTTAGCTAGCAATATTTTACCCCGCGGCAAAAATTACGACGGTCCGATGAAAATTTATGATATGTTACGAGAAGCCGAAGAAACTGCACCGCCTGGTTCTTCCTTTTCTTACAATAACGGATCAACAGAAACGCTCGCTTGGATTATTAGAACTATTACTGGTAAATCACTAGCTGAAAATGTAAGCGAACGAATTTGGTCTCAAATTGGTATGGAAGAAAACGCGTATTACGTTACAGATGAAACAAAAATAGAACAAGCAAGCGCTGGCTTAAATGCAACTGCTAGAGATATGGCGAGATTCGGGCAATTACTATTAAACAACGGGGAATATAACGGAAAACAAATTCTCCCTTCTTCTATTACTGAAGATATAAAAAATGTCCAAGAAGGTGAACTTGCAATTGGCCCTGGAGCTTCCATTTCTTATCATAATCAATGGTGGATTCCCCACAATGAACAGGGTGCTTTTGAAGTGTTAGGTAGTTACGGACAAACACTTTACATTGATCCGAAAGCAAATATGGTAATTGTCCACTTCTCTTCTAACGCTACGCCAAGTAATGAAATACATTCAGTTTACTCAAATATGTATATTGATATTGCACATCATTTGGAGAAGCTTCCACGGTAGTGGAAGCTTCTTCTTATTGCGTTGTTTTATTTGAAACCACTACCCTCATCACGGTTATTCATAATGAAACTTTTTATTAGCAATCCAATAATACGTTACGAAGAGTGTCAATAAAATCCACACTATAGTTAGTAATCCAGTAATTATTGCGTTTGAATTTACTACCCCCGTGACTAACGTTTCCATTGCATACTTACTCATACCGGCTGGATTAAGCTGATCCATTATTGGATTCAAACCGACGATTACTCTGCAGGCTAAAAGGAATACAATTGAAATTAATGCAATAATACCTTGACTGTGAAAAATAGCACTTATCATTGTTGTGAAAGATACGATAAAAAGAACCCAAATTAGATAAAATAGTAATCCAGTAATTAGGTGTGCAAATGGAACGGCAGTAAAAAGAAAATTTACATATAGATAAGAAGCTACGTATCCAATTGTTACACTAAACGCTACCATTAAATAGTTTGACACTATTTTCCCACCTACATATGAAGTAACAGTAACGGGCCTTGTTAAAATAAAGGCCAACATACCATTAGCTTTATCTGTTTGAATTGCACCCATCATAGAAATCACTAGAATCATAAGTCCAAGCTGATCAAACTGGGATCCCAAAGTACTCGCTAATACTTCGCCCCCTTTTTGCGTTGCCATACTCGGATCAATGGTAATTCCCTGTCCTCCACCTAACGCTTCTAAAATTGATGGCAAATAATGAATTACTATCGGTTGTGTTGCGCCTAAAAATATAAAAACAATTGGTAGCCAAATAATCTTGAAATCACGTAACATTTGAACACATTCTTTTTTTATCAATACAATTGAGTTATTCATTTTTGCACCACCAAATTCAAGAAGATTTCTTCTAAAGTATCGTTGCTCATTTCAAATTTAACGATGTTCACTTTCTGTTCGAGTGCATTTTGCAATAACATATTTTTATTTATTTCAATACTTTCAACCTTCACTTTGATTTTAAGCCCAACCACTTCAACGTCCTTCACATACGGTAATTTTTTTACAATTTCAATCCACTTTTGATCTTTTGCTGTTATTTCAATCATTAATTTATTTTCACTATTACGATGTAAAAGTTCCGTAATCGTTGTATCTTCTATTTTTGTTCCATCTTTTATAATGACAAATCGTTCACAGATTTCTTCTGCATCGCTTAAGATGTGGGTTGATAATAAAATGGTTGTATCTTTTTTTATTTCTTTAATCAGATTCAATACTTCCCGCCGGCCGATCGGATCTAATGCGGATACTGGTTCATCCATGACAATAAGCGAAGGTTTATGCAATAATGCTTGTGCAATACCAAGTCGTTGTTTCATTCCACCAGAAAATGTACTAACCTTTGCATTTTCTTCTTCCTTTAGTCCAACTTTCTCCAACATTTTTGGAATCGACTTTGACAATTCTTCTTTTTTCAACCCCGAAAGTTGGCCCATAAAGGTAAGTGTTTCTCTCGCTGTCATCCAATGAAAAAAATTAGGATATTGCGGTAAATAACCAATTTCACTTTTCATTTTTGATATTTTTATCCCATTCAATAAAACTTCACCAGCAGTTGGATGAATAATATCCGAAATTACTTTTATTAATGTGGATTTCCCTGCTCCGTTCGGTCCAATTAATCCGACGCATTCCCCCGCTTGCAGTTCCATCGAGAAATTATTCACAGCAATTTTTCCTTTAAATGATTTTATTACATTTTTAATCTCTAATTTCATAATTTCTCACTGTCCTTTCTCCCTATAACAAAGTACAAGATAGGTCCCAATATATTAACGAAAAGAATAATTAACGTCCATACAAGTACATTTTTTCTTGTTTTCCTATGTCGATATAAATCAATGAATGCAATTAAAACTAAAAGTGCTCCCACTGCAATAACTGGTAATATAATGGGTAGAAAAGCCATAATATCAATGTCTTTAAGATCATTCAATCCATAATGTATTTTCATTGTCATCACTCCTTTTAAATCTCATTATCATTATTGATAATGATAAAATAAAAACGGATGGATTGCAATCATTATTCTCATTATTTATAATGAGAATAAAAAACAATACATAAGGTGATATAATGAGTAATAAAGTTGAAATTTTAATGCATCCGGTAAGAATGAAAATTTGCCAAGTGTTAATGAGAAATAAAGAAGATGGGTTAACACCATTAGAAATGGTAAAAATCATTAAAAATGTACCACAAGCAACACTATATAGACAGCTACAAACTATGGTTGATTCAGGTATCGTTCATGTAATTAAAGAAAAAAAGGTAAAATCTGTTTCTGAAAAATATTACGCAATCAATGAAGAAGATGCAAAAATTGAAGGAAGTGAATGGAAAGGATTATCTGATGATGAAAAGTTAAACTACATTTCCTATTATCAGTTATCACTTATGACACAATATCAAAGTTACCTTAAGAAATTAGAGGAACAAAACAGTCAAGAAGATAAGGCTACTTTTTCTGTAGTAGAATTAAAGCTAGATGAGGAACACTTTGAAAAATTTCAAAACGAACTTAACGAATTAATGATTAAATACTACAATAACCAAAGTAAAGATGACGAAATAGAGGCTCCGATTCGGACCGTTGCTATTACAATTATTCCAGAAACTTAAATTTAATCGATATAAAAATGCAAATCAATAATCTTAACTAAATCCTGAAAACAGGATACTTCTCAAAACATCTAAACCATCTGCTTCCTATATTCTCTTTAGGAGCTAGGTGGTTTAATTTTTCTTGAATTCGCACACAAATGTAGTAATGAATGTATTATTTTTGTTATCTTTTATAAGTAGAAAGCTTCATCTTTTTAATGAAGCTTTCTATCACTTTATTAAAAAGATAATAAATTAATCGTTTCCTTTAAAACACTTCCCTTACAAAGATTGTCTGTTCATATTGGTCGAAAATTTCTTCTATAGATGAAAATAAAGTTTCTTCCGGGATGATGAACTTTATTTTTTGACCATTTTGCAACAGTTGCTTTGAAGCAAGCTAGTAACCTTTCTCTATACTATCCCTATAAGTGCTACCCCATTTCCAACCGTTTTCTTCTAGTATATTAAAAGCAGAATCTGATACAAGGCTCTATATCAACCTATCAATAAATTACCACTCTATAAATATCTGAATTTTCTTTGCATTAAAGGTTATCTCCCAAACAACCTCGAATAATTTTAATACATATACATAAGGAGGTTGATCTATTTTGTTTCGTTCCTTTACAAATGGTTGCGTCGCCTTAGTGCAACGCTTCTTGCCAGAACCGTTTATTTTATCATGTTTACTAACTGTTTTCGTTATCTTCTTTGGTATGTTTGCGACTCACCAAACACCTGTAGAAATGATTAATCACTGGGGTAATGGAATTTGGGGACTCCTTGCCTTTTCTATGCAAATGGCACTTGTACTCGTGACTGGATCTGCTTTAGCAAATGCTCCTCTTATTAAAAAAGGATTAACGAAAGCTGCCAGACTACCAAAAACGAATGGCCAAGGCATTATTGCCATTTCAATTGTAAGTTTACTTGGTGCATACATAAACTGGGGCTTTGGAATTATTGTATCTGTTTTATACGCAAAAGAAGTGGCAAGGCAACTGGACGGATTAGATTATAGACTAGCAATTGCCTCTTCTTACTCTGGATTTCTCATTTGGCATGCCGGTCTTTCTGCCTCTATCCCTCTTACGTTAGCAACAGGCGGTGAAACGTTAATTAAAACGACTGCTGGAAGTATTAAAGAGGCGATTCCGATAACAGAAACGTTATTCTCACCATACGCTCTCGTTCCAGTTATTATTTTTCTCGTTACGATGCCTCTCATTAATAAAGCGATGCATCCAGATGAAAAACATACGATAACTGTAGATCCTAGCGTGTTCCATGAAGAAGCTACTGCTCAAGAAGTAGAAAATAATACGTTCGCTGAAAAGATGGAAAATAGCATTATTATTACACTTTGCGTTGGATTGTTAGGTCTCATTTATATTTTCAATTACTTTTATACGAAAGGTTTTAACCTTACTCTCGATATCGTGATTTTTATGTTATTAATTGCAGGTCTTATTTTCCACCGTACTCCGATTCAGTATATTCGCGCTTTTTCAGACTCTACGAAAAGTGCTTCTGGCATTTTACTTCAATTTCCGTTTTACGCAGGAATTATGGGCATGATGATTGGAGTAAATAGTGAAGGACTTTCACTTGGAGGAGCTATTTCTAATTTCTTTATTAGCATTTCAAATGAAACGACTTTTCCGCTCTTTACATTTTTAAGTGCTGGCATCGTTAATATTTTCGTTCCATCTGGTGGCGGTCAATGGGCCGTGCAAGCACCAATTATGATTCCAGCTGGCGCTGAACTTGGTGTACCTGCTGCAAAAACTGCAATGGCCATTGCGTGGGGCGATGCTTGGACGAATTTAATTCAACCTTTCTGGGCATTACCAGCATTAGCGATAGCTGGTTTAGGTGCTCGTGATATTATGGGATTTTGCGTTGTGAACTTAATATATGCAGGTTTTATCATTAGTCTATGCTTCTTATTTATTTAAACGAAAAGCTAGTTTTATACTAGCTTTTTTACATAATAAATCATTTATTTCCCATGCAATTTATAACTGTATTCCACTCTATGTCCTTAAGATGTAATGACTCAAATGCAAAAAAATCTTCGCAAATTTTTCCAATCAGGTGTGGATGTTCCCTCAAAAAATTCCACTGTAATACTTTAGGAAGAAAATGCATTTCATATTCTTTACTTCCCCGTACTACCTCATCAACTTCTCTTTCACAAATTCCCCTTATTAAATAATCATTTCTTAACTCTATTTGAATTTGTTGAAATGTATCGCTGCATTTTTTCAATTGAAGTAAACACGTAATATACTTCCGAAAAAGTTCGTTATCATACTGACAACAGTTTATAATACGATCGACTTCATTCATAATGTACGAGCCTTTTCTTCTATTTGTAATAACCATTTTTCGCGCTTTGATACTTTACTCGTTTTCACAGATTGAAAAACTGACCGTTTTATATCACGAATGCCACAAAAACGTAAAACACCTCTCTTCATCATAATCCAATCTGCTGATCGATATAACAATGCGACGTACCATAGAGGCGAGTCTAACGTATTAATAACCCACGTTTTTTTCCTTTGCAATAATCCTTTCGGCAGAGCCCCTTCATATTTATAAGCAAATCCAGCTACGAAAATACGGTCAATAAAACCTTTTAAAATAGCTGGCATCCCCCACCACCATATCGGATATATAAAGAGAAGTGTATCTGCTTCTTCCACTAATTTTCTATACCGCGCTGTCTCTTCTTCATTTATTAAATCACGTCTTTTCTTCTCTTCATTGAATACAAGTACCGGATCAAATTGTTCCTTGTATAAATCAAGCAACGTAACCGAATGATTTGTTTCCTGTAGCCCTTTTTGCACATGCTCTAAAATTGCCCCGTTAAAACTTGAAGGATTAGGATGAGCGTATATAATCAGTACGTTCACTACAAAACAACTCCCTCTATCGTTAAAGTTACCCCTTCTTTAATAACTTCTCTACAATTTGTACGTTTTTCGAACTTTGCAACAGTCGATTTAATACAGTAAGTAACTCTTCTTTTTCTAAATCTTTCAGTTTCTCTTTAACTGCACTCTCACCAGCACCTTGAATATCATAAACAACTGCCGCCATATGTTTACAATAATTTTCATACGGACATTCGCAACTACTTTTTGAAAAATCTTCGAGATCGATAACTACTTCATAATTCCCTGCATTTCCAGTAACGAAAGCAAACACTTTTTTATCTTGTATTTCAACATCTTCTACATGTCCATCTTCATAATATTCATATCCCTTATCTACAATGTACTTTGGGATCCATTTCGTTATATCTTTTAATAAGTAAGCGTACATAATTGTACCCCTTCCTTTAATTCCCTTTTGACTTCAAAAATCCTGCATGTTATTCTAATTACTGTTAAGTAGCAAGTCTACGTGACAAAACGACTGACACCTATTCGGCGAAGGTGTCTCTTTTCATTTGCAGCCGATACGAATTGCCTCTTTCAGGCACATTCAATTTTTGACACTACACACTCAACACCATTCCCTGTATCAGGCTGCTTAAGCAGTCTTTTACTCTACATACTCCGTTATTTTAAAAAAAAGAGAGCTTAGCTCCCTTTTCTCGCCTTATAAAATACCCCTTTTTCAGTATAGAGATATTCATCAGCTAATGTAATTTTCCCATCCAGTTTCAGTTCATCTAATAGTCTTGATAAATAAAATTGATGTAACATCTTTTTCGTGAATTTTCCTTCATGATGCGAAACGATATGTTCTTGAATATCTAACAATGATATTGGCTTATCTTGCTCTATCATATATTCATAAACTGTACTACGCAGTTTTACGTATTTTTCGAGTGTCACAGCAATGCGCAACCCCTTTCTTCTTAATATAAATTTTCGTAATCGGTTTTTTTGCAACAAAAAAACCTCTCCGATAAGAAGAAGTTACGTATATATCTTCGTCTTATCTCCCAGAACAAATATGTTCTGCTGGAATTAGCACCTGCATCGCGGTTGCTGGGTTTCATCGGGCCAGTCCCTCCACCTCTCTGGATAAGAAAATATTCACTTAATTCTTACTATACGTAATTTCATTTTAATTGTCAAACAAATATAACAAATAATATTTTCTTCTTTACTGTTCATACTATACATATATGAATATGCAAGGAGGATTATGAAATGCATCAAAATGCTCGCGGATATGTACAAGATTCTTTTCAATCATTACAAGAAGCAAAACATTGTTTAGAAGAAGCACTACAGACTGTTGAAAAAGATTTTAATCGCGCTCGTATTGAGCAATCCCTTTATGCGATCGAACAAGCTATTCAACGCAGCGATTACACCGTTCACATTTTAGAACAAGATTGAAAAAACTTCCCATCATAAGGTGGGAAGTTTTTTCAAATGGCATACTTCATAATTATTGCCGTTATGATTAAAAAATATACAGAATTCACAATTTCTAAAATCCCTACTTTTATAATAGAAATTTTTTTGCCATACAATATAATGGCTCGAATGACACTTGGTATAAAAATAAGGGAGCACCACGGATTAATTGCAAATACAATGATTGTTAATAGAATATGATAACCCCAAGATATAAAACGATACTTCGGATTATTTTTCTCACGTATCATCGTTTTCACATAAAACGTACTACCTAAAAAGTATAAGAATGAAATAAGTGCAATGAATAATGCTGTATGATCGATTTGTTTCATTGAAAAATAATAACTAATTAACCCACCAACACAAAACACAATGATCGCACAAATATCATTTAATAGTGCTCTTTCATTTTTTTGACGAGCGTAATACATATTCACTATAAATAATGGAATCATTACTATTACGAATAAAAGAATTCGCCACTCATATAATAAAGAAATCATCCCAAATAGGAACGCGATAGTAAAGTAAACAATAGCAGCATGTAAAAATTCTTTTTTTCTTCTTTGCTTTATGTACGTAAGAAATGGATACGTGGCTAAATAGATAAAGAACCATGCTATAAACAATGGAATATGATAAATAGTAGGTTTCCCAAGTATGATACTTAATAGAAAAGGTATAACAAGCATAGCCCATGCACCATGTTGCTTCGGAATAACTAACTTCATTAACTATACACCTCCCTTTTGAAAAGAGTTCTCACGTACTATTATACAAATAATTTTATATAATAGCGGATGCATATTGAATCTATTTTTTGACAAAAAAATGCTCCTTACAATATGTAAGAAGCATGAAAGAGGCAAACGAATATGTAAGTCGCGACCCTACCTTATATGAGTATGCTTTTCTATGCTATGTTATGCTTATCTAATATACCGTATTTCTTTTTAAATCTTGTGAGAATCGTAATCCAAGACGTACTAAATAGTAGTAAGAAAATAACATTCGAAATCGCATGACTTAAATCAAAGTAAAAACTTGCGATGTAATACGAAATGACAGTTTCCCACGTTGCTTCTCGTATAAAACCGAGAAGGCCCCAGAAATTCATAATCCAACCAAATAAAAAACCAACAATTACTCCGTAAAGAAGTCTCCCCCATAGCTTTTTCATTAAAAATGTATTACGCAATAATCCAGCTATAAAACCAATCATACCCCATGAAAACATTTGCCACGGCGTCCACGGACCTTGCCCTAAAAAGATGTTAGACACAATCGCTGCTGTTGCACCGATCATAAAACCCGCTTCACTTCCAAACACAATTGCAGAAACGATAATAACAAAAGAAGTTGGTTGTACACTCGGTAAAATAGAAAATGGTACGCGGCTAACTGCTGCAATTGCCGCTAATACAGCGACGAGAACAATTTCACGTGAAACAAACGCCTTCCTTTCAAAACGAATATAGAAAGGTAACATAATAACAACTAATAAAAACAAACTACTTAACATGTAATAACCGTCCATAATAAGTGTAGTAAAGAGTAATGTGCCTATTATTACTGCAAAAATACCTATTATGAATGCAACATATCGTTTGGACACGCTTCGTACACATCCTCCCACGTTAATGCATATGGCAATTCTTTTCGAATGAATCGATTAATAGATGTTGTATAAAAGAAGTTACCACTAAAAAATTCTTTCGGTGCATCATTCATAATAACTGCTCCATCAAATAACATCATACATTGATCCACGTATTTCGCTGCAAACTCAATGTCATGCGTTGCCATTACAATTGTTGTACCTTCTTTTTGCAGCTCCCTAAATAGTTCTCCTACTCTTTCTTTCTTCCATGGATCTAACCCCTTTGTCGGTTCATCAAGTAATAATAAAGTTGGCTTTGATAATAATGTCGTACATAACGCAAGTAATTGTTGCTCTCCTCCGCTACAATCGTGCGGATGGCGTTCTTTAAGCGAGTACAACCAAAACTGTTTTAGCGTATCTTCTGCTATTTCTTTTCCTTGTTCTCCGTATAATTCACGTGCACGTTCATACACCTCATCCCACACTGTATCAAATGTAAAATGATAATATGGATGCTGCGATACATACCCAATACTTTTAAACCGTTCTTTCGAATCAATTTTATGTATCACTTTCCCATTCCACTTTACTTTCCCTCTTCTCACTTTTTGCAAACCAGCTAAAAGCGTTAACAGTGTAGACTTCCCTGTCCCATTCTTTCCAACGAGCGCTACCCATTTTCCTTTTTCAATCGAAACTGATAAATCACGTAAAATAAGCGGACTATTTTTTTCGTACTGGAACGAAATATGCTCTGCGCTTAAAATTACCTCTTGCTTTTCACTTTGTGCTATTAGCTCATTTACATATGATATCGCTGAAAAATTATTCATTTTCATTTGCGCCTCTCGCACCGTAAACGGAATATCTCTCACATTCCACTCTAAAAATAGCCTTGGAATTTGCGGAATAAATGGACGGAATGTTTCTACTCCCCACATATTCGTAATAACAGTTTTAGGACTACCATCATACATAATACAGCCATTATCCATACAAACAACGCGTGTTGCAAGCGGGATAACTTCATCTAAACGATGTTCACTTAAAATAATCGTAATTCCAAGTTCTTCATTAATCCGTTTTAATAATCCTAAAAACTCTTTTGCAGCAATTGGATCTAACTGCGCTGTCGGTTCATCTAATAATAGCAATTTCGGCTGCATAACTAATACCGCAGCTAAATTAACAAGTTGCTTTTGCCCACCAGATAACGTGTGAACAGATTGATGCAATAAATCTTGAAATCCTAAAAAGCTAATAAGCTCTGCTATTCGTTTTTGAATAATATGTGATGGTAACCCAATATTTTCTAAAGAAAATGCTAATTCTTGAATAACTGTATCCATTACGAGTTGATTTTCTGGATTTTGAAATACCATACCAATTTCTTGAGCAGATAACAAATCAGGTACATTTTCTAATAAAGTACCATCATAATATGTATCCCCAGTACGCTTACCAATTGGAAGTAATTCTTTTTTAAAATGTTTTAATAAAGTCGTCTTCCCGGATCCTGATCCGCCGGCAAGTGCAATAAACTCTCCTTTTTGAACAGAAAGAGAAATATGCTGTAACGCTTTTTCGTTTTCATCAGCATATACAAATGATAAATTGTTTATTTCTGCATGCGCCACCATAACCATTCCCTTCCTTCCATTATAATTGGTAAACTAATAAACATCGTAAATACGATAAACATCATCCCATCGTATTGCTGAAATAAAATAGATTCGACTTTCGGATAAATGATTAACTTTCCTCCGCCATACGTACTACATATGATAGCAATTATAAATAGAATACTTAAATAACTGAGCGTATACCAATCTCGTTTTTCCATTCTATAGCGAATATATGTCGTACGTTTCGTTACACCAAATCCACGAGCTTGCATAGAATCTGCCGTTTGCAGTGCATCTTCCAATGAACAAATTAATAATACTTGCAGCAATTGCATACCATTTTTGACGCGTTCAATTATCGAACCTGAATCTACCTGCACACCTTTCGTCTTTTGAACGAGTGTGATTTTCTTTAATCGCCTTATAAACAAAGGAACAAATCTCACTGTAATCATCGTTAACAATGCAACTTTCGGTGAAATTCTTGAAAACAAATATAAAAATTTATGACTGGAAATAATATCATTGTATGACGCAAACGTAAACATAACTGCAACTAGTAATAACCCCATTACTATTCCAAACATAATCGCCTCAAGCTTAATACGGCTATCACCTAACCAAAACAACGTAGTTCGACCTCTATGCGTTAATAACGAATTAAATAAAATTACCATAAAAAAGAAAACAATTGTGCTCGGTAGCATCTTTCTTATCTTTTCGCTATTTCCTTGCATCACATTTAACATAATAATTAATACTATTGCTCCAATTAAAAAAAGAGGGTGAAGACACATCATACATAGTATCATCACCCCGATATAATAGAAAAAATTCACAAAAGGATGTAAAGAAGAAAAACTTATTTTCATAGCCCTTTACCGAATGCCTTTCTTATTGTAATACGTATACCCACTCAATTGTATCTCCTGGTTTTACCGTAGCTACACCAGCACTATGGTTTGGAAAAGCACCGTTCACACGATATTTCCAACCACTAGTATCCGAAATATCTTTTTCATATAAATCATTAATACCTTTTACATAAATACTATCTCTAGATCCGCTTGCATCAACATCTAATCCTGTACGTTGCAATACTTTATACACTGTATCGCCTTCTTGTACATCCATCTTTTTCGCACCCATTATATATCCGTTATTTCCTTTTACCGAGATTGTTACTTGTTTTGCTTGTGGTTTCGGTACTGGTACTGGATCTGGTTTTGGTGGTTCAGGTTTTGGTACTGCCGGAGTCGGTATCGTTTTCTCCGCTTTATTCGGATCAACTTTTTGCTCCTGCTTCGGTGTTTCTTTCGGCTGATTCACAACCTTTGCTTCTTCTTTTACTTCTGGTGCTTTCGGTTGTTGTTTCTCTTCTTGTGCTTGTTGCTGCTCTGGTTGCTTATTTACAGCCGGCTGTTCTTTCGGTTGTTCCTGTTGTTTCTCTTCTTTCTTTACCTCTGGTTGTGCCTGCGGCTTTTCCTCTTTCGGCTTCTCTTCTACTTTTTGTTCTTGTTTCTCTTTCTGCTCTTCTTGCTGCTTTTGCTCTGATTCAGCTTGCTTTTCTTCTGTTTTTTCTTCCGGCTTCGCTTCATCTTTTTGTTCTTCTTGTTTCGCTACCTCTTCTTGCTTCGGTTCTACCTTCTTCTCAGGCTTTACAGCTGCCTCTTCACATCCGGCAAGTAGCCCGAGCGAAAGCAGTAAAGAAATGAACCATTTCACCTTACTCATCCTATCTCTCACCTTTCATACGAAAATTAGGAGCAAATAATTGCTCCTAATTTTTTGTTAAGCTGCTTTACGTCTCCATAATACATATGCAGAAGCAATACATAATACACCCATACCTACTTCTGTTGCTGCACTATGAGAAGATGCTCCTGTTTTTGGTAGACTGTTACCGTTTCCGATTTTTTTATTCTTAACCGGTTCGTTATCTACAACTACTTTTAGATTTTCATCTTTTGTTTCTTGTTGTACTTGGTTTTGTTCTTTCGGTTCTTCAGTAACTTCTTTTTCTACTACATTATTTTCTGGTTCAACGACCTTTTCTGGCTCTTCAATCGGTTTTGGCTTAATTACATCACCAGCGTCTACATTAGACCAATCATAAATAGATTTTCCCATTTCTTTAAATTGAAGTAATGCTAAAAGAGCCTGTTCTGTAGCCATTCCGTTACCATTTTGATCACTTGGTAACCATTTAAATTCACCATTTGAAAGTTGATATGATAATAGGTTTTGCATTGCCTTATGAAGACGATTTTGATCTACATCTTTAACAAGTGATAATCCAATAATTGCTTGCGCAGTACTATTTGAATTTTCTTGTCCATCAGCTGAAAAACCGCCATTTTGCAGCTGTTCGTTATATAAATACGCAACAGCTTTTTGTATAGCTGGTTTCACATCTGATCGCTCTTGATAAGGAGCTAATGCTGATAAAACCATACCTGTTACATCAACGCTACTAGCACTATCTTTACTACCTGAACTATTATAAGTCCATCCACCGTCTGTATGCTGATTATTTAACAGTGCTTCCACTAGAGCAACTCTGTTCCATTTTGATTCAACTGGAATCTCATACTTCTTCGTATCAAATGCAAGTAAAGCAAATGCATAACCTGTAACAGAATTCACTTTATCTGACTCATACAATTTTTGAACTAAATTATGTCCACCTACATTTTTAGGGTCTGCACTCATTGCATTCATCATAATAATTGTTCTAGCTAAATCTGTCGCTGAAAAACGATTAATGCGCTTTTCTACTTTTTCAGTTACTGACTTAACATAATTTAATTTTGCCTCAATTGGCACATTCTTTCCAGAACGAGAAAGCGCTACAGCTACCCAATCACTTTCAATTCCATCTTGTAACATCTTGTCAGATGTTTTTGAGATTGCTTCCTCTAATTGCTTCGCTGGAATTTGAACATTCTCTTGCTTTGGTTGTTCTGGTTTTTTACCATTTTCACCTTCTGGTTTTGGCTCGACTGTCGGTTT
>NZ_FRBJ01000001.1:1591577-1694611 GCF_900142585.1 Bacillus sp. bc15
CCATTTTCACCTTCTGGTTTTGGCTCGACTGTCGGTTTACCATTTTCGCCTTCTGGTTTTGGTTCTTCTGTTTTACACGTTCCGAACTTATCTAACGTTTCTTTCAATGTTTCCTGGCTTATATTGCTCCAGTCTGAAACAAAACGAAAGACAACAACGTCTCCAGATTTTAATTTATAACTATCTGCTCCGACTTCTGCAGACTGATCATTTACATCATACAGCCAAGCACTTGTAGCCCCGGCCATTAAACCATCGATGCCTTTTACATATGTTCCAAACGACATCGTTTCAGATTCTACCTTGTCCCCCATGACCTTTTGCAGCAAACTTAAAGCTGTTTCTCCATCTTTAATTTGCTCTTCTTTCGGACATAACATAATGCCTTTTTGTGATTCCCCAATAATTGCAAGTTTTGCTGTATTTCCTTCAGCAAACGTAATATGTACTGTATTCGCAAAAGAAACAAATACAAGTGTCACTGCCATTAATGATGTAAGCAGCCATTTTTTCAACATTGCCATCCCAAAATTTCCTCCCTTACTACCATTTACACAAAAAAAGGCCCTTCAAGGGCGTGCGATTGACACTCTCTTTTTGTAAGTGTCGAACAAAAATGTACAACACCTCCTACCCGCATCATTCGCGGCTATATTTGTATAGGAAAAATAATTTTGTTTATGAACGTATCATTGTGATAACATTCACTTTTCTTGGCACAACTTACTCCCATTTAAGTTATCGTAAAACGATAAACCTATACATTCTGTAAATTTTAAATTTCTGTATTATTTTACTATTGACAAAGAATTTTGTCCATGCTTTATCGGATTTATTTTCTAAGAATAATAACTTATTAACTCTTAACTATGTAAACTCTTTTCACTAATAATGACGCCATCTTCATCCGCATAGACATATTCATTTGGATTCCATTCTACTTGTCCAAAGTGCAATGAAATATTTCGTTCTCCTTTTCCTTCTTTCACACTTCTATTTGGCATCGTTCCTAACGCTAAAATACCAATATTAATATTCTTTAGTTCACTAGAATCACGAACATACCCATTCACAATAATTCCTGCTAGCTTTCTTTCTTCCGCAATAGCTGCCAAATTATCACCGAGTAAAGCACAATTCGTAGACGCTCCGCCATCAACAACTAATACTGTTCCTTCTGGTAATGTTTGCAATCCTTCCTTCACTAGTACATTATCATCTTTCACTTTTACAGTTGCAATTTTCCCGTGGAATTGTTCTTTCTTCCCAAAAGACCGAAAAGACTGGCGACATATTTGTAATTCCTTTTCAAATTCATCACATAGATCAGTAGTTTTCCACATCTTGTTCCCTCTTTTCCTTTTTCTTTCTACATAACATATTCTTGGCTTATTATCGTTTCCCTGTCTAATATTGCAATAATTTGTATGTACGGGAAAGGATACAAAAACTATTGCCTTAAGAAGCTACCTTTATTATAATCTATTTCACGGATTAAATTCAGAATATTTAAAATTAACAAAGTGAAGAAGGAGGGATTTTATGCAAATACAAACTGAGGCAAAAAAACAACCTAGTAAACCAAAGTTTAAAATGCCTGATGCGTACGTACTACTATTTTTTATTGCCTTACTTTGCGCCATTGCTACGTACTTCGTTCCTGCTGGAGAATTTAAAAGGGTTACAAACGGGACCGTTACAACGACAATACCAGGTAGCTACCATTCTGTTCCGCAATCACCCGTAGGATTTGTTTCTTTTTTTACCGCTATTGAAAAAGGAATGACACTTGCTGCTCCTATTATCTTTCTAATTTTATTTACAGGTGGAGCCATTGCAATTCTTGAAAAAACAGGTGCTCTTGACGGTTTAATCTATCATGTTATTAACAAATTTCGTAATCAGCAATTACTTTTCATTTGTATAGTTGCTGCGCTTTTTTCTATTCTTGGAACGACTGGTATTATCGTTAACTCAGTTATCGGTTTTATCCCCATCGGCATCATCGTTGCACGCACGTTAAAATGGGACGCTATCGTCGGTGTAGCAATTATTTATTTAGGTACTTATGCTGGTTTTAATGCTACTATTTTATCTCCCTCACCTTTAGGCATTTCACAAAAGATCGCAGAACTTCCGATGTTTTCCGGGATTGGTTTACGCACCGCAATCTATATATCTTTTTTACTTGCCACTATCCTTTATATAAATTGGTATGTAAAACGCTTGAAAAAATCAAATAAAGGAAGCATCCTTGGCGACAACTGGTTTCCCAGTAACGCTCTTTCAAGCGAAAAAGAAACAGAGAAAAAAGAAGTCCCTTGGACGATACGTCATAAATTAATTTTACTCGTTTCAGCTTTATCATTAATTGCATTTTTAATAGGCGCTTTTCGTCTACATTGGACGGACGCAGAAATGACCGCTACTTTTATTTTCATTGCAATTACAGCAGGAATAATAGGTGGCATGAAAGCAAACGATATCGCATCCACTTTTCTAACTGGCTGCCAAAATCTTATCTACGGTGCTTTAATCGTCGGAATGGCTCGCTGTATTTCAGTCATTTTAGAACAAGGCAAATTACTTGATACAATCGTTAACCAACTCGCACAAGCTCTCGAAGGACAAAGCCCTGTATTTGGTGTTATCGGCATGTATGTGAGTAGTGCCGCATTACATTTCCTCATTTCATCCGGGACAGGAGAATCGGTTATTTTCATTCCGATATTAGCTCCATTAGCTGATTTCATGCACATTACACGCCAAGTTACAGTACAAGCTGTTATGCTTGGAGAAGGTGTAGTAAACTGCTTAAATCCGACTTCTGGTGTTTTAATGGGCGTTCTCGCAGCGAGCGGGATTTCTTATGGAAAATGGATTCGTTTCATGGCTCCACTTGCACTCATTTGGTTTATCATTGGACTTGTTTTTCTTATTGTTGGGGTGAATATTGAGTGGGGACCTTACTAAATACTTAACTAGATAAATAAGTACTATCGTTCCATATAAATATCTATTCTATTTCCCTCACTAGTCCTATTAAAATCATTTATTCTAGTAAAAATATAAGAAGGGATTGATCATAATGATCAATCCCTTTTATCAAACTATAATACCTTTAAAAATCTTAGTTCCAAATTTTATTTACCCATTCAGGATGATCAATAAAAGGATTGCGGTTATGTTGATATTTTGTAAAAATCACTTCATTACGCTTTCGCTCTAAATCATCGACCGGGTCTTGTTCATTCCATTTTAATAAAACCGATAGTTTCCCCATGTATGGATCTTTATTGTTATTCACTTTTTCATTTAGTTCTAAATCTATTTCGCCGTTGTCCCCCTCGTAACGAACAGCCATATAAAACAGCATTCTAGCAATATCTCCTTTTACACTATCACGAGGTTCCCAAGAATCACTATCATATTTACATTCTGTCGCTTCAGAATGATTCACACCACCATTATCAAAATCTAAATTCCCTCGTGAACTATTTACAGATACATCCGTCGCTCTTAAATGATGTAGATCTGTTCCAGGTCCTGCAGTCGTTCCAAAGTCACCGTGAGATTTTGCCCAAACATGCTCACGGTTCCAGTTATTTACTCCTGATCCATTCGTAAGCTTCCCTTGCGAACGACCAGTATATAAGAGTATCACATTATTTTTATTATTTGGATCTTCATCAGTATCTCTTAGTGCTTCCCAAACCGCACTGTATGATAACTTTGTATGATTATCAATAATATTATGCAGTTCCTTCTTTAATTCTAAGCCCGTTTTTCCTATTACGTTATTATAATATGTATCGTCATAACTTTTTACAATAATCTCTTGTGCTGATGCAGAAGCTACTTCACCGTGTATAGTATCTGTGAATGATAGAGATGCAGAACCTAAAATAAAAAATGAAGATAGTGTAATCATAGCAATCTTTGTATTTCGAAACTTCATATACCCATTCCCCTTTAAAATATAATTTGAAGCTACTAACTAAAAAATGCTTTCTCCCCCAAAACTTTTAGAAACCCATACCCACCCTTTTCTTTTTATTTAATACAAAACTCTATTGAGTTTATATCATTTCCAAACTTTTTGTTTATCTACTTTCCAAACAATTTTACTTTTCACAAGAAATATCCTTCTCCCGTAAAGATTATTAAAATATTCTTTACAATTAAAAAGTAGTTTAATATTAACTTATAAATTTAAATTAATTTATGCAATAATGCATATTTGATAAATACTTAAAAAAACAGTTTGAATAAAAAGCATTCAAAGAAAACCGTGCCACAAAACAGATACGGTCTAAGACAGAAATAATAAAAATCAAGATGATAGCTCGACTTTTCCTTTTTCCATAACTGTCTTTATTTTTGTGTAAAACCTTTCTTTCTCTGAATAATACGTACAAAAATAGATTGGATACCATGTAGGCACCAATCTATTTTAATTAAAGAAACTGTGTCAATTCTGAGTTCACAATACGTTGTGCAGTAATGATAACACTGTCAGCTGTTAGTCCATAAACACTATATAGTCCACCAGGTTGATTAGGAACAATTTGAACTTCATATTCAAATGCTTGTCCAAGAGCAGGATGAACTAAACTTAGAGTTGCAAAAGTAGAAGCATTAGAATTCACATTGAAGTTTACCTGTTCAATTAATACTAATGAACCGTCAAGTCTAAAAACTCTAGCTACTCCAGTAAGCGGGCCCGCAGTACGGTTAAGGATCTTCACCCTAACTCTATTTGCATTAGCAGGTTGATTTCCTACGTTTTCAATTGGTCCTGTAGTAAGAGCCATATAACATCACCTCCATTATATTATTATGATATTCAACGTTATATATTGATGTTATAGTTTAATTACCCAATTTATTTTAAATAAAAAAGCTTGTTTCTTATATTTTCTATAAGAAACAAGCTTTTCTTTTTCAACTACCATTCCTAAGACAAGTTTATCCGTCTCGAAAACATTTACAGTTACAGTTACTTGACGTTTATGCTGGAACAGAACTACTACTATTTACTTTGCATTGAATCTATATATTTTTTAACTACTTCATATACATATTCTTGATTTGCCGCTGCTGTATTTGGGTTATATTTCCCACCGTTTGTTTTATTATTAGATAATACTCGAATCCCTAAAAACGGGACGTCATAAGCTTTTGCGATTTGAGCTGCAGCAGCTCCTTCCATTTCTTCTACAGATGTACCGTATTTTGTATGGAACCACTTAATTCTATCAACTTCGTTATTCCAAACGTCTGCTGAACCAATCGTACCTTCAACTACTTTACCTTTTGTATATTTATCTTTCACTGCATGAGCCGCTGCAAGTAATTCCTTATCTCCTTCGTAGTATCGGATTTTCTCAGCATTTGGATCTTCTCCTGCACTTCCTTCAGAAGCCATTAAGTCCATAGATATCCATTTTGTCGGCTCAATTCCTTGGTTCTCATCCATATTTGTTGTTTTTAATGAACCTATATTTGCAACTTGTTTTCCTAACACAATATCAAATACATTTAAATTTGGATCATGTCCACCTGATGTTCCTTGGTTAATAATTGCTGTAGGTTTATATTTTTCAATAGCCACCGCTGTAGCAGCTGCTGTATTCTCCATTCCTTTACCTGTTTTCGCAACGATTACAGGATAATTGTCGACAGTTCCTTTATAAAATACAAAAGTTCCAGACTTTTCTTCTTTCACATTTTTTAGCCTTTTCGCAAACTTTTCTGCTTCTATCGGCATTGGCCCTTGAATTAAGATTGGTTTTTGATTGCTTTTTGCCTCAACTTGTTTCGGACTCGCATCACATCCCGCAAGTATCGAGAATGACAATGCAACAGTAGTTACTAGGGTAGCACATTTTTTCAACGTATTCTTCTTCATAAATAATCTCCTCTTTCTCTTGTTGTTTTCTATACTCGATGCTTTTGGTCCAAACAAAAAAGTTCTAGAAATTGTAGAAGATTCTCTACTTTCTAGAACTACGGTAGTCAAAGTTAATTAAGCACATGCAAAATTATAAATCGGTAGCGCACATTACATAGAGCGCCCGAATACTTTAACCCGTAGTCCAGTTCTTTCATTGGGAACTAGGTAGAAACGCTCGGACCATATTACCGAGTATATACGAGTGATGTTATTCAAAATTATTATATGGATAATATAACAAACTACTAGTATATGCGCAAGAAAAAAGTGAACATTTTCGATTGAACAACTTAAAATGTTCGTTTTTAAATGAAAATTAGATAAAAAAACCTATCTCTTAACAGATTTTTTTATTAAAAACTTTTATATACTAAACTAGATTCCCACTCAACAACCAATCTTTTACAAGCAGTTTCTTTCTTTCCCAACTTCCTCACCTAATTTTGATGTAAAAGCTTTACTGCCCGGGATAAAATGTGCTTCCATCCAATTCACAATTATTTCTTCCAACTCTGGATGAAGTGGCTTTCCTGCCCCTTCTTCATAATTCTTTTTAAACTCTAATGCTTTAAGTTCACCTTCAAAACTTTTTAAACTATGATCCATATTTTTTACTACACGTACTTCAGAATCACCCTTCACATACTCACCGATCCGCTTCGCTCTTTCAGGGTCAGCCTGAATATCTTTATCACCAGCAATAGCTAGTACTGGACATGTTACTTGTTGTAAGTCTTTATAGATGTCATGCTGAAAATGCTCTCTAAACCACTTTGCATTCATCGGTTTAAAACCAACTTTAATCGTATCTTTTTCTGTGTTCATCATTTTCTCTTTTATTTTTTCCATCTGTTTTTCTCCGCGTTTCTCTACATTAAGAAGACGCATTAGTTTTCCTTTTATTCCTTTCTGCTCTTTTAGTTCTTTATAAGCAATTTCTCTTTGTCTTTTTGTAGCTTCTTCTAATGATTCTGCAGCTCCTGTAATAAGTATGAGTCCATTAACTGGTGTTCTTGCGTTTACTACAGTGGCTAACATACACCCTTCACTATGACCAGCTAAAATGATATTTTCTGGATCAACAAATGGTTGTTCTTTTAAATACGTTATCATGGCCTCTATATCACTAACTAAATCCCACATTCCAGTCTTCAGAATTTCTCCGTTACTCTTTCCTACTCCGCGCTTATCGAAACGGAGCGTCACTACTCCAAGTTGCGCCATTACATGTGCTAAATCTTTATATATGTTCGACTCAAGCTTTAGCGGTACTATCGTTCCATCACGATCAACTTCTCCAGATCCAGCGATAATTACAACAGCAGCATACTTCCCACCAGCTTTTGGCTTTGTAATCGTACCTTGCAAAGTTAATTCACTTTTTACCGCTACTTCATATTCATCAAAGATCATTATATTAATCCTCCTTCTATTCCGTTATATCTAATTTGAATTTCAAACTCGCTATTATATTTTTGTACTCTCTTACATCTTTCATCGGAACGAAAACCGGGTTCTCTGCAATGCTTTGTAGCATGCTTCGCTTTATAATCTCTTCATTTCTAACTGTTTTAGCACCAAGTGGAAATTCTGCAAACCATCCATCAATCGCATCAAAATAGGAATCGCCGTGTAAATGCAGGCTATTTACTGTGAAGCTATTCGTACAAACCGCTGCATATTTCCGTAGCATTTCTAATGAACCTTCAAAATTCCCTTGCATGCAATATACTTGTGCAGCAGCATAGTATACTTTTAAAGTCATATTGGGATGTAACGTTTCTAATTCATATATATCTATTAATATAAAAGCTCTATTTAAAATTACCTCTACTTTTTCAGCGCTTGAAGCATTTACTACTACATAATTCGGTATTGTCCCAACGAGTTGTATTAAATGTTGATACATACTAATTTGCATCACTTCATTTGCCTTCTCAGCATTTCCAAGCATTTGATACGCCTGTGCGATTAGATCTCCCTCTGGAAAGTTAGGACGTATCGTTTCGCCAAGTAATTGAAGCACCTCATTTGGTCTATTAAGTATAAGATAGCAAGTTGCTTGAAACGATGCCGCCTCTTTCACAAGAGAAACATCGTCACTTTCTTCCTGCACTCTGCTAAAGAGATTCATTGCCTCTTCTAAAATTTCAATTCCTCTATCCGTGTCCTCTGTTAACATGTGATGATTAATAAAAAGTATTCCTATTTGAAGTAATAATGGAAAACAAGAATAATATTTTTTGATTATTCCCCTGCACTCCATTATTACTTCATCAAACGGTTCTTCACTAAAAGCTTCGGCTAGTCGATGATATAAATTTTTAATATCTTCCTGCTCCATTTGTGGTGTATAACTAATTAGTTCATCAATACTTATGTTAAAGTACGATGCTAATAGTGGTAAAAATGTAATATCCGGATAACTCTGCCCCGTCTCCCATTTGGAAACAGATGCCTTCGTAATACCGATATACGCCGCTAACTCTTCCTGCGTAATTCCCTTTTCTTTTCTCTTATTCGCAATGATTTTATGAATATGAATCTCTCTCACTGTATCACCTCATACTTTTATTATATGTTTTATATTTCACACAAAATATGGATTTAAATTCGACTTTCATTTACAAAATCAACTGTTAGGAAACATCTGTCTAAAATCAAAGGCAGGAACATATTTGATATGTTCCTGCCTTTTTAATGTCGGTACCGCTACATAGCCATCTAGCTAAGATTTTGAAGTGCTTCAAAATCAAACATTTCATCTCATCACAGTTTTCTATGGGAATCCAGTGAACAGCTTATTTACATAATTTTCGATATTGGAAGTAAATTTAAGTTGTTTTTAAAGTAGGTATACCTAGTAAAAATTGTTGAATTGTGCCCGTTTGTTAAAGTTTAATTTTCATTATACTTTTTGTACTGAGTCCAGTGCTTTTTTTAATTCATCTGATTTTTGAGTGCCGATTACTACTGTGTTATATTGCAACTTTAACTCTATACCTTTATTTCCATTCATGTTATAGGCTTTTTCATTCTTAAGGTTAAAACGAATTCCCCATCCTCCAAATCGTTTTATTGGACTGTAAGTAATGCATTCATAATGATGTATATCTTTGAAAAGGTACTGCTTATATTGAAAATGAAAAGGAACAAAGCGGACATAAAGACCTTTTTCACGGACCTCAATGATCAGTTTCAATACTCCAAGCATTAATACAGGAAAGGCAATCCCGAACAACCACATAACAATTAAGACACCATTAGAAGCTGGTTTATCTCCAAACGGGATATCAAGAATAATTTGTTGAATAAATCCATACCACATCAGCATGGAGATCCCTAATATGAGTATCCATACCCAAATTGGGGATCGCTGAACCTCACGAAAGATAACTTGTTCTTGTTGTTTCATTAATGATTATAACCTCCTAAAAGGTTTATTTTTTCTCACTCATTTTAAGCCGTTTTGCACTTCCAAAAAATGCGCTCCCAATTATGAATATAACGGAAGAAAGATACATTGTTATCCCTGAGTATTTATTATCAAAAATTGTGAAATTAAGTAAATTAATGAACATCATCAATATAAGTGCTATGTACAATCCATTAATATATTTCATTTATCCCCCCCCTTTACTTTTTTGAAAACCCCTATGTGATAAATAGTGGTTTCTAAAGGTATTATTCAGAATGCCCTTTTCCCTATTTTACCATTTTATAGAGTTGATATGTTGTTTGTTTTCGGTTGAATATTGTATAAACACTCGGTTAACATAACGTCTCATGATCAGTAGCAAGAAAAAAGGATAATCCGTCCTCATAATGGACTAATTATCCTATAAATCTTTATCTAAATTTAATAAAACAAGAACTTCTTTTCCTATGTATCATTACTTCGTTACCTCACCAAACTGCGCTCTCGTCACTTTCGCCAAGTCATCTACTTTAAGCTCAATTTGTATACCGATTTTCCCTCCACTTACAATCATCGTTTCAAGTGATTGGGCACTTTCATCAATACATGTAGAAAATAGCTTTTTCATTCCAACTGGTGAACAACCGCCGCGAATGTATCCTGACACTTTCGTAATATCTTTAACAGGAATCATTTCAATTTTCTTTTCACTTACTACTTTTGCGGCAGCTTTTAAATTTAGTTCCTCATCTACCGGAATAATAAACACATGATAATTTTTACTATTCCCTTGAGCGATTAACGTTTTATATACTTCTCTCACTTCTCGTCCAATTTTCTCGGCTACTGATACGCCATCAATTTTCCCATCGTCTGGATCATATGACATCATCGAATATTCAATTTTTTCTTTATCTAATATTCGCATCGCATTTGTTTTATCTTTTTTCATAACGTTCTCCTTAAAACTTTATTTCATATCATTAAGTTTTCCTTTATTATACACCCTTTTCCATTTCTCCTACATAACTTCACGTATTTTTCAAAACTAAAAATATTGATAATTCAAAAATCATCTGATATAATTTGGAAAAACTTACGTTAAGGAGAGATTTGCAATGCGAAATGTTAATACTTCTTTCCAACTTCATCATCAAACGTAACGCCGTGTATCCGAAGAAAAATTTTTCTTCGTGGGTACAGGGCTTTTCCTGTTGACCCACGAAGCGTTCATAAAGCTATGTGGGTATTTTTATACCTGCATAGCTTTTTTTAATTTGAAAAAGGAGTGATTATGATGGAAATGAGAAATGTAAAAGGAACGAAAGACTATTTACCAGAGGAGCAAGTGCTGCGAAATAAAATTAAAAGGGCTTGTGAAGATACGTTTGAACGATACGGATGCAAACCGTTAGAGACACCGACGTTAAATATGTATGAGCTTATGTCTTACAAGTACGGCGGTGGCGATGAAATTTTAAAAGAAATATATACACTTGAGGATCAGGGAAAACGTGAGCTTGCCTTACGATACGATTTAACTATTCCATTCGCAAAAGTTGTGGCAATGAATCCGAATATTCGCCTCCCTTTTAAACGTTATGAAATTGGGAAAGTATTTCGAGATGGGCCAATTAAACAAGGAAGATTTCGTGAATTTATACAATGCGACGTTGATATAGTCGGTGTAGAATCAGTCATGGCAGAAGCAGAACTCATGAGCATGGCGTTTGAGCTGTTCCAAACATTAAACTTAGAGATAACGATCCAATATAATAACCGAAAATTGTTAAATGGTATTCTTCAGGCCATTAACATCCCTACTGAATTAACAAGTGACGTCATTTTATCATTAGACAAAATCGAAAAGATTGGGATTGATGGTGTACGAAAAGATGTATTAGAGCGCGGCATTTCTGAAGAAATGGCTGATACAATATGTAATACTGTATTATCTTGTCTAAAGCTTACAATTGTTGACTTTAAAGAAGCTTTCAATAACCAACTCGTTGCCGATGGAGTAAACGAATTGCAACAATTACAGCAATATTTAATCGCTCTCGGAATAAATGAAAATACGATATTCAATCCGTTTTTAGCAAGAGGACTCACAATGTATACAGGGACTGTATATGAAATCTTCCTAAAAGATGGCTCAATTACATCTAGCATAGGTAGTGGCGGCCGTTACGATAACATTATCGGAGCATTCCGTGGTGATAATATGAACTATCCAACAGTCGGCATTTCATTCGGTTTAGACGTTATTTATACAGCACTTTCGCAGAAAGAAACATTATCATCTACAGCGGATCTATTTATCATCCCACTCGGAACAGAATTACAATGCTTACAAATTGCCCAGCAATTACGTTCTATCACTTCCTTAAAAGTTGAACTTGAACTAACAGGACGCAAATTAAAACGTGCCCTTAATTATGCCAATAAAGAGAATATCCCTTATGTGCTTATTATTGGTGAAGAAGAACTTAGTACAGAAACCGTTATGCTAAGAAATATGAAAGAAGGTAGTGAAGTGAAGGTCTCCCTTTCTTCTTTAAGTAGTTATTTATAATACGAACCACCCTCGTTTGGGTGGCTTTTCTATTTTATAGATAATCAACAATTAGTTTACATAAAATAATTACAAGCTACCTAAAACTAAAAATATATAATATCCAATTACCTGTTATTTTTAGTAATATATAGATGTATATTGTTTTAGGAGGATTCACTTTGAAAACCTACATACAAGCACTAAAGTGGACTACAGGGATCTATCATCTTTTATTACTTCCTTGTTATTATGTATTTCCAAGTCTTGTTAACCTATATGGGATACCTTTACTTCTATTGATTGTGTTACATATCACTACTATTTTATTAGCTAAAAAAGTAGACATGAATACGTACCCTCATTATATCGGCATTATCGTTACTCTAGTTGCCTTCTTTCCTTATATAGTAATCGTTCTACATATGATAGCAGCCATTTTTCTTTTATTAGATGCTGTTTCTATGAATGCAAAAGAAGTGTATGATTCATAGATGGATAAAATGAAACTTTAATCCATAGAGTTTTGAGATAGGTTGGCAAAAAGGATTTACTTTTTAAGTAAACCTTTTTTTCATTTTTAATTACTTTCCTTACTCAAGACTAATAAAAGAATATTCTGTTTAATTTTTATAAATTTCTAAATATTTATAATATATTCAAATTAACATACATTTTAGTTATGTAAAAAATCTAAGTTTTAAGGAGATGAATCCATGCTGAAAAAGTTGGTAGCAGGTGCATTATTAACTGTTTTGTCGTTAACTGGAGGACTGGGATCAGTATCAGCTAGTACCGAAAAAGATTATACGATTTCCTCTTTCGAATATGTAACTGTAGATGAAAAGACTGTTGATTCGTTTAACAAATTGAGTGCTCCATTAAAGGAAGACGTAAAAATAACGTTAGTTCTACCGAAACAAAATCAAAATGGAGACTGGTTATCTTATGGATTTTCGAGCAAAGAAAGTTTAGAGTCTTTTATTGAAAAAGATAAACAAAGGTTGAATAATTCAATCACTCCCCTTGGTGTTGGAGGAAGCGGACCTGGTAGTACAGACTTCTATAAACTCACAAATCAAGGTAGCGAGTATTTTTCTCTAAGTAGCGGTTATAAAAACTTGTCTGCTGGTTGGCAAAATCAAATTGTTTCTGTACGTACAGCATCCCCTACCGCTAGCTATTCAACAACACTATGGGAACGTACTTCAACTGAAGGATATGGAAAAGGTGTTGTTTTTAAACATGCTGATTGGTATGGTCAAATTGCAAACTTAAATAACTTTCCAACTTCAGCAGTTGAAGTTAAAAAGTAAAAATATAGAAATAAAAGGTGTTTTCACGTATGGAAACACCTTTTATTTCTACAACTATTTCACATATCTCGTCTATACCAATTTCAACTCTTAATTATTATCTTTCGTATTCCTACTCTCCAAAACCTTCTCCATATTATGAGTTGCCCATTCCATCATTAATAGAATCATTGGACGAAGAGATTCACCAAGATCAGTTAATGAATATTCTACTTTTGGCGGCACTTCACGGTATACTTCGCGATGTATGATGCCATCTGCTTCAAGTTCTCTCAGCTGCAGTGTTAACATTCTTTGTGTGATATTTGGTTTTAATCTTTTTAATTCATTAAACCGCTTTGTACCATCTAATAAATGATACAAAATTACCCCTTTCCATTTCCCTCCAATCACCTCAACCATAGCTTCAACTGGACAAGAATATTTATTTAAAAATGGGTAATTTATATTATTTTCGTTTGGACAATCCATAATAAATCCCTTCCCTTAACATTAGTATCTTTTTTGATACTATACCACATAAATGTGCGTACTTGTATCTATGTTACTTTAAAAATATAATTTACTTACAAAAATAAATTCATGAAAAGAGGAACTTTTATGACAAATACAAAAGAAATTACAAAAGAAAAAATTATGGAGGCTTTTCATTTCAGACATGCATGTAAAGAATTCGATCCTATGCACAAAATTTCAGAAGAGGATTTCAAATTCATTTTAGAAACAGGCAGATTATCTCCTTCTTCTTTTGGATATGAGCCTTGGAAATTTATTGTCGTACAAAATAAAGAATTAAGAGAAAAACTACAACCGTATTCATGGGGCGCTGGTGGGCAACTTGCAACAGCTAGTCATTTTGTTATTGTTCTTTCAAGAAACATTAAAGATATGCATTATGATGCAGAGTATATTAAATATATGATGAACGATATTATTGGATTGCCTGAAGACACTCAAAAAATTAGATATGAATTCTTCAAAAAGTTCCAGGAAACAGATTTTAACTTATTACAATCCGATCGTGCTGTATTTGATTGGGCATCCAAGCAATCTTATATCGCTTTAGGTAATATGATGACGAGCGCAGCTCAAATCGGTATTGATTCTTGTCCAATAGAAGGATTTGATAAAGAGGAAGTAGATTCTTTACTTCGTCAAGAAGGCATTATACAAGGCGATAATCTTGAAGTATCAGTTATGGTTGCCTTTGGTTACCGTAAAGAAGAGCCAAAGCGTGATAAAACAAGACAGACTATGGATACAATTGTTGAATGGATTAAGTAATATAGCACAGACAAATAATGCTCCTAATAGCTGTATACTCATACTAAAGAAGAATCAATTGTTTTCTTACGTATGAATTTGGTTTTTCATGGAAAGATATGTTAGTATGTATACAGTTTGAGTGCTCTATTTTTAGAGTCGAACAGGAGGAGAATGAATATGTCTGATATTGAAGTTGGCGAAGTGTTTACTCTTAGTGATGAGAATAACGAAGAGCAAGAAGTAGAAGTACTTGGAGCGATGGATGTCGAAGGCGCAGAGTATATTGCAGTTGCCTTTGTTGAAGATATCCAAACAGAAACTGAGGAAGACATTGATATTTTCTTTTTAAAAGTAGAAGAAGATAATGAGTTTTCATACATTGAAAATGATGAAGAGTTTGATAAAGTATCTGCTGCTTTTGATAAGATTTTAGATGAACAAGAACAAGAGTAAACACGAGGGGGATGCATATCCACCCTCTTTTTTTATTCATCACTCATTCAGTGATTTATGCAGTAACTCCAGTACATCTTTCATCGCAAAAGGTCCATCTTTTTTAACATGCTCCGCAAATTCTGAAACGAGACGTAATGTTCTCACACTTTCGATTGGATGTTCTCCTGATGCACTTTCAGCTGAAAGCATAACTGCATTCGTCCCGTCCAGTACAGCTTGAAACACATCAGTCACCTCTGCTCTTGTTGGAATAGAATGATCTACCATAGATTGAAGCATTTGTGTTGCTGTAATGACATATGTATTCGTTCGATTACATTCCTGAATCATCATTTTCTGTAAAAGCGGAATGCATTGATACGGTAACTCTACTCCTAAATCGCCCCTTGCAATCATAATTCCATCTGCTTCTTTACATATATCTTGAAAATTCTCGATTGCTTCCATCGTTTCTATTTTTGCAATTAAATTAGGTGACGTTTCTTTATACTGTTGTATAAAATCTCGTATTTCTTTTATATGACTAGGTTTTCTTACGAAAGAACATGCGATAAAATCAACATTCTCCTCTAAAAGAAACTGAATATCTTTTTTATCTTTCTCTGTAATAGCTGGTAAACGAACAGCCGCATCTGGTAAATTAACTCCTTTATGAGATGAGATATTGCCACCTGTTTTTACCTTCGTTTCTATTTTGTCCGTACTTATCTTTTCAACAATTAATTCAACTTCTCCATCATTAATTAAAATTCTACTGCCTACTTTCACATCATTCGTAATTCCTTCATAATCAACACTCGCTTCTGTATTACTCCCTGTAACTGGTTGTGTATGTAAAATAAAAGAATCTCCTGCCTGAAGTGTAATTTGCCCTCCTTTCACTTCACCTAATCTTATTTTAGGTCCTTGTACATCACCCAAAAATTTAATAGAGTCATCTAATGATTTCACTAAACGAATGATGTCTTTATGACTTTCATGCGTGCCATGCGATAAATTCAGTCGAACAATTTTCATACCATTCTTTATTAACTGTGCTAATGTTTCTTTATTATTACTTGCGGGTCCAATTGTACAAATTCGATCGATTGTCATTTTTGTCACCATCCTTTTTTTAATAAGTTTCCCATATGAACTTAAAAATAACAGAGATTCTGACATGAATAGATTTAAATTTACATGAATTTCATAAAATTAAACCTGTATCCCTTGCTAGCTAAGCATTAGAAGATATATTCGCTTTTTTGCAAATGAAAACATGTTGAATCGAAAGTAAAAGAAAAGTTAAGTATGGGATAAACCATTGAGAGTTTCGAAATTTTCATATATTGTATGAATTGAGTTCGAACTCAAAAATTTAAAAAGGTGGGAAAATTAGTGAATATGAAAAAATCTTTATCGGTGACAACTTTAGGGTTAGCGGTTTTAGGTTTTGGTTTTACTAATAACGCAAGTGCTTCAGAGGTCGATACTGTAGACAGGCAGCCCGTTTTAGTTGACTTTGATACAATTCAATCAACAAAAACATCTAGTGTTCCTAGTTTGACTGTTGCAGCTGCACCTAAGAATGACTCTAACATTAGCGTATATACTCCCTTTTTTGGTAACCCATATGCAGTTGCTAAATCGAAATCAACTACGACCGAGGACTATGTTTATGCAAAAGCAAGAACTTTCAATGGCGATGGCTCATTAGTAAATACGAAAAGTAATAGTGCATTGTCAGTGCTACAGCGACCAACACAAGCGTTTATTATGGAGATGATTACGCTATCGGTAATCATACCTATAAATTAAGTGGTTATAATGATGTGAATCACGAAACAAAAGCCTTCTGGTAAGAAAGAGAAAAAAGATATGCATCTTGCATATCTTTTTTCTCTAATACTTTACATATATTGAGGTGCTATTTATGAAACAAATATATATTATTATCGGTGTTTTACTCATTTCATTACTTACAATTTATATTTTGTTCAATACTTCAATCATACAACCTCATCCACCTTCTAAAGAAAATAAGAGAGAGCAACAAACCAATACTATTTCTTACGGATTGAAGGATAATCAAGGCCAACATATTAACAACGGTAGCACAATTACTAGTGAGGATAATAAAATTAATGTATCATTATCATTCGTACATACTATTAACGAAAACCGAAAATATGGATTAATTGTTCTAGAAGATTACGAACAAAAACCTTTTAAAATAGAAGATACTACTAATGAAATATCACACTATTTTTTTGATATGAAACCAAACAGCTCAATGACTACGAAAATCTCTTTACACACTTCTCCTAATGCAAGTGAATTAACCTTTTTAATAATTAAAAAACCTGAATACAAATTAAAAGATAATAACTTAAATAAAGCAGCTATTTTAGAAGATATTCTAAGTATGCGATACTCAATGCATCCTCCTCAGAAAGAAAGCGAAAAAATAAAACTCTCCCTTATAGATCCAGATGCTATTTTAAAAGATGGTCTTTACGAACCATTATTTGTTACGAACCGTGAAGAGAACTTACAAACTGTCTTCTTTGAAAAGGAAGGCAAGCAATTAACCCTATCAAACGGTAATGAAACGAATGATGAAATGACTTACGCAATCGTGGCTTTTAAAGATTGGAAACAAGTTGAAATATTTAACAATAGAAAAGTCGTTTATACTAAAGTTGCACCTGAAACGAGGCAAATCTTTAATTTCATATTGCCTTCAGTGGATCAGGAAAGTAATTTTCAACTCGTCGCTTTTCCATTTCCTTTTAAAGTTAGCGAAGAAGATTATGTCAGTCAACAAGCATTCAGTTCTTTTCGCATCGTAATTGAAAATGAAAATAAATAAGTTATACTATGCACAGTATAACAACCAAAAAAGGCCTACTCACACGAGTAGGCTTTTGAAACTACGAAAGTTTCGTCAATAACTGATTTAAATCTTTTTTCGTTTTCGTCGTTAAAGATTTCATTTTATTAATATCGATTTTTTCTTTCTCCGCTCCTACAATTAACGGATACATACTTTGACCGATTGTTTTAGAATCCGTCGGATGTGATGCCTCTAGCTCTTTTTCAATCACATCCCACTTTTCATTAATTTGTTTGCCAAGCTTATTCACTGTTTCCAATTTCGGATTAGCAGCTAACTGCTTGTCCAAGCTATCAATTAATGCTACAACTTCTTTAACATTCGTTTTCACAGCAACACTTTTCTTCGGATCTTTCGTTGTCTTTCCGTTATTGTTTGTACTTGTGCTTGAATCTGTTGTTTTCCCGCTAGTCGTTTGATCATTCGTTTTTCCTGTCGTCTCTTTTTCTTTTGTTTTTACATTCTCGTTTTGAGTTGACGTTTTGCCATTACTTTCTGTTCCTGATGATTCTTTCGTATTTTTTGCATCCTTATCTGTTTTTTCATTTGAAGAAGTATTTGTTTCTTTTTCAGTATCTTTCGTTGTTTTTGACGCTTCATCTGCACTTGTCGTTTTTGCTTCTCCATCATTTTGCGCAGTTACTTGCTCTTTCTTTTCCGTTTCTTTATCTGCTGAAGGACTACAAGCTGCCATAGTAAGCATTGTACCAATTGTTATCGATGCGATAGCGACCTTTTTCATTTTCATATAAATCCCCCTATGTTTTACATAATTTATCCTCCCCTTTACGATTCGATTCCCCCTTAAAAAATCCCTTTTCATACGAATTACCATCTTTCCGACAGTAATCTTCATAATAATACGTACAAAAACTGATAAACTCATTTTAATATTCGAGTTTCTTCTACTTCATTTTTCTACTCGCAAGTAAAAGAAAAAGAGTATATTGTCACATTAAGAATTACTATCTTCATATGACGATATACTCTTCTATCAAATTTTTATGTTTCTTGACATTTTATTTATACAAAAAAATAAAATTTTCTTTCGTTTTTTGTTTCTCAACATTTGTTAACATAATATTTTTATGAATAACCACCATTCGAGTGAATGACTTGCCCAGTAACCCATTTCGCTTCTTCACTTACTAAAAAAGAAATTAAGCGCGCAGCATCCACCGGTTCTCCTACTTTACCTTGTGGGAACTTCCATACTAAATGATGCTTCAGCTCCTCTGTAATCCATCCTGTATTCGTCGGTCCTGGATCTACAGCATTCACTGTAATCCCCTTCTCCATCGCAACTGGTGCTACTGACTTTGTAAATGCTTCAATTGCCCCTTTCGTTGCTGCATATGCTAGTTCATCTGGCATTGGACCTACTGACTGTCCTGAAGTAAGATTAATAATACTCCCGCCCGTTTTAAGTGAATAATGTTTTATAAACAATGAACTTAATAGCATAGTAGCCCGAATATTAACTGTATAATGTTTATCCAACTGCTCTACATCTAATTCCTCAATTCTCGTATGAGTAGAATATACTGCATTATTAACTAGAATAGATGGATCACCTAACCGTTCTGATACCATATAAAACAAACGATTTGGCGAATAAGACTGCGATAAATTGATTTCTGCCATTTCACATCGAACATCGTAACTTTCAATTTCCTTTTTCAGCAAAAAAGGTTCTTGATCACTCATTCCCCATGGCATCGCTTTATCATACTTTGGCCAGTACGTGAAAAAAATGTCTATCCCCTTTTGAGCAAGCACCTTGCATACAGCTGCACCAATTCCATTCAGACGAGTTGCCCCTGTTACAATTGCTATTTTCTTCACCTTTTTCTCCTCCATCTATACACAGATCCCCTGCATGAATACAGAGGATCTATCTTCTTATTGAATATTTGACAGTATACGTTCAGCACCTAATTTTAACATTTTAATAAAGATATAATTTACAATCGTAAACATTACAAATAAAACGATAAACATAACCCACAGTCCGACATGAAGGAAGAAGTATAATACACTTACTCCCCCCACAATAATTAAAGCTATTAAAATATTAGCTAAAAAATTCCACAAAGTTGTATATCGACTTTTAAATAATTTCTGCTCTGTATCCCAATGAATATCTGCAGTTTGCGCGTCCCAGCGTGTTCCGATTAAATTAATTAATAACAACCCGTTCGCACTTAGTAAAAACCACAGTATCATAAAGACTGGAGAAATCCCAGCTACAACTGCCATCGTAATACCGAATACTGCTAAAATGATCACATTAATTAACCAAGCAGTGATTGCTTTCGCAAAAAAGATATCCGAAGCCTTTACTGGTAAATAACGATTCACAAACCAAGAGCTTCCATCTCGCGAAAATGACGTTGTTGCAATGACGTTACTACCCATTAAAAATAACGATGCACAAAGACCAACACCAATTGCAAATCCTGTTGTCTTTGGATTGTTAATATACTCTGTAATAAACTTTAAATTTCCATCTTGCACAAATAAAATAAAGAACAACATAATTGGCATAACGAAAGTTTGTACAATGCAATTTAAGAAAAATTGTGGTGTACGGAATAACGTTTTAAATTCTTTTTTCACATACGCTTTTAAATGCGAACTTTGTACTGTTGATTTCTGTAAACCTTCCGCCGAAATAACTTGTTTCTTTGCTGTACTCGTTGAAAGTCCAATAACCCCTTTTAAATATGTACGCTCTGCTATGTAATAAAACAACACAAAGAAGACAAATGAAATAACTGCAAAGATTATTACATATAAAGGTCCCTTCCAATTTGCATTTTCTACTAATGCCACTGCTCCAAAATATGTAGTTGGAAAATAATTTGTCATTTGTACTAAAAGAGAAGATTGATTATTTACAAGGTATTCCGCAGCCCCATCTCCAGAAAACGCACTTTTATTTCTCCACTGCATAAATACGTTAATTCCTACAATAAATAATATACTTACGATTCCAATAAATATATTTCCTCGATCTTTATTTTTCGCTATATTTGTATACCTCATAATAATTGTCATCAGTAACGAAGCTAATACTAACGGCACGATTGGGAAGAGTAAGTAAATAAAAATCATATATATGTAATATGTAATAAATGCGCCACTTTTTAAACCGTACGTAATGAAGATTGGTAATAAAATAAATGAACTCATTACGTATTGTGTAATTAATACCGTTAAAAATTTTGCCGAAATAATTTGCGCTGGTTTTAATGGTAACGGCAGTAACATTTCAATATCATTGCTGTAGTAAAATACAGTTAAAATGTTCGTTATACTCATTAAAAATACCCATATACTCGCAATCGCAAGTCCCATTGCAATAATCATTCCCGGCCCTTGCCCTAATTGTTTCAGACCTTCATACATTCCGTGCGTCATCGAACCAAATATTAAAAATCCAACAAATAAAATAGCTGCAAATGAAAATAAATACGCCCATCGCTTCTTCTTATCTGCTATAAAATCTGCGTAATTTAACTTTAATAGTACCTTCGTTAACGTCCAAATTTTACTCATTGCCCGTCATCTCCAAGAACATTTTTTCAAGTGATTCATTGGATTTAAAATGATCTCTCATTTCATCTAAATTTCCTTTAAACTGCAAATTCCCCTTATTAATAATAGCAACCCGGTCACATATTTTTTCCGCTACTTCTAATACGTGTGTAGAGAAAAATACAATCTTTCCTTTATCCGCATGTTCTCTCATCATTTCTTTTAAAATATATGCAGATTTCGGATCAAGCCCTGTTAACGGTTCATCTAAAATCCATACATCTGGTTCATGCACGAGCACACCAATAATAACGATTTTTTGTCTCATACCGTGCGAATAACTTTGAATTTGATCAGATAATGCATTATAAAGATCAAACTTCTTCGCTAAAGACTCTATTCGTTCTTGTCTTACTTCTTTCGGCACTTCATACATATCAGCCATAAAGTTTAAATATTCAATTCCTTTTAAACGTAAAAACATATCTGGGCTATCCGGCACATAACCAAACGTCTTCTTTGCTTCCATCGGCTCTTCCATAATATTTTTTCCATTAATCGTAATAGTCCCTTTGTCCACCCCGTGAATGCCAGTAATCATCTTAATTGTCGTGGATTTACCCGCACCATTTGGTCCTAAAAATCCAAAGATTTCGCCGCTAGGTACAGATAAACTTAAATCTTTTACTGCATAAGTAGACCCATTATAACTTTTTGACACATTCGTAATTTCAATCATTCCATCCAATCCTTTCCTTAATTACCAAATAACTATATTGATATTATAGCATACTTCTATTTTAAGATTTTTACATTTTTCAGTTTATTTAACCTTTAAAATAAATATACACCCCTAATCCAACAACTAAAACGACAGCTAGTATAATATAAATCATTGTTAATCGTTTAATATTCCCCTTTGTCGCTTTGCTATAATTTGCATCACCATTCCGCCCAATTAACACCGTCGCAATGACAGTAATCACTACAAGTAATACAACGATCATGATCCAAGTTAGCATTTCTTCCTCCCCCTCCTTACAACCATTTTACAATATTATCCTCTTTATTTCGCAGCATATTTCCTCTTTTTACTATTATTATGAAGCAAACTGGAAAACTATTATTACCATTCCTATCCAATTGTGATATATTTGTAACATAACGTGACTTATTTCTAACAACGTAAGGAGGACCTATCATGAAAACAACTTGGATAAAATATTTAGGATTTCTCGGTTTCTTCGGTTTCCTCGGATTTTTTTATGAAAAAGGATTGTTTACTATGTTCTGTTTCTTCTCCTTTTTCACATCGTATAGAACAGTTCAACACGATGAACTGTTTGAACAAATTGTCAATAAATCGTGTCGCAATGCATTTATCGTTACATTACTAACTACCGCTATCATTATATTTATTGAAATGTTATTTCCAAACCCGGCGCTACAAGAAATTGATATCGCTCTTATTTTCGGCACACTCATTCTTACGTTCGGTTTTTCTATGTTCTTTTATGATAAACCTGTTGATGAAATGGAAGATGCACCATGGCGTTCGTAACGAAGATAAAAGAATACCGCGCAAAATTGAACATGACACAAGAAGATTTAGCGAAGCAAGTTGGTGTACGGCGTGAAACAATTAGCCACCTTGAAAAAGGTAAGTATAATCCTTCATTGCAACTCGCTCACGATATAGCGAAGGCACTTCATAGTACGATTGATGAGATTTTTATTTTTGAGGATAAATAAAAAATACCGTCATTCTTTCCAAGAAGAATGACGGTATTTCTCATAGATTATCCATATAAAACCGCATGAAATACGCCTAATAGTAAGTATTGATCCTCCATGTAATCTCCATCATATGCATTCATCTCGATGTAATACATATCTTCCTCAAGACGAATGTTCCAATCTGCGATTAAATAGCCTTTTCGTAATAATTTTCCCATTCCAAATGAAGTTTTATGAACAACATATTCTTCTGCCTTATATGTAAAGGTAAATATAAAATTTGCATCCAATAACTTTCCGTCACATACAAGTATTTCATGCTCTGCATCATTATTATCGATGTACGTTACTAAAATCTTTCTTTGGCGCTGCCTACTTACATCCTTTGCAATGACGCGAATATTGCCCTTACTATCCTTTATTTCATAAATGATATTACTACCAATTTTCGGAATGAAGTCCAGCACTCTCATCAACGTATTTTTATAATAACCCCGTACTACGCCTACTTGCTCACTTCCATTATAAAACTCTATCGGCGTCGTATCTGCTTTGCTATCACACGGTCGTTTGTAAGAGAGCTGCATCATTCGCTCTCCTCTTAAGTACTGATCAAACGTCACAGGATATTCTATCATGCGCAGTTCTTTATTTAGCTCATACAAATAGTGTTGAACACTCTCTATTAATGTTGTAGTAGATATAAGCTCTTGAAGTTCAAATTCTTGCCAGCTGGAAGAAACATTCCATTGATTATGATCCTCTTCATAGAAGAAACCAAGAATTACCTCTTCACGGTCAGCCGTTTCATATTTCATAGGTACGTTCTGCCCGTGTTGAACTTGTTCCATCCACTGACCTAAATAAATGCCCAGCTCCGCAACCTTCATACATGATTTTTGAAAAAATACGCTGTCACTCGCGCAAATCGTTACATCTCCTTCGATAAAGCCCTTTGAATAAGCATCATACCGTGGCTCATCCTTCTGCGGGAGATTCTTGTCTAACTCAAATAAAAACTTTAACATTCTTTATTCACCTCTAGTTGTTACACTAATCATACATGACATCGCATCACGCTAGGAAACTATTTATATACGCATATTTAATTCACGCATTATAACACGTGAATGACCTTGTATAGTAGCTCTATTTTTTCGTTCTATATCTTAGTATATGAATTTATATGAGCGATTTTTCAAATATATCTATCGCAACTTACAATATATCAACGATTTTTCAAATATATCTATCACAACTTACAATATATCAACGATTTTTTCAATATATCTATCACAACTTACAATATATCAACGATTTTTTCAATATATCGATTTTTCGACAAATATCAGCATGATTAAAATGAAGCTACCTTTTCTTCCGCCACTTCTACAATTTCTAAAATTTGTAGAAGACTCTCCACTTCATAAGTCGGGTTAACATCTGTCCCGTTTTCTTTCAAACTCGGATTATACCAACACGTATCAATGCCGTAATCTTCTCCGCCTTTCATATCAGAAGTTAACGAATCTCCAACCATTAGTACGCTTGATTTATCAGTAATCCCAAACTTCTCAAACGCATAATCAAAAATCTCACGTGCTGGTTTTTGATGACCAACTTCTTCAGAAATAATAATGTAATCAAAGAAATTACATAAAGGCGAATTTCCGATTCTTGATTGTTGCACCTTCGTATATCCATTCGTAATAATACCTAACTTGCAATCTTGTAGATTTTCACATAATTGTACTGCGCCTTCTATAAGATGTACTTCCTTCCCTAAATTTTCAAGGTATACATCACTAAATTGCTGCGCATCTACGTCTATATTATGAATTGCAAATAATTGTCTAAATCGCTCTACGGCTAATTCACTTAGCGTAATCATTTTATTTTCTAAATCTCTCCATAATCCATTACTAATCTCTTTATAACTTGCAAGATAATCATTATACCCTGTAGACATACCAAACTGTACAAACGCATTATGTAATGCGTGTCTTTCCGTTTTTGGGAAATCTAATAATGTATCATCTACGTCGAATAATATAACTTTGTATTTCATGATGTTTTTCTCAACTCCTATATTCTCATAGCTTAATTATAACAACAATAAGAAAGGGAGGCTAATTAAAACCAGCCTCCCTTCTTTTTACTTTTCTTCCAGCAGTAACTCTTTCATTTCCTCTAACGACTCTTTCGTAAAGCCAAGAGCCCTTTCAGCGTATGCTTCAACTGATCCGTATTGCTTTTGAATTTCACCAATCGCAGCTTGTAAATATTCGGCGCGCGCTTCAAACATTGCACCTAATATCGCTCTGCTCTCATCGTTTTGTAATTTCGCACCTAAAAAGGCCATCATTTTTTCATTTAACTTTTCACGGAATCCGTTACTTAATAAGTAATCTTCCATTACCGTTTTTTCCGGTACGCCTAGTAAAAGTAATAATAATGCTGAACCAAATCCAGTACGATCTTTTCCAGCTGTACAGTGGTTTACTAACGGTAAGTTTTCCGGGTTTTGCGCTAAGTTTAAGAAGCTCACGAATGCCTCGTTGCCACTTACGAAATCTTGATTCATTTTCACAAGATACTCACCTGGTTTTCCTAACATAGAAAGGTCACCAACTTGGAAAAACTCATTTATATTTAAGTCTTTCGCTAAGTCTTGCATAACTGGTAAGCACACTTGACGAGCACCTGTAATTTCTGGATTCGGCTTATGCTTCACTTCAAAGTCTGTACGGTAATCACAAATTAACTTTAAGCCAGACTTTTGTAAATACGCAATATCCCATTCTGTTAGTCCTGCTAATTCTTCAGAACGGTATAATTTGCCCCATTTCACTTTACGGCCTTCAGTCGTTTCATATCCACCCATATCACGGAAGTTAAACGCACCTTGTAATGGCAATCTACGCTCAGCTACTGTCACTGCTTGTCCATTACTTCCTACTAGTCTAAAATATGGATGTTCATTTTCACTCGGGTTTTCAATTGTATATGATAATTCTCCATTTACAGTTGCAAGTAGTTCTCCATTTTCTTCAATACGATCTGGTGAAGTACTCCAATAAATACGAACTTCTTCTATATTATTTTCCCATTTTATTTGTAACGTATTATCTTCATTTCTCTCTACAGTTGCTTGTAGCCAATTTCTTTGCTGCTCCATTCTTTCACCAACGCTTTCTCTTATAGTCAAATCTTACTCTATTTTATTATACAAATATCTACTTTGTCGTTCTCATTTTTCTTTTTATCTTACAAACAGGCGAAAAGTTCTTTTACTTGTTCAAAATTTGTACACGGGTTCCCACTAGATGTGTCCCAGGGTATATCTTAAAACTCCCTCACATACCGCTCAGTACAACTCAGCAACTGACATCCATTCTTTTCAAAAACATCCTTCATCCACTCATTTTGTATATTTGTCTCACCAATATAATAAGATGCACCTATTTCCTTTAAGACAAACATCGCACCTGCAAATAGTGCAGCTTCATATCCCTTGTTACGTATATTTGGAGTAACTGCGAAGTACATAAGTTTCCCTTCTTCTAACGTACCTCTTTCAATATGCGGGATTACAATTCCTATTGGCTCTTCATCGACACTCGCTGTTAAGCAATGTTCTTTCCATTGCTCACCAATTTCTTGTAGCATCATATGCACAAATTGATCATGAGCGACTGGTTCTCCCGTCGCTTCATTCCACAGTGAATAAAAAGCCTCTTCCCCTACTTCTTCAATTAACTTAAAATCAACTTCACTTTCTACATCTTCTACTTCGTATATATCTTTAAATACAATCATGTTTTCAGTAATATATTCAAATGAATACGTTTCAAAACATTTTTTATACACATCATAATTTGGACTTTTTGAAGAGATTTCAAAATGTAGTTTTTCTAATCCATCTTTTTCAGCTTCAGCAACGCAATATTGAAACATCTCTTCTAATTGCTCTTCTGTAAAAATCTCTGCATTATTTTCTTTTATCATAATAGAAGAAGCACTTCTTCTTATTTTAAAATGTTTTTCTAACTGTTCTATCGTCGTCATATTCTTCCCTCATCTATATCATACTCGAATTTCTAATCGTTCTCCTTGCATGAGCAGGATTGTCCTTGAATATATAGAATACTAGAAAAGATCGCATCTTTAAAGTGCGGAGGAGGTTCTCCAGTGGATATTACAGCATTGCAACAACAGTTAGAGCTTATACAACAAAATGACTATACGCAACTGCAACATATAGACGTAAATGAGTTAACTTTGAACATGCTTCAGTATATCGGAACGACTGATAGCTACGTTCGTTACCAACTTATATATAAATGTTTTGCGCATTTCATTCATCATGAATTCCTTATGGACGATCAGCTGAAATTACTTCTGCAAACTTGTTTAAGTGATGAGTATTTATATTGTGACATTTACTCCCCACATACAGATGGGGTTTTCACACGTTCTTACACTGTTTCGTTAATTGCGTTAATACTCCAATTCGCTAATTCGCACTACTTTTGTACAGAGGAGGATATCGAAGAAATAAAAAATAAACTCATTACTTACACAAACTTAGAAACAGATTTTCGGGGCTATATCGAAAATAAAGGATGGGCTCATTGTCTTGCTCACGTATCTGATGCCTTTACTGAAATTGTTCATAATACGTATACCACTTTTGAATGGTACGAAGAATTAATTCATTGTTTATTAAATAAAATCTTTATTCCATCTGACCTTTTTCATAATAACGAAGATGAGCGCATCGTTACTCCATTACTAGCAATGCTGTATCATGATTTTCCTCAAAACGAGTTAATTTCTATTATTCAAAAAAAAATAAAAAGGCTTCCTCAAATTAGAAAACGCCTTTCGCTTACTGAGTATTGTATTTTATGTGCCAATATTAAAACCTTTTTACGCACATTATTTTTCAGAACGAAAGATGACCATAACTTAGCCTTTACAGCACGTAAAACAGAAAGAATGTTAAAAGAACTTCCTAACTATTATTAAATACAAGGAGCAATGACATGGGTTATATTGAAGATATGAGAAATCTAGTAGGAAATCATCCACTTATTTTAATAGGATCACACGCCATTATATTAAATGAAAAAGATGAAGTATTGCTGCAGTTCCGTACAGATTTTAACCTCTGGGGCATTATTGGCGGTGCCCTAGAATATAACGAAACGTTAGAAGATGCTTTAAAACGAGAAGTGTTTGAAGAAACTGGACTTATTATTAAAGAGCCAGAATTATTCCGTACATACTCAGGACCAGACTTCTTTCAAATCTATCCAAATGGTGATCAAGTACATGGTGTACTCGTTGTTTATATTTGCCGAGAATTCCACGGTGAGCTTGTATGCGATCAAAGGGAATCGAAAGAATTACGCTTCTTTCCGCTTGATGAGTTACCTAGTAATCTTCATCCAGTCATTGAGAAGATTCTTCGCGATTTTCATCAATCCAATAAAAAATAGAAATCAAACAACCTCATTTCCCGTCATTACAACGTGAAATGAGGTTGTTATCGTTCACCGTAAATCCCTATTTCCCCAAAATGATATTAACGCTCTCTTTTTACAACTTTATATCCCTTTATAAAAAGGATAGTTATATAAGAAACAATAAATGAAAGAATAGTATACATGCCCACCCAAAAGAAAAATGCTGGATCGTGCACTGTAACATTTAACATAAGAAAAATAAGAAATGTTACTATTGGCATCACATAAAATGTACCTACTTTATATGCTCCAGCTATTGAAACAATACAAACAAGCAATGGATATATACAGAAAATAAAAATGATTTCACTCAACGTTATGTCCCCCTTTCTGCAGAAATAATAGGTTTCTCGTTCACATTTGGGGGAACAACAAAATTTTATTTTTTATCAATTATTAGTAAATATAATGTTAGATTGTTATCTCAATCTGATTTCCTTCAGGATCACTTACTACACTTTCATAATAACCATCCCCTGTAGTACGCGGCCCATTTAACACTGAGTATCCTGCTTCTCTTAATGTATTAGTTAATTCGTTCACTTTTTCTTTACTATCTACTGAAAAAGCAATATGCGCATATCCTATTGTTTGTGTTTGTACTTTCTCGTCTATCCCTACCTGCTTCATAAGTTCTAGACGCGCACCGCCTTCAAAAGTTATGAAATAAGATTTAAACTGCTTTTTCGGATTGTGATATAAGCTATTTTCTTCACCACCGAAGTACTGTTTATAGAAATCACGCATTCTTTCTAAATCATTCACCCAAATTGCTACATGCTCAATTTTCATAATCGACACCTTTTCTTTTATGTTATTCAACTGGCAATTGGATGCTTCATTGCCAGTACATTTAATTTTCTTTATTTGTTCTCGTAATCATAAGATCAAGTCCAAGGCTTTTTAACCCATATAAATAATCTTCTTTCCAGTTGCTCACTGTTATTTTCGGAATATGTTCTGCCGGAATGTACTGTGGACAACTTTTTACAATCTGATCTATAACAATTTGGTTCACTTCATCATCACAGAAGATGAATCCATGAGGGTTAATAATAGCTATACATGTAGCTATTAAACGAGTAATAGCATCTATATTATATTCCTCTGGATTATTCGAATCTTCACTTCTCAAAGCTTGCAAGAAATTTTTATTATCGTACTGCGGGACGAAAGATATCTCTCCTGAGAAAAATGTGCTTCCGCGTACGACATCTCCATTTACCATAATCCCCGCACCTGGGCCATTTTGACCTGAATACAAATATACAAGAGAGGAATTTTCATTGTTTCCAGTATTTTTATGATAGCCGAGCACTGCAGCATTCATATCGTTTTCTATTACTACTGGTATAGAAAACAGTTCCTCCAAGTGACTTTTCAAATTAAAATTTTGGAACTTTTCATATCCAGGAATATAGAAAATACGCCCATTATCGACAGCACCAGGAACACCAATTGAGATTGAACTTATCTTTGGAAACGTAGCTATAAGACTTTCTATATGTTCTGTCAATACACTTAGACCCGTATCAATTAATGCACTTGAAGTACTACCTTGTTCTTTTACTTCCCCTAAACAGTTAAAAATTGTATAGTTCGTCTCATTTTTTTCTAAAAATATCGCTAAACCTAACATATATTCTGGATTATATTCATATCGTTTTGCTCTTCTTCCACCACTTGAATCATCTAAACCGGCTAAAGTGACTTCACCGTCTTGTTTCATTTTTTCTATAAATTTACTTATCGTTGGAAAACTGATTTCTAATGTATTACTAAGTTCAACTTTCGTTGCACTACCTCGCTCTAGAAGAGCTGTACGAATGCCGCGAAGGATCGTCTCTTTAATCGATTTTTGAGTAACAAATTGTTCACTCAAATCGCTCACCACCTTAATCAACATACTTATTAAACACTTTTAATAAGTTGCGTTGACAATATATCATACATCATTTTCTAAAGCAATAGAGATGATATATTTCTACTAGCGGCACTCCGTATTTAACTCGATGCATTCTCTCTCATATCAGACGATACAATTCCAGACAAGATAACAAATAATAAAACAGCTAGCAAAGCATTACGTATCCCGAATGCTTCTCCAAGTATTCCTAAAAATGGTGGTCCGACTAAAAACGCTGTAAAACCGATGATAGAAACTGCAGCAACATTAGAAGTCGCATTTTCACTGTCACCTCCAGCAGCAGAAAGCCCAATCGGGAAACCTAACGCGGCACCAATCCCCCACAGTACTACACCAAGTGCTAGAAAATATGAGTTACTCCCAAATATGACGATTGTCATTCCTATAATCGCCATCATAATAGTAGCACGCATAACCGCGACACGACCGAATCGATCAAGAAAATAACTACTGCACATTCGAGCTAATGTCATTGCCAATACAAAAATAGTGTACATAATAGAACCTGTTACTACACTTTGCTGATGTCCATCTACCATCACAATAGGTAGCCAATCATTTGCACTCCCTTCTGCAAATGCCATTCCAAGCACGAAAAGACCAAGTAAAAGCACCCTTCTTTCCATACGTAAGGAAGTATGCTTCGCTCGCTTTTTGTTCCGCGATTTCTCCTTCTTTCCTGTTCCATGCGGAAGAAAACGATACAACATACATACAAGTAATACAAACATGACCGAAATCGCAAGAAATTGATACAGAATTGGGATGTGAAGCGAGATGGCGGCAGAACCACTAAGCGCGCCTACTAAAGTTCCTATACTAAAAAAAACATGGAATTTCGGAAGAAGAGTTGTTCCTAATTTCTGCTCAATGGCAGAACCTTCTACATTCAATGCGACTTCTGCTAATCCATATCCTACTCCAAATACTAGTAAGCTACCAAAAGCCCCCATACTAGAAACAAAATAAATAGTAATACCTAAACAAAGCAATCCAACAATCATAAAAAACATACTGCCTATAATAACGTCTCTAGCTCCCTTACCGTCAATAAAATGACTTGCACTTAGTAAACCAATTATTGAACCGACAGATAATCCGAACAAAATCCAGCCCATTTCTGCATTTGACACTGCTAAAATATCTCGAGTAGCTGCTGTTCTAGAAATCCATGTAGCAAATGCCACACCTGGCAAAGCAAATAAGAGGAATAGAGCATTTCGAGAGACAAGTAGCGTCTTTGTATCATTTTCCGCAAAATCTTTCTTCATATGAAACACCTTTTACTCTTCTATCGTTTTAATAACTTTAGCTGGGTTACCACCAACAACTACATTATTAGGTACATCTTTTGTCACAACTGCCCCTGAAGCAATTACAACATTATCTCCAATTGAAATACCAGGGTTAATAATAGCGCCTCCGCCAACCCAAACATTGTTACCTATCTTTACCGGTTTTCCATATTCTTTGCCAGAGTTTCGTTCCACCGGATGTAATGGATGAGTAGCAGTATAAATGTGAACACCAGGTGCAAACATACAATTATCACCAATTCGAACTTCACAAACGTCCAAAATCACACAATTGAAATTTGCGAAAAAGCTCTTTCCGACATGAATATTGTAGCCGTAATCACAACGAAAATCAGGATTAATTTGTGCTTTCCCATCAGTTGAAGAACCTAAAAGCTGATTTAATAACGTAAAACGCCTCTCATCTCCTGTCTCCATCGCCTCGTTATAAAGGCGTGTTAAACGTTTTGCCTCCACCCTATCAGCCACCAATTCTTCGTCATCCGCAATATACATTTCTCCTGCCACCATCTTTTCTTTCTCCGTTTTCATACATTCATCTCCTTTTTTATTGAATGAGATTCACTTATTAAACACCTTTAATAAGTACCTTTAATTAAACTTATTAAACACGTTTAATAAGTAACCCTATATTATCATACTTTTTCATATATGCAACTAATAAGTTCGGAAAAGAAGTGCGAACTCCTTGCTCTACGTATCAATATGAAGAATAATTTATATCGAAAAACGAGGGAACGCTCAGCGCCTCCTCTCAAATCCAATCCTTTTTTTAATTTCTACTAAATTTACCTTCGCGATTTTTCTTGCTCGCTCAGCACCTTTTTCTAACGCTTCATATAATAAATTCGGCTCATTCATATACATTGCGTACTTTTCACGAGGTCCAGCTAACTCACGATCTACAATGCGAAACAACTCTTTTTTCACATCTCCCCATCCGATTCCAGTCTCATATTTTTCACGTAATGACTGTACTTCGTCTTCTGTCGCAAATTCTTTATAAATTGTAAATAAGGTTTCTAGTTCTTTCGGTTCATTTGGAAGTGAAGAATCTGTTTTGATTTTAAATATTAACTTTCGTAGTTTTGCTTGCTCTGCAAATAATGGGATCACATTTCCGTAACTTTTACTCATCTTCCTTCCGTCAAGACCAGGTAAAATAGCTCCTTCTTCTTGTATGACATACTCTGGAAGTGTAAATGTCGTGCCAAATGTATGATTAAAATAAGTCGCAATATCACGCGCAATTTCAATATGCTGAATTTGGTCTTTTCCAACTGGTACATGAGTAGCTTGAAATAATAATATGTCAGCTGCCATTAAAATCGGGTACGCGTATAACCCCATATTCACTCCCGCATCGACCTCTAACCCTGCTTCTTTATTTTGCTCCACCTTCGCTTTATACGCATGAGCACGGTTCATAAGACCTTTCGGAGTTAGGCAAGCTAAAATCCAAGCTAATTCTAGAATCTCCGGCACTTCTGTTTGCCGATAAAAAATAACATCTTCTCCAAGTCCAAGCGATAACCAAGTAGCTGCTACCTCTTTCGTATAACTGCTGAACTTCTCTGGATCATGAACAGCATTTAATGCATGATAATCAGCTATAAAGTACAATGCTTTTCCTTCATTATTCTTTGACATTTGTAATGCAGGTTTAATCGCACCAATATAATTTCCTAAATGCGGATAACCTGTCGGCTTAATTCCTGTTAACATTATTTTCTCACTCACACTACCTCCTCCTTTCTCAAAATAAAAAGAGCCTCTCATCCTTAAAAAAGGACGAGAGACTCCCGCGGTACCACCTTAATTAGCTATCATTATAGCTCACTTCAACTTCTTAACGTGAAGTAACCGTCTTTACCTACTCATTTCAGTTAGAAGCTCCAGAGCCCATTCCATATTCATCCCTTACTGATTTCCACCACACATCAGCTCTCTAAAAAGTTTCGAATATGTACTCTTCTCTTTCATTGCTTTTTCGTTATTTTTTACAGTTTATCACATTTCACTTCCAAACAAACCCTAATTTTCTATTTTATATAGCAGGAATTTCCACTTCAATTGTCTAATGTTATATAGGTTTGTAGAAATATTCGAAACAACTTTGGAGGTTTTTTCATGGTGAAATATATATCAATTTTAGGTTCAACAGGATCCATCGGCACATCTGCATTAGATGTCGTTTCAGCTCATCCTGAACATTTTAAAATCGTTGGTTTAACCGCAAATTATAATATCGATCTTCTTGAGCAACAAATCAAAACGTTTCAACCTCGTATTGTAAGCGTTGCGACAAAAGACTTAGCAGACAAGCTTCGTACGCGTATTTCAGCAAATACAAAAATTACACACGGGACTGATGGCTTAATTGCAGTAGCTACTCACCCTGATTCAAATCTTGTATTAAGCTCTGTTGTAGGTGTTTCAGGATTACTCCCAACAATTGAAGCATTAAAAGCGAAGAAAGATATCGCTATTGCTAATAAAGAAACTTTGGTTGCAGCTGGACATATCGTAACTGAACTAGCGAAACAAAACGGATGTCGCTTAATTCCAGTAGATAGTGAGCATTCAGCTATTTTCCAATGTTTAAACGGAGAAAATAATAAAGAGATTGAGAAGTTAATTGTAACAGCTTCCGGTGGTGCTTTTCGTGATAAAACACGTGAAGAAATGCAAACATTACAAGCTAAGGACGCTTTAAAACATCCAACCTGGTTAATGGGTGCAAAACTAACGATTGATTCTGCCACATTAATGAATAAAGGCTTTGAAGTAATGGAAGCGAGATGGCTATTTGATATTCCGTATGAAAAAATTGATGTAATGATTCATAAAGAAAGTATCATTCATTCTTTAGTAGAATTTATTGATGGATCAGTTATGGCACAGCTCGGTGCTCCTGATATGAGAATGCCGATTCAATATGCGTTTCACTATCCTGCTCGGCTACCTTCTTCCTATGAAAAATTAAATTTATTAGAAATCGGTAGTTTACATTTTGAAAAACCAGATTTAGAGAAGTTCCCTTGTCTGCAATACGCATATGAATGTGGCAAAATCGGTGGTACTACTCCCGCTGTATTAAATGCAGCAAATGAAATTGCGAATGCACTATACTTAAAAAATGAAATTGCCTTTTTCGATATTGAAAAAATAATTTACAAAACAGTTGAAGCTCATCATAATGTAAAAGATCCTTCACTTGATGCTATATTGGAAGCGGATCAATGGGCGCGCCAATATGCAAATGAATTGTTAATAAAAAAGAGCTAAAACAGTTCCCACTGTTTTAGCTCTTTTTTTCATGTATTCAACTTAACAAATCTATAACCGTGTGTAACTAACACTTTTAATATCGCATATCCTGGAATGGCTAAAATAATGCCCATAATCCCGAATAAGTTTCCGGCAGTTAAAATGATAAATATGATTGTAATTGGGTGAATATCTAACTTCTTACCCATAACTTGCGGAGAAATAAATTTACCTTCTGCTAATTGTACAACCATCATTACAATAATTACCTTTAAAACCATCCCTGGCGAATCAATAAACGCAATAATTAACGCTGGTGTAATGGCGATAATTGGTCCTACGTACGGAACGATATTTACAATCATCGCTAAAATAGCGAGTAGTACTGCATATTTAATACCGATAATAAGGTAACCGATTAATAGCATAATACCGATAAACAAGCTAACTATAATTTGCCCTCTAATGTACGAACTAATCGCATAATGCATATCATCTAGTATTCTCATTGCTGCTGGTTGTCTTTGCTCTGAAATAAACTTTAAAAAGTGATTCGGCAATTGCTCACCATCTTTTAAAAGATAGAACAATATAAATGGAACCATTACAAATGTTAAAACAACCTCTGTAACAGTACTCAAAAATCCAGTTACATTCCCAGTTACTGATGATAATGACTTTGTAAAATCAACTGTGTAGTCTTTTACAATATTCGCAACATTAATATTTAAATTCTCCTGAATTTTACCGAGTAAATTACTTTCCCCGAATCTACGTGCTGCTTGTTCAATCTCATGGCCAAAATACGGTAAGTTATCAATTAATGCATCAATTTGATCTTTAATAATAGGGATAACCGTTACAACTAAAAATACAAATAACCCTAGTACGATTAAATATATGGAAGCTATCGATACGATTCTTGAAACACCTTTCTTTTCTAAAAGCGAAACGAATGGATGCAAAATATAAAATAGCACGCCCGCTAATAGTACTGGGAAGAAAATTGTTTTTAAAAATACGATAAACGGTGTAAAAACAAATGATATTTTTGTTAGCAATAAAATATTAATGAACAATAACGCAAATCCAAGTAATACCGCCAAATAATTTTGTTCTCTAAAAAACTTTCTTAACTTATCTCTTTTTCTTATATTTATTTTCTCCAATGAAACCACCTCTTCGAATGATGAAAAGCCCTTATTCAGGGCTCTTCATCATAATCTATATCTCTATTTCCTTGCAGCTTTCACTACAAATGATACAATAAGAATTAACACGATTGCACCTAATAATGCTGGCACGACATGAATCCCACCAAATGATGGCCCAAAGGATCCAAATAATCTACCACCTAACGAAGCACCTAATAAACCTGCGATAATATTTCCGAACATACCACCTGGGAAATTTTTACCCGTTATAGAACTAGCAATTGCACCTATAATAGCACCAACTATTAATGTGATAATCCATCCCATTTTTAGTCCTCCATTTCTATTATGGTGTATTTCTTTTTCATACTAAATTGTTATGTAACTATTATAATTATTATATCCAATAAAGAAAAATCTTGTCAAATCTATGAAAATACAGCCAACAAGGAGGTTCTTTCTCTATGATTCAAAAATTAATAACAACTTCTCACAAAAACGCTACTTCTATTTTAAGCATTCAAATACCAGCTTATGAAATTGAGGCAAAATATATAAATAGTACAGCTATCCCTCGCCTTTATGATACTGTAGCTGATATTCAATCCTGTGATGAAATTTTCTACGGCTATTTTTATGAAGATACACTTGCTGGGTTTATTTCTTTTAAAGTAGACGAAGAGGAAGTGGATATTCATCGTTTAGTAGTATCCCCTAATCATTTTCATAAAGGGATTGCAACAAAACTACTACTGTATGTATTTGACATGTTTTCCCCTTCCAAAACATATATTGTACAAACAGGGAAAGAAAACACCCCTGCTCTGTCTTTATATAAAAAACATGGCTTTATTGAAGTAAAGGATATCATATTACCCGATGGAGTGGTTTTAACCTCACTTAAAAAATCAGAAAACAATAAATAGTTTGACTCGTCAATTTATTTATGTTATCTTTTACTTTATAAAACCTTTTGCTGAGTCCAAATTTTGGAGCGGGGGAACCATTTTTGTAGCTATGCTACTTGGGGCGAATCTTTTTTAAGTAGGGAAACTCTCACTTCCCGAGTCCGACAGCTAACCTCGTAAGCGTAATGGGAGAGGAAGGTGCTTTTTGCCTATGTTACACATTTTGCCTCCTTAATTATAAATATGGGATCGATATCAAATAGTCACCTATATTTATAGAAAAGGAGAATGTATTATGTTACGTTTATCTGATCACGCAATAAAAATGATGGAGCAAAGACTACGAATTGAAAAACAACGCACATATCAAGCAAATAAAGTTGTAGATAACTTACATCACAAATACTTCTTTCAGCATATTTTTCAACCGAAAAGATAAAGAAAATGTTTATTTAATATTAAAAAACACAAGGTGTGTCTTACAAAGACATTCCTTGTGTTTTTTATATTCTTTATAAAATTCTCACTACATTTAAACTTGCTGTAATCGCACCTGCTATAGTAGTCACATGCCCTACACCTAACGGGCCATTTTGTAATATTAATGTTGAATTGGCACTCGTCACATTCACAAGAAGTGTATTTGAAATAGCTGGTTCGATTACTACAGTTGATGTCGTTACGTTTTGTATAAAACTCCCTGTTAGTTGCGTTCCATTTAATAGTAATCTAACAGATACTGTCTCATTTCCACCATTTGCATCCCCTTGGAAATAGTAGCTTACTAAATATATTCCTGGCGTCGCTACTGTGACTGTCGTAGCACTAGTTAAAGATACACCCGTTCCATATACAGTGGATCCAGAATTAATTGGAATGTTAGTATTTGCTGCAATTGTACTTGTTGATGTAGAGAAGAAATAGCCACCACCTGTAGATATAGCAGATGATCCTGTTGCTCCAGTTAAACCTGTTGGACCCGTGGCACCTGTTGGGCCTGTTACTCCCGTTCCCCCTGTTGCTCCAGTTATTCCTTGTATGCCTTGGATTCCGGTTGGTCCAGTTGCACCAGTCACTCCCGTCTGGCCGGTTGCTCCCGCCTGCCCTGTTATTCCTTGTGGACCTTGGATTCCTTGTGGACCTTGAGGACCCGTTGCTCCCGTCTGGCCGGTTGCTCCAGTTGGACCTGTTGCTCCTTGTGGTCCTTGGATTCCTTGTGGACCTTGAGGACCCGTTGCTCCCGCCTCGCCGGTTGCCCCTGTTGGGCCGGTTACTCCTTGTGGACCTTGGATTCCTTGTGGACCTTGGGGACCCGTTGCTCCAGTCGGACCTGTTACTCCGGTTGGACCGGTTGGGCCCGACTGACCGGTTATTCCTTGTAGACCTTGAGGGCCGGTTGGACCAGTTGGGCCTTGGGAACCTTGCACGCCTTGTATCCCCTGTATTCCTTGGGGACCGGTTGGACCAATTGGACCTTGTATTCCCTGTATTCCTTGAGGACCCGTTGCCCCCGCCTGGCCGGTTGGGCCTTGTGGACCTTGCACACCTTGTATTCCTTGAGGACCGGTTGGGCCTATACTTCCTTGTGGTCCCTGAATACCTTGTATTCCTTGAGGACCAGTTGGACCTGTTATGCCACTCGGACCTTGTACGCCTTGCACTCCTTGAGGACCGGTTGGACCACTCGGACCTTGGATTCCTTGTAGCCCCTGTAAACCAGTTGGACCGGTCGCTCCCCTTACTCCTTGCTCACCTTGTATGCCTTGTATCCCTTGAGGGCCGGTTGGACCGATTGGTCCCTGTGCCCCTTGCACTCCTTGTGGACCTTGAGGACCTATTACACCTGTTATCCCCCTTATTCCACTTATACCTTGAGGTCCTTGTATTCCAGTAGAACCAGGCGGGCCAGTTACACCTTGTATCCCTTGATCACCTTGGTGCCCTTGCTCTCCAGTAATTCCTCGTATTCCTTGTGGACCTTCTTCTCCTTGTATACCTGTAGTTCCGTCCTCCCCTTGTATTCCTTGCGCCCCTTGAGGACCTTGAGGGCCCATTACACCTGATATTCCGGTTACACCTATTTCTCCCTGCATTCCTTGTGCACCCGTTTCTCCTCGCTCACCTATTTCTCCTTGTATTCCTTGGGCGCCCTGTATACCTTGACTACCAGCAGGGCCTGTAATTCCTTGTATTCCTTGCATACCTTGTAATCCAATATCGCCAACAGGACCTTGCTCTCCAATTAATCCTTGAGAACCTTGTAAGCCGACCGGACCAGTAATTCCTTGCTCTCCAGTATCACCAACGGGACCTTGTATCCCTTGTGCTCCTGTTGTCCCTCGGGGACCTTGTATCCCCCTGATACCTTGAGGACCTTGGGGCCCAGTTGCTCCCGTCGGTCCAGTCACCCCTGTAGGACCAACAGGACCTTCATGCCCTCCAGTTGGACCGATTGGACCACTATTACCTGTCGGACCCGTTGCTCCTATAAGCGGAAGAGGCAGTGCCACTCCAAATTTTTTGCACTTTTTATGATGACGCACAACAATCCCCCTTCCCCAAAATAATTACACCTTTTATATGAAATGCATTTTTATAAGAAAAGTACACCTTTGACCTCATTTTTTTAAAATAAAGAAGCCTATCATTTCATCTATTTGAAATGATAGGCTTCTTTTTATAAAACAATTTACTTCCTCGCCTTAATAATAAAAGTAGTTGGCACCATTCTAGCTTTATATAAAGAATAATATTTCGTAGACGGCTCAGCTAGTTCTCCATCAAGCGAGCTCGATGGTTCAGGCTCTTCTATTCTCTCAATTTTAAATCCCGATCTATTTAACTCATTTATGTATGTACTTATTTTTCTCTTATATAATGTCGCTTGTACATTTTCTCCTTTAAATGTTTCAAACGTAATGGGCGTTTCCTCATGATAAGAAGACTTTATAGCAACTTCTTCCGTACCATACTGTAAGTTTGAATATACTGGGTGCTCCCAACTAAAAATAAAACTTCCCCCTGGCTTTACATATGAATAAATCAGTTCCAACGTTTTTCTTAAATCTGAAGTCCAACCTAATGCATAAATGGAATATACAATATCAAAATACCCTTTCGGAATATCTCCTTCTTCTTCCATTGCTCCGCATACTAACTTTGGATTCCAATCCTTTAACGTCTTATTCGCTATTGCAATTTGTGCACTTGAAAGATCAAGTCCCCACAATTCCTTTGCCCCTTGTTCCGCCATATACTGCAACGAATGTCCACTTCCACACCCAATATCAAGTACCTTTTTATCTTTAATTGAATCGAACAAATGGATCTCATCTTCAGATGCCGTATACGGTCCGTATTTCGGTAAACAATCCACTTGAAAGAAATAAGGTGCAACTGTATCCCAACACTTTTTATTTGTAGCTAGCATTTGTGTGCCTTTCATATTATTCATTCCCCCCATCCATTTTTCTTTCTCTAATATTAATTACATATCATAACCAGATCGCCCTTTTCTCTTCGCCCGGTAGTTTTTCACTTTTGCAATCGTACCGCATGCTCTTCCTCCTTCTTCTCCAGCATACATACCGCACCATCTTTTACTTCCATTTCGCGAATAATCATAAAATACCCAGCGACAATCTGGACATGCTTTTAACCTTCCCCACACATTTTCTTGAATTGACATTAACACAATGCTTAACATTTTTGTATACACATTCTCTTCATATACTGGTTCATATGTAATACCTTTCATATCATCCTTTATATGTACATGAAATGGGTATTTCTCTAACCATTTTTGCAATGATCCTTCGCCTTCAATTGTCATCCGAATATCTTCTCGAAAACCTCTTAATTCCTCTATCGTATGAAATGGAAACTCTTCATCAAAATATTCTTTCATAAAGAGCTTTATATCTTCTTTTGTTTGCAGCAAATCAATTGGCTCTCTCGTATCGTTTGGTATTCTCCATGTATTTAAAAATTCCCGAATATATTCTAGTTCATTTGGAGCGTTTTGATTCAATTCGATCCACCTTCTTCTTAAAATTTACTTTTTTCTGACTTTATGTATAATTATAGTATAAAATAGTTAACCATCAAATAATTTTACTGGTTACATAATTAGGGGGATTTCTATGAAAAGTTTCTCAACACCGATACGTTTCATGCTTATTTCTTCATTTTTTATGTCTTTTGGATATTTTGCAGTATACGCATTTTTAGCTATTTATCTATTAACCTTTCTTCATTTTTCTGCTGTCCAAGTAGGAACAGTGTTGACGGTTATGACAATTACATCACGAGTTATCCCATTATTCTCAGGGTTAATTGCTGACAAAATAGGCTATATCATTATGATGATAGCTGGTTTATTTTTGAGAGGAATCGGATTTATCGCTTTAGGAATATGCTCTGATTTCTATACAATTTCTATTTCTTCTGCACTTATTGGCTTCGGAACTGCATTTTACGAACCTGCCGCTCGCGCTATATTTGGCTCACAGCCAGCTCATTTGAGAAAAAATTTATTTACATATTTAAACCTTAGCTTTAATTGCGGTGCAATAATCGGACCAATTGCAGGAGGGTTCTTACTCTTACTCGATCCACTCTACGCTTTCTCTCTAACAGGATCTCTTATGCTGTTATTTGCTTTTATCTTTTACTTACTTAAAAATCACTTCCAAGTCACTACTGAAAACACGTCTATTACATTAGGAATACAGGCCATCTTACAAAACAAGTCTTTCCTTCTGTTTTCCTTTATCATGATTTTCTTCTATATTATGTTTACTCAGCTTACTGTCGCACTTCCACTTCATATGAAAAACATTAGTAATAGCAATCAACTTGCTACACTCGTTATTACGATAAATGCGATAACAGGCGTCATATTTATGGTATTATTCCGAAAATTATTCCACAAATACAACACACTTTCGATTATTAAATACGGTGTTTTATTAATGAGTATTTCCTTTTTACTCATTCCTTTATTTCAACACCCATATTGGCTCTTTATTTGTGTAATTTTATTTACAATCGGTGAAACACTCGTATTACCTAACGCTGATATCGCTATTGCAAATTACAGTAATGAATCATATACAGCCACTTTCTTCGGATTTTATCAACTATCACTCGCATTTGGTTTTATCATTGGTAATTATACCGGTACATCTTTTACATCCAACTTAAGCGGAATGTATACACCATGGCTTATTTTTGGCGGAATAGGACTTATTGGTTTTATTTCACTACATATTTTGAATATAAAAAAAGTGGCCTCTAAAGAGGATATACACCTATGTAATACAAGCGACCTATAACGAAAAAGATTCGACCATCATATGTGACAGTCGAATCTTTTTATTGTTCATATTCAAGATGATTATGCCTTTTACAACCAAACAAATAGCACCCACCTATAAAATCCGTTTCAAATTCTAACCCTGGAACGTATCCAGATTTGATACGTTCTACCATTGTTTTATAACAATTATTCTCTTCTGTATATTCCTCAATTAACTCTTTCTTATCATTTTCTGTCCAGTTTTCTTCTACTTCTTCATTCTGAACATCTTCTATTTCTGCTGTTTTCGCTTCGATAGATTCCCGTATAACTTCATTTATACGGGAGAAATTATTCGTTTTATATAGAGCATACACAAATCTACCAATCCAATTAGGACTTTTCCAGCATTCTTTATATCCCTTTTCGAACCATTCAATTGCTTCTTTATAGCAATTCAACTCAACATATAAATCTGCTACATTAATTTCCCCTAAAAAATTATCAGATTCCCTGTTAAAAGTATCTAACTTCTCTTTTGCTTCTGTCGTTCGTTCTAAATCAATTAAACATTTTACATAGCTATACATGATATAGTCCGAATCCCCTGCAACTCGCAAGAAAAAGTCTGAAGCTTTTTCCAGCTCTCCAAGGTTATAATGCGCTACAGCTACATTATGATATGCTTCATCTGATGGTTGAATCGAAATAGACTTTTGTAATGCTTCTTTCGCTTCTGTCCATTTTTCTTGTTTCATGTAAATGTCCCCTAAGATGTTATAAGGAAAGTATGAAGAAGGATTCAACTTAACAACTTCTCTTATTAATTCAAGAGCTTTATCATCATTCTCTTCCTCATAAAAGTACATCCAAGCCAGATTATTGAGAGATTGTACGTCTCTAGATTCATGTACTGCTTGTTGAAACAGTTCCATTGCTTCCTCATATTTATTTTGTTCAAACATTTCAATTGCCTTCTCATTAATGTTCAAATAACTACCTCCGAAGTAAATGAATTCATCTATTCCCTATCATTATTGTAAAATGTAAAAATTATAATTTCTATAAAAAAATTTCTTTCTCTCGTCTACATTTCGATTGAAATAGAAGCTAAAACATACGAATTTACAAAAATCAGTAAATTTTTCATTCTCCCTTAAATTGGATATACATCCTGTTTCATTTTACATATTATGGTACAATTAAGAGGATACTAACTAAACATTTACACTCCACACTAGTAATCTAGCAATACCAAAATCAAAAATCACATGGAATTGAGGGATGTTATGAAACAGAAATTAGCTGTTCTTCTATTCACTGGAATCATATTATCAGGATGTTCAACTATAGCAGAGAATTCTTTAGAAAGCGGGAAAGGCAGTATGGAATTATTAACACCAACGATTACAGCAAAAGACAATGAATTAGAAATTAAAACTAAAGGCATTGATGAAAATAAAGTAACTTTTATTTATGTTGCTAATAAAAAAGTGTTGGAACAAAAACTAAAAAATAGTGAATCCTACAAACTTAACATTAAAGATATCGAACACGCTCATAGGACGGACTACAAACCAAAAGTTCAACTTTTACAAACGAAAGACGATGATGATGATGGAGAAATAGTAACCTTCAAACAAGTTAGATATACAGTTAAAAACTGATTTTAAAGTTGTTTCATTATAAATGTAACAAAAGAAAATATACTTTTAACAGTAGATAAATGTAGGGGGTGCTAACATGAAAAAACGATGGATTTCTTGGTGGATTGGTAACATATTTTGGATTATCGTTTTTGGAATATGGGCAGCTCTTATTTGGCTACGAGATGTTGATGGGGCCGGTGTTACTCAAACACCCGAAATTAAATCAATATCACTTATCGTTTTATTAATCACGTTTATCATACCAGTATTTTTTCAAATTATATGGCTAATCATTAATTTGAGAATGAGTAAAAAAAATAATTATACGATTTAGCTTTTTGAATTAATAAATGAATATTTTTCATAAAAAAAGAGAGGAATCTACATCAAAATAGATTCCTCCCTTTTACATTTGGACTTATACTGCGCTTTTAATGCATCACTATTCCTCTTTTTTACGATGCATGTTCATCTTTCTTCTTCATTAACGCTCTTTTCTTCATCGCCTTCGTTAAATATCCACCCTTAAACGAGCGAATTTCATACGAAGACATAAACGCTTTCGGTGCAATTTCATTAATGATTTCTAAAAGCTCTTTCTCTCTAGAACGCTTTGCGACGATATCTAAGCGATAACGTATAGAATTAATACCTTCGCCTTCAAATACTGTAACGCCAAATCCAGAGTGACGTAATTCGTCTACTAATTCATTACAACGGTCTAGTAAACTAACTTGATACGTAATATAACCAATTGCTAATTTATTCTCTATATAACCGCCTAATAATAGTCCTGTACTAAAGCCAATGACATAGGCAACGATGTTCATCCAATTTGATAAATCTTGAAACACAATACCTAAACTGACAATGTAAATAGCCCCTTCTAACAATCCAACACCAGCAGCGGATCTTGTTTGATTCTTTACAAGCAAAATCGTACGGATTGTTAAAATGGGAACGTAAATAATTTGAAGCACAAAAATAAGTAACGCTTGTAACATTGGTATCCACCTCTTTCAAAAAGTCTTTTGTCATAATAACATACATAACCTTTAGAAATCGATGGGTTTTTTAAAATTTTTTTATTATTTTTCATACTATTGAAAAACACAAAAAAGAAGCGTATTATATTTGTCGTTAATTTGATTACTTGTATATTATCGCTAAACTAAAAAAGGAACCCGATTAGGTCCCTTTCATCATAGCTCTATGTTTTTCGAAGCATGTTCCCTTTGCTTCTCTTCTTCTTTCACTAACTGCATATTTGCATACGCTAAATTTGCAATCATTAAAAAGTGACCACCTAAAATACCTGTACCAAATGCCCACATTTCCATTTCATGCTCAATTTCATACATGATGATAGCTCCTAAAATAGCAGCTGCAAATCGGTTTAAAACTCCTAATCCAGGAGCCTTTTCCTTCATTACGATACTTTTCCCGAGTTTCTCCACTCTGCGAGCTAATAACCAAAGACAATAGGCGCTTACTGCTAATCCAATACCGAACCCTGTCACTTGTTTTCCAAACGGAGTAATCGTCCACATAAGTAGTAAACCACTAAAGATCACATACAATTGTAATCGATATACACGTAAGGCTTCTTGAATCAAAATATCCGCTCCTAAGTTCTCATTTTTTGTACTTTAGAAGAAAAGCAGCAACTTACACAGTTGCTGCTTTCTCTTCTTCTTGTTCTTGTTCCATCTTACGAATTTCAACACGTTTAATTTGGTAAGCGTCTTTTTCTAACACTTTAAATTCATAACCTTCCGCCTCAACGTGTTGTCCTTCTTCGATTTCATGATTTTGCATCATAATCCATCCACCGATTGTATCCACATCATCTTCTTCGATGTGTAATCCAAATAAATCTTTCACTTCTGAGATAAGCACTTTTCCATCAACAATAATATGTTGCTCGTTCACATGTTGAATTGGTGGTGCTTCATCTTCATCATATTCGTCACGAATTTCGCCGACGATTTCCTCCAAGATATCTTCAAGCGTTACAATTCCAGCTGTTCCTCCGTACTCATCATATAAAACAGCCATCGGAATTCGCTTCTTCTGCATTTGAAGTAATAAATCGTGAATTGGAGTCGTTTCCATCACTTCAATAATCGGACGCATATACGAGCGAATAGATGATAAATCTTTTTGATCCTCGGTCATATATCGAATAAAGAAATCTTTTACGTTGACCATACCGATAATATCATCTTTATCTTCTCCAAAAATCGGATAACGTGTGTATCGCTCATTTTGGATCACTTTCATGTGTTCTTCTACTGAATCTTCCAGGTAGAAACCAACGATTTCTGTTCGCGGTACCATAATCTCTTTTGCAATACGATTATCAAATTCAAAAATGTTATTTACATACTTGTATTCAGCTTGATTAATTTCGCCACTTTCATAGCTATCTGAAAGGATAAGACGTAATTCTTCTTCTGTATGAGCTACTTCATGTTCTGAAGCTGGCTTTAAACCGAATAAACCAGTTATCACACGAGCTGAACCGTTCAATACCCAAATAAATGGATACATTACTTTATAGAACATCATTAATGGACCTGCCAATAATAACGTTACCCTTTCAGCCTTTTGAATTGCCATCGTTTTCGGAGCTAATTCCCCTACTACAACGTGTAAATACGTCATAATCATAAAAGCAAGACCAAATGTTAATACTGATGAAATAGAAGGATTTAAGTTCCATTTCTCAAATAACGGGTGTAATAACTTTTCAATTGTCGGTTCACCTAACCAACCTAATCCCATAGCTGTAACTGTAATACCTAATTGACAAGCAGATAAATATTCATCTAAATTTGTTGTTACCTTTTTCGCTGCTAAAGCACCGCGTTTTCCTTCCGCAACAAGCTGATCGATACGGCTTGAACGTATCTTTACAATCGCAAACTCTGCTGCTACGAAAAATCCAGTAAATGCGATTAAAATCGCAACCATGACTAAATTAAATATTTCCAATGAATCCCCTTAGTTAAAAAACTAAGGTGTCCACCTCCTGTATACTATAATGTTTTCTTATTTGTTTGTTAGAAAACATAGCCCGATACAAAAATTAAAGAGGTCGGATTTCACTTATTCTATAATAATAGAGCAAGTGTCTGTATTAAAGCTGTCGTTTGACCAGATAAAGATTTCGATATTTTTTCACGTTGTGAATCAGTCAATCCATCTAAAAGCGGCTTTAACTCAGTAAGCTCCACTTCTAATTGATGAATATGGTCTGTCACTTCATTCACTTGTTTCGAAACGTGTTCATTGATACCGAGCAGCTTCTTCTTCTCCTCGATTTTCTCTTTAATCTCACAAAGCGGCATATGCATTTCTTTGCACTTCTCAATAAATTGTAATGTCTCAAATGCTGTTTCGTCGTAATAGCGATAATTAGATTGAGATCGCTCCGCTTTTAAGATACCTAGATTCGTATAATAATCAATCGTTCGTTTCGACACGTGAGCCATGAGAGCCAACTGTCCGATTCGATACACCTTCCCAACGATCTTCCCCCCTTGTTTATATTACTTACATCATACAACACATAAACTGTACAGTCAAACGTGACGGTTTATTATTCACAATTTATACAAAATTCCAATCTCCTCCTATGATGATTCAATACGAGTAATCTACACTTATACAATAAAATTACTAAACTACTACCTAATCACTACATTGTCTGCCACTTTTAACCTTTCTTATTTAAAAGCATATCCTACTAATAATGATTGCTTGTATAGGAGGGAATTAATATGAAAAAGACAATCATTTCTCATTTTTATAATGAAGAATACCTACTTCCATGGTGGCTTATGCATCACACGAAAATATTCGATCACGGCATTTTAATTAATAGGGGGTCTACAGATCGTTCCGTAGAGATTTGTAAACTATTAGCACCCCACTGGGAAGTACGAAATTCAAGATTTCTTGAGTTTGATCCAACTAATACTGATATTGAAGTGATGGAAATTGAAAGAGAAGTTTCAGGTTGGAAAATCGTTTTAAATACTACTGAATTCTTTTGTTGTAATAATACTGAAGAATTTTTTTCATCTCTTCATACACTAGGCCAAAACATGTATGCGATTAGAATGATTTTAATGATAGATAATCATAATTATAATTATTCAAAGCCTAGATATTCTATCCCCTTAGTAGAACAGCGATACCACGGTGTCTTCCCTTATAACCCAAATCTCGGATGTGCTTGGAGATTTATTCACAATCATCTAGACGGTGCATATTTACCTGGTAGACATCATTCGCGGCACGGATATATAATTTATGACTATCCTTCATTTATTTTAAAATTCTATTTTAGCCCTTGGAATGAACAATCAAAGGCAAGAAAATTACAAATTACACCTACCCTTTCAAAAAGGGGTATTCAAATGGGGCTTCAAACACATTACGGTCAATCTCCTGAAGTACTGGACATACGTTTTTTAGAGCTTAGTAACCTAACACAAGACCTCCGTCATAACCCTGAATATCAAGAATTATTCCCAAAATTCAAACCGTAATATTTTCTGCATCGTCATCACCTCAAACATTTTCATTCGCTTAATCAAAAACAATCTCATTTGCATAAAACATGAATACTGTATAAATAATAAATTTTTATTTTAGGAGGAAAAAATGAAAGCTGTTATTCTTGCTGGTGGGTACGGTACAAGAATTGGGGAAGAAACACATTTAAAACCGAAACCTATGATTGAAATTGGAACAAAGCCCATTCTATGGCACATTATGAGTTTGTATAGTCATTACGGGATTACTGAGTTTATTATTTGCTTAGGCTATAAAGGATATGCAATTAAAGAGTTCTTTCTAAATTACAACTTACACATGTCTGATTTCACAATACAGTTAAACGATAATACAATTACTAGCCATTCTCATCGTGTAGAACCATGGAAAGTTACACTAATCGATACTGGTGTAAATACCGAAACGGGTGGCCGAGTGAAAAAGATTCAAAATTATGTCGGAGACGAACCTTTCTGCCTCACTTATGGTGATGGATTAAGTAATGTAAATATAAAAGAACTTATTACATTCCATAAAAAACATGGGAAAATGGCTACTGTTACTGCCGTACAACCTCCTGGTAGATTTGGTTCTCTCATATTAGATAAACAGTCTGTAACATCTTTTCAAGAAAAACCATTAGGTGATGGCGGATGGGTTAACGGTGGATTTTTCGTTTTAAATCCTGAAGTTTTCAATTACATTAGTGGAGATAAGTCTGTTTTTGAAACAGACACTTTAGTTCAGTTAGTAAACAAAAATGAATTGGCCGCATATCAACATTCTGGTTTTTGGCATCCGATGGATACATTGCGCGATAAAAATAAATTAGTCGAGCTATGGGAAAGTAATAACGCTCCGTGGAAGGTTTGGTAATATGGCTTCATCATCTTTTTGGAATAAGAAAAAAGTATTTATTACGGGACATACTGGATTTAAAGGCTCCTGGCTCACCCTTTTCTTAAGTTCTTTAGGTGCAGAAGTAGTAGGCTTTTCTTCTCATCCCCCATCCATTCCTAACATTTTTGAACAAGGTAACGTAGCAAAAGAGTGCACGACAATAAAAGGCGATATTACAGATTACCATTCTTTATTTCATGCCATGAAGCAGCATAAACCCGACATAATATTTCATTTAGCAGCTCAGCCAATCGTAACCGCTTCATACAAAAATCCTATCGATACATTCAAAACGAATGTTTTAGGTACTGTCCACGTGCTAGAAGCAGCAAAGTCCTTCGAAAGCGTACGTGCCATTATTAATGTGACAAGCGATAAATGTTATGAGAATGACGGTAGTGGCGACCGAGCGTTCGTGGAAAATGACCGACTAGGAGGTTTCGACCCTTATAGCGCTAGTAAAGCTTGTGCTGAATTAGTTACAACATCTTATCACCAATCTTTTTTTCACACGAATACTACTTCGCTTGCTTCTGTAAGAGCAGGTAACGTTATTGGTGGTGGTGATTGGGCAGAAGATCGATTATTCCCTGATATCATTCGGGCATATTTGCACAATCATACTTTGTGTATTCGAAACAAATATGCCATCCGTCCGTGGCAACATGTTTTAGATCCTCTACATGGCTATATCCTTTTAGCTGAAAAACTTTGGAATGATGCTAAATATGCAGAAGCATGGAATTTCGGACCGATTAATGAATCTAGCAGAACCGTTCATGATGTCATTGAATCTGTAATAAAATTATGGAATAACCCACTAACAATCATTTCCTCCTCTACAAATACTCCTTATGAATCACCTGTTTTAACACTCGATAGTACAAAAGCAGTAAACAAACTCGGCTGGACTCCTAAGTTATCAACAGATGATGCTGTCGCTTGGACTGTTGATTGGTACAAAAAATATGCATCTGGTGAAAAGATAGAATCTTTCACACGACAACAAATCGATGCATTCAAAAATTTATAAGGGGGCTATAAAATGGAACAGAAAAAATGCCGTTTTTGCCACTCATTACTAACCAACACTTTTTTAGATTTGGGCGTTTCCCCTCTTGCTAATTCATTTGTAGCTCCTGAAAGCTCATATAAAATGGAACCTTTTTATCCGCTGCACACATTTGTTTGTAACTCTTGTTTACTCGTACAGCTAGATGAATTTGAATCTCCACAAAATATTTTTCATAACTATTTATACTTCAGCTCTTACTCCTCAAGTTGGCTACTACACGCTAAACAATATGTAGAAATGGCGATTAAGCGTTTCAACTTAACGAAACATTCAAAAGTGATTGAAATCGCAAGTAACGATGGGTACTTATTACAATACTTTAAAAAAGAAAATATCGAGACATTGGGAATTGAACCCGCGAAAAACGTAGCAGAAATTGCTATCAAAAAAGGAATTCCTACTCATGTGAATTTTTTCAGTAATGACTTAGCAAAAAAATTGCCACAAGCTGATTTAATCGTCGCAAATAACGTATTAGCACACGTTCCAAACTTGCATGATTTTGTTGCCGGTTTAAAAACGTTATTAAAACAAGATGGCACGATAACAATTGAATTCCCACACTTATTAAACCTCATATCCTTTAAACAGTTCGATACTATCTACCATGAGCACTTTTCCTACTTCTCACTTATAAGCCTTCAAAAAGTTTTAAGTTATCATCATTTACAAATTGTTGATGTAGAAGAACTTTCAACGCATGGTGGTTCCTTACGGATTTTTGTAAACCATCTAAGTGCCCAATCAACTATCCATTCCAATGTTACAAAATTAATTCAAAAAGAAGTCGACCACGGGTTAGGTACTTTAGATTGCTATCTCCTTTTTTCTAAACGCATCGAACAATTGAAAATAAATATTTTAAAGTTTTTTATTGAAGCGAAAGCTTTAAACAAACAAATTATCGGTTACGGTGCTCCCGCTAAAGGAAACACCCTTTTGAATTATTGCGGGATAGGTAAAGAATTTCTAGCTTATACAGTAGATAAAAATCCTCACAAACAAAATCTCCTTTTACCAGGAACTCGTATTCCAATAAAATCTCCAGCAGAAATTAAACGTACAAAACCAGATTACATTCTTATACTTCCTTGGAATTTGAAAGACGAAATTATGAAAGAATGCTCTTTCATTCGTGAATGGGGCGGTAAATTTTTAGTGACGGTTCCAGAAATTGAGGTGATCGAGCCATGAAGAAAGTTGTTGTAACAGGTGGTAGTGGCTGGATAGGTAAATATGTTGTACATTCACTTATACAAAAGGGATATGAAGTGTACGCCACGTATAATAAAAATAACCCCTCTCACCTCCCTTGCCATTGGCATAAAGTAAACTTGCTTCGCGATGACGAAGTAAAACAATTCATTTACGACGTTCAGCCTAGCCATCTCATTCACCTTGCTTGGGAAGCAGTGCCACCAGCATGCTATGTATCTATTAATAATTACTATTGGCTAAAGTCTAGTATTTCATTGATTCAATACTTCACAACATACGGCGGAAAGCGTGTTGTCGTTGCAGGTACTGGCGCAGAGTACGAATGGTTTAACGGCGTATTATTTGAAGATTCACCGCTCCTTTCCTATAAAACCCCGTATTCTTTATGTAAAAATGCACTGCACTCTTGGCTAGAAACGTATGCACAACAAACAGGCCTCAGCATGTGTTGGGGCCGCATTTTTCATATGTATGGACCTCACGAACAAGGTAATCGGCTCGTTTCTAACATTATCACTTCCTTATTAAAAAACGAGGAAGCACTATGTACACATGGAAAACAATCGAGAGATTTCCTCCATGTGAGTGACGTCGCTGACGCTCTCGTAACAATATTAGAACACAGCGTTACAGGCACCATCAATATCGCTTCTGGTCAATCTGTACAAATTAAAGAGTTAGCTTCTATCATTGCTAAAAAGATAGGAAAAGAAGATTTAATTAAACTAGGTGCAATCCCTTTCTCTAAAGATGAACCTTTATTTGTCGGGGTTAATGTAGAACGTTTAAAAACTGAAGTAAACTGGAAACCAACATACGATCTAAATACAGGAATTGAAGAAACAATTTTATGGTGGAAATCATTTATACAAAAACATAACGATATGCATCATTAAAACGTAAATCCTTCGTTCCTCTCGCTAATTCCTTATACCATCCTTCTAATCTTTCCGGCGTAACAATATGATGCGTCCCCATTCCCCCATGCTTACTAGCTTCAGAAAGAGTCGGACCAATTTGTAACTTTCTCTTTCTCATCGCATCGTTCCACGGACTAAACCCAAACCATAATATACAGGCAAGAGGTGGATAAATCATCGATTCATGCGCAGATAAATGTCTTCCAACCGTATAACTTCCATGCTCATGATTATGAATAAATCTACCTCTTCTCCATAACGGCCAATCTTCTGGTAAATAACCATGAAACCGCTGTTTCATTAAAGGTATTCCAAAGTTAAGGTCCGGATAGTTGTAGTTAGGATCATCAATCATAATAAGCCCGTCCAGCCAATACATCCTCCCCCCCAATTCATTTAGCGATTTCCAAAACTGATTTTTATCTTGCACGCAAAGAAACTCAGTCGTATTTAAAATCATTTTCCATCCTTGTACTTCTTGTTCTATCCTCATCACTTCATGATCTGTCGCATATGCATCAAACTCTGGATTTACAGAATCTCGCACCTCCCAATGCGGTGCGAATTTTTTACAAATCTCAACGGAACGATCTGTTGAACCTTTATTAATTAAAATACCATGATCAAAAAGTTTCGTATGATGCATAAGCCACCATGGCAATAAATACTCTTCATTGTAAAAATGTGAAATAACGGTTGTAGTTATAATAATCTCCTCCTCTTTCTCTATTAATCTACTTTTTATCCTACAACCAATATACTCATAAGCAAAAATATGTTTCCTAATTATTGATCAAATATTATTATTAATATTTTTGTAAGTTTTCCTTTGGTACCCAGCCCTCCTCACCATCTCTTCCTTCGCACCAAACCCATCCATTCAATTCTTCTAATCCGATCAATCTTTTTCCAATACTCACATTTAATTCTTTCGCAGTATATTGTTTTATAATAATTCCTGTTCCATTCATATCTTTTCTTATAATTTGCTCCGGAACCCATCCTTTCCGGTCATATTTCTCTTCGTGACAAAACATCCAGTTTTCCCAATTTTCAGGACCAGCGTAACTCTCTATCATTTTCACTACATTCCCCTCTTCTAAGCGAATTGGATTAGGATAATTGCTAACATGTGATTTTATAACGATATATTTCATAACACCCTCCAATAATCAGAAAATTAAGTTATACTATCACTATAACTTAAAAAGGAGGAATACACATGTACTACAACACTTCATTCGAAAACGATCAACCTGTAGGCCGTCTATAAACTAAGACGGGCTTATAACACATACACTATGCCTCGTCTTAGGGAACTCATATTACCCTAAAAATAGACGGAGGTACTTCAAATGAAACAAACCATTTTAGGAGCTATATGTTTATCACTAGCAGCAAGTATATGGGGCGGTATGTATGTTGTTAGCAAATACGTACTCGATTTTATCCCACCACTAACACTCGTTTGGCTACGCTTTATCATTGCTTTTGTTGTTTTGTATGGCATTTTGAAACTAGCTGAGAAAAAACAAAAGAAAAAAGTAAACATTCGCAAAAAAGATTGGCTCCTCTTCGCTTGGATAGGATTTATTGGATATTTCATTTCAATCACATGCCAATTTATCGGAACAAAATTATCCGACGCTCATACAGGCTCGTTAGTTACATCAGCTACGCCTGCATTTATGGTTATATTTGCAGCGCTCATTTTGAAAGAAAAACTAACCGCTCGTAGACTTTTATCTACTATAATAGCGACAATCGGTGTCATTATCGTAATCGGATGGGATATTGAAATTGGCTCCTATTTTATCGGAACAATCATTTTAGTTGGAGCCGCTATTACGTGGGCCTTACTATCTATTTATGTAAAAATCGCTTCAATCCAATTTTCATCCTTAGTTATTACAACGTATGCCATATTCTTTTCACTCTTTTTTATTACACCTTTTATGATAGGAGAACTACAAACATCCTCTATCGGAACAGTAAATACGTACGTAATATTAGGCGTATTATACTTAGGAATCGTTTCAACAGCAGGTGCCTTTTTCCTTTGGAATAAAGGATTAGACTTAATGGATGCAAGCATCGGTTCCTTATTTTTCTTCTTCCAACCTATCGTTGGATCATTACTTGGTTGGCTCTTATTAAATGAGACATTAAATAGTAACTTTTTCATTGGTGGTATTCTCATTATATGTAGCGTTTTCATTACTACTTTTGAAAAGAAATAAAAAGCAGGCAGAGATTCTTAGTCTCTGCCTGTTCGCATTATTGGATCTTGGTCGTGAAAACCAATACAAATCGGTATATATCATAATACTTCGCTTCTATTTGCTCTACTGCTAACGAAAAGAGATCCTCTTGCATCTCTTCTAAATACTGAAATATATCCACACTAAATACTCCTCACCCTTTACGCACTCCAATGCGATGGACGGGACAATAATTTCGGTAATTTCGTATGCTTATCCCCTTTCGCCGCATTAATTTGAACTTGCGTCAGGAAAATACAATTTGTAAAGTCTGCTCCGCGAATATCTGCATCTCGTAAATCTGCTCCAATGAGATCTGCCCCTCGTAAGTCTGCTCCATTTAAGTTTGCCGCAATTAAATATGCTCCTCTTAAATTTGCTCCTTGTAAATCTTTCTTTTTCAGATTTGCTCCCATAAGGTCTGCTCCGCGGTGAATGATTCGTTTCTTACGCGCAGTATTCATTTCCTTCCATACTAATTCGCTCGTTTCTAAAAGAAGAATGTTCACCTCTGCCCTATGCATTGGAACATTTATTTTCATTAACTCATCTGGATTTAAATTCGAAAGTCGCTCTGTCTCCTCAATTGCGTTCTCCAGCTCTTTATGAATTGGCTGTGTTGCCTTTAAAAGAATCGCCTCATTCAAATACCAAAGCATTTCATGAAGTTGATGCATAACTGGAAAAGCATCGTACATTTTTCTTGCATGCTTTGCATCTTTCCGCCAATCAATCCCTTTAAACGTACCCTGAGAAATCTTCTGTCCAGCACCGAAACACTCAAATACTGTACAACCTTTATAACCTTTTCCTCTAAGATTTTTATGTATACTACATTTAAAATCTGATTGTAAGTTGGAACATGGTTTACCACCATCTTTATTCACTGCAAAATCTACCGATGCTGCGAACGGTAATGCAACGCAACATAGACCGAAGCATGTTTCGCAGTTTGCTTTTAAATGATCGTTATGATTAGTCAAAATCTATACCCCCTGTTGTCTTTTGACTATTTCATAATATTCCAACTGTAATAAATAATCAATTTTAAAATAAACCAGCATCTTTCGTTTCAATTCATAACTTTATCATTCGATTTCCTTTCAATTGAAAAGGACTATTTCTATTTAATGAATTATAATTAAATTATAAATTTTCTAACTAAAAAGGAGACTTATTATGGCACTAGAAATGAAAACAAACTGTCAAATTTGCGATCAATCGCTCGAACAAGATTCTGAAGCATACATTTGTGTATATGAATGTACATTTTGCGCACCATGTACAGAAGAAAGACATAACGTTTGTCCAAACTGCGGCGGCGAATTAGTACGTAGACCGAAAAAGAAATAATAAAAAGCAAAGCGATATCGCTTTGCTTTTGTTTAGGCATCTGAAATTATATATTTAAAAACTTCACACAAACAGGCTCTGGCACAGCAACATCAGATTGTAAAAGTGTTAACTTACCTGTAGATTCATCTCTTGAAAATAACACAAGATTATGTGACTTTTCATTTGTAGCAACAAGGAACTTTTCAGTAGGATCTAATACAAAGTCTCTTGGCCAATTTCCTTCTGTAGATGTGTGTTCAACAAATGTAAGCTGACCTGAATTTTGATCTACGCTATAAACAGCGATACTATTATGACCACGATTACCTGCATATACAAAACGGCCGTCAGAAGAAATATGAATCGCACTTCCTTGATTATTTTCATCAAATTGTTCTGGAACAGTAGAAATATACTGTAATTCTGTAAAGGATCCTTCTGCAGGATTATATGTTAACACAATAACCTCTGAACTAAGCTCCGTCATCACATACGCATACTTTCCATTCGGATGAAAAGTAATATGTCTTGGACCACTTCCTGGATTTACAGATAAACGATTCACTTCTATTAATGTACTATCTTTTACTTCATACGTAATTATTTTATCTATCCCTAAATCAACGCCCACTACATATTTTTCATCAGGAGTGTACCCCGCGTAATGTGCATGTGGTTTTTCTTGTCTTTCTTTATTCGGACCTGAACCTTCATGCGCCATAATAGATGAAGCAGGATTTACAGTTCCATCTTCTTCATTTATTTCAAAAGACTCAATCGTTCCTTTATGGTAATTCGCTGTAACTACTGTATGATTTCCACTATCAACACTAATATGACAAGGAGAAGCACCTTCTACTACTTGTCTATTTCTCGCTTTTAGTTCTCCAGTATGACTATCAATGGAATACGCAGCTACACCGCCAGATTCGCCTTCCTTAACAACAGAATAGAGATATTCATTATTTTGGTTAATCGTTACATATGTAGGGTTATCCAGCTTAGCGGCAAGTGTTACATTACTAATTTTTTTTGCTTCTGTGTCTAAAGTAAACTTATATATTCCTTCGCTATTTTCTTTCGTGTAAGTTCCAACATATCCAATAAACTCTTTGTTATCCTTCATTTTCATAACCCTCTCTCCCTATATTTTACGTTCATCATGCTTCTTAAAATATTTTATGTTGAAAGAGTATCCAAAAAAATCGGAGTACTTCTTTATACGTTACCATATTTTCTTGGTAAATAGCTTTTAAACCCACTTTTTTTGATACGCTGCTATACTTTCATATTCTTCTTCCAATTGACGGGACAGACGAATATAGATTGGCGTTAAATCTTTATATTTTTCCACACTTTCCATGTTTGGCTCATGATGAAAATCTGCACCTACCATTTCAGAAACTACGGATAATGTATCTATTTCACCTAAACTATATAAACCGAGGATTGCAGCTCCTAAGCAAGAGCTTTCAAAACTTTCCGGAACATATACGTCTTGATGGAAGATATCCGCCATCATCTGTCTCCAAAGTTCCGACCTTGCAAAGCCGCCTGTCGCTTGAATTTTTTTCGGTTCGCCAATTAACTCTTTTAAAGCGAGAAGAACGGTATACAAGTTATAAATTACTCCTTCTAAAACAGCACGGATAAGATGTTCTTTCTTATGATGCAATCCGAGTCCAAAGAAAGATCCTCGTGCATTTGCATTCCATAAAGGAGCTCTTTCCCCTGCTAAATACGGGTGAAATAATAAACCGTCAGATCCAGGATTCACTTTTGCCGCTATTTCAGTAAGTACTTCATATGGATCTTTCCCTAAACGCTTCGCAAGTTCAATCTCTGAAGTGCCTAATTGGTCACGAGCCCATCTGAAAATCATACCGCCGTTATTTACTGGTCCACCGATTACCCAATGGTCTTCAGTTAACGCATAACAAAAAATTCTACCTTTCGGATCTGTTACAGGACGATCTGTTACAGCACGTATCGCACCGCTTGTACCAATGGTAACAGCCACAACGCCAGGATCTATTGCATTTACACCTAAATTAGATAGTACTCCATCACTCGCTCCTACTACAAAAGGCGTAGAAACAAGTACATTCATCTCTTTGGCAAGCTCTTCATCTAATCCTGTTAAACTGTGCGTTGTTGGAACAAGTTTAGAAAGCTTTTCATCTGTAATTCCCGCAACATGTAAAGCCTCTTCATCCCATTTTAAAGATTTCAAATTAAACATCCCTGTCGCTGACGCTATAGAATAATCAATTACATACTCTTTATATAACTTGTAAAAAACATATTCTTTAATAGAAATGAATTTATAACTTTTTGCGAATAACTCTGCCTTCTCATTCTGTAGCCAAACTAATTTCGAAAGCGGTGACATAGGATGAATTGGTGTGCCAGTACGAAGGTAAATTTCATGACCATTCATATCATTCTTTATTTTCTCCGCCCAGCTTGCACTTCTATTATCTGCCCAAGTAATACATCCCGTTAATGGATTCCCCTTTTCATCTACAGCAATGAGACTATGCATTGCCGAACTAAAAGAGACACAAAGAATATCACTTGGCTGTACACTACTTGATCGTATAGTTTCTTTAATCGTATTTATTACTGCACGAAAAATTTCTTCTGGGTCTTGTTCCGCTGTTTCAGGCGTAGGAGAATATAAAGGATATTCAATTCCATGACTAGCAATAACAGATCCATCAGTAGAAAATAGAACTGATTTTGTACTAGTTGTCCCAATGTCTACACCAATCATATATTTTGAGCTCACCATTTCTTCCTCCTAACAAAAAATCCCTATAGTATCCTAATAATATAAGAACCATAAAAATACATTTATTTTATCTATTCATAACGTTATGTGCTAAAGTTATCTCTCTACATTCATATAAAAATATCCTTATTTTAAACAAACATATCGAGTAGTAAAACTCCTCCAAAAGCGATAAATGAAAGTAACGTTTCTAATACTGTCCATGTTTTAAATGTTTCTTTCACTGTTAAACCTAGGTATTCTTTTACCATCCAAAAACCAGCATCGTTTACGTGTGAAAACATTAATGCTCCTGCACCTGTTGCCATAACGAGTAACTCTAAGTTCACACCTGTTGTATTTTCAACGATTGGCGAAACGATACCCGCTGCTGTTGTTAAGGCGACTGTCGCTGACCCTGTCGCAATTCGAATTAAACCAGCTACTATAAATGCTAATACAATTGGAGATAGAGCTAAATGTTCAGACATTTGAGCAATAGCATTCCCTACCCCACTATCGATAAGAATTTGCTTAAAACCCCCGCCGGCACCAATAATCGCAACAATTGAACCGATTGGTAATAAGCTATCTTCTGTTATCTTCTTAATAGCTTTTTTATCGATACCTTGACGAAATCCAAGAAAATAGAACGCCGCAAAACATGCAATCAATAGTGCAATGATAGGACTACCGATTAATGTGATAATCTTCATCAAAGTATTAGAAAGAGGCACATAAGGAGCTGCTGCAGCTAAAACCATTAACATAACAGGTAACAATATAACTAAAAATGAAACTCCTATTCCTGGTAATTTCGTTGATTTTGTATTTACACGAATCAATTCTGGCTCATTTTCAGGAATTACACGTTTGTGAATCCATTTCGCAAATATAGGACCTGCAATAATCGCTGCAAAAAATGTAATAATGAGTGAATACATTAGTACATTCCCAAGATTCGCTTTATAAATACCAATTGCAACTATGGCCCCTGGATGCGGAGGAACAAGACCGTGCACGACAGATAGCCCAGCAATTGCTGGTAATGCTATTAATAAAATATTTTGTTTCGTTGTTTTATGAATTGAAATTACTAACGGCAGTAATATTAAAATGCCTACTTCAAAAAACACCGGGATTCCAATAATAAAACCTGCAATTAACATAGCCCATGGTAAGTTTTTTATCCCAAAGGATTTAATAAAGAACTCTGCCACTTGCATTCCAGCACCTGACTCTGCCATCATTTTCCCTAAAATTGTACCTAATACTAAAATACCTACTAAATGCCCTAGAACACTTCCCACTCCTGTTTCATAAGCACTCACTATTTTATCCATTGGCATTCCAGACATAATTGCTAAAAACAAACTTGCAACCGTTAAACTAATAAACGCATGCCATCTCCACCACGACACCCCTAAAATAACAATTACGATTGATAATAATGTAATCATTAAAAGGTACATATTCATACTCAATCCCCCTTTATGTAAACCCTTTCATAATTACTATATAATTAAAAGAACCTATATAGTTCTTACGTGAGTAAAAGATACCTTTACATATTGCTATACACTTAAAAGCATCTTCACATCATAATGATTTATATAAAAAGAATCTCCCTTATTAGAGATACACTATAACTCATCTCTCTAATAAGGGGATTTCTCTTTAATAATTATAATGTTATTGTGATAAATGCTTCGCGCGATCAATTTTTCCTTTTTTAAAAGTGAATGACACTTTCTTCTCTGCTGTTTTCACGTAGTAAGACTACAAACTCAGGATCCAGTTTAAACGATGAAGTTACTTAGGATTTGTCCTCTCATGAAAAGCAATTTTCGGAAAGCACCTTCACTTTCATGCATTATAATTTAGGAGCTTTCGCCCAATCCGCAGCAAACTTCTCAATACCTTGGTCTGTTAATGGGTGCATAGCAAGTTGTTCAATTACTTTATAAGGAATTGTTGCAATATGAGCACCTGCCATCGCTACACGAGTTACATGATCTGGATGTCTGACAGAAGCCGCAATAATTTGTGTATCTAATTGATGAACATCGAATAATTCAGCAATTTTAGCAACTAATAATACACCATCTTCAGAAATATCATCTAAGCGTCCTAAAAATGGAGAAACGTACGTTGCACCCGCTCGAGCAGCTAAAAGTGCTTGGTTCACAGTGAAAATAAGTGTAACGTTCGTTTTCACACCTTTTTCAGTAAGATAGCGACAAGCTTCTAATCCTGCTAGCGTCATTGGAAGTTTTATCGTGACGTTTTTATCGCCACCGTTAATTTTAATTAATTCTTCTGCTTGAGCAATCATTTCTTCAGCTGTAACAGCATCTGGAGTTACTTCTGCCGAAACAGACTCAACTTTAGGTACTGCCTGACAAATTTCTGCGATACGGTCTTCAAACTTAACGCCCTCTTTTGCTACTAAAGAAGGATTCGTTGTAACACCAGCTAAAACTCCAAGTTTATATGCTTTTTTTATGTCCTCAAGATTTGCAGTATCAATAAAAAATTTCATGATCAATTCCCTCCAGTTTTTAAACGTTGATGAGTTACATGTTTAATATGCTTATCCCGTAAAAGCCCGATTGGTATGGAATAAAGCCCCTATTTATTAAAGTTTCACTTTATTTCTTTTCTACTGCATGTCCGCCAAATTCATTGCGCAGAGCTGCTACAACTTTTCCTGTAAATGTATCATTGTCTAATGAGCGGTAGCGCATTAATAGAGACATTGCGATAACAGGAGTTGCTGTTTGAAGGTCTAATGCTGTTTCTACTGTCCATTTTCCTTCACCAGAAGAATGCATAACACCCTTAATTTCATCCAGTTTTGCATCTTTAGAAAATGCATTTTCTGTTAATTCCATTAACCAAGAACGAATTACTGAACCGTTGTTCCATACTCTTGATACTTTTTCATAATCGTAGTCAAATTCACTTTTCTCTAGAATCTCAAATCCTTCACCAATAGCAGCCATCATACCGTATTCAATTCCGTTATGAACCATTTTTAAGAAGTGACCACTACCAGCTTTTCCAGCATATAAGAATCCATTTTCTACAGCAGTATCGCGGAAGATAGGTTCAACGATGTCCCAAGCTTCTTGATCTCCTCCGATCATGTAACAAGCACCATTACGAGCGCCTTCCATTCCGCCAGAAGTTCCTGCATCCATAAAGTGAATGCCATCTTTCTTTAATTGCTCATATCGGCGGATAGACTCTTTATAATGTGAATTACCAGCTTCAATTAAAATATCTCCTTTTGATAAAAGTGGTGTAACCTCATCAATAACAGAATCAACAACAGCGTGTGGTACCATTACCCAAAGAATTCTTGGTGATTGTAATGACTGAACAAGTTCACTTAAACTAGATGTACCCGTTGCCCCGTACTCTTTCATTTCTTCTACTGCGCTCGTATTTAAATCAAATGCTACTACTTCATGTTTATGATCCATTAAATTTTTCCCTAAATTTAATCCCATTTTACCTAACCCAATTAATCCTACTTGCATAATATAATTCCTCCTCAAATCATCTTTTATTAAAAATCCATATCACTACAATCTGGAATACCTTTCAGCACTGAAATGTTAGTATGTACAGAAAGGTATTCACAGTCATAGCTTAAGAATTCAACACATTTTTTGTAATTTGAACAACATTTTCTGTCGTAAATCCAAATAGATTCATGACTTCAGCTCCAGTTCCTGAAGCTCCAAATGTTTCAATTGATAGTACTTTTCCTTCTTGTCCTACATAACGTTCCCAACCTAGAGATACACCCATCTCAAGAGATACTCGTTTCGTTACAGAAGACGGAAGAACGGATTCTTTATATTCGTTCGATTGGCGATCGAATAACTCCCAGCTCGGCATTGCAACGATGCGAACAGAAACTTGTTCTTCTTCTAATTTTGCTTTCGCACTAGCAGCTAAGGATACTTCAGAACCTGTCGCAATTAAAATTACATCCGGATTTTCATTTGTTTGTGTTAATACGTAAGCTCCTTTAGAGAGATTCTCTATGTTCGCTTTCGTTTCATTAAACACCGGTAAATTTTGACGGCTCAGTACTAAAACGACTGGACCATCCGTTTGCTGTAAAGCATACGCCCAAGCACTTGCTGTTTCATTTGCATCTGACGGACGGATAACTGTTAGACCAGGAATTGCTCGAAGCGCTGCCAATTGTTCAATTGGTTCATGCGTTGGACCATCTTCTCCTACAGCAATCGAATCATGTGTAAATACGTAAGTAACAGGTAAATTTTGCAGTGCAGCCAGTCGAATCGATGGACGAAGGTAATCATTAAATACAAAGAATGTACTTACGAAAGGTTTTACTCCTCCATGGAGAGCCAGTCCATTCGCTGCCGCGCCCATTGCATGTTCACGTACACCGAAGTATATATTTCGTCCAGCATACGATTCTACCGCGTACACAGCTTCACCTTTTATATCTGTCATAGTGGAATGAGAAAGATCTGCACTTCCACCGAAAATAGAAGGAATCGATTTCACATAATGATTAATAGCTTCCCCACTTGCAACACGAGTGGAAATCGTTTTTTCAATATCAAAGGATAGAATGTCTTTCGCTTCAATTAAAACATCACCTGTAATCGCTTTTTCTAATTCATCTGCTAGTGCAGGGTTCGACTCTCTGTATGAGTTGAACTGCTCATTCCAGTCATTTTCTTTTTCAATACCTTTTTGTTTCAGTTCATTAAAATGAGCTTTTACTTCTTCAGGTACAAAGAAATCTTCCTCATAATCCCAACCATACACTTGTTTTGTCGCTGTTGCCTCTTCTACGCCAAGCGGATTACCATGTGCTTTGTTCGTTCCAGCAACTTTTGGACTTCCATAACCTATAATAGTTCTAATTTCTATAAGAGTAGGTTGATCCGTATTTTCTTTCGCTGATTGAATAGCTTTTGTAATAGCATCGACATCGTTTCCATCTTCAACTCTTACATATTGCCAATGTACAGATTCTGCCCTTTTCTGAATATCTTCAGAGAAAGCAATGCCTAATTCACCATCAAGTGAAATTTCATTTGAATCATACAGTACAATTAACTTGCCAAGTTTCATATGTCCTGCCATTGACATCGCTTCATAAGCGACACCCTCCATTAAGTCACCATCTCCGACTAAAGCGTACGTATTGTGATTTATAATAGAGTGACTATCCTTATTGAACTTCGCCGCTAAATGCGCTTCTGCCATTGCCATTCCGACAGCATTGGCAATCCCTTGTCCTAACGGGCCTGTCGTCGCTTCGACTCCAGAAGTATGACCAAACTCAGGATGTCCTGGTGTTTTACTATTTAACTTTCTGAAGTTTTTCAAGTCATCAATTGAAACATCATATCCAGCTAAATGAAGCAGGCTATATAACAGACTAGATCCATGTCCCGCCGATAAAACGAAACGATCACGGTTAAACCATTCTGGGTGATTAGGATTGTAATTTAAATGATTCGCCCATAATGCATAAGCCATTGGTGCTGCTCCCATCGGAAGACCTGGATGACCTGAGTTTGCCGCATTAATAGCATCAATCGATAACGTACGAAGTGTATTCACTGCTAATTGATTTATGTTTTGTGTCATAGTAATCGTCCCCCTAAATGCTTTCATGAAAGAAAGTACTTATTTTTCCGTCTCTTGATCTAACCACCATTTAAATCCACTTTCTTGCAACAGTTCATTAGACGCTTCTGGACCATATGAACCAGACTCATATTCATGAAGCGGTAATAAGTTTTCCTCGAACGCTTCAAGAATTGGTTGTACCCATTCCCATGACAATTCAACTTCTCTCCAATGTGCAAAGAATGTAGCGTCTCCACTCACAGCATCATGAATGAGTCTCTCATACGCTTCAGGTACTCCCACATCCGCCTGGTCACAAGTAAAGTTAATACGCATCGGTTCAATTTCTCCATTTTTCAATGGATTTTTACTATTTAACTGTAATGAAACGTTCTCACCTGGGCTAATTTCAATTATTAATAAGTTAGGTTCTGCATTTGGATTATTATCTTGATATTGCTGTTTTAACGTATTTTTAAATTCGATTACAATACGAGTAGACTTTTCTTTCATTCGTTTTCCTGTTCGTATATAAAATGGAACGCCAGTCCAAAACGGATTATCGATCCACAAGCGAGCAGCAACAAATGTGTCTATGTTAGAAGAAGGATTTACTCCTGGTTCCTCTTTATATGCTACAACTTGCCCGCCTTTTATCTCTCCTGAAGCGTATTGACCGCGAACGATATGGTTTTGAACGTCTTCTTTTTTCACTTTACGAAGCGTCTCCATTACTTTTCGTTTTTCCTCTCGAATTTCACACGCATTAACCTTTTCCGGCAGATTCATAGCAGTCATCATTAATATTTGTAACATATGATTTTGAACCATATCTCGAATGGCTCCTGCCTGGTCATAATATCCTGCCCTTTCTTCAACCCCAACTGTTTCACTAGCTGTGATTTGTACATTCGCTATATGTTCTTTATTCCAAATCGACTGGAGAACAGGATTTGCAAATTCTAGCGCTTCAAGATTTTGAATCATCGGTTTACCTAAATAATGATCGATACGGTATATCTCGTCTTCTTCAAACGTGCGACTAAGCTTATCATTAAGCTCACGAGCAGATGTAAGGTCGTGCCCAAACGGTTTCTCAATCATCAGGCGTTTCCATCCATCCGTTTTATCAAGTTCGCTTTCCTTAATATTTAAAGCAATCGTCTCGAAAAATTCAGGAGCAACGGAAAGATAAAACATTCTATTACCTTTTATATGTAGTTCTTCTTCCCTTTCACGAACGACTTGTAATAATCTCTCATAGTCTTCCGGCTTACTCACATCTAATGGACAATAGCGAAAATTATCTAAAAAACCTTCCAGTTCCGGAGTACCTTCTTCCCTCTGACGAGAAAACGTCTCTATTGATTCTTTTATTCTTTCTTGAAAATCTTCATGAGATACTTGACGTCTTCCAAGCCCGATAACAGATATTTGCTTTGGAAGCTTTTGATCTCTATATAAGTTATATAGCGCGGGGTAAATTTTGCGTTTCGCTAAGTCCCCTGTCGCTCCAAATAAAACAAAGGTCATTGATTCCAAGTTCAGTCCCCCTCTTGTTGTATAATCCTCGTCAATATACTAAAAATGAATTGTACAGAAGCTCATACTCTTATACTTCCTGTTTTTATAAAAAACAAAGAGTTATCTAATTCCAATTCTTTTTATACCTTTCGCTCTCTCATTGTCCCCAATATTAATAGTGGCAATTCAAAGCATTTCTACTGCAACTTACTTATTTATAGAACTTAACGAAATATTTTATATCTAATTACTTTTAGTAATTAAGTAATCCTATGTCTAGTATATTAACCACATAAATTATTATCGTCAATAAAAATGTCTTGAATTAAATACTATTTATTTTGTAATACTTTTCTAAGTGTATTCCTAGTTACCATTCATTTTCAAAGATAATGATTGATATAATAAATATCAGTTTCATCAAAATCTTCAATTAATTTCCGGTTAAACTCGCGAGCAGACGTTACATTATAATCAAAAGGCTTCTCTATAATAAGACGGTTTAATCCTTTTGTAGTCCACAATCCACTCTCTTTAATATTTAAAGCAATCACATCAAATACTTCTGGTACAACAGATAGATAAAACATACGGTTTTCAGGAATGTTTAATTCTGTTTCACGCTTTTTTACAAGGCTCAGCAAATTTTGATAGCCCACTATATTTGCTGTATCTAATTGACAATAACGAAATGTGCTAATAAATCCCTCTACTCCTGATTGGTCATCAGTAGATATTCTAGAAAATGTAGTAAGGGATTGTTCTACCTTTGTTTGAAATTCTACATCTGACATTGCCCTTCTGCCAATGCCGATAATCGAAATAGATTGTGGTATATTTTGATTACTAAATAGTTTATATAAAGCAGGGTAAATTTTGCGTTTCGCTAAATCCCCTGTCGCTCCGAATAAAGTGAAACTTTAATCAGTGGAGGTTTTGTTCATCCCCACTGATTATTAGCCTTCACCAATCGGGCTTTTACGAGCAGCCCAACTCCCACCTAACTTCTTTGCTTTCGCTGAATTTTGAGGCGGGGGTCTTACTGCCCGGCGAATAGCGGGATAAACATAATGAATAAATCATGCTGCAAAAATAACATCTACCCTTTCTTCAAAAAGCTTTACAGTAGTTTTTAGAAGTACGTTACATTATTTCATTTCATGCACTTTCCTCTTCTTTATATAAAATTCTCACTAACCAAATTCAAAATATTATACTTATTTTTCGTACTTTGCTATGCTATAACCACAAACAGGAGGTATAAACTATGAAAGCACAAATTATCCATTCTTTTGGGGATTCATCTGTATTTCAATTAGAAGAAGTTTCAAAACCGAAACTTTTACCAGGTCATGTTCTAATCGATGTAAAAGCAACAAGTGTAAATCCAATCGATACAAAAATGCGTAGTGGTGCCGTTTCAGCCGTCGCTCCTGAGTTTCCAGCTATATTACACGGCGATGTAGCTGGTATTGTTATTGAAGTAGGAGAAGGTGTTTCGAAATTCAAATCAGGGGATAAAGTATACGGATGTGCCGGAGGTTTTAAAGAAACTGGAGGTGCACTTGCAGAATTTATGCTTGCTGATGCACGATTAATTGCTCACAAACCTAACAATTTAACAATGGAAGAAGCTGCTGCTCTACCATTAGTTGCAATTACAGCTTGGGAATCTTTATTTGATCGTGCAAATATTAAACCTGGTCAAAATGTTCTCATTCATGGAGCTACTGGTGGCGTAGGACACGTAGCCATTCAACTAGCTAAATGGGCAGGCGCTAAAGTTTTCACAACAGCTTCTCAGCAAAACAAAATGGAAATAGCCCATCGTTTAGGAGCCGATATAGCTATTAATTATAAAGAAGAATCTGTTCAAGAATATGTACAAAAACATACGAATGGAAACGGATTTGAAGTTATATTTGATACAGTAGGCGGCAAGAATCTTGATCATTCTTTTGAAGCTGCTGCGGTCAATGGAACTGTCGTAACTATTGCAGCTCGTTCAACCCATGACCTCTCTCCTTTACACGCAAAAGGACTCTCTCTGCACGTTACTTTTATGGCGTTAAAAATATTACATACAGATAAGCGTAATGATTGCGGAGAAATCTTAACGAAAATAACGCAAATTGTAGAAGAAGGAAAACTTCGTCCATTGCTAGATTCTAAATCTTTTACGTTTGATGAAGTTGCACAAGCACATGAATATTTGGAGTCAAATAAAGCAATAGGTAAAATAGTTTTGAAAAACGTTTGGTAACTTTCACTAAATAATACAAATAACAAATGTTTGTTGTTGGAAAATAACAGCGAGATCGCTTCGCCTTATCTTTTTCTTAAAAGGCGTGCCACAACCTTAAAAGCTTTCCATCCTTTACAACAAGTAAAAAAATAACAGCTAAATTTTGAGGCGGGGTCTTACCGCCCGGCAAATAGCGGGATAACATTCAAAAACCTTGCAGAAAAATTCTACAAGGTTTTTGTCTATAAATACAAATTAATCACTATATTAAAATGAAAGAGTTTGTAATTCATCACAATAATATTAAATATACGCTGCTTTAAAGGCTTGTTGGACAGCTTGTACTTCTAATGAGTCTTTACCATATAAGTTCGTTGCTACACGAATACAAGCTTCTTTTAATTCTTTAAAATCAGAAGTCATATTTAATTCATCCGTATTTGCATAATAGAAAATATCAAACATTTTATCTTCTCCAATGCCATGTACGTTTACTCCATTATGGCTTCCACCACTAGCAACCAAGTAAGCTACTTTATTAATAATGCTAGAGTTCGTGTGTACACCACCATGATCGTGGTCAGCATCAATAGGTAAGTTATTATAATGCCTATAATCCTCTGGATATCTAGAAGAGATAGATGATGGGTTTTTCATATCTCTAAAAATACGACCTGATTGTTCTCCCATTGTCCAATTGAACTTTCCGTTATTGGCATACTTTTCAACTGCTACTCCTAAAATATCAGATAACGCTTCATTAATTGCACCAGCTTCTCCTGCGTACTCAAGTCCAGACTCATTTCTTGTAACCGCGTGTGTAAATTCATGTCCTGCCACATCAAATGCTCTAACAATTGGATCTCCGTATACTAGCATAGCTCCATTACTAAATGCATTAAACCACTGCTTAGGATTTCCTTTATTCGTACCATTTGTGTTCCAACCATGAACGACAGAAATTACTTTTTGTCCGTTATTATCAAAGCTGTTACGGCCATATTTTTCTTGATAAAAATCATATACTTTCGTTGCTAAATAATGGGCACTAACTGCTTTAGGATCTGTAAAATTTGTAGAATTACTTGTTACTAAATCATCGAGATAACCCCATACATTTCTTCTATAATTATTATAATCTTTATAATTAGCAGTATATGTTTCAATTCCCTTACCACGAGAATAATCTGCAAGCATGTACGTTCCATCACTTCTTTGTGTAATTCCAAACGTACGATTAATACCTAAGTCATCTTTTCCTGTACCTGTTAATTTTGAAGGATCTGTTGATTTATTTGATGTCGCAGATTGGACAATACTACTCTCTACTTGTATACCCAATTTTTGAACGAGTTCTTTTAATAGATTACCACCAAAAGCATCAATTAATACTGTACCGGATACATATTCAGGTGTAGATGCACTAAAAGTAATTTGATATGCGTTTGTAGCTTTATTTGTATTTTCATCTACATATACCACTTGTTTAATTTCTGGTTCTTCGATAAATGTGAGATCATTTCCATAGATGTTGAAAAGCTGTTTCTTTGCATCCTCTTCTGATAGAGTAATAGGTTGTTTCAAATCTTCCTGTTGTTGTAAATTTTGGGCACTATCTCCCGAAACGCTCGTAAGTACACCATCATCATTAATATGTACTGTTAGTTGATATCCGTATACATCACGTCCTTCATACGTTTGTTGAAGACGTACCAATGTAGTACCATCATAAGATTTACGACTTTGCGTAACATTATAATTAACTTTGGATTCCGTATTAACTTGCTTTGATGATAATGCTTGTTCTGTTTTTCCTTTTAGTGCATCCTTTGCTACATTTTCTGCCGAATTTTGAGAAGGTGCTGTTAAATTACCTGTTCGGAACGTATCTTCCTTTGTTTCCACTTTTAAATCTTCTGTTTCCGCATGTACTCCTCCATAAGGCATAATCGCCGATAACACCACTCCTGTAGTTAAACCTACCTTTACGAAATTATTCATATTTTTACCCCTTTATAATCGTATTATTAAATTAAATAAATGTATTTTAGAATTTTAAGCATAGATAAAAAATTTTAACTATAGCCAATCGTTTTTACATACCTCTACATACATAGGTTAATAGATTGGTTTGCTACTTTTTTAGATTCAATTCATTTCTCAAAAATTATTCATTATATAAGCTATCTTTATATTTATTCATATACGTTATTTTTTGTGGTTCTGATAACATATTTATTGCCATCCACACATTCTTTTTCATTTCTAATTTTTGCATTGGTATCTTTTTTAAAACCGGATTATTTATAATCGCTTCCATTTCTTCATCAATTCTTTGTATAAGATTTTCTTCTGGATTATTTTGCAAAGAAGTATTTTTCAATCCCCATTTTGTTATTATAAATTCATTCGTTTTATTCATAGGATTAATAATAGTAGCTTTACTAGTTAATCGTTTTTTTATTTCATCATGATAGATTTTAATTCTATATCCCTCTTTTAGTGGAATGATATCTTTTACAATTGTTACATTTGTTCCTTCCATTTCCTTCGTATAAATTTTTTCACCTTTTTCATTAAAGACCTCTATCGATGCATATTTTTCACCTGCATAATAGTTATGAGGCGTTTTAGTAGTAATCGTAAAAATAGCTCGATTTTGCTCTAAGTCTGTATTTAATACGGCAAACTGGTCATCTCCTAATCCTAGGAATTGAATCGTTTCATTTACCAACTTACTCACTTTCATTTCGTTAATATCAATCTTTAGACTATTATCTTTTTCTTTTACATAGGCATAATACGAACTGAAATGGTACATACTATTCGTTTTCCCACCTGAAATTTCAACCGTATACACTCCATTTGGTACGTCTTGTAAATTGATATCTGTTGTTTCAATTGTTTTCTCTTGAATAACTGTATTCCCTTCTTTTAATTTAATTTTTCCTCCTTTTAATGTATCTATTTCATTTGTATTTAAATGGATATGCAAATTCCCTTTTAGCCTAAGTGGAGCAATTTGCTGATTCGTAACTATTTCGAAGTTGGAGTTTATCGGAATATCAGGATCAACTATAGCTCTTGCTTTCGCTAATTGTGATTCAGGCACTATATAAGCTAAAGAAGTAACAGCCGGAAAACCTTTCGCCCTATTCATCTCTATTTGTTTGTGATTAAGCTTAAAGCCCCACCTTTCAAAAACAGGTGTAAAATCAACTTGTCCATTCTCACTATAATACTGATTCATTAAATCTGGTAAAGAATGGTCACCTTTTTTGAAAGCAGCATTGCTAGCTAGTTTTCGATAACCTTGATACATTTTTGCAAATGCTTCATCGCCAGCTTTTTGTTTCGCCATTGTTAAAAGAATAAGTTTTTGTCGTAAATCTAAATCATCATAATTTTTATTTTCTTTCATTAAAGCATTATATAAATTCCGTTCTACCTGTTCCTTTTTCCCGAAATTAAACAACCAACCAACTTGATCTGCTTTTTTGCCGTATTTACTATATTGATATTGAACACCAAATAGATTATTAGAAACTTCTCCTGTAAATATTCCTTGATTATCAAAACCAGCTTGGTATCCATGAGCGATTTCATGTAAAGTTCCCCAACTTAGTTTATCTAACCACATCTTTGTACTATCTGTACTATTCGCTGTCCAATTTGTGCCATAATAGGCACCGCCAGCACCAGATATATCTGCTTTTAAGAAATAACGATTTTGACTTTTTTTATTTTCAAACGTTGAGCCATCTAAACCAATAATTGAATCATACATCACAAAAATATCTTCATAATACACAATTAACTCATCCAATGATTGAAAATCTTTTAAAGATCTTACTAACTCTTTATCTTTTTTAGGTACAAATAATTGAAAACTCTCCCCTTGAAGTAACGCATACTCTCCATCAAATTGATCCCATGTACTAAAAAATTGAGATACACTTCCTTGTTGTTTATAAATGGGAAGGGGTTTAGTAGCACTTTCATTCCCTACTTGGTACTCAAGTACAGCGTGCTCTTCACCATACGGAGTATCTATGAAAGGAACTAAAGACGTATCACCTTGGATAGTAACCCATTCATTTCCTACTTGTATGGATTTTTCATTTTTTGAGTCATTAGACAATAAACGTAATGTTAATTTGTCTTTAAAATTAGGATTTGTTTGTCTTACCTTTAATGGTGTATTTCTCTTCAAAATAAATCCTAAATCTTGTCGATCATGATATTTCCCCTTACTTATGCCCGCCTGAAATATCCAAGTAGGCTCTTCTAAACTAGTAATTTTTTTTGCATTTATTCGTTCATCAGCATGTAAGTGTATATTTCCTATGAGGAAAAACATTGTATACATTATGCCTATAACAAGTAATCTTTTCATTTGCATATCTCCTTTTCTATTTTTTATATACAAAATACAATAAAACAAATTCCTCCTTCGTTACTTAAAACTGTAGTCCATAAGTTATTTCCCAGTGTAATTATTATAGTTACATTAATTCATGATTATCAATCATTAAATATATGTAATTTTACATATACAAATATTTAACATTCGACAATAAAATATCTTTGCCTATACTCCTTTATCACTTTCAAAAATGAATTAAAAAAACACGAAGACTTAAATGTCTTCGTGTTTTTTTAATATATATATCGTTACACTTGTGATTGAATTCATAACTAGAATCTTTTTACTCATTCCTTATGAATAATGTTTATTATTTATGAAATTTCACACGCTCTTCAAGTGGTTGGAATTCTTTTTCACCTGGTGCAGCTGTTGGATTACCAAATGGCATTTGTGCAATTAGTTTCCAATTAGCAGGGACATTCCATTCTTGTTTTACCTCATCGTCAATTAATGGATTATAATGTTGTAATGATGCCCCTAATCCCTCTGCTTCTAAACCTGTCCACACGACTAATTGGTGCATACCTGATGCTTGGTGTGACCAAATTGGGAAGTTTTCAGCATATGCAGCAAACTTTTCTTGAAGCGATTTAACGATAGCCTCATCTTCAAAGAATAATACTGTTCCATAACCAGCTTTAAAAGAATCCATTTTTTGTTGCGTTCCTGAAAAATCTCCATCTCCAACTACTTTTCTTAATGTTTCAGTGGTAATATCCCATAATTTATCATGAGCTTCACCAAATAATACAACTAATCGTGCAGTTTGAGAATTGAAAGCGGATGGAGTATATTTCACAGCAAACTCCACGATTTCTTTAATTTTTTCATCCGATACTTGTACCTCTTTATTAATCCCATAGTAAGTACGTCTTTCTTTCAGTGCAGTATAGAAATCTTTTGTCATAATTCCGTTCCTCCTAAGTTTTAATATTCTTCAAAATGATACATCTCGAAGATAATATGCGTTTAAATGAGTTCATTTTTGAATCATTGAACTTCCTAGCACCCATTGCCAGTCATTCTAAATCTAAACACACTGCTTCTTTCAGTTTTCCTAAAAAAAGCCTTATAACATCATTCATAAAATCTAATCATCATTCGGTACTATTTTACCCATTCTCTATTCATGTATCCTGCTTGTTTCATATTTACACAAATATGAAATGTAGCTACTTTAATCACCAAATTTCACATTAATTTAGAGCATCTTCAATTACAGCAATTTCGCTCACTCGAACAAAACGATGCAATTTAAAGAACATTGCAAAATTAAGTACTACCTGTAAAAGAACCCTCTTAGCCGACTATAAGAAAAAATAATAAAAAGCCAAAAACGAACAATAATATGTTCATTCTTGGCTTTTACTTAACCATCGCATTTACTTTTACTATTGCTTCAAATGATTTTTAACTGCCCTTATTACCAATTCGTGATCTTCTTCTGGTGGTAATCCTGAAACTGTTATCATTCCAATAACCCCTACGTTTTTTATTCTGATAGGAAAACATCCACCAAACGCAGCGTATTCTGAAGTATCTAAAAGATATTTTTCATTATAGGAGACCCCAGTTATTTCACTTTGTATCTGCATATAATACGAGCTACGATCATGCAGGGAAACGACTCGTTTTTTACGCTCAATCCATTTCGTATTTTCCTCATTTGTCCCTGTCATCTTGAAATGAAATAATTGCACACCATTTTTCGTTATATCAACAGCAATCAATTTCCCCTCTCGCTTTGCTGTTTCAACGATAAATAAACCTAGTTGCAAGGCATCTTCATTTGTAAAAGAGGAAAATTGAAGTGTTTCCTCCTCTTTTAAAATTTGTTTACTTATTTCATGCAAATTTGAAGTACTCATATCTTTAACCTCCATAATTATTTTATGCCACACCGACATTTTTTCGAAATTATTAGGCCATATAGTACAACCTTTCAATCAATCTGATTCTAAATAAACTACTGTAACATCTTTGGTAACTAGTAGTACCGTAAAGCTTGTTTTCTTCTTACTGGTGCTATTATGAATGACATTCAAAGTTATAAAAAGTACTATTCTACTTATCCCTATCTTACAGAGACTATTATGAAATATATTTAACATCTTAAAAATGTATGTACTAAAGAATAATATTTTTAATCACTAACTTTTTTGATCAATCGTTATAATCCAATTTCATCAAAATTTTTATCAATTATTACACTATCCAACAATAGGAGGAAACAAAGATGGATGAAAATATATCCAAAAGCTGAAAAGCAGTTGAGTCCCTTGAGAGAATAGTTATAATTCACTACATATAGAAATAGACATACAAAAACGCCATCCTTTCCTATAATTCTAAAGAAAGAATAGCGTATTCTTTTCAAAAATGAGTTCTTTTATTGAAAAACTTTGATTCTATATTATACATAAAAGGGCAACCAATGCTAAAACAGCTGGAAGTCCTTGTTTCACAATAATTGATTTATTAGATGTGAAACCTCCGAAAATAGCTGCTATCACCACACAAATCACGAAAAATAATTGGACCATATAACCAATTGGATTGAGCCCAAGTACAAGTCCCCAAATGAGACCAGCCGCTAAAAATCCATTATATAAACCTTGGTTTGCAAACATAATGGCTACGTTTCGATCTCCTTCTAAATGCTTCGGTAATTTGAAAGCACGTTTCGCTACTTTTGAATCAATAAAAAACATTTCAAGGATCATGATAAACAAATGTTCTAATGCTACGATCCCGACTAAAATAGCTGCGATTATTTCCACACTATTCTGCCCCCTACACTCTCTATTCTTTAATATTCTCTACATTTTTTTGCATCTGTAATAGAACATGAATAAGTATTTTGCGTTCTTCTCCACTGATATTTACGAACATTTCCTTCATAAAATATTCCTTTTCTTTCTTGTTAAAATATTAATTGATATATCAATTATTGATACATCAATTAATATACATCTCTCTTTTTATTTTTGCAAGTTTTTTTGCTCAATTGGTTTTATTTTGTTCCAGCAACTTTAAACCAATTCAAAACATCAGTTCGTATTTCTAGAAATCATAATTACTTTAAGTTCATTCTGACAATCATATTTAACTACATATATAAAAGAATTGAGTTATATCTCCATCAATTTATAAAAATTAATTTTTTCTAAAAACAGATACTTTACGTTTTTTATAGTAATAAAAATCATTTTTTGTTTCAGAGGCAATCCATTTTGTTAGCTTGATGGGCATAGGATAGCACCCAGATGACGAACCAATTATCTTTCAAGAAGACGGCTAGAAAACTGGATTTGGTACAGGAGTTGCCTACTTCCCCGATTCAGATGGTACTAATTTAGAGCTTATTGCTCCAAAAGGTCCATTTAGACGTGATTAATTAAAATATATTAATACTGAAAAACCACCTTTATGAGAGGTGGTTTTTTGTTGCTAATGGTGAAGATTAATATTGAGGTCTGATTGAGACCTATTCCTATTCCTTTTCCACATCTTTCATCATACCATCGAAAGAATAGTCTTATAGCTATTTCAAATATTTCGGCAGTACTATATCGCTAGCAAGCTAAAATTTCATGGTACTCAAAAAAAATCTGCTGAATCATAACCAAAAAGTTCATTTTATCATTTCGGGGTAATTCGAAATTCTTAAGTTGTCGGGCACGGGGTACAGCTGAAAAACAGTGTATATTCATTAACTTCAAACTAATTTTGATGTAACAAAATTTGTATTTATACCTTTTTAACGAATTCAGATTTTAATTTCATAGCTCCAAAACCATCAATTTTACAATCAATATCATGATCTCCATCAACTAATCGGATACTCTTTACTTTTGTACCAATTTTTACAACTGATGAAGTTCCTTTTACTTTAAGATCTTTAATTACTGTTACAGAATCACCATCGTTTAAAATATTTCCATTTGCATCTTTAATTACCTTTGTATCTTCACTATTTTCAGCTTCTAATTCTAAAGTCCACTCATGAGCACATTCTGGACAAACAAAAAGATTCCCATCTTCGTAAGTGTATTCTGAATTACATTTTGGACAATTTGGTAAATTAGGCATATTTTTATTTCCTCCACTCGTTTTCGTTTATTCTATTAAATAAATATTATTTTTAATTTCCGTTTTTCGTTTTTCGTTTAAATGTAGGGAAAATATTCTCTTCTTGCTGTTTGATACTTATTTGTTGAATGTATAAAAAAACTACTTGTTCACACCTTGTAAAAAATCTTCTCCAAATTCTCCAAAGCAAACTTTCTTCTTCTCTACTTTTTTAATAAAATGATTAAAAAAGTAGATTAACTCAAACAAACTTTGTATGTGAAGTGAAATTTTTAAAAATCTAATGCATTTTCTTTATTCTTTATTGTATTGATTTCCTGAGATTGCTGAGAAAGCCCTGTACATTCATGAAAAGCAAAATGCTTACACCCTATACATTTTTTTGTATTCAGATGTCCTAAAGCACAATTAATTGCTTCTCCGGTATGATTAAAAAAGTTTTCTTCCCCAATCTCAGCGTACAATCCATTCTTATCTAGATTGGCTTTTAGCTCTGATTGAATTCCAGAAATAAGAAGTACGCCACCTTGTTTTTTGAAGTGCTGAACAATATTCCTAAAGTAAGACTCTCCTGTGGTATCAATAAAAGGAACTTTTCCCATACGTAAAATTAAAACATTAGGTTTATAATGAATAGTCGCTAAAATATTTTGTTCAAATGTTTGAGCAGCCCCAAAAAATAATGGCCCTTCTATTGTATAAATGCTAATTTGTGGGCAATCATGAGCTTTATTTACCACATGTGGTAGCAATTTTTCATTTCTTTTTGTATGATCAGGAAGCACTTTTGATATGACAAGCATATTACTCATACGTTTTGTAAACAAAATAATAGCTAATATAAGACCAATCTCTACAGCTGTTGTTAAACTAGTAAATACAGTAAGTAAAAATGTTACCAATAATACAAGAGAATCTCCCGTCTTCATTTTAAGTATGTGATAAAAATGTTTCTGCTCGCTCATATTCCAAGCTACCACCATTAAAATCGGGGCCATACTAGCAAGTGGAATATGTGAAGCATATGGCGCTAACAGTAGAAGTGTAAATAACACAAATCCTCCGTGAATAACACCCGCCATCGGAGATACAGCTCCACTCTTAATATTAGTTGCTGTACGTGCAATCGCTCCAGTTGCCGGAATTCCGCCAAATAACGGGGTAACAATATTGGCAATCCCCTGACCGATAAGCTCTTTGTTACTGTTGTGTTTACTATTTGTCATACCATCTGCCACGACAGCGGATAAAAGTGATTCAATTCCACCGAGCATCGCAATAACAAATGCAGGACCAATTAACTGCTTTATACGTTCTAATGTGATTTCTGGTATATCAAACTGAGGAAGTGTATTTGGAATCGTACCATATACTGTACCAATAGTAGGTACATAACCTGAGAAAAATACAGTTGCAATTACAGTTGAAATAACAACACCTACTAATGAACCAGGCACTTTTGGTAAAATCTTTGGTGTTATGAGTATAACAAAAAAGCAAATCAAAGCAGTTATAACACTATAAAAATTGGTAGTATTGATATGAGTGAAGAGTTCCTTCAAATTCGCTAGAAATTCCTCATGCTTTTTTATACCTGTTAAACCTAAAAAACTAGCAATTTGTCCCGTAAAAATAATAACAGCAATACCTGAAGTAAAACCAATTGTTACAGGACGTGGAATAAACTTAATTAAAGAGCCTAGCTTGAAGATTCCCATAAGACATAAAATAATTCCAGCTAACAAACCCGCGAGTAGTAAATTTTCGTATCCATAGGTAATTACAACTCCTAAAAGAATCGGAACAAAAGCACCTGTAGGTCCTCCAATTTGATACTTCGAACCACCAAACAGTGAAATGAGTATTCCAGCAATACAGGTTGTATAAATCCCATACTCTGGCTTAACACCAGAGGCAATAGCAAAAGACATAGCAAGTGGAATCGCAACAACTCCAACAATCATTCCTGAAAGAAGATCCTTTTGAAAATGTGCTAATGAATATCCTTCAAACCTTCCTGTAAATAACTTTCTCATTACAAACCCTTCTTTTCTATTTTTAATAGATCTGGATTACAAATGTATTTCTCGGTCCCTTATACAGAAAATTGTCCTTTTCACAAAAAGAAAAACCATCCTAATATTTACTATATGTTTTACTTAAATGACACTCCAATTCACCTATATCTCCACCTTGTTGTACATAGGATTTCAATCTTTCTGCTAGACGTTCTCCGGCCCGACTATCTAGCTTCTTCGTATCAATAAACGATCTAATCCTTACCTTATCTGGAGTAATATCTCTACGAAACATTTGTCCTGGAATTTCACTCCAAAAACGATTCCATTCATCCAGTAATCCTATTTGATCAAATAAAAAACCTTGAATTCCACATAACCAAGCTGTACAAGCAGTATTTCTTTTTCGACATCCAACTCCATCTTGTAAATGTTGGCATGAAAAACAACAAGAATTTCCACTTTTTATACAAACTTCACAAACGTAATGAGCTCCTAATGAGCGAAATGTTTCAATCCCATGTTGGATGATATCTTCTTTCTTAACCTCAATACTCAACCTATCCCTCCTTAGCCATCATTTCACTTTCTGCTCCATCTAGCTCTTCTAACATTGAAATCGTATCGATTAAATGGTTGTTAAAAATCTTCCGTGCAACCACCAATAAATCCACAATAATAGGGTCTCGTAAAGAATATAAAACTCTTTTTCCATCTTTTCTACCAACAACAATGTTTTTTGAACGTAGTACACTTAATTGCTGAGAAACAGCTGAACCTTCCTTATTTAGAATATCTTGAATTTCGTTTACGCTTTTTTCACCTTCTGACAATAATTCTAAGATACCTATTCGCAAAGGGTGTGCTAAGGCTTTAAAGAAATCTGCTTTAAATTGTTGCATTTCGTTTCCCATTGAAATCCCTCCGTTACTTTTCCTCAATTTTCAAAAGTACCATATACACCTTCAAATGTTTGAATATGTATATGGTACTTTTAAAACCTCGAATTTTCAATACAAATTTTACAATATTAAATAAGCATCAAATAGAGATACTATTCAAATTCAGGTTCAAAATTTATTATCCAAAATAAAAGCGCCTAACATATTAGGGATATATAATACGTTAGGCGCTTGATATTTAAAATTTCTCGATTTAGGTCTTGATAATATTGGATGAGTATATAACCAAAACGCTAGATGACTAATATGAATAAACTTATTTGTAAAATTAATTCATTAGAATATTTTAAGAGTAAGTTTTGAAAAAAACTATTCAAAACTTGCTCCTTCTTTTCTCAGATCCAACTATTTTGATACTAAAACCAACAGTAGTGAATTAGAATAATGACTTAATACTTGCTAAAACTGTAAGTACACCTACAATAATAACAAATACGTTGCTCATTTTCCCTTTGTATTTAGCTAGTACTGGCACTTTTTGAATCGCATACATCGGTAATAGACATAAGATAGCAGCAACTAAAGGACCGCTTAGAGAATCAATAAGTCCAAGAATACTTGGATTTGTATAAGCAACAAACCAGCATGATAATACAACGAAAGTAAGGATTACTGTCTTAATTGTTTTTTCTTCAATATCTTTTCCACGTGATTTACCGAACTTAATAATCATGTCACGCATTACTTCAAATGCTCCGATATAATGACCAAGGAAAGACTTTGTAATAGCCACAAAAGCAATAATTGGAGCTGCAATAGTGATTACAGGCGAATTAAGCTCATTAGCAAGATATGAAAGAATTGATAAGTTTTGTTCTTTTGCCATTTTTATATCATCTGGAGTCAAGCTCAATGCACTACTCCAAACGAAGAACATAACAACAGCGAATGTCATGATATAACAAACCTTTTGTATTTGCGCACATTTAGCATCAGTGGCTTCGATTCCATACGTAGCTCTCTGTTTCACAACAAATGATGAAATCATAGGTGAATGATTAAATGAGAATACGATGATTGGTAGAATCATCAATATCGTTCCAAAATAGCCTGTTCCTGTTGAAGCAGTTGAAACAGCTGAAAAACTAAGCATTGACGTATTCCACTGTGGAATTAAAGATATTGCGATAAAAAGTAAAGAAACTATGAAAGGATACACTAACATACTCATTACCTTTACAGTAATATCTTGACCAAAATTTAGTATAGCGATAAGACCAAGAACTAATACAAGTGATAAAATAGCCCTTGGAGGTTCTGGCATGTGCAATTGATGCACGATAAAACTACTTGCAGTATTTGTAAGCGCAACCGAATACATTAGTACGATTGTATAAATTGAACCGAAATATACGATGTTAAAAATGATACTCGCTTTATTTCCGAAATACTCTCTAATTGTACCTGTGATCCCCTCATCAGCAGAATTAGAAGCGTATATCATTTTAGCAAGCGCCCTATGTGAGTAATACATAACTGGATATGCAAGTAATGTAATTAGTAGTAAAGATAATAAACCACCTGAACCTGCATTAATCGGTAAAAAGAGCACCCCTGCTCCAATTGCAGTTCCAAATAGACTGAGTGCCCATGTAGTATCCTGCTTATGCCACTTTTTCGGATCTGCATATTGCTCATTTTTTCGTGCGGTATTTTCAGCTTGAACTTCTATTTTCTTTGCAGTATTCCCGTTCATATAATAACTCCCCCTTGTATCTATTCCTACATCTCTCTTTACGCCTAACAAATATTCCCTTTTCGGAAAATGAATTCCTTACAAGTTGCCCCACTTTGTATGTCCTTCATCATAATGAATCCAAATTGAAACATTCGCTAGTTAGCGTCCTAATATAATTGTTAGCGTTCACAAAAAAGTTTACTCGTAATATCCGCTCTTTATATAAAGACCTCTTAAGAGAACAATATAGAATAGACTTCATAAATACGTTGCAACATTTCTAATAACAGTGTATTACTTTAATGGTTTCTCTTTTTTACTTTTAACAGTAATTTTAGCTAAACCGGCCTCTCTTCATTTGCGAGGCATTTCTTTCTCAATTCTATACATTACCTTCATAACTTCGGTAGCACTGATGATATTGCTTACACAAGCCACTGAAGCACATTACATACATTTCGCCTCTAATCACACACCTTTCTTACTAGTAATCGCATTTTTTATATTTTCTCCAGAGATAATAAAATTTCTCTCGACGCCCTCATTATAACGTGTATATTTATAAAATTAATATTTTTATATTTTCAGAAATATTAAAGTGGAATAATTTTATATGGATAACATTTTACAGTTAGCATGTAGCCATTGTTTTTATCGCTTAAAGCTGAATTAGTTAGTAAAAAAATACAATAATACATTGTTTTTCTAGGTTACTCATTATAAAGATACTTATATCCCCTTTATCAAAAAATTTCATTTTAAACATAAAAGATATTCTAATAAATAATTAATGTAGGTAAAAAGAAAAAATTCCAAAATAAAAAACCAAATTTTAGGATATGTATTATTAATATTGAATTCATATACATTTTAAAAAGATACACTGAGTAAAAAACAAAAAAGCTGCCCCATATGGACAGCTCATTTACATAATTATCGTTATCAGGAATATCTCTATGTTTGTAATGAATCGTTTTTACATCATTTCCTTTTATGTGAAAAGTAATTGTGTCCTCTCCATAAGGCGGATTGTGTGCACCCTCAAAAGTTTAAATTTTAAAATCCCTCATTAACTAGCTCTTTTATCGAGTTTAATTTTGAAGAAAGCTCGATAAACCATTCTTCATCCCCTGTTAATAATGCAAGATCTATAAGATAAAGGATTTGTTCCTTATTTATTACCTTTGATTCAGGGAGTTTGTTAACGTGTTTACTAAAGAGTAAAATCGCTTCGTTTATTGTGTACTGGCCGTCACGTTTCACAATACTAACTGTAACTATATCCTCTACATCATCAAGTGATACAATATAACCAACTATTAATTCACCTTCATTTGATATTCCACGAACCCAATCTCCTACTTTTAAAACATGATTATTATTTGACATCATACCGTTTCACCTTCCTATAAATATTTTTTGTGACAATAAAAAAGATATAAAAACAATTATACTGTAATATTTTTCATTACATTTAAGTGTTAAGAACTCACGGCTATATAATAATTAAGCCGCTTAACGCTCTTGATTGATAAGGTCAACAACTTCTTTCATTGTATAATTCTTTAAGTATTCACCTAGATGCTCTTCAGCACCTAAGAAAATAGCGAAAAGAACTTTTCGCATGTTCGAACCTACAACACACTGATTGTTTGATTCTGGACACTTCGGCTGCAAAGCACCTTCAGAGGTTATCTGATAAATATGCCAAAGATTAATTTCATCTAAATCGCGAGCGAAAATAAAACCGCCACCAGTCCCCTCTTTCGATTGTATAAACTTATGTTTTTTTAACAAACTTAGTACTTTGCGAATGCGTACTGGATGTACACCTGCACTTTCTGAAATAGCATTACTTGTTGACATCCGATCTGGCTGTAAAGCTAAATAAGTTAAACTGTGTATGGCCAAGGTAAAGTCGCTGTTCATGATTTTCCTCCTACGATCAAAAATATTGTTTCTCATATATTAACTGTAGCCATAAATATTACAGATAGGTTAGAACGTTAAAACATATAGAATACTTCTTGCCATAAAAAATTAATTCTCTTATATTCTATCCGGTCCCACCTATATCTGATAACTTCATTTAGCTTTTTAAGTTGAAAATAAAATTAAACACTCCACTGTTTCTTCACTTGTTCTTCTGCCAACTGTTTAATTTTTGTCCCAATCGTATCTTTACTCACAATAACATTTGTTTGATAATTTCTATCATTATAATTAACTGTAACACATACTTCAATCATCTTCTGCTTCCTCCTTTCAAGAAAATTTTCCATAAGAAATATTATTTATTAATTAGCCAACTTTTGTAATTCAATGTTTAAAAATGTTCGGACGCTACGTGGTAAAAATTTACGAATTTCTTCTTCGTTAAAACCAATTTGCAATCTTTTTTCGTCCAGCATAATCGGGCGACGCAACATTAGTGGATACTCAATTATTAATGTATAAAATTCATTTAGCGAGAGCTCATCAATATTTATATTTAAGTCCTGAAAAGTTTTGGATCTAGTTGAAATAATTTCAGTAGCCCCTTCTTCAGTTAAACGAAGAATCGATTTAAGCTCATCAACTGTCATAGAATTTGATACGATGTTTTTTTCAATATAATCAATTTGATGCTCTTCAAGCCATGCTTTCGCTTTTCGGCATGAGGCACAGCTTGCTGTTGTATATAGAATTACCATATTTAACTCACTCCTTTAATGTTATGAAACGTACATTTTAAACATCGGTTATTGAAATGTATTAAAAAAAATTACAGTTTAGAATCAAATACAAGCAATATTATTTATTCGAGAATATTTAATTTATCTACATTTTACAGACGATAACAACTCACTTCTAAAAACTATACTGTAATTTTAAACTTTACAGTTCTATAAATCAAATGTTAAGTCTTGGATTCATTCTATTAACGTATAATAGGAGCAGTTGAGACAATACCTGCCTCAACCGATTTTTATATCTCTTTATAATTTTTTGCAGTAATGACTGTTTCAAACTCAAAGGTTTCGGGTAGATGATCTGCATAAGAATATTCAAAAGTTCGTCCATCCGTTAAATAAGCTACTTGTTCAACTCGCATTAGGAAATCCTGATTTGTTAAGTTCATAAACTGCTTTTCCCTATCATCTGGGCGAATTCCTTTAACCCTGACAACAGATGTCCCTACTTCAAGACCAAGTTTATTTTGAATATGTGAGTATATCGACTCCTCTAAAACAGAAGCCTCAACACCTGGGATAACCGAAATTGGCATCCATGTATGCTCCATAATCGTCGGAATGCTGTGAATGATGCGGAGGCGAATGATTTTATAAACGAAATCACCGATTGAAACTCCCAATTTCTCAGCAACTACTTCATCAGCCCCAACAATCGCAAACTCGATAATTTTACTTTCTACCTCACTGCCGTATACAGCTTTCGTACCCGTTAAAGTTTGAATCATTCGTGCCTTTTCCTGTTGACGCCAATCTTGCACCACTGTTCCACTTCCGCGCCGGCGGATGATGTAGCCATCTCTAACTAATAGATCCAGCGCTTTCTTAATAGTAAGGGCTGAAACACCAAATTCTTCAGCAAGGACGGGGCTACTCGGAATTTTTTCGTTGATTTTATATTCACCATCTAAAATTTGCTGTTTAATCTTTTGATAAATGCCGAGGTATTTTACTTGTGTTGATCCGCTTGCCATTTCCATACCTCCTTTATACTGCAAACTCTCTTCTATTCATTCAAATGTAAAGCCTCAAGTTTGTAAACTGAAGGTGATGGGGCAGCAAATCCATTTTCTAAGATTTCAATATTCGTTACCGCTTCTTCGTCTTTCACAAGTTTTGGTGCACCATTTATAATTGTTTCATACGCGGCATCATAGAAACGACCGTAATCACCAAGTGGCGTTTTAATTTGTTTTTCAATCCAGTCACCATTTGCATTACGATACTTAGCAACTCCATAGTACATCGGTGAATCTTCACCAAATCCTGCACTCTCAGGCATAACACCCGCTTTCAAATCATTTTCCTGCTGATCTTCACCATATTTAATAAATGATCCGTTTGTTCCATGAACGATAAAGCGTGGATAATCTTTTGCTACGACATGGTTCGTTTTCAGCTTAATCTTCAACTGATTTCCGTAATGTAAACCAACATCGAAATAGTTATCAACCGCACCTTCCATTTCATTATTACGAATATCGTATGTCACCGTATCTGGACGGCCGAATAGTGAAATCATACGGTCCATCGTATGAATACCTAAACTGTAAAATGAACCTTCTTCTTTTGGAGCTTCATGAGTGATTGAACCAGGACGGAAATAATCAATATGTGATTCAATCTCAATAATATCACCAAGGAACCCTTGTTCAATTACTTGCTTCACAGCTAAAAAATCACCATCAAAACGGCGGTTTTGATAAGGCATAACGACTACACCTTTTTCTCGTCCTAAAGCTAATAATTCTTTCGCATGTTCCACTGTATCGCAAAATGGTTTTTCAACGATAACTGATTTTCCAGCAAGTATAACTTTTTTCGCTAATTCGTAATGCGTATGTGCTGGCGTACAGACCGTCACCACTTGAATTTCCTTGTCATTCAACAATTCGTCCAAATTAGTAGTGAAGTAAACACCTTTTCCCTTATATGGAGCCGCTAATTTTTCATTTATTTGACGTACAAAAATCGTTTTTATTTTTATATTATTACGCGTGTTTACATAAGGTAAGTGATAGCGGTTAGCTGACTTTCCAAATCCAATAAAGCCCATTGTTAATGTCATATTTTTCAACTTCCTTGCTCATAAATTTTCGTTTCTACATTTATTATATAGTTTACTTTTTAAAAGTATATAGTTTTAGTTCTTAATTTGTATATAAAATGAAAAAGTAGGGATAGAAACCATTTCGATTTTCATCCCTACTTCTTTACTATATTTGTGTAATACCAGACATTAATTGTTTTAACTCGCACGTTCTCTTTTTGTCTTTCTTTAAATGACAAAGGATAACTACTTTCCACTTTCCACCGATAACCTCTAAAGTTGCCTCTACAGGAATATTGTATGTTTTCATATAAAAATCTCCTTTAATAATTTTATAAGACAAATAAGCTAAAATATTTAAATATTACTTTTAAGTATCTATAGCACCTTAAAGTACATACTTTTTATTGTGTTAAACATGTTTCATAATAGCATACGTAAACAGCAGATGAGTAGTACGGCACCAAAAAGTACCTGTATTACTTTTTAGTATCTATATCACTTTAAAGTACGTACTTTTCATTATGTAAAATACATTTCATAATAGCATTTGTAAGAGTTGAGTGAGTCATGCAGTGTTAGAAATTACCTGTTAGTACCTGTACTTTAAAGTGAGTATTTTTATCATACATTTTGTCAGACGATGAAATGACATGTTTTCATTTTCACATCCATTCACAATGAATAAATAATTTTCAAATATATTTTAGGAGGATATCTATAATGAGTAAATTACTAAAAGAAAAAATCGGGTTTGGTACAGCACCACTAGGAAATATGTACCGTAATATCCCAGAGGAAGAAGCACTCGCTACAGTGGATGCTGCTTGGGAGAATGGCGTTCGTTACTTTGATACAGCTCCACTTTATGGATCTGGATTAGCGGAAATCCGTCTTGGTGAAGCACTGTCAAAAAGAAATCGTGATGATTACTTTTTAAGCACCAAAGTAGGTCGAACGATTTCAGATGAACTAGAAGATCCATCTGCACGTGATTTAGGTGAAAAAGGCGGACTTTTCGAATTTGGTCGCAAAAATAAAATGATCAATGACTATAGCGCAGATGCAACACTTCGTTCTATCGAGCAAAGTTTGAAACGTTTAAAAACAGATCGTCTAGACTTTGTTTTCATTCATGATTTAGCACAAGACTTTTATGGTGATGAGTGGATTTCACAATTTGAAACAGCTCGAACAGGAGCATTCCGTGCGCTAACACGTTTACGTGAAGAAGGAGTTATTAAGGGCTGGGGGCTTGGAGTAAACAAAGTAGAATCAATTGAACTTATGCTTGATTTAGAAGAAGCGAAACCAAATATATCCTTACTAGCTGGTCGCTATTCATTATTAGACCACGAACGTGCATTGCAACGAGTAATGCCTGCAGCTGTAAAGCATAATATGGATATTGTTGTTGGTGGCCCATATAGCTCAGGTATTCTTGCTGGAGGCGCTCACTTCGAATATCAAAAAGCATCGCCAGAAATTATTGCAAAGGTTGAGAAAATCAAAGCTCTTGCAGATCGTCACGACATCAGCATCAAAGCTGCTGCATTACAATTTTCACTAGCAAATCCAGCAGTTGCTGCCGTTGTTCCTGGTGCAAGTAAACCGGAACGAATTGTAGAAGACCAAAACGCCTTAAATACAGTAATTCCAGCAGCATTCTGGCAAGAAATGCGCGAACAAAAACTAGTAGCACCTAATGCACCACTACCAATCAACGTAAAATAATAATGAAACTTTAATCAGTGGGAGCATCCCCCACTGATTATTTACCCGTAAATACCGGGATGAAAAGGAGCGTAATGAATATGGCACATACTACTACATCTATGGAAATTTTTTCTTCACCGGAACAAGTATGGCAATTAATCGGAGGTTTCAACTCCCTTCCAGACTGGTTACCTTATATACCTAGCAGTAAATTAACTGAAGGCGGTCGTGTACGTCATCTAGCTAATCCGGATGGGGATACAATTATAGAACGATTAGAAGTATTCAATGATAAAGAGCGCTACTACACGTATTCAATCATGAATGCACCATTCCCAGTCACTAATTATCTATCTACAATCCAGGTGAAAGAAGGTACTGAAAGTAACACATCGTTAGTAGAGTGGTCTGGTACATTCACTCCTGTTGAGGTTAGTGATGAAGAGGCAATAAATCTATTTCATGGTATATACAGCGATGGACTGAAAGCATTGCAGCAAGCATTTCTAGATTGATTCATGTAATTGATTGAGACGAAAAAGTTAATTAACAGTCAAACATTCGACTTTGTGGTTAAGTTCATTATGAAAGATAAACAAATACAAATTTCATGCCTGCTTGTTAATGACAAGAAATAAAAAATACTACCTCCAAATGGAAGGTAGTATTTTTTTATTAATCAGGAAAAACAATTAATCCCTCTTCTTTTTCCTCCTGTTTTAAATCTTCTTCTGGGAATGTTACAGTTGAATTTTTATCCCCTGTTTTTTTTGTTTCTTCACCTGGAAATACGAAAGTTGAATTTTCTTTTCCTTCATTTTTTTCTACGTTATCTGGAAATACCATAGAATCATTGGTAGTCAAATCACTATGAAAACCAAGGTTAGACAAAATCGCTTTTAAATCTGGTAAAACCCCTATTTTATCAGATGATGGGTCATTAGACTTTGTGCCTGTATTAGGATTACTTAAAATTGCTCTCAATTCTTTTGGTGTATATGCCTTACCTAAATGTTCTTTAGCAATCCCTTGAATTGATACAGCAGCCCCAGCGATTATAGGCGAAGCGCTAGAAGTACCACGGAAATTAGAAGTATAACGATTCATTATGTTCTGATCTGTAACTTTTTGTCCTTTACTATTTTGATTTTGATATGTATCTAATGTGTCAACATACTCTCCCCAACCATATACATCAATTCTACTACCATAGTTAGAGAAACCTAAACGTTTATGAGGAACTCTTGCAGTAGATGCTCCAACTATAATAGCTCCTGAATCTTTAAAGTCTGGACTATTTCGATTTAAAATCTGTTTACCATTACGGTCTTTAAATTCATCTAAATCAATCCCACCATTACCAGCTGCTTCTACAATAATAATGCCTTTATCTGTACCTTTGCGAATTGCGTTAAATATACTCGGGTATACTTCTACTGGTAAAGGGTCATCTCCATATCCATCATATTTAAAGGATTCTTCTATTAATAAAACATCTCCAGCCTGTAAAGAATCTACGGCACTTAAAATAGCATCTCTTACATCGATTCTCCCATTATCTCGAATCACTGAAATTACTTTTGCCTTTGCTTTTGGTGCAATCCCAATGTTCCCAATCCTATTGTCAGCTGCAGAAACAACACCTAGAACTGAAGTACCGTGAGAAAGATCATTACTCATTTTTCCAGACATAAATTCAATATTTTGACCGACTAAATCTTCATGATTTAATAACCAGCCTTCTTCCAAATCTACAAAGGTTGCTCCTTGACCATCTCCTCCTTTAATTCCCCAAGCATAAGGAGCATTAATTCCTAAAGGTGCCTCTTCAAGATATCCCTGTCTCGAAAATCTAGGTTCATCATAAGGATTGATTGATAATACAGGCAATCTCGAGCTAGTTGTTGTGTTTATACTCTTATTAGAACGAAATTGTATTTTACTAGAATCGTTATTGGCAGCATGTACTGTATTTGTTACAAATGTCGTACCTACCCCAGCAAAAGTTGTAATTGCAAGTGATGATATCAACATACCTTTAAAATTTTTCATCTTTCCACCTCTAGTTTTCTATTAGAATTAACATATTTAATAATGTGTATGAACCGAAAAGCTTTTTATCTTATTATAAAAATTAATAGATTTTTATAACTTTTTGATTTACATAAAAACTCCTTTCATTCTTGTAATTCAATGTGTATATTTCAAAATAACAAACTAACTGTAACTATTATAGTTACACCTTTATTGATTTTCAACTACGAAATATAAATTTTTAAAAATAAATTTATATTACTTTAAAACAGAGCTAACCTTTTACGCATATAAAAAAACAAAATATCTGTGCAAATTACAGCGGTGAATAAGTTTATAGACTGCAAAAAAACAAGAAAAAGCAAAACACTAAGTGCTTTGCTCCTTATAAAATTCCTTTTAACTTTTCACCAATTAACCTCGCTACATACTCATAGCCTTCTGGTCCAAAGTGTAATCCATCTTTTTCACCATTTTCTACAAATCTTTTATAATCCCGTTCTTGAATCATTTCAGCGAATACGTTTAGAAAATAACTTCCTGTTTCCCTCGCCACTTTCCCCACCACGTCTGCATACTGACCAAGCACTCTATTTGTTCTATTACGCTGTCTTTCTTCATCAACTGGTGCAGGACTAATCAGTAGTACTTTATCTGATGAAATATGGTTCACAATCTTCTCTAAGTTTTCTTTATATGCTTGTAATGACACTTGAGAAAAAGAAACCGCATCATTCGTACCAAGAAAAACTGTTACGAAATCTGGTTTATATGATATTACATCTTCTTCAATCCTATTTAACGCATCGAATGTATTATCCCCTGGAACACCTGCATTCACTACTTTCCACTTCGGAAACATCTCTTGCAAACGTGGTGTTAATCTCGGCATTCCATCAAAAAATGTTTCATCAGCTGTAATACTATCTCCAAAGCATACTAACGTTTTCATTAAGCTACTCTCCTTTTACGTATGAAACAACTTTCCTTCTATTGCTTTTATATATCTTTCAGCAGAACGTTCAACTGCCTCATTTGCATTTTCTTTTACTACTCGATGAAAAGCATTGTATAAACGATTAAACTGTAACGGCTTCACTCGGTTCACCATTTCTTCCACTTTTCTCGCTGGTAATGGAATTAAGTTTGGATAGCTATACATAAAACTTACCCACCGCTCATCCGCTACAACTTGAATAATATCACCTGTTAACAAAATCCCTTTTCCATCATTACCTTCTTCCCAATGCAATACAGAACCACCACTAAAATGTCCTCCAAGACGATGTACAGTAATCCCATCCGCTAATTGTAAAGACTCACCAGACCAATAAATAATACGACTACTTGGGCGCATCACCCATTCTTTATCATCTTCGTGTATATAAATTGGTACATCAAATGTCTCTGCCCATTCTACTTGCGTTGAATAATAATGAGGATGAGACACTGCAATCGCATCTAATCCACCAAGCTCTTTTATTTTCGCAATTGTCGTTTCATCTAAATACGTAATACAGTCCCATAGTAAACGATATGACTCTGTTTTCACTATAAATGCCGTTTGACCGATCGCAAATCCTGGTTTTGTCGTAATACTATAAAGTCCATTTTCCTCTTCGATTATTACATTTTTATATGTATCATCTGTTTGCAAATTTTCTAAAGTCGTCCAAGACTGCCCTTTCGGATTCACATATTGCCTCTCTTCATCACAAATATGACAACTCACCGGTTCCTCTACACTCGCTGCATACTGCACACCGCACGTTGTACAAACGTAATTTTTCATCATAATTCCCCCTATCCCTATATTTTTATTAAACTGATTTTTGTTGATAATAATCTACTTTTTTATTTTCAATTAATAAACTTATAAAAGTAAGTAAATAAACAACTGTAACTGACAATGGAATTACAGTAAATCCTTTTTCGCTTCTGCAACATTCATCTCACTATCTCCCCAAAAATATTTGTGCTATAAAGTCACCTCAACCTCACCCATCCAATAACGCCAAGCTGCTAAATAATCTTCTAAATCTTTCGGGTGGTGCCGTAAACACGTATCTATACGCAAATATAATCCTATGACTATTTCTTCATATAAATCACGGTCTTTTTTATGAAATACACATTGTTTCATCGCATAATCGATTGTTTCTTTTGTTAAATCTTCCGGGGTTGAACAGAACGCATAAATTAAATCATATATAGGATCTCCTAACACTGGTAAAGGATCAATTACACCGTGCAGTTTATTCTCTTGAAATATAAAATTATGAAATCCAAGATCACCATGCAATAAAAATGGCTGATTTATTCCAGTCCCCCTACTTGGACTATTTGCTAACTTAAAAACCGTTCTATACTCTTCCTCACTTATGTAACGTCTTACATTTTCATGAGCTTCCATCACATTTGTCGTTAAAAATTCATTCCAAGATTGAACTGGGCTTTCTTTCCATCCCCAGCCATCAACCTCTGTAACTACTTCATACTTATTGATTACTTCCTTTACAAGTTTACTAAGAACACTCCGTTTATGGCCTAGTTTGAAAGAAGTTGTGCCCTCAAGGAATGAGTAAACAATATAGCGATTTAAAGGTTCCTTATATAAAAGCTTTGGAAATAATTCGTCCTTTTTATAAAACTGAAGAAAATAAGCTTCTTCACGTATGACATCCGATTCATTCAACTTTATAACGTATTGTTCATCTAACAAATATATAGTACTTGTCGTTCCCCCGTTTAATGCTTTTACGCTATTTGGATAATGTGAAATAACTTTTTCCTTAACTAGTTGTGCAGTGATTATTGAAATGTCCATTCTCTCACCCTTCAACTCCGAATATTTCCTTAATTCAAAAGACAACTTTACTATCATTTGACAAACAAAAGTAAAATCCTTTCAATCGCCCTGATATAACAAACAACAATTTTATTTTATTACAATGACTTTCTTCAATATTCCATTTATGATAACGTGATTTTATCACTCTAAATGCTCTTCATATACTCTAATAATTTCTATTGCAGGGTCTCTGTCTTGTAATTTATGAGCCAAACTTTCTACACCAAACACTTCTGTAAACGTATGACTACCTACAATTAAATTAATTCCTTTAAATTTCGCATGTTGCACTGTATATAATGTTTTTTCACCTGTTATGTACGTGTCACATCCTTTTTCTAATGCACGTTCAATCAAATTTGTATTATTTCCTGCACCGGTTAAGATTGCAATCCGTTTTACTGGTTTATCGTGATTTCTCCAGCTCTTCACTTTCTCTTCCATTTTTTCTTCAAGTTTTCCAACTAAGTTTGAAAAAGGAATCGCTTCTTTATATTCTCCTATTCCCGGTAGTTCTTCTTCCTCATACGTGGAATATTCCAGTATTGTATCTATCCCAATTCCGTTAAATAACGATGTACACGTGCCAAACTTTACAAAATCTAACGGCAAATGAATCCAAAAATGATTCATTTCATATTGCTTCAATTTCTCAATACATGCCTCTTCCATACCAAATAAAAAACTCCACGGCGCATGATGTGTAACTATCATATCGACTCCATTTCGATACGCTTCTTCAATAGTTTCTAACGTTAAATTTGTTGTGTAACCGATTTTGTGAAATTCATCTTTACTTATATAAGTAAAACCATATTCATCATCGCCATATTTATGAAGATGCTCTCCAAATAGTGATGTTATATGTTCATTAAATTGCTTTATATTCATTTTTATTTCTCCTTTCATTTACTTTTATATTTCATAAATAAGGAAATACTAAATTACAACGTTACATACATATAGGAGGACAATATGAAACCTGAATTTTTAAAAGCTGTACATGATGCAATCGGAAATGTCGAACACATTCATATAGAGGAAAGCGGTGCTGACAGCTTACTTATTCATCATGATGATGCACAGCAGTTACAACAAGTTGCTAAGGCGTTAGAAAATAATAATTTCCGCTCCGCTTTAAGAACAACTGGAAATGCTTCGTACATTGAAGTATTGAACAGATAATGAAAGTCCGGATGTATTCCGGGCTTTCTTTTTATCCCGCTATTCACCGGGCAGTAAGACCCCCACTGATTAAAGTTTCACTTTATATTGAAACTTCAAACTCTTTCACATACACCGCTGTTCCAGCAATATCTATTTGTAACTTCTCGTTTTCTATCCCTTTCGTTACATAAACAGTTACACGACCATCTTTATTTATTTCCTGTCCTTGCTCAACGATTAAACTCAATTCATGTTCAAAACCTTTCTCTAAATACTCCGCATAATACGCTCCCATTACACCTGAAGCTGTTCCTGTCACTGGATCTTCAATCGTCCCAGCGTAAGCTGATGAAAAATGACGGCCGTGCATTTGTGCTAGTTCATCATAAGTTTCTAGACAAATTGGGTGAATAGAAGCATTAGGTATTTCTTTTAATACTGATGGAAATGCAGCATTATTAGGTTTCATTCTCTCACATGCATTAAGATTTTTAATCGGTACAATTACAGTCCAATTACCAGTACTTCCATATACAATCGGTAAACTTACATCTAAATCATTTATTTCTAAACCGATACTATGAGCTAATTCTTCTGTTGAACCTGTAAATTCTTTAAACTGAGGTGCTGCCTGTCTCATTTTAATAAAGGTTTCTCCATTTTCATTTACACCTATTTGTATCGGTAAAATCCCAGCCTTCGTTTCAATCGTAAGGTTACTTTTCTCTTCTAATAAACCTTTTTCGCGCAAGGCAAATATCGACCCTACTGTCCCATGACCACATAAATCCATTTCAAAACCAGGTGTAAAATAGCGCATTCTTATATCTCCTACTTCTGAGGAAAGAACAAAAGTTGTTTCGTTATATCCAACTTTTTCAGCAATAATTTGCATTTCCTCTTCCGTTAATCCATCTGCTTCTAATACAATACCTGCTGGATTTCCCTTATTTGGTTTATTCGTAAATGCGTCGTAATGAAATACGTTTATAGTCTTCATTTTCTTTTCCCCTTATTTGTCCATTTCTTTATTTTTATAATCAATAAGAAAATCGATCTAACCAACTTTCATAATCAGCTTTTTGAAATGGACGGATAATGAGTCTATCCGTCTCTACTTCTAATAACGATAGCTTCATTTAATTTCATCCCTCGAAATATTAATTGAATTTTCTTTATTATCTTACACAAAATACAAAATCTAGTAAATCATTATGTTTTTGATACATAAAAACCCAGTCATGCTTTATACATAACTGGGTTCTCCATCGTTTCATAATTTTCTATTTCACAAGAACTGCATCTCGTAATTCCCTCTTCAACACTTTTCCTAAAGCGTTTTTCGGTAACTCATCTATGAATACTACTTCTGGTATTTTATAGCTTGCTAATTTCTCTTTACAATACTGAGTAATACTTTCTTCTGTTAATGTTGTTTCGCCATCCTTCACAATGTAAGCTCTTGGAACCTCTCCCCAAAAGTCATCTGGAACTCCAACTACTGCAACTTCTAAAACACCATGTATTTCATGAATAACATCTTCTACTTGATCTGGATATACGTTGTCACCACCGCGTATAATAACGTCTTTATATCTTCCCATAATATGCAGGAATCCATCATCATCTATCATGCCAGCATCACCCATGTTAAACCAGTTATCTTTTACTACCTTCTTTGTCGCCTTTTCATTATTCCAATATCCTTTAAACATGTATGGACTTTTCACATGAATCTCTCCAACTTCATTTGTTGTTAGTTCATGTCCTGTTTCCGGATGAACAATTTTCACCTCTACATTTTTCAAGGTCTTTCCTACAGAAGACATCTTTTCTTTTCCCATCATTGGATGCCATGAGGTTACAACCCAACCTTCTGTACTACCATAGCCTTGCACCATATATATGCCTTTTTCCATATATTTTTGAATGAGTGTTTCTGGCACTTTTGTACCACCGCTTTGTGCTACTTTAAAGGTTGAAATGTTACGTTCTTTTTTATTTAGTTCATCAAGCATGTAACTATAAACGGCTGGGAAAGCAAGCATCGTAGTAATTTTCTCTTCTTCAATCTTATCCCAAATAAGAGCAGGATTCGAATCAGCTAAGAAGATCATCGTAACGCCATGATAAATACAATTTAAAATAGAAAGCACGCCACTCATATGAAACAATGGATGCACAGATAAAAAGCGTTCACCTGCTGGGATTTCTCTTTGTCCCGCAATTTCAGCAAAATAATGATGTAAGTTTTTATGTCCAATTACACATGCTTTTGCCTGTCCAGTCGTTCCTGATGTAAACAAGTAAATGGCATCGTCTTCTTCATGAACTTCTACGTTCGGTTCTGTCGTTGGCTGTTTTTGCAACTCTAATTCAAATGAACCAAAGTCTTCTTTTGTTGTTTGAATTACATAAGGAATTTCTTTAACAGCATCAACCTTTAATAACACTTCATTAAATTCTTCATCAATAACTAACACTTTTAATTTCGCTTCTTTTACAATCGTTTCTAATTCATAAACAGTCAGCTGATGATTTAGCGGAATAAATACCGCTCCAATTTTTAAACTTGCCATCATAACGCTTGGAAATGGGTGATTATTTTTGCATAGTATTCCTATACGATCTCCTCTTTGCACACCATTATGTAACAAATAATGTGCAAACTGATTTACTCGTTCATTATATTGCTGAAACGAATATCTTTTCTTCCCCCCTACAAGCGCTTCCAAATTTGGTGATTGCATTGCTCTCTTTTGTAATAATTGTCGCATCGTTCTCAAGTAAAACTCCCCTTTATATATGTTAGGTTTTTTATTTTACCAGATTAACTATTAATTTACTAAAGATTACACTTAGTGAATATAAGAAGAATATAAAATATCCATTTACTTTACAAGTAAATGGATATTTCCCATTATATATTAGAATACTTCTTGTTCATCACATATTGCACATACTCAGGTGCACTTTTATCAATCTCTTCATCGCTTAGTTTATATTCTGCACCATATAAATAAAAGGAAGGTATAAATTCCATACCTGTGTATAAGCATGTAGCTTGGAATGGTTTCGTCAACTCATCCATTGTAATTCCACTATTTTCATAGTCTTTTTCTAATCCACCTATAGAAATAGCTACACCAAATTCTTTCCCCTTCACTTTATCTCCTTGTGATCCGTACGCAAATCCATATGTTAATACATCATCGAACCATTTTTTTAATAATGGTGGTGAGCTGTACCAGTAAAGCGGAAATTGAACTATATATCTGTCATGTTCTACTAATAACTTTTGCTCTTCTTCAATATTAAACTCCCAATTCGGTGCCACTTTATACAATTCATGCACCGTAATTTCATCCGAATATTTCTCAAGTTCTTCAATCCATCTTTTATTAATTTTTGATTTTTCAATATCAGGATGTGCTACAATTACAAGTGTTTTCATCTTTTTTCATCCCCTTTATAAATTATTCAACCCTTTACGTATTAGTATGAATGAGTCACATATAATTGAAAAGTACGTACTTTAAAGTGCTATAGGAACCTTAAAGTACCTGTGGAGGTGTTATATGAATCAAAATGATAATTGCCCAATTGCAACAACACTCGATGTAATCGGTGGAAAATGGAAAGTTCATATTTTATGTATTTTGTCGGATGGAAAAATGCGAACAAATGAAATTAAACGAGAAATCCCAAACATTACACAAAAGGTTCTTACACAACAACTTCGGCAACTTGAAGCTGATGGGATTATCTATCGTACCGTATATCAAGAAGTTCCACCAAAGGTTGAGTACACACTAAGTGAATATGGAAAATCTTTAATGCAAATAATGGATAATCTGTTTGAATGGGGAAAAGATCATCAGATTAAAAGATTACATGACTAAAAAAGCACTATATACTTTGTTTAATCCTCTACGTTCATATTTTTTATTTCTATAAAGTTTATTTTCATCATTTTTTAGCTAACTTGTTTTCTTAGATTGATGGACGTGACCCCACATCCATCAATCTAAAAAGATACAATTAGAAAAATGAGATTTCTATAAAGTTTCGCATATAAACACTACTTCCGTCTCATTAAACGCTCGCTCTACTTTTTCTAATCTCAATTGTACGTAAGCTATAAAGAAGCACCCCTAAACCGAGAATTTTTTCATTATTAGACGCATTAGAACCTAAGGTAATAGTAGGTACATTTAAACCCATAAACCTTTCACTCCGTTCTATAGGCATATAAAAAGATACTCCTTAAAAATAAAAAACGCTATTCTCTCTGTAAAATCATAGAAAAGAATAGCGCTTTTTATTTTGAAATAGAAATCATCATTTAAACTAAACATGCTAATATTGATTTTGTGCGATTGTCAGTTACCTCATAATAAATTTCTAATCCTTTCCGAGTACCTGTAACCATTTTAGCAGCTTTTAGTTTAGATAAATGTTGACTAATTGTACTTTGAGGCATTTGTAAATCCCCATACATTGTTGTTACATTAGTAGGACCTTTTGCAAGCATTATTTTTACTAAAGATAGACGAACTGGATGCGCCAATACCTTTAACACCTCAGCGATTTCTTGAAACATTTCTTTTTTTTCTTTCATCTTATTTCTCCCCTTTTATATACATATTTATGTTATCCATATATATAATTCGGAGGTATATGCGTTTTTGTGTCCGTCATTTAAAAAAAATATAAAAAAACTTTAATCCGAAACTAAAGGATTAGCTTAACATAATGTCTCACCATTAATGATGAATAGGAATCTCATTATAGAAGCAGCAGTTTTTATACCACAACTCTACATTCAACTAACTAAAACCAATGAAAAAAAGAGCAGATAGTCTGCCCTTTTATGATGCCTCCTTATGTTCCGTGGAATGTTTAACACTCCCCAGTCTCTTTAGTTTATTCCACCCTACCGCTACTCCTCGAAGCGATGAGAATATAGATTTAATGACAACATAAGTCATAAATTGGCGATAAATAAAACGTTGTAAAATTAACCATGCCAATGGTTTTGGGTTCTCTTCCTCTAATTTAAATGCGAACAGAGAAGCGAGAAGATCCATTAAAAAGAAAACAAGATAAAATCCTAAAACTTTTAGCGGATTACTACTAAATAGTCCTATAATCATTAATATATCTGCAAAAGGAGCAATGAATTGCAGCACATATTGGAATAACCACATATTAGGCAGTGCAATAAATCCTAATGTTTTATGCTTTGGATTACATAACGCTTTTCGATGTTTCCAAAGACATTGAAGTGTACCATATGACCAACGATACCGCTGTTTAATGAGACTTTTCACATCTTCAGGTGATTCCGTAAAAGCATGCGCTTTTTCTTCATATACAATTCTATGCCCTTGACGTAAAAATGTAATAGTAAGATCCGTATCTTCTGCTAACGTATCTTCGCTTAAATATCCAGATTCAACTACATTCTTTTTGCGCCACGCCCCAATAGCTCCTGGAACTACTGTAATACAATTTAACTCATCAAAAGCTCTACGTTCTAAATTAAACCCTGTAATGTACTCAACATGTTGCCAAGTAGTTAACAAATTCCGTCTATTCCCCACTTTGACATTACCTGAAACTGCAGCTACATTCTGATCTTCAAAGTGTCTAACCATTAGAGAAATGGCGTCTTGCGCAATAATAGTATCCGCATCTAAAGTGACAATGATTTCTCCTCGCGATTGTTGAAACCCTAGGTTCATTGCCGATGATTTCCCGCCGTTTTCTTTCTGAATGAAACGAACTTTAGGGTGTTTATAAAATGTTTCTTTCATTACTTTTGACGTACCATCTGTCGATCCGTCATCCACAACAATAACTTCAAATTCTCTATAATTACTATCCAAAATTGAGTGAATTGTCTTGGCTATCACCTTTTCTTCATTATATGCTGCTATGACAACACTAACAAAAGGTTGATAGGACGAATTAATATAGCGAGATAACGTTTTTCTTTTCTGCTTCCATGCAAAATAAATTAAGAATAAAAATCGAAAAATCCCTAATCCAATAGCAATATAAAAAATAGTTGTTAATATATGCTTAAAATATCCAGCTCCTGAAAAGACAGCTTTATTGTAAAGTAAATATTGCTTCCCCTCAGAAGAAACAGGAGGCATAATTTCATCTCGTTCTTTATTCATTAAATCTGAAATTGTTACAAAACTATATCCATGCTTTTTTAGGTCTTTAATAATGATTGGGAGCGCCTCTACTGTATGTGTACGATTCCCTCCCGCATCATGGAGAAGAATAATATTTCCCTCTCCCTTATAAATGGGATTAAGAGCACGCTTTACTAATTCATTTGTTGATGGTGTTGCCCAGTCTTCGGGATCAACTTTTTCCGCTACCATTGTATAGTTCATATTTTGTGCACGTAAAATAGGCAATATTTCATTTGATGAATCCGGGTTAGCATCCGCTTCATATGGCGGTCTAAATAAAACCGTAGAATGTCCAGTTACTTCCTGAATTAAACGTTGCGTCGTATTAAGTTCTACTTTCGTTCGTAGTAAAGACGTATCAGCTATGTTAGGATGCTTGAAAGTATGATTGCCAATTTCATGCCCTTCATCGTATATTCTTTTTACAATACTAGTATTTAGTTGTGCGTTTTCACCAAGTACAAAAAAAGCAGCTTTTATTTGATTCTCTTTTAATATATCTAAAATTTCTGGCGTATATTTCGGGTCTGGTCCATCATCAAATGTTAATACTACTTGTTTCCCATTTGGTTTTCCATATCGTTGCACTTCATATGCAGATGGTAAGGATTGATATACTTCATCTGTAAGGTAACCATCTTTGCCTACTTTAAAATCTCTCAATCCATTTTTTCTTTCATTCTCAATCTGTAAAATTTCACCTTGTCCAGAATAATTTACTTCATCTAAACTATTGATTTTATGTAATACATTAGGATTTTTTTGTGCCTCAATCGGATTTTTTAAAACTTTCCATATTGTAGGGTCTTCTGCTCCTAGTCTCCATAACGCAAATCCCTTTGCATTATTGTCCATTGCGATTTTCACTTGATTATAAAGAGTTACACCGTCTAAGAACCAAGCAGTATGTTCTTTCCCTTCTGTTTTATACCTAAAATAAGGGTTTCCACTCATTTTATCCCATTGAATTTTCATATTTGAATCATGAGCCATTGCCATAACTTCTGAGAAAGTTAAAGACTTCGCAGCTTCTTTACTATTTACTTGCCAATCATATCCATAGTTACCGAAAGCAACTATAAACTTATTAGACGGAATATTCAGTTCTTTCAATGTATGTTGGAACCATTTATTTGAAGCAATTGGTCCTGGTTCCCCGGTTCCATAGTGCTCATCGTACATCATTACAATCATTCGATCTATTATTTTTGCTAACGCACTATAATCAAAAGCCTTATCATTAGCTGGAACATCTTGTGTAACGAGCAAATCATGTTCATGAAATTTCGTAGTAAGTTCTTTCATAAAATTTGTTAAGTTTTCTCTATCACTTTCAGGTACGGCCTCAAAGTCAATATTGATTCCTGAAAAATGATTCTTTTTAACTTGGCTTACTAAATCATTAATAAACTTTGTCTTTACATCATTTGAGGAATTCAGTAACTTATGAATTAGCCCACTATCAGGACCAGAAGCTTCCTCAGTATAGTTAGTAAGCAAAGGCATAATCTTCACTTGATTCTTTTCTGCCAACTTTACTATCTCAGGTTTTATCTCACTTCTAATCGTTAAATCTGCTTTTAAATGATACCACTCTGGTACTAACGTAGTTAATGAATCGATATTTTCTTTTAGAGAAGCGGTACTATTTTCATCCCAGTTTACATAAAAACCATACACTTCTTTAGGATGTTTACTATCCTTCGGCGGATTCACCAAATTTTTATTATCCTTCGTTTCGGTATTTAGGTTAAATTCTTCCTTCTTTAACTGCTGATCACTAAGTTTTTGATTAATTGGTACAAGTTTAGTATCTTGTTGTACAGCGGTATTCATATTTGGAATTTCTGGTGTTGAAAAAATACTTTGAAAGAAAAAATAAAATACAACACCTACACTAACTATTGAGATACATAGAAACCAAATAAAGGCTATGTTTCTCCTTCCTTTCGGATCATAAAAAACAGGTTTTTCTTTATCTTTCTCTTGTTGAATGTTTTTCTCCATTATATTTTTCACATACTCCTTCTTAATAGAACTATAAAATAATAAAGTGCAACTTTAATCAGCCCTCACCAATTGGGCATTTACAAGCAGCCCAACTCCCACCTAACTTCTTTGCTCCAGCCAAATTTTGAGATGGGAGTTTTACTGCCCACAATAGCGAGAGAAATCCTTTTAGCTTTGAAATGAATCTCTCACTTCCATATTCTATTGATTCTTCTTTTCATTCCCTTGCTGGTGGCCTCTATTTTCTTGTTGAGACCCCCTACCATTATTCCCTTGCTCGTTTCCACCATTTTCTTTCTGGGATCCTCTTCCATTGTTCCCTTGCTGATTCCCATTATTTCCTTTTTGAGATTCTCTATCGTTGTTCTCTTGCTGATTCCCATTATTCCCTAGTTGAGACCCTCTTCCGTTGTTCCCTTGCTCGTTCCCATTATTCCCTTGTTGTGATCCTCTTCCGTTG
>NZ_FRBJ01000001.1:1694671-1920878 GCF_900142585.1 Bacillus sp. bc15
CCTTGCCCATTTCCATTATTCCCTTGTTGTGATCCTCTTCCGTTGTTCCCTTGCTGATTCCCATTATTTCCTTGTTGAGCTTCTCTACTTTTATTCTCCTGTTGATTCCCTCTATTTTCTTGCTGAGATCCTCTTCCATTGTTTTCTTTTATTTGCTTCGATGACTGTTCCTCTGTTTTCTTTTGTTCTTTCTGCTCTTGCTTTTCATATTTTTTTTCGTCTACAGGAGATAAATCCATTGATGCATCAGGAGATGACTCCGGCTGTGATTGCACCTCTTCTTCATTTTCCACCGGATTAGGCGGCGTGGCAGGAGGCGTAAGCGATTTGTTTTTCTCATTCTCTTGCTTTATATAGACACCTGTGCCAATTCCAGCTTTTCTAGCATTCTCTCGTACTTGCATCGTGCTACTTTGATATTCAACTGTAATATGTTTTAACTCATATTCTTTCTTCAATTCTTTCATTGCCTTTTCTAACTGTGGTTCTAGCGCCTTGTCCTTTGCAACTGCTGTTAGCATAACTTGCTTATCATTCGTTAAATACTTATCCTCTTGGCTTTGCTGTATAATAGTACGTACTACTTCTTGCAATTGTTTATTTTCCCATTGCTTCAATTCTTTTAAAATACGCCTTCCATCATCATTACAAGCCTGTAAATCTATAACACGAAAATCCTTCGTTACGCTCACCTCTAAACTTGGATTTATATCAACTGAGACGTAAGCAAATACTTTTTCTTCTGGTTGGTTGTAGAAAAACAGCACTGCAAATAGAAAACAAGCAACAAGTATTGATGCAGGTTTTAAAAAGGAAGGGATCGAAAAATGCGATGCTTTTTGTTCTTGCTCATCAAATGAGATTTCCTCCCCAATCATGCAAGAATCCCCTTTTCTTTTACACGTAATAAACTCTCCATTTGGTGTTAAAACAACTACGCTATGCTTTTTTATATCCATCACAATTCCTTTATTCATCATGCTTTTCCCCTCTTATGTAATCCAGAATATATGTATAGTTGTTTGCAAAAATAATACACATTGCAATAATGTATTTTCTATGTCGTTCCAACGTTTTACGACTTACCCTAACACGCGGTTCAATATGTTTAAGCGGTAACTTTTTCTTTCGGAACAGCTCTTCCATCATTTCCTCTTCTTTTATAATAACTTTTACAATTTCTATTAAGTGCTCACGCGTATCACGATGCTTAGGAGATTCTTTAGCAAGCTCTGAGAATGTGATTTTAAACTCAGCTAGCACACTTTGAAAATGAAGAATTTCCTCCTTACGGTTACTATTTTCCATCTCTTTCATATACTCTGTAAGCGACACTTGCATTTCTAACATTTCCTCTTGCTCATCTTCTTTTAAAAAGACAAAGTTATGTTTAGACTCCTTACGTATATAGTCAATTACATCTCTTTTTATAAGAAGATCAGCAAACGCTAAAAAGGATTTTCCTTTTGTATATGAATACTGTTCAATTGCTTCGTTAAACGCAAACAATCCAATGCTATATTCATCATCCTGTTCTGTAATATACCGGCGGCAGACAGATGAGATTGATTTTCTAATAAAAGGCTGATACTGTACGATAAATGCTTCTTTATCTTCTTCGTTGTTTTGTATGTTACATACGATATCTTCTATTTTCGGTTTTCTTAAGATCTTCATTACTAAACTCAACACTTGTAATCTCCCAGCCTCCTTCAAATAGCAAAATGGCCACTACACAAGTGACCATTTAACCAGATTTTCTTGGTACTTTTCTTCGGTCTTGTTTTCTTGCTGTTAGTTATATTTTTAGAGTCTAACGTTTTCTTAATGATTTTTCCTTTTCTCTCAGCACTACAGTTAAGTTTGTATTTTTATCTACTTTCTTATTTTCTACCGTTCGTTTTGCTTATTCTCTTTCTATTTTATCTGCAATCCTTGAATAACTCTTCTTTATATAATTGGTAATTTCATCCTTCCATTTTGGATGCCCACTTAATCTAGTAATTTTATTAATGCTTCTATATTCTTTCATAGTCATTTTTCTTCTATTTATTTTCTTCACTATACATATTCGGAGGAATACATAGTTTTATGGGGGTCAAAAAATATTTTCATAAAAAAATACATATTTATTTCAAAAATAAAAACCATCAATTTGAAAAAAGATAATCAAATTGATGGTTTTCTTATAATATCTATTAAATTAAGTTGGATTCTCATTATATCTAAAAAAGTACTAGCTATCCTCTGCCGATTTTCTCTATTTTCATCTTTCTTGGTTATCATAATATGTCTTATCTGCGTATTTTCTATCATTTCCTTTTAGATAAGCTAAAATTACTTTTGGATTTTTAAGTAAAGTCCAGTCTCCATATGTATCAAATCTTCTGCATGAAGTTATCATTCCATTTTTAATAGTACCGAATTTCTTATTATTTTTCTTTCCCCACTCTTTTAGACGTTTAGCGAAATCTGCATCTTCTGCCATAAGCATGTTTTCATTAAATCCGTTGATTGCCATAAAGTCTTTTCTATAGCACCAAAAAATCCCTACAGATATAGCTCCGTACTTAAAAAGTAAGGGGATTATGATTAACATTGCGGAGAGAAATATTCCTGAAGATATTCTTTCAAACTTACCATTCACCCCACCACCAATGTATGTACCTGAAGCTAAATATTTATCTACATTAAACAACATAGACTCTGTCATTATGGTATCAGCGTCTATAGTAACGATTATTTCTCCACTAGCTATTTTAGCCCCTGAATTTCGAATTTTAGATAAGTTTTTATCGTTATTTTTCAATGTAACACAATTATAAGATTTTGCTATTTCCTCTGTTTTATCTGTACAACGATTTAAAACAACTATAACTTCCGTTTGCTCTTTATATGCCTCTGATGCCTTTGCAATTGAATCTAAACATTTTCTAATGTACTTTTCTTCATTATGCGCAGGAATTATAATAGAAAACTTCACATCTTTTTTCAAATTAACTCCTGAAGATTCGTTTGTCTCAGTCATAATATTCCCCCCTTATTTTATAAGGTAAATATCTACTATACATAAATTATATTAATATTTATTAGGTTATATTATAGAAACTGACGGTAAAGAGGCTCTTACTGTCGACGTTCAAAAGCAAGACGTACAGCAAGCCCCGTTAAAACACTTGCCATAAGCCAACGCTGTACTCGTAGCCACGTCGGGCGTGTGCCAAACCATTTTGCAATTTTACTTGCTGTACATACAATTACAAGGTTAACTATAAAGCTAACAGTGATTTGCGTAAGCCCCAAAACTGCACCTTGAAAAAGCAACGACCCCTTCTCTGGATCTTCAAATTGAGGTAGAAGTGATACATACAAAATAGCAATCTTTGGATTCAGAAGATTCGTCATGAGTCCCATCAGAAATAATTTCCTTGGTGGCTCATTAGAAATCATACGAGGTTCCATAATAGATGTAGCACCCGGTTTAATCGAATTCCAGGCGAGCCAGAGCAAGTAAGCAGCACCTGCCCACTTTACCGCTTCATATACAGCGGGAACAGCAACGAATAGAACTGTAAGTCCAAACATAGTTGCGATTATATAGATTACAAATCCGAGCATGATGCCCAATAAAGAAATAAATCCCGCCATACGTCCTTGCGTAATGGAACGGGAAATGAGGTAAATCATATTAGGCCCAGGTGAACAAACCATGCTAAGCGAAACAATTGCAAAAGCTACCAATGTACTCAAGCTGACCATAAACCTTCCCCCTTTATGTTACATAAAATTTCCTATTGTACATTTTATCATGATTGAGGAGAGAAAAGATTAATATAAACCGATGCAGCTAAGTAATAGTATCGGATCGAATGTATTGTAATCACATACTTCTCATTCTCTTAAGTAAGGATCTAAGAGTACCCTATCCATAGAGCTACTAAAACCACTACAAATAAAGCTAAACAACATGTGATATTTCGAATCCACTTTTGTATATCACCAAAATACCTTTCTATATATAGCGTTGATAGTAAGCATAAGAAATAAAACAAAGAAAGGCAGCGAGGTATAGGTCCATTTTTATCTTCATGGCTGGAATTATACCCCTTACCAAACTTCTAAATAAAATGTATAGCTGAGTAGTTACCTTATTTCCCCAAAAAAAATTCTGATTATTTCTTTTTCACTTCTTCTACAAATTCCCATGTCTCTCCGTTATCTTTTGATTGATAAAGTGCACTACTATCGCCATTGTAGTCTCCATCTGCCCCTTGTCCAACTAACATATTAAAAACCCCATCTTTCTCATATGGCATACTAGGTGAATCAAAAGGACTTATTGTGGACTGTGTATGATCTAATTTCACTTCATGCGGCGGATATTCTACCTTTTTGAAAGATACTCCCCCATCATCTGTGCGATATAACTCTCCTTCATTACCAGAAGGCCTAATTGCTCCTAAAAACCCAAGTTTATCATTTATAAAAGTGATTCCTGATACACTACCAACCCCCCCATTAAATGGATCTGGATTGATAACCTCCCATGTTTTCCCTTCATCACTAGTCTTGCTTAATGAATAAAAGGCGCTCCCTAATGCTTTATCTGTCATATTTAGTTTATAACCAACTTCTTTCGATAGGAAAAACTGTTCTTTTTCATTCTTTAAATCTTGTTGTTTCTTCTCTTTAAGCATATCTTCTTTTGGAGGCGTCTTTGATTTACTCCAACTTGCGTCACTTATTAAATTATATCTAGCAGGGACTAGCTCTTGCTCTTTTCCAGGGACAAATATAGATACAGTATATCCAATGATATCAGAAGCTGCTTTTTTAAGACTCTGCCCCTTACCATCCTCAGTAATATTAATAATTCCCTCTGTATTGGATCCCCAATTTCTTTTTCCATAATAAATCAACCCATACTTACTTTCATTCCATTTTCTAACCGTTTGCTTAACTGGAATCGCCTTAACCGTTTCAATTAAAGGTTCTACTAATTTATCATCATTATAATCAGGCTTTGCGTATCCGTCTCGTATTATAGTAATATCTTCTGACTTCTTCTTATTATAAGAGATTAAATAAGTTTCTTCTTTCCCATCATCATTTTTCCTATAAACAAATGTATCAAACGCTATGATTGTTCCATCTGAATGAAATGTAAGATCAAAATCAGTTGCCATATACAATTTCTTTGGCAAAGGATATTTTTTATTTATATCTTCAAAAATACCTTCTACTCCAGACTTATATATATTATTATGTTTAAGTTTAACTGACCTTTCATGTTTTAACTTTTCTATAAACCATGCCAATTTACCATTGTAATTTATTGCACTTTTATAAATCTGCATCCCATAAAATGATGTAATTGCAACAATAATGATAATAGAAATGGATCTCCATGCTATTGAATTAGTTAATTTTTTAGATTCATATTCTCTATTTTTTATCATCCGTATTGTAGTAAATGTAGTTATGGATATAAAAAGTACTATACATAATAACAAAATGTAAATATTATAATTCATTCTTCCGTACTTACAGTATAAGGCCAACTCATAGCAAAAAATTCCGTATACAATTATTAGTATTGGATTTGTTACTAATGACAGAAGTATCCTTTTTGTATTTTCTCTAAATATAGAAACCACCCCTAATTACATGAATTACTGATATTAAGTATACTTTATTGTAAAGTAACAAAAAAGCTATTTAATCTTGCCGCAAAAAATACAATAGACATCTTTCTATTAAAGCCGTTTACAAATCTAGTTGTTTCATAGACAATGGATTTTTGAGTGAATACTAAAGTTGCTTCATTTATATGAATTACAAATTCAAGCATGATGCTCAATAAAAAAATAAATCCTGCCATACGCCCCTACGTAATGGAATGAGAAATAAGATAAATCAAAATAGGCTCAGGTGAACAAACCATACTAAGTGAAACAAGCGCAAAAGCTAGCAAAGTACTCAGGCTCACCATAAACCTTCCTTCTTTATGTTACATAAAATTTCCTATTGTACATTTTATCATGATTGAGGAGAGAAAAAATTAATATAAACCGATGCAGCTAAGTAATAGTATCGGATCGAATGTAGTGTAATCACATATTTCTCATTCTCTTAAGTAAGGACTAAAAATAACCTATCCATAGAGCTACTAAAACCACTACGAATAAAGCAAAGCAACATGTAATATTTCGAATCCACTTTTGTATATCATCAAAATACTTTTCTATAAATGCAGTGTAAATAGAAAGCATAAGAAGTAGCACAATGAAAGTAAAAGATCCCAATTTATCGTTAAATTTTTCATTAGTAAATGTACTTACATGAAGGAATAGAAAAACAAACGTTACTATGAATAGCTCAAATAATCTTTTTTTATTCAATCTGCCATCACCTTACAACAATTCCCTTTTATTCCATTTTATCAGAACATACTGTGTAGCAGTATATGAATATTATATTCATTTCAAAAAGGCCAACAATACAAGATCGTTAGCCTCTACTTTACATATTCGCACCTTTTATCACTTTACTTCCTAACAACCGGAATCCACATTTCACCAAATACTAGGCCATTTCTCTGTCCCATCTCAACCGTTGTATTCGGTCCACCAACATAGGCAAAATCCTTTGCTTCTGGTAAAGCTTGACCGAAGGCGATGCCAGTAAGCTTATTACTTAGCTCTTTAGCCGTTTTGTCTTCCCCTTTCACTACTAAGTATTCTCCCCTCGGAAACTGAATCACTCTAGATTCTTCTTCTATTTGTGCTTCTGTCATGACACCCGCATAATACATCATTTTGTTATTCACCGCTTCGCTCACGGAAAAAATGTATTCATTTGTAGCTAAAGCTTTTAAAGTGTCCAGCCTTCCATCTTCTTTAACAGCCGACCAAAAGTGTTCCTTTTCTTTATTTATTCCAGCAAAGTTTGTGTATTCACTCTTAATTTCAGTTCCAATACCTAACACAATAAAGCTATCTTTTTCTTCTATAGTATAATTTTTCATATTCAAAACCTGCCTCTTTTTTTATTAATCAAACGATTTATCTTTTCATCTGATACGTTTATAATATCTTTAAACCATGTCAAAAAATGATACTGTTTAGGAGACCAAAATGAAAAAAGTTGAACGGATCAATACAATTATGCGATATATTAACAACCGCTCTCACTTTACAATTTCTGAAATCATACGAGAATTTAACATATCACGATCGACAGCTATTAGAGACATTAGAGAAATTGAAGCTATGGGAATGCCACTTGTCGCTGAAGTTGGGAGAACGGGTGGATATTTTGTTATGCATAATTCTATCCTGCCCGTTGTTCGCTTTACTGATAATGAAGTGAAAGCTCTTTTTATTGCCTTTATGGCTACGAGGAATCAACAACTTCCCTACCTAAAGAGTCGTCAATCTTTAGCCGAAAAACTACTAGGACTCATCTCAGAAACCCAGCAGGATGACCTTGTTCTTTTAAATCAACTCTTGCTGTTCCAAGGAACTAATCCTCATAATCCCGATCTACTTGAGCTTTCTGATCTCCCCCATCCTATGTTAGAAAAACTCATTCAAATCCTTCTTTTGGATAACCATTTATTGATTACCATTAAAAAAGATGAAGAAATTAAGTCTTATCCAATTTATCTATTACACCTTTATCAAGAAAAAAGCCATTGGATTATTGAAGGATTTGACTTAAAAGAAGAAAAGAAGTTAATGTTTCCTGTCGATGATCTCATCAATATCGAACCATACACGACGAATAAAAGACTCAATAAGAAAAAGGTTTTAGAAAAACTAAGTAAGAAGGCTGAAGCAATTAACCTTGTACTTGAACTTGGTCCGACAGCAATTGCCCAGTTCAAAAAATACCATCCTTTAAAAATTTCAATATCTTATACTAATCCTTACCAATCCACAGCCATTTTAAAAACTTTTATCAATGTTAACAATCCCGATGAAGTGACGGAAATAATAAATTGGCTGCTTTTTCTAGGGAAGGATATTAAAATCAAAGAAATACCCGATGAAGTATTAGCAGATTTACAAAAACGAGTGTGCTTATACATTCCATAAGCAGTGAGCCTCAAATATTAAGCTTTATCACTGGACAATTATTCTATTTTTAAATACCATTTCATTTACTACAATGAGAGCATGATAAATAATAAAAGCACGGAAAATCTCCCGTGCTTTTCTAAATATATATTATTCCTGAAGGTTTCGTTTATCTCGTTTCTTACCCTAACTGACGTTTAAATGCTTTACTGGCGAAAAAGTAAGAGATGACCATTATACCTACGCACCAAGCGAGCGCAATCCAAATATCGTTTCCAACAGTTCCTTCATATAAAAGAGCACGAATCGCATTCACGATTGAAGTTACAGGCTGATTCTCTGCAAACGCACGAACAATTTTTGGCATCGTTTCGGTAGGCACAAAGGCCGAACTAATAAATGGAAGAAAAACTAGCGGGTACGAGTAAGCAGTCGCCCCTTCCATAGACCTCGCTTTCAATCCTGGAATGATAGCTAGCCATGTTAGCGCCAGCGTAAACATCCCAAGTATCCCAGCTACCGCGAGCCAATCTAGAATATTAGCACTGGAACGGAAACCCATTAAGAGTGCAACAAGAATAACCACCACGATAGTAAGTACATTAGCAACAAGAGAGGTTAGAACGTGAGCCCACAATATCGATGAGCGCTTAATAGGCATCGTAATGAAACGTGCCATCAGCCCACTCTTTACATCCGTAAAGAGTCGCACGGAAGTGTAAGCTACACCGGATGCGATAGCCATTAGCAAAATTCCCGGCAATAAATAATTAACGTAGTTTTCCGTTCCAGTTTTTATTGCGCCGCCAAACACGTAGACAAATAATAGCATCATCATAATCGGTGTAATCGCTACTGTAATAATTGTATCCGGACTGCGCATAATGTTACGCATTAAACGACCTAGTAATACACCTGTTTTACTTTTCATTTACATCTCCTCCTTTTTGCCAATGATCGCAAGGAATATTTCTTCCAATGTCGGTTGCTTCTCGATATACTCCACTTTTGCTGGCGGGAACATCTCTTTTAGTTCAGCAAGAGTACCTGTCGTAATAATTTTTCCGCCATGCAAAATAGCGATACGGTCTGCCAGTTGTTCTGCTTCCTCCAAGTACTGAGTCGTAAGCAAAATAGTTGTACCACTATCAGCAAGTTCCTTGACTGTATCCCACACTTCAATCCGCGCTTCAGGATCGAGTCCAGTCGTTGGTTCGTCAAGAAAAATAACTGCTGGCGCCCCAATCAAACTCATCGCGATATCAAGCCGGCGCTTCATCCCACCTGAATACTGATCTGCCCTTTGGTTTGCCGCATCAGTCAGGCTAAATCTTGCAAGTAGATTGTCAGCAACTTGAGCGGGATTGGAAACACCACGTAGCCTAGCTATCATTATCAAGTTTTCCCTCCCAGTCAGCATACCGTCTAAAGCTGCGAACTGCCCTGTCAAACTGATACTTTGACGAACATGATTTGGTTGACGCTGTACATCAAATCCGCAAATACTTACTTCACCGCCATCTTGCTTCATTAGCGTCGAAAGGATGTTGACCGTTGTCGTCTTTCCCGCTCCATTTGAGCCTAGCAGCGCGAAAATTTCTCCACGCTGCACCTCAAAATCTATCCCTTTTAAAACTTCCTTGTCTTTAAAGGATTTTTTCAAGCCTTTTACAGAAATCGCTGCATGACTCATACTTTTTTCCTCCCTATAAAAATGTTTTGCGGAGATAATTTATTTACCTCTATCTATTTAGTACCACTGATATTCTGTATCACTTAGTACCAAGCTAAAAATATAACTGAATAGCTATGGTGGCAATTCATATGTGTAACCAGCTAATCAGTCGGTATTACTTATTCCATTTATTTTTTTCTCAATTTCTTCATAATACTTTCATTCAAATCTTCACGATACTTGGAGACGTAAGTTTTAGCATTTGCCACTAGTTCGTCAGCAAAGGAAGCCACGTCATCCCCAGTAATGTCAAGCACTTGTCTTCCTTCTGCTGCACCAGCTTCAAACAAATCGATTAATTCATACTGTATGTGTAACATATCCATCCCGTTACCCGCTGAGAAATTCCACATGTAGTTTTGAATTTTCTTAAATACAAATTGGTAGTCCTCTGGCAGAGCCTCAACTCGTGCCATCATCATTTTGTACTCTTTTTTATCACCAATTAACTTTTTAAACATTTCTAACATCTTATTTTCCTCCTTTTTTATAAAACCGAACAAGAAATTCCCAAAGTATCGGCCGGAACATTTTATCTTATGAACCTATTTTGACTTCAAGACGTTAATTTTTGACGATACAAAATCCCATTTTTTCCAAAACAATTCAAGCTCTTGGCGGCCCTCTTCATTTAATGAATAAAACTTACGAGGCGGTCCCATATCTGATGGTTTCTTTTCAATATTCACAAGCTTTTTCTTCTCTAATCGTACAAGGATGGTATACACCGTACCTTCCACAACTTCGGTAAACCCAAGATCATTCAGATGGCGGGTAATCTCATAGCCATACGTTTCACGGCGACTGATGATTTCCAGTACACACCCTTCCAGTGAACCTTTTAGCATTTCAGTTAAATTTTCCATGTCCTGATCCTCCTTTACCCCCTATTCTGTCTGACTTATATTCAGTATCACAGAGTACTAAGGCGAATTTTTTTACTGAATAGCTTTTGAGTAAAACCACACTATTCAGTATCACTTATTACAACTACATTGTATGACTAAGTAGTTGTGGATGTCAACTTTATTTTCAAAAAAATTAAAAATCCGCTTTACCCTAACCGGATACAGCCTCCTTTTTTGTTGTAAGGGCCATCAAACTAGTAAAACAGAGCTGATTCAAAGTGTAATTTAAATCAGCTCTGCTTTATTGTTTTCATACCGTTATATCTTGTTTTTTCACGATACAAACTGTTTCTCCCTACCATTCCCATTGCATATAAAGCATAAAGGCAAGTGCGGTCAGAGAAAATTTCCAGAGATTATCCGTACATGATACGAGCTCCCAAAATACAATTCTATTAGAAATCTGTTCTCTGTATTCTCTTTTATTTTATTTCTGATAGTTGATTAGCAACACTATCTAAAAATTTTTCTACCTTTTCTTTTGATGTATCCGGCGCATGATAACCGATCGTAAATGTAAGCCTTCCATTATAAGAGCTTGCTCCCATTGAAAAGAATGGTGCATACATAATAGGTGATGTCATATACCCGTCCTCAGCTTGAATTTCACCAAACTGAATAGGTTCCTCAGCGATTACTCCCAAATTTGTCAGTAATGGCAACGCCATCCCCATCTGTACAGCCTGTTCATATTGCTGATTATACATTTCCTTCACTGTAGATAGCTTCATTTCTGCCAGTAACTCCATTCCTGCTGCTGAAGAAAGACCTGGATTTTGAGACTTTATTTTATCCATTGATTGTTTAACTCGAACAAGAGTCTGCTTAAATGTTTCATCGTCTTCCATTTTAATCACTGGCATTTCCATACCGGATAAGTTGCAAATAGCACCAGTTGTATTATTAGGCAGATATCGACGTAAATCAATTGTCAAGCCAATCATTTTTTCTGCAGTGCGAGGTTCTGCATACACAGTGAAATGTGATAAAGCTCGGAAGTATGCAGTCATGATTACATCATTCAAGGTAGCCTGTTGAGCTTTTGTCCATTGGGTTAAACGTAGAGTTTGCTCATGGCTCAATCGCCGTACGGACATTTGGGGAAATTTATTTTTGTTAGGTTGAGATGGAAAAGACCATAACGATGCCTGTTGTTCTTGGTTAGGACGATACGCACTTTTTATGTCCGATATTCCAGCGTATTTGAATACATGTGATTGATCTCGACAACTCTCATTTCCCTTATCAAATTCCTTTATAATTTGCTTCTTAGACCGTCCCAATGAAAGGTGAGTATATATCATTCCAAGCAATTTAATATATTCCTTGACTCCTGCACCATCTGAACATAGATGAGACAATTTCACAACTAACATATCTGTTGTAGTGCCCCGTAATAATTTCGTTTGAACCATAGGCCCCTGAATACGATCACCAGGTTCCTTAATAAAATCTATTGCCATTATTTCAAGTTCTTGATTATTTCCTTCTGCAAAAAAGCAAATAGATGAGTTAGTGTCAGATGAATGTTCCTCCCAGTAAGGAATATCATTTTCTACAAACCGGCTGTTCAAAACTGGTTGCAATTGCAACGTTATCCTTACTGATTCTTCAAGTATTTCCTTGGATATACCTACAGGAAAATAAAGAACTGCATTAATTTGTTGATCTGCAGAATAAAGACCTAATACATAATTCATTCGATCTTGTGGTGTTACTGAATACTTTCTTTTCTCCATAATTCCGTCCCCCTTTAGGACTTTTTGTATAACCCTATTTTCCATATGCTTATAATTTTTCTAGTCATTTTTCTTCAAGAGCTAATAACGCTTATTTTTCGAATTTTTAACGAAATCATCTTCTCCGTATTGGTTTCATTCTTTTTGCAGGTGATATATTCATTATTTTATTGTTATCAACACTGCCTAACCTCACAACAAAACCAAACAAGAATAAATTAAGTTTATATATACGTAAACATTTTATTATAACGTCTATAAATTATCAATATAGCAAATAAATCGTTTTTATGTCTGTCAATAAAAAACAATATATTCAAGGGCCACTTCATCATAAAAGATTGATGTGCATGTAAATGTACCCCTATCACTTTCAAAATAAGAATGAGAATTTTTTCAACAAAATAAGCTGCAGTTATTGATTTTACAGTAAGAAAAGCCCCTCCATTTTGAAGATGCGCAATCAAAATGAGTAGGGCTATTTCCAATTTAAATTTTATAAAAGAATGATTATCATAAATAATATTTTACTTTTTAGTCTACCTTATTATTTTCAATCCATTTTCCTAATAAATGAATGGATTTTATTCATATAATTTGAGGTGGTATCGTTGGTTTTTAAAAATAGAAAGCTTATTTTCAAATCAAATGAAAAAGAGGTAAAATTATAGATATTCATGTAGAAATTTCGTTTTGGGGATACTTAAAATCTTAAGGTGATGGGCATGTGGTGTTACACTTTAAAAGCTTTATAAAATTTATAGATATAGCGATTTTCTTTATTAATAATCATTTGTATGTACGTTTACTCACACACATACAAATGATTTATAAAGCTACAATTAAGTGAAAACATCTTTTCCGTTACGATAACATCATAGCCATGTCTTCTGCTGCATTTGTAATTAGTTTTAAACCAAATGTTTCTTGTAATACATCAAGCACGCCAGGTGAAATAAATTCAGGAGCCTTTGGACCGATGCGAATATCTTGAATCCCAAGACTAAATAGCCCGAGTAAAATGGCAACCGCTTTTTGTTCAAACCATGATAGCACAATACTTACTGGCAATTCATTCACTTCACATTGGAAAGCATCAGCTAAAGCAGCCGCTATTTTCACTGTAGAAATTGAATTATTGCACTGTCCTAAATCAATGTAACGCGGAATTTCCGTACCAGGTACAACACCGTAATCCACATCATTAAAGCGGAATTTTCCGCAAGAAGTTGTTAAAATAACCGTTTCTGGCGGAAGTGACGTTGCTAATTCACGATAATATTCTCCGCCTTTTCCCGGTGCATCACAACCGGCGATAACAAAGAAACGCTTTATTTTCCCCTCTTTTACTGCATCAATAATTTCTGGAGCTAATGATAATACTGTATTATGATGAAACCCTGTCACTAACTGTTCATCCGACTCCATATGTACTTCTGGAAGTTCTAGTGCTTTTTGAATTAATGGTGTAAAATCATCATTTTCAATTTTTTGTACACCTTCTAAACCTGCAATGTCATATGAAAAGAATCGATCAGAGTACGAGCCTTTAATTGGCATAACACAGTTCGTTGTAGCTAATATGGCACCAGTAAATTTTTCAAAAAGGCGTCTTTGATCATACCATGCCTTACCGATGTTTCCTTTTAAATGTTTATATTTTTTCAGCTGCGGGTATCCGTGTGCTGGTAGCATTTCAGAATGCGTATAAATATTAATGTCTTTTCCTTCTGTTTGCTTTAATAGTTCTTCTAGTGCAAATAAATTATGACCCGTAACTACAATTGCTTTACCTTCTACACGATTTTGTGTAATTTGTACAGGCTCTGGCACACCAAAATGATTCGTATGTGCCTCATCTAATAATTCCATCACCCGTAAAGCTGATTTCCCCACTTTCATAGCCATATCAATATGCTCTTGTTCGTTAAAGTTAGAATTTGTTAATGTCATATATAAAGCTTCTTGTGTTGTAGCATCTACAAATGCATCCGTATATCCTAGCTGAGCAGCATGTGTGCGATAAGCTGCAATTCCTTTTAGCCCAAACACAATCGTATCTTGTAAACTCGCAATCGTTTCATTCTTGCCGCACACACCCATTACTTTACATCCGCCTGCTGGCGTTTGTTCACATTGATAACAAAACATATCATCCCACCCTCTCCCAATCATTCATTACACCTTAAGCATAATACCCATTGAAAAAAAGTGATGTGATATCAATCACAATAATATATAAAGATTTGTGACAGTTCATATTGTTGACATAATATTTTTATTGACACTAAAAAATATGCATTAGTGTACACACATCTTTCGATACTTTTAAATAGCTAATTAATTTGGAGAAATATATACAACGAAAAAAATTTTTGAATCAAATGTACAAATAGTTGCAATTCATCACATATGAAATAGATATAAAAATACGCTCTTCTTTCTATCATTCAATAGAAAGAAGAGCGCATTTGTCATTTTAAGGAACTATCATTTTTTATTAAAGTCTTTATTGTAAACCTTTTTATTTACAATGCATTTACATTATCTTAACATTACTTACATTATTTATATGATATATTTATATAGAAGCTACTTAAGAAATTTCATATACATTTTATCTTTATGATCTCTTATCTAATCAATAAAAAGATCATGTTATATTTTTATAACAGGGGTGAATTACGATGACTGAAACTTTAAAAACACTTATAATGCTTGATGCTACTTATGTTGTTATAGCAATTATGACAGTACTAGTATTTGTATACTTGGAATTAAAATCTCAGTAATATATGCTGACGTAATCAACAGATTCAGCATTTAAATATAGTTAGAAGAAAGAGAGGAGAAAATTATTTCTCCTCTCTTTTGTATTTCTACAATTTCTTATTTTAATAAATCCAATGTATGTAAAAGTAATCCTTTGTTCCCTACTTCTCCATGACCAGGCACTACTGCATTTATATTTCTATATCGCTTCAGCACATTCTCAATCGATGTAGACCATTCATTTACATAAGCATCCGCAACGTTTCCTAAATCTTTCGCGGACGTAGATTTCACTAAACAGCCTCCAACTAAAATATTGTATTGCGGTAACCATACGACAATATTATCTTCTGTATGCCCTTTCCCTGGATAAAATGTTTCTACTTTCATATTTCCAAACTTCAAATTTGTAACGGTTTGTAAATCTCCAAGCGGTTCTTCATATCCATTTTTCTTTGCTAGTTCTGCAGTTAATGCTGTACTATGCGCTTTAATGCCTCTTTCTTTCAACGTTTTTATTCCGCCAATTCGATCAACGTGCGCATGTGTAATAATGACATCCGTTACGCGCTTCTGAAATTTCTTTTCTACCATTTCTATTAGTTCCTTCGTTAATTTGTCATCCCAAGAAGAATCAACAAGCACTAGTCCTTTAGCAGTATTAAGAACTAGCCCGTTCGAAGGAACTGCTTCTCCATTAAAAGAACCTAACTCCGTATGAACCCATACATTCTTGTTTAACTGAGATATTGAAATGGTTCCCGTCTCATTTTTTATTACTGTTTTCTCTACCTTTTGTGATGCTTGTACAGAAGAAATTGTGCTAACAAATTGAATTGTTCCTAGTAAACCTACACATAATCCTACTTTTAACAACGTATTCTTTTTCATGTCATCAACCCTTTCTTTCAAGCTAAATAGTTATTACCTATATTAGACAATTCATCTCAAATGTTTGTTCCATATAATTGGACACTTTATTATCGCCGCTTATGTAAATACACGCATGGTGCAGTGAAAAAGATCACCCAAATGGATGATCTTTTTTATAATTTATCAACATATTGCTTCGCTTCTAGTAAGGAAAAACCAAAAGCTTCTCTTACTCTCTTAACTGCTGTAACTTTTTTTCCTTCTTCTACAAGCTGGCGTAGTTCTTTATTAATTTCAGGTTCTCTTTCTACAATTCCCATTTCTTTCGTAATTAATTGTAATCTATCTTCAATTCTCTTTAAACGCGCATCATTTTTCTTTTCAATTGTAGCTAATTTTTCAGCGATATAAATGAAACCAAAGGCTAATATTAGTATAACCATCCAGAATTCCATGAATGTTCCCCCTTACTAACTTTCATTTGTTTTATTTCACTAACTTAGGTAAATTTTACCACATCAAGCATTTAATGTATAATACTACTATATCAAACTGTTAATAAAACCTATTATTTTAGGGGGACACTTTATGAAAAGATTTTTAAATACGTTACTTCAATTTGTAGTTCTTTCAATCGTGCTACATTTATTATTTGATATAGTTGGTTGGCTTGTTCTCAATGCAACAATTAAAAACAAACAAATCATCATTTCTTTAATAACAATCTCATGGGTTATGTACATGTACCGAGACAAATTTTTTCAAAAGTTCACTTCAAACTAACTAAAAAAGAAAACACTTCATTGGTGAATTACGAAGTGTTTTCTTTTTTTTACTACTGTATAATAAAAATAATATTCTGTCTTTAAAGAAAGGAGTCACCATGAACTTAAAAATTAGCAATATATACGAGAAAATGAACCAATATTCCGTTGCAGGTTTAAGCCTCGCTGTTATATGTAATGGCAAACTAGATGAAGCGACTGCCTTTGGAACACTTGAAGCTGGAACAACTAGAGCTATTACTACAAATTCTCTCTTTAATTCTTGTTCTATCAGCAAATTCATCACTACAATGCTCGTACTAACATTATCAGAGCAAGGTATCGTATATTTAGATGAAAACGTAAATGATAAACTCACATCTTGGAACATTCCTACTAATCTATTTACTTCACAAAAAAGCATCACTTTGAGAAACTTATTAAGCCATCAATCTGGACTCATTGATCCACCTAATAGTTTTGAACATTATACACCTGCAAAAGGATTACCTAATATGTCTGAGCTCCTTTCCGGTAAAACACTATATTGCCCCGTACCTATAGAGGTAACTTATAAACCAGAAAGTGAATTTCACTACTCAGACGCAAACTTTTGTATAATCGAACTACTACTAGAAGATATTACAGGAAGATTATTTAGTCAGTTATTAGAAGAACACATCTTCCAGCCATTACAAATGAAAAATAGTACACTTTTTTCTCCAAAAGACATAGATAAAACCGATGTTTTTGCTTGCGGACATAATAAAGATAGAACTGTAACAAATGAGAAGTATCCATTTTATCCATTCGCAGCTGCTTCAGGTATTTGGACAACACCAACTGACTTATCAGCTTTAGTTATTGAAATCATTCATTCCTTACAAGGAAAGGGCAAACTAAAACTTTCTCAAAAATTAGTAATAGACATGATTTCTCCTCAAGGTTGCTCAAAATGGACTGGATTAGGTGTTTTTCTAGATGATTCTAATGAAGAATTACAGATTTATTCACTCGGATGGGGCGTTGGATTTCAATGTATGATGGTTTGTTATCCATACTGCGGGAATGGTGCTGTTATTATGACTAATTCCGATTTAGGTGTTCATCAAATGGAAGGGATCATTGGTGAGGTTGTAAAAACGTTATCCTTATAATGAAAATAAAGAAGCTGTTCCTTCCAGCTTCTTTATCTATATAACATTTTTCGCAACAATTTTTATATGTTCTGGTGCGATAATCTCCGTTATACTTTCTTGGAAATCTTCCCGCAACATTTCTTCCAAATGTTCTAACTGCACTTCAACATGAGTGCATTCTAAATTATGTATATTTAACAGTGCATAATGATCTTTTTTCTTAATTACTAAATATTGATTTTCCTCTGTCACAAGTACAGAACCTAATCGGACTCCTAGTAAGCGTTGATCATCAAACTTCATAATTACTTCTCCTTCCCTCATATAAACAAAATTACAATGAAAATAATTACATTTATGGAAAAACACGCTTATTTAGACTATATCATAATTTACTAAAATAGAAATATCTTTTTCTGTTTTAATAAAAATCCCTATTTTTTCATATATTTCGATACAAAAAACTTTCTCAACATTAAATTTGAATTTTCAGTTTTTAATTCTATGAAAATCTATTATAATAAAGTTAATAAATGTTTGACCTCTCCTAATTCATGTACATATGGATGATCAGTAGTTATTGCTACTGATCTATTTTTTTGATTTCAGAAAGTACATACTCTGCATCCTTTCCTACACCACAAATAAGTGCGGAACCCCTTTGAGATTGCCATGGTAAACCGATATAATACAATCCTTTTACTGGACTGATTCCCTTTATATGATTAGGAAATCCTTTCTCATTCACTGCCTGTTCAATTTCAATCCAATTATAATTTTGAACAAAACCAGTTGACCATATAATGCTTTCTGCACTATAAGTATCACCATTCTGAAACATAATGTTATTTCCTGATGCACTTACTACTTTTTCTTGCAGTTTGATTGCTCCATTACGAATAAGTTTCTTACCTTCAAAACCGAAAATAGGGTCCTTTCTCTTCTGAAACCATCTTCCCCTCTTTGTATTTATTTCAGCGTACAATAAACCCACTTTTTCTAGCAGATTAAAAATACTTTTTCCAAAAAGTTGTAACGGTAAAAACGTTAAAGGATGACTAATAGACACCGTAACTTCATGAGTCTTTGCCAGTTCTACTGCAATTTGCATTCCTGAATTCCCACCACCTACTACTAGTACTTTTCCCTTAGGAATTTGTGATGGTGATTTATATTGTGATGAATGTATTTGAAAAATATGTGATGATAGATTTGCTGAAACTGAGGGAATAAACGGTTGCTGAAAACCACCTGATGCGATAATAACTTTTTTCGTTTGTAAAATTTCTGTAGGAGTGTGTAATTCAAATATTTCTTTTTCTTTCTTTATCTTTAAAACTTCCGTTTGTAATTGTACCGGTAATTGAAAATGTCTTGCATATTCTTCTAAATAAGTTGCAATTTCATCTTTATATGGAAATTCATTTTTTTCACCTATTAACGCCATACCCGGCAAGCTACTGTAAGACCTTGGGGTAAAAAGCTGCAAAGAATCATATCGATTTCTCCATGAATCACCAACTCGTTTTCCTGCCTCAAGTAATAAAAAATTATACCCTTCTTGCTTCAAGTAATATCCCATTGTTAATCCAGCTTGACCCGCCCCAATAATAATTAGATCTTTCATTCTAATCCCTCCTCTTCTTAAACATATGAATACTTGTTCATATATTCATACGTTTCCATAATCATAACATTTTCTTTTTATATGATTCAATATCTACTCAAAATAAAAAAGAGCAGTTCACTGCTCTATGAACTACTCTTCATTCCATTTCTACAATTTTTCCTCGTACAGTGTAATTCTATTTGAAAACGGATCAATTACAGTTAATTCAATTGTACCCCAAGGTGTTTTTTCTATATTCGGCTTCGAATAAGCATATTCTTTACTTAATAATACAGAATGATAATCCTTTACATCATCTATTTTGATCCGAATCGCACCACCTGGTGAGGCATCACCATGATGTTCTGATAAATGTATCACAGCATCCTGTAACGAAATTTGCAAATATAATGGCATATTTTCCTCATACCGATGTTCCCAATCCAGTTTAAATCCTAAAAAACCTAAGTAAAATAGTTTTGCTTTTTCAATATCAAAAATTCTAAATATAGGTGTTATCATTTATACTCTCCTCCTATTTATAAACATCTGCTGCCAATTCTCTCAAAACATCCACGTTTACTACTTCATAGCATCCATCGTTCTTCTTTATTATCTCTTTATCACAAAAAATATTTAATGTTCGCAACAAATGCCGATAGCTCGTTCCTAACAATTCCGCTATTTCCGTTAAATTCCCACTAAATACAATTCTATTTTCATGCTGAACTGCTCGTTCCCCTGCTGCTAACATGTAACTCGCAAGTCTATTTTCAAGCGGATACAATAAATTAATTGTACTATTTTTTGAAAGTCGATTTAACTTATGTGCTAACGATCCACAAATACATCTTAAAAATTTCGCATCATGAAATAGCTGATTTCTCACTTTTCCTAATGGTAAACCAACACAATATGAATCTGCCATCACTTGTACATTTGAAGTAATCCTTTGGGAATGAATTAACTCCACATCTCCAAGTAACTGCAAACTATCATAAAAACACAGTAATACGGATTTCCCGTTACTTAATGTGTTAAACGCTTTCGCTTTTCCTTCAACAAAGAAATATAAATAATCTATCTCTTCATTTTCTCTACAAATAAACTCATTCTTTTTAAAAAATATAAGTTCCATATATGGCTTCATATCATGACTAAAAAATGAATCAATATTATTTTTCTTCATATACTCTGCTAATTTAATAGAATTACATACTTTCTTCATAGTTCCCCACCTTTACAACTCATCCCCATTGTAATCAAAATTTTCTTCTTCCACTATGACATATGTCATAACAATACACAATTTCAGCATGATACAGTCATTACAAATATGAAATACAAAGGGGATATTACATTGTATAACTTTCTTTCTGTCTTTATTGGTGTGCTCATCGCCGTTATGCTTCCATTGAATGGGATTTTATCTGAGTTAATTGGCAAGTACACAGCAAGCGTGGTCATTCACCTTGTCGGTTTAATTGCAGTTATCTTCATTTTAATCATAAACAAAAATAAAATTCGTTTCGATAAAAGTATTCCACTTTTTTTATATAGCGCTGGAGCGATTGGAGTATTCACTGTTCTTTTTAACAATATAAGTTTCTCCGTCCTTGGTGCTTCTATTACGATCGCATTAAGTTTACTCGGTCAATCTATTGCTTCCATCGTTATTGATCATTTCGGCTTATTAGGAATGAAAGTTGCAAAGTTTGAAAAGAAAAAACTAATTGGATTATGTTTCATCTCTTCTGGAATTATAATCATGACAATTTATTAATGGGGGCAAGAAAATGTTATATATTACGATCGCTATTTTAGCTGGTGTTTCTATCGTTGTTGCTAGAATTATTAACGCGAATTTAGCAAAGGAAATTGGAAACTGGGAAGGCACGTTTTTCAATTATATTACTGGATTATTTTTCTCTATGTTATTTTTAATTTTCAGTTCAGATTCATTGTATATCCCTATTCATAAGTTGCAATCTATTCCTATCGCCGTATACTTAGGCGGATTAGTAGGAGTTATCGTTATTTCATTATCCAACTATATTACTCCTAAAATATCAGCCTTCTATTTAACATTACTCATCTTTATCGGACAATTATTTGCGGGGACTATTATTGATTTCTTCCTGACAAATGAACTCTCAATTGGTAAAGTTATCGGTGGCATTTTCGTATTAATTGGGCTCACTTACAATTTACTCATAGATCGCCCGATAAAAACTGTGAAGCATAACCAAGTTCAACTATAATACTTTACGCTTACCTATCATATATTAATAGAAAAGCTCTTCACACGAAGTAATAGAGAGGAGAAAATCCTATTAAAAAAATTATTTTATTGCTAGGTAGCGTATTAATTATTTCTGGAATTGCATGGTTTATAAACTCAGGAAAATCTATTCAAGATCTCTATACTGCAAATAAACCGAAAAAGAAAGCTACTATTATTTCAAGCTCGCGAGATCCAAATGAGCCCCCTGTTTTTTTAGGAAAACAGGAAATAAAAGATATACATGTAGAATCAATTAAAACAAAACAGGATATCTTTCTCACAAAAACAGATGAATTAAAAACGTTTATTAACAGTATGAATACCGCAAAAAAAGGTAAATTAACATTAGATGAAGAAGGATCAGACTTAATAGATTGTGATATGTGGATTACTTTCGAGGATGGAACTTATAAAAAATATTTCATATGGGTAGTTGATCATCACAGCAGCGAAGTGATGATTGCTCAGCAAGATACTCCTGATGATGTAAACCTTACGTACTATCAGTTAAACGAAGATAGTTCAAAAAAAGTTTATAATTTATTTAAAAAAATTATTTAAACGAAAAAGTCATGAGCACGCGAACTCATGACTTTTTGCACTATATATACTCAGGGAACACTCTACAACCCTTTTCCTGCTCTATATCATGACCAAAGAAAACAATCGGTTTCTCTTTTGTCACAACTTCTTTTAAACGTTTGATTGAAGATAAAGCTAATTCTGGATCAAATCCTGCGAACGGCACTTCATCTTCAAAATTCTCTTTGGTGTACGATGCATCAATTGTTAATAAAACTGAACCGGATTGCTCCGTCTCAATGAATAACGACTGATGGCCTGGAGAATGACCTGGCGTATACAATAATTGAACACCTGGTACCACTTCATAATCCCCTTCAATAATTTTGTAGTTCAAATGCGGTAATATACATTCTTTCATATATTCTTCTCTATGAAGTGCTGCCTCATATTCCGTTCGCTGCACAATAATCGGTGTATTTGTAAAAGCACCGTTTCCTCCTGCATGATCAAAATGTAAGTGAGAACTAATAATATATAGAAGGTCTTCTGGATCATACCCTACACGCTTTAAAATATTGACAATTCTATCTTCTTCAGTCATTTTCGGTAAAATCTGTCCCTCAACAAATGTACCGTTAAAAAGCCCTTCATTATTAACTGCACTTTCTGGCATACCAGTGTCTACTAAAATAGGACCTTCTTCCGTCTCCAAAAGATAACACCAAACCGGCAAGTTTAATAGTTTCCCCGGTGTTAACGTACTGTTAACAGACGCATGGTCCAACATGTAACGACCTGCTGGGATGAAATAAAGTTTCTTTACTGTCATTATGTATCCACCTTTACATTTAGTTTTGGATAAAGTAATACATTAAAAAATTCTTCTTTTTAGAAATAAACTCCTTCTAGACTATCAGTACAGCTTGCATAAAAAAGAGGGTATTTTTTTACATAGCAGTATTCCACCAACTATAATATAGAAATAAAGGATTCTTACTTTAATGGAGGGATTACAAATGAAAGCAATTGGTTTACATGAATACTTACCTATTGAAGAAGAAAACAGTTTAATGGATCTGGAAATTGAAAAACCTGTTGCCACAGGAAGAGATATACTCGTAAAAATTAACGCTATTTCCGTTAATCCAGTTGATACAAAAGTTCGATCTCCAAAAGAGAAAAAAGAAGATGTAGCGAAAATACTTGGCTGGGATGCTAGTGGTGTTGTTGTACAAACCGGCGAAGGTTGTACATTATTTAAAGAAGGCGACGAAGTATTTTACGCTGGAAGCATTACGAGACAAGGTACATATAGTGAATATCATTTAGTTGATGAAAGAATTGTCGGTAAGAAACCAAAAACGTTAAATGATGCTGAATCTGCCGCAATTCCTTTAACAGCGATTACAGCATGGGAAGGTTTATTCGAGCGTTTAGGCATTGATCATACTAAAAAAGATACGAATTCATTTAAAAACATTTTAATTATCGGCGGAGCTGGTGGTGTCGGTTCAATCGCAATTCAACTTGCAAAATGGGCTGGACTAAATGTAATCGCAACTGCTTCCCGCGGCGAAACGATAGACTGGGTTAAAAAGCTTGGAGCTGACCATACAATTGACCATCATACCCCTTTAAAAGAGCAATTACAAAGCCTTGGATTCAGCGATGTAGATTATATTTTCTGCTTAAACAATACAGATCAACATTGGCAAGCAATATGTGACCTCATTAAACCACAAGGCAAAATTTGCTCTATCGTAGAAAATGAACACCCTCTTGAAATGAGTATTTTAAAAAGTAAAAGTGCTACACTCGTTTGGGAGTTTATGTTTACAAAATCGATGTATGAAACTGGCGATATGATTACGCAGCACGAACTATTAAATAAAGTAAGCGAACTACTAGATGAAGGCATTTTAAAGACTACCTTAAATGAAACATTAACACCGATTAACGCTGAAAACTTAAAGAAAGCACATGCACTACTTGAAAGCGGGCACACCATTGGGAAAATCGTATTAGAGAAATTTTAATCATGATAGTGACAGATAGTATGTGAAATTATATTAACGATTTTTCGAATATATCTATCATAACGTACAATATATCAACGATTTTTCAAATATATCTATCACAAATCAAATTATATCGATTTATCGACAAATAGCAACAATATGAAAAGGCTGTTCCAGATGAACAGCCTTTTCTTTATTTACTTGAAATCTCTTTATTATTTTGAACGTCTAACGGAGCTCGCTTTCCTATTCCAAAAGCATAGAAACTAATTGTAACGATAGCTAAGAAAATAATACCTACAACTAATGAAATGCGCGTATCATCGTTAAACCACATTCCGATTAATACCATAATTAAAAAGGCAATTGTTAAATAGTTTGTAACAGGAGCAAACGGCATTTTGAACGGATGATCTTTCATCTCTGCTCCCTTTTCTTTTCTAAAATTAATTTGACTAATTAAAATAACAAACCATGGTACCATACCAGGAAGTACACTCGCACTATATACATATACGAATAAGTTTTTCGGTGCGATGTAACTTAAAACAACACCAACCGCTAAACCGATAATTACGCCAACTGTTCCGAATAAAGGTACACCATTTCCAGAAAGTTTCGTGAAATATTTCGGCGCTTGTCCATTTACACCTAACGTATACAGCATACGACCAGCACTATAAATACCACTATTACAACCAGACATTGCTGCTGTGATAACAACAAAGTTAATTAATCCCGCAGCAGCCGTAATACCAACCTTCGCAAAAGTTGCTACGAACGGGCTACCAATTGTACTTAATTGATCCCACGGATACACAGTTACAATAACGAAAATAGCACCGATGTAGAAAATTAAAATACGCCAAATTGTACTTTGAATCGCTCTTGTAAGTGTCTTCTTCGGATCCTTCGCTTCACCAGCAGTAATACCGATTAATTCCACACCTTGATACGCTCCAACTACAAGTGATAATGCAAAGAAGAATCCTGAAAAACCACCTGTAAAGAAACCGCCATTTGACCAAAGATTAGATATGCCAATCGCTTCTCCGCCGTTACCAATTCCGAAGAAAATAAGGCCAAATCCTGCAATAATCATTAATAGAATCGTAACGATTTTAATCATCGCAAACCAAAATTCAAATTCACCAAATGACTTAACAGAAATTAAGTTAGCTGCACCAAGAATAACCATTGCAATTATACCTGGTATCCAAGCTGGTAAATCCGGGAACCAATATTGCATATACGCTCCAACCGCGATAATTTCTGACATCCCAACGATAACCCACTGGAACCAGTTACTCCACGCTGTCATATAACCAGCTAGTGGATGAATATACTTATGACCGAATGTCGCAAATGAGCCTGTACTTGGCTCCATATACAACATTTCTCCCATGGCACGCATGATGAAGAAGATGAAAATACCTGCAATTGCATAAGCAAGCATTACTGACGGACCTGTCCATTTAATTGTGCTGGCTGACCCCATAAACAAACCAACACCAATCGTTCCGCCTAAAGCAATCATTTGAATATGACGTGCTTCTAAACCTCTTTTCAATTCTTTGTTTGCCACTTCACTTCCCCCTCTTAGATGATTCATAACCGCATTTTAACACAAGATGCTTTCCCCTAATTCCTTTCGGCCCTGAAAATGATGAAGCAAACGTCATTTTACACTAGCTTTAAAGCTATCCTAAAATCGTTTTGTGCTCCTAATAAAATTCTCAAAACCTTTCATCTTCCAATATTCTATAAATCTTAAAATTACTTACCTTATATTAATTCATTAATCTGAAAAATTCAATTATTTTTTCAATAAATTATTATACATAAGTCTGGTTAATTTTTAACTAAATTAACAATAAAATACATCTATTCAATATGATTCCGACATGTATATTATTACAATATAAATAACAGAGGAGAGCATTTCTTCCTCGGTTTCATATGTCAAATACTTCAACCTTTATAGTTGATAACGTAATTTCCCACACATTCGATTTATATACCAATGAGAAATTTAATATATTAATAAACTACTAACTTCTTTACCCCAGCCAAAATATAAAAGAGCCTCATTTAAAAATGAGACTCTTTTACGATTTCATATTTAAACCGATTTCAAAGTTTGCTTACCAAAGATAAACACCCTAGTAAACACTGCCATTATAACTACAATAACTAGAAAATAAAGTGGCATCACTAGTAACGAGCCCGTATGCAGTTGACTCATTCCCCAAATTGTCATCGTTACAATTACATAGTACCCTAAGCTAAACAATGCACCTGCTGTACCAATAACATCTTGAAAATCTACTAATGCTAAACTTAAACAGTTAGGCAACGCTACTCCAATTCCTAATAGCAATATAAACATCGCTACTAAAAATCCAATCATATATATTATGTTTGGATTTGATCCAACAAACGTAATAACAGATAAAAGGATAGCTCCTCCTGTCATTACGAGACAACCGATATATATAATTTTCTCTGGTTTATAAGTAGCAAGTAAACGTTTCGAAACTTTCGCTCCAACAATAGAAGCAGACGCTACAACAATTCCTAGAAATCCATACATACTAGGCGATAATTGAAAGTATTCAATAAAGATAAACGGCGCTTCTGCATAATAGCTAAATAAAACACCATTTGCTCCTCCAATTAATAGCCCATATGTTACTACTTTCGGATTTGTAATTAGCCTCTTCAAGACTGAAAACACATTTATTTTATTCGTTACTGAGCCCGTTTTTGTTTCAGGAAGAGAAACAAACGTATACAGAAAAATACCGATACTCATAACTACTAAACTTAAAAATACTATTTTAAATCCAAACATTTGATCAAGAAAGCCACCAATTAACGGTCCTATCGCTGGTGTAAAAGCAATGACTGCCGAGATTTGAGCAAACATAACATGCCTCTTATGCCCTTCTACACTTTCACGAAGAATCGTTTGCGTCACAACTGATCCTGCACTTGCTCCAAACGCTTGAATAAAACGACTTACCAATAAAAATTCAATGGAATTTGCAATATAGCATAAGAAACTCCCAGCGCCATATATTACAATTCCAAATAACATTGCTGGGCGACGGCCAATTATATCTGATAGCCATCCAATAAAAAATACACCTAAAGCAAATCCAGCAAAATACACACTAAGCGTTAACTGCACCTCATTATTACTTACATGTAACGCCTTTGAAATATCAGGTAAAGACGGTGTGTAAATCGTTTCACTAATTTGCGGAAATGCGACAAGAACAATCATTAACAAAAGTGATGGTACTGAGACTTTTTTCATTTTTCATACCCTCCTATAACTTTGAAAATCCCAGAAATAAAAAGACTTTCCTTAGCTACGGAACAGGAGGGGCCATTATAGAAATCCGGTCATAAAACAACAAAGAAAACACCTCAATTACGTATGTTAATACTTATAGGAGGGTAATATTAACATCGATTTTTAAATATACTTTTTCAATTATATTACATATTACTTTTATTTTTCTAGTATTAACGTTCAAATGTTCTTTTTATATTAGTGAACAACTAATACACGCCATAGAAGATAACTACTTGATATAACCACCTTATTATGGAATAATTAGAAATAGTTTGAATCTATAAACCTAATTATAAAATGATATACTCATATATTACTAATGTCATAAAGCTGAACAAGTAGGAGGACTTTCGTAATGATTGAAATTTTAAGGACAGTAGTAAACTTTCTAATTTCTCTATTCTCAGGAGAATTACCATTTGTATATTATGTATGGATTATTACCCTATTCCTAATTCAAATAACCCAATCTACTCTAAACTATAAACTCTTTAACAAGAAAGACAATTTCAGCACTTATATATTGGAAGGATTACTTTCTTTTATTATTTTATTGTTTGGAGGAATATTAGTATCTAAGTTACTTGCTTACATAATAGACGATCCTACTATTAATATGACGAATTTAACACATTATTTTGTTTCTCTTATCATATTAACTATATTTGTCGTAATAACCTGTGTTAAAGACTTTATAGAGACATCTATAAAGAATAAAAATATATCTCTTTTGAGCTTTTTAGTAATTTCCTTCATAACAAGTATACTTTCATTCAAGTTTTTATCACCTTTAATTCAAGGTTCTTTTTCTCTTTCTAAATCTTTTATCACCACTTTAATCATTCTTGTAACTATATCAATCCCTCTATTAATTTCCTTAGAGGATAAGTATGCAGACGAAAAGGAAACGGAAAATTTATAGTTTCTCATTTACATAAAAGAAAGAGGGAGCTCCCCTCTTTCTTTTAAATCATCCCTTTTAATATCAATCCTAAAACTGACATTATTATCGCGCTAATAATAATTCGCAAAATCCAAGTAGTGTTTGTACTTATTTTTTCTAATTGCTTATTGATTGTTGCTATGTCTTTCTCATTAATAGTAGTACGCGTTTCTAAATTTCGAATGTCTCTCATCATTTCTTTTTGCTCCGCCTTGAGACTGTCAATTTTAGCGTAAACATCTTCCATATATTCACACCCTCTGTTCATCTTAATAGAAAAATCTATATATATTATGAGACAACCCTCTTACCTGTGAATACATTGCGTATATCCGCGTACCAAATTATTTGTACAATCTAATTGAATTACTCACATGTTTCCATTCTTCTATTTATAAATTAGCGTTAAGATAGATTAAAATTTAAAAAGGAATCCCTTGTTTATTTAACAACAAACAAGGTGCAATCCAACATTCGGGAGCACCTACGATAATTTCTATTGTTTTCATATTTACAACTCAATATAATCAGTATGATTTTCTGAAGAATCCACTTTTTGAACTGCTTAAAGTATACTAATATGAATACGAAATAGCTGTATTGATAAACTCTCTAGAACAATAAATATACTGGCTGAAACGGATCTATATCCAATATTTTTTCCAGTAACATGAATGGTTATTTCTGATAAATGCGTTTGTATATCATTGTTTTCAAAAATTTCATCCTCAACCTTTACAATATCTGCTTCACAATCTACTTCTTTAAAAGTTTTCAATAATTTTGTTTCCAATATACTACAATCAAAATTCTCATCTTTTATTACGGCAAATTTAACTTTCATATCGATTTCCCCATTTTTAACAAACTAAAATCACTAAATCAATATAAATATATATTATTCTATTAAATAATTCAAAATATATGTTTCTTATAAATCACTACTAAATATCAATTCTAAGGATTTAGATAAAAAGGAAAACAAATAAAGTGAAATTCTAATCAGTAGGTGGTTTGTCCATTCCCCGCTGATTATTTAGTTAAACCAATCGGACATTTAAGAGATTAAAAAATTACTCTTTCAATCACCAAGCTAATTAATAGATAATCCCCCTGTGCTCAGTGATTCAAAAAAATTTTTATTTTTAATTCATAGCTTCTGAGAACTTTTTGCTTTAATATTGATAAGTTGCTTCTTACATTCTGTAATATTGGAAATAACTATATAGTAAAACAAATTAACTATTAGGAGTGCTATTTATGTTTGATATACTTCGTCTCTTAATTATATTTCTCATTGCTATCTTTTTATTTTTCTCCATACTAATGGAGTTTAAAAAACCTCAAAAAAGTGTATTTTGGTTTTCAATTGAAGTCTTATCTCTTCTAGGGATTATAATGCTTTTTAAAGATTTTTTATCAAAAATATAACTTATTCCACGAATAATGACGTGTTTCAATACAATATCTTTATCTTTTGAACGATCTTATTTCTTAACACGGACTCTACCTCAAGTTGTCTTTTCTTTATAAAAAAATAGCCTGCCTATTTCCGTAGGCAGACTATATCTTTATTCCTCAATACAAAAGTATACTTTCTTTTTCACTCAAACTTTATGTAATGATACAGATTCCAAATAAATTATTGTCTTTTCTGTATTTTTATCATTGATTTTTTGTTCATAAATTCGTAACACATATAGATGAGTTATCATGCTAAAATTAGCTTATTCAAAAGAAGTTATTCTTAATGAATCGATAATTTTTAATCCCCTGTTTAAAGCCTCGCCCCCCTGCGAGGCTTTTTCCTATTTAACTAGAGTAATGGTTATCAACTGTTACTATGCTGCTACGGATCCTACTTTTAGCTATTCAGTATCAGCACACGTAAAATTCTTTCCTCCATCATTTGATTTACAAACTGTATTTATCGATTTTTCGGTTATTTTTTCACTTTCATTAGAAACTTGATCTAAATTCATTCGATATAATTGTTCCGGATTTTCTTTTGAATTTCCTTCAATATGAATTGTATGATTGAACATCTCAGCCGTGAAGCTGCTAGATGTATTTATCATTTTTACTCCATTATTTTCACCTACATAGCGTTCAACTACTCTTTCGGCTTCTTTAAGTTGTTGAGATGTAGGATACGGTATAGATTCCGCTAAAATAACTACACCTACTAAATATGTAATATACAAACCACCTGCAATCAAGATAACTTTCTTTACTGTTTTATTAATCATGCTCTAACTCCCTTTTCTTATTTCTCTATTAATATATATAATTTATCTAATTTATATCAATTTCTTTTTAATACATAACATTCGTTTTACATTTTATAAAAAGCACCTCTCTTACTAATTTTCAATTTGATAATATCACTTTATTTATTGTTTTTCAATAAATAATTATTATTAAGCGTTTTATTTTTACTGTTTTTTATTTTTGATTCAATTTAAAAACAAGTGACTTATTTAAGTCCACTACATCATCAGCAAGTTTGAAAATTTGTTAATTAATAAAATAAAAAGAGCAACTATATGTAGTCTCTCTCGTTCTATCTATGTAGATTAGTAGTTTAACTTCAGCACTCACTCTATTCAAGAATACTTTACTGAATATTCAATCTGATGATAAAATTGACCTAATTAATATTTTCTTCCATCACTGTATAAAAAATTACAATAAAAAAATAGCACTCTCCCAATTAAGTAAACGCAAACTGTTTCTTCTATCTACTTACTATTTAAGGTTAATAATGATATAACCTGATTTAAAAATTCGACTTAAATTCATTGATGAATGGAGAGGTTTATATGAAATTAAAAGACAAAGTAGCAATCATAACTGGTGGTGCAAGTGGAATTGGCGAATCTACTGTTCGTCTTTTTATCAAAGAAGGTGCAAAAGTAGTTATTGCTGATTTTTCTGAACGTGGAAAAGAACTATCAGATGAATTGAATGCACATGGATACAATACGTTATTTATTAAAACCGATGTAACAAATGAGGCAGATATTAAACAGCTCATTCATGAGACAGTAAGTACATACGGTAAATTAGATATTATGTATGCAAATGCCGGCGTTGCTGATGATGCACCGGCAAACGAATTATCCTATGAAAAGTGGAAAAGAACTATTGATATTAATTTGTCTGGGGTATTCCTTTCTGATAAATATTCGATTGAACAATTTCTTAAACAAGGTACAGGTGGTGTCATCGTTAACGCTGGTTCGATTCATAGTTTTGTTTCATTACCTACCCCAACAGCATACTCCTCTGCAAAAGGTGGTGTGAAACTATTAACTCAAAATTTATGTACTGCCTACGCTAAATATGGAATACGTATTAATGCGGTGTGCCCTGGTTATATTGACACCCCTTTACTAGGTAGTGTTAATCCTCAACAAAAAGAATATTTAGCTTCACTTCATCCACAAGGCAGACTTGGAACACCAGAAGAAGTCGCTAAAGCTGTCTTGTTTTTAGCAAGTGATGATGCTAGTTTTGTTAACGGTACAACACTTCTTGTTGATGGAGGCTATACTGCACGTTAATTTAAAATTTTTGAAGCACCCTAAGAAATATATAGTCTTCAACAAGAAAAAGCACCATCACAAGTGACGGCGCTTTTTCTATGTAAGAGCAACTAGAAGGTATCCTTCTAGCCTACTCCCATTTATAAGTCCAAAACTGTTCAAGTTGCAGCCATTTTAATGTTGCTGCATCTTTGTTTTTTATTTTTGCATGCGTGTCTTCAAGCATTGCTTCTGTTTGTGAACGGTGCGCACCTAATGCAGTTAATTTATGATCAAATACTTCACTAATGTTATTTACAACATCCGGTTCTCCTAATACTGCTTCACGATTTTTCGTAATCGCAACAGCATGGATAACTGGGCGCTCTTCTTTTGGCATACGTGATACAGCGCGAACGACAGCGCGGCCAAATGCATTATGATCTGGATGTACACCGTGCTCTGGATAAAATGTAATAATTCGAGATGGATTTACTTCTTGAATGATTGCTTCAATTTTGTCAGCAACGAAATCAACATCTTCAAATTCTAACGTTTTATCATGGAAGCCAAGCATTCTTAAATCTTTAATGCCCATCGCTTCACAAGCATCTTTCAATTCTTTCTTACGGATATTTGGAATCGTTTCACGGTTAGCGAATACGTTCTTACCCATGTTACGTCCCATTTGTCCTAGAGTACCACATGCATATGTTACAGGTACTCCTTGATCTGTTAATAAGCGAATTGTTCCTCCCGCAGCATATGCTTCATCATCTGGATGCGGAAATACAACAAGTACATGTCTCTCCATAAGTTTCCCTCCTTCTTACTTAAATGGTGTTAAGCTTAACTCAAGTGCAACTGCTAGACGACCTAAATTATCATGTCCAGCTAGTAATAAACGCTCTTGACCATCTACTTCCCAGTGCGTAATACCTTCAGCATATACCCAACCATGATCCATTTTTAGACCAACTCGGTATGGATTTGTTCCAGTTATCTTCCCGCGTTCAAAACGGATAATTGCATTTCGAATGAAAGCACCAACTGTCATCATCTTTTCATTTATGTGTGATGCATACGCTCCGTTTGTCGTTTCTAAATGAATATATACATCTTTATTTACAAAACGTTCAATTTCATTTTGAATAAGAGAACTATCTTTTACTATTTCCATCGGAATTCACCTCTTTAAACCATTTTACGCAAAAATAATGTAAATTGCTATCTCTATATTAGAGGACAACGCTCACTTTTCCTAATAATTTGCACTGTGTTTTTTATATTTTTTATATGATATGTAAAAAATACATTTTTTCCTTCACTTTGTTAAATAGTTTTCTTTCTTTTTTGAATTTGCTACAATATATTTTATCCCGCATTATTGCAGCGAGATACATTTCGACAATTGAATACATAATTTAAAGAAGGTGACATGGTTGGAACAATCAGCACATGAAGTAGCAAATTGGCAATATTATTTTGCAATTGCCGTATTTTTAATCACGTACGGATTTATTATTTCTGAGAAATTGAATCGTGCTGTAATCGCACTATTCGGTGCTGCTATTATGATTATTTTTGGAGTTGTAGATTTACATACTGCTTTCACATCACATATTCAATGGGAAACGATTACCCTTTTAATTGGGATGATGATTCTCGTACATATTACGAGTCAATCAGGCGTCTTTGAATTTGTGGCCATTAAAGCGGCAAAAGCAGCTGGCGGAAAACCGATTCGCATTTTATTATTACTATCCCTATTAACTGCTGTCGGATCAGCATTTTTGGACAATGTAACGACTGTTTTATTAATCGTTCCTGTTACATTATCCATTACACGTATTTTAAAAGTAAATCCTGTGCCTTATTTGATTTCAGAAGTGCTGTTTTCAAATATAGGCGGAACAGCAACATTAATCGGTGATCCACCTAATATTATGATTGGATCAGCAAACAAGCATTTAGACTTTAACGCCTTTTTACTTAACTTAGCTCCAATCGTAATTATTATTTCTATCGTGACACTTGGCATTATTTACTTCATGTATCGTAACAAACTAAAAACAACACCTGAACAAATCGAAAAACTAATGGCATTAAACGAAAAAGATTACATTAAAGATCAAAGCCTCCTTTTAAAATCTATTTCGATTTTAGGACTAACTATTTTAGGCTTCGTACTTCATTCGATTATTCATGTAGACGCTGCTGTTATCGCGATGACAGGCGCTACACTTCTTATGTTAATCGGCGTGAAAGAACATGATATTGAAGATGTATTTGCCCACGTTGAATGGGTAACCATTTTCTTCTTCGCCGGACTATTTGTTCTCGTTGGCGGGTTAATTGATATCGGACTTATCTCTTCACTTGCAAAAGAAGTAATCGGCGTAACAAACGGTGACATCGGATTCGCAGCTATACTTATTTTATGGGTATCTGGCATCGCATCTGCGACAATCGACAACATCCCATTTGTCGCTACGATGATTCCTCTTATTCAAGACTTAGCTACAGGACTCGGACTATCTGTCGATTCTCCGCAAATCGAAGTACTATGGTGGGCGTTATCTCTTGGAGCTTGCTTAGGAGGAAATGGAACGCTAATCGGAGCATCTGCAAACGTAGTCGTTGCTGGTATTGCAAAACGTGAAGGACATGCTTTCTCTTATATGGACTTCTTAAAAATTGGTTTACCATTAACTATTGTTGCACTCTTGTTATCACATGCTTATATATATTTACGTTATTTAATGTAAAAGTTATATTGCATGAAATTATATCGTCAAATCCAAAAGGTTTGCAGCATCGTGCTGCAAACCTTTTTTCATCACCAAAATATACCGATAATTGCTAACCCACCCAATATCATACCACCAATTTGTCCAACGATTGCTGGTGATAATTGAACACCTTTTCTTACTTCAACAACCGGTCTTTCATGCCTTAATTGCTGCACTTCACTTTGAAGTTGATGTACACTTCCGTGTAATTCTTTAATTAATTCCTTTAATTCAGCGACCTCTTCATTTACTGGTTTACTTTTTTCTAAATTCATTTTTCATGACTCCTTATAAGTTCAATCAGTACATTGTAAAAATTCGCCAATTATCATTATATCTCCTGCATACTACATATATAATTTCGAATGTACTTTCTAACCTTGCAGCTCTATCCATTCATCCCGCAATATCCCCATAATGATACGATCAAAACACTTCCCATCTCTTTGAACCGCTTCTCTCATACACCCTTCCATCTGAAAACCTATCTTTTTATACAACGCAATGGCTGCTTTATTATAAGAAATCACATCCAGACCGACGCGGTGTAAATTCAATTCATAGAAAGCATATTTTAAGATAAGATGGATTGCTTCTCTTCCATATCCCTTTCCTCTATCATTTGCATCGCCTATACCAATGGCTAATAAACCCGTTCTGTTATTCCACTCTATGCCATGAATTGCAACAAAACCAATTAAGCGATCATCTTGAACTGTCCTTAACATGAAAGAAACACTATTCGATCTCCGTCCCTTTAATAGCCCATCACTTGCTATTTCTTGTATCGATTGCGGGAATGCTACATCTGTATCTACATTCCTTAAATACTCACTATCTTCTTGCCACATAGCCATTACTTCAGCATCTGCTTCTCTAATAGCTGATAATTTAATCGTTTTATTTTGAAAAAGATTCATTGTCATTTCAAACTCCCCCTTTTTTAATAACAGGGATAATTATTAGCCTATTTATCCCCTTATTCTATAAACTGCTTTATACACGGGATACTTACAATAAGCGCTGACATTGGCACATCTCCTCTACACGAAATTAACTTCATTGTATAATTTTTCGTTTATTCAAACAATAATAAAAAGCCCTCCAAATTTAGAGGACCTTTCCTAATAGCGAAACTATATTATTTCGTAAACATTTTCTCCGCTTCATCCATTGCCATTTTGTTACCTAAAGCAGAATAGTCAAGCCATGGTTGGTCATTAATAATGTATACGTGCTTACCTTTAACAGCTTTTAAGTCTTTCCAAATTGGTGTTTCTTGAAGTTGTTTAAATGCAGCTTTCGCTTTATCATCTCTGTTAACGACAACGAAAATAGCATCTGCATCAAAGTCAGGTAATACTTCTTGTGAAATGACTTCGAAAGGACGGTTTCCATCAATTTTCTCTACACCATTTGCAGGTTGTAATCCTAAGTCTTGGAATAAAATTGGTCCCATCGGTCTTTTCGTACTAAATACTCGTAATTCTTTTGCAGTAACACGAATTGCCATTACTTTTTCGTTATTACCTAATTCTTTATCTATTAAACTTTTTACTCGTTTTGATTGCTCTTCGTAATCTTGAATATATTTATCCGCTTCTTTCTCACGGTTTACAAGTTTACCAACTTGTTGTAACTGATCTCTCCACGTGCCTTCATCTAAGTTGAAAGAATGTGTTTTTGCAATTTTTTCGTATTTCGCTAAATCTTTGCCCGCGTATTTTTCATCCACATAAATGTCAATTGGCTTCAATTGAAGTAACGCTTCCATATTCGGATCTGTTACAACACCAAGTTTCTTCGTATCTTTCAACTGCTCTTTTGCGTGCGGTAAGAAATCTTTTAAATCTCCACCAATAACAGAACCTACTGGTGTAATTCCTAATGCAAGTAAATTATTTGTTAAATGAATGGACATAGAGGCGATTTTTGGATCATTACTTTTTTCCGTTTTTTTCGTTGCCTCTTCATTAGCTTTCGTTTGACCACATGCTGCTAATACTAAAATACACATCATGCTAAATAAAATAGTAAGTTTCTTTTTCATATGTTCTCCTCTTTGAAGTATTTATTTTGTTTTTGTAAGTAAATAAAGAAAATACGGTGCTCCTAATGCCGCCACTACTACACCAGCTGGAATAGAGTTTGGCTCAAATATAGAACGACCTATCGTATCTGCTAGCACTAAAATAATCATTCCGATAATGCCAGCTAAAGGAAGAAAGTGTTGATATGTAGTACCTACTAACTTCCTTGCGATATGCGGAGCAACTAAACCGATAAAACCAATCCCTCCTGCCATCGATACACTTGCGCAAGATAATCCAACCGCTGTAGCTAAAAGTAATAACCGTTCTTTTTGAACAGAAACACCAAGTCCTGCCGCTACACTATCACCTAGTGACAATGCATTTAACGTTTTAGATTTTAGCCACGCATAAGGGGTTAGTATGAAAATCCAAGGTAATAATGCAAGGACATGAATCCAATCCCTTCCCCACACGTTACCAACTAGCCATCTAGAAGCGAATGTATACGTCTCATCATTTAACTTGAGAGAGAAAAATAACGAAATTGCACTAAAACCAGCTGAAACTGCAATACCAACGAGAATAAGTCTAATGGGAAGTAAACCATTTGACCGATCACTCGCAAGTAAAATAATAAGAAATGCAGCTAATACTCCTCCGCCAAATGTAAATAACGGTATTAAAATGGATGCACTTTCATTAATAGAATGAAAGAATGTAACAAATATAATTAGCCCGAAAGATGCACCTGAATGCAGTCCAAGAATACCAGGGTCTGCAAGTGCATTACGGGATAATCCTTGCAAAATCGCACCGGAAATTCCAAGGCCAATACCAGCTAACATTGTGATTATTATTCTTGGCATACGATAATCATATAGCACGGTTGCGCTCTCAAAATCACCATAACCAAAAAGTGTTTCAATTACTTTAAGTGGCTCTATACTCAGTGTCCCTGTATTTAGACTAATTAAAATTACAGCGATACTTACACATCCGAATATTGTAGTTACAGTAATAGCTCTCTTTTTATCCGTGTTAAAAAGATCTTTCACTTATAGCTCCCTCCCAACTTTACGTGCTATATAGAGGAAGAACGGAACTCCAACAAGAGCTACCATAATCCCTATCGCAAGTTCCTTAGGAGGATTTACTGTTCTAGCTCCTAGGTCAGCTACAACTAATAACATAGCTCCTAATAATGCTGACATAGGAATAATGAGTCTATAATTCACACCAACTAATTTTCTAGCAATGTGCGGGATAACTAGTCCTACAAATCCAATAGAACCAACAGCTGAAACAGAAACACCTGCTAGAATAACTACTATAATCATCCCTAGTATTCTCGTTCGGTTCGTTTTCACTCCTAAATTTGTAGCAACATCATCCCCCATTGATATGAGTGAAATAAATCTCCCTAACACTATTGCAAAAATAATCGTTATAAGAATAATAGGGACTAAAAATTTCAAGTGTTCCCACTTAACCCCTGCAACACCACCAGCATACCAAAACGCTAAATCTTGGCTTAAATCATAATAAATCGCAACACCTGAACTTAATGAATGTAAAAGCGCTGCCATAACAGCTCCAGCAATCGTTAACTTCATTGGTGTTAACCCACCTGATGTTGCTGATCCAATAACAAAAATAAGTACTGTACTTAAGACTGCTCCAATAAAGGAAACAATCATTAAATAGGAATACGGCATATGCGGAAAAAAAGCAAAACTAAGTGCTACTACAAACATCGCTCCGGCATTTATGCCAAGTACACCTGCATCAGCTAAAGGATTTCGTGTTACTCCTTGCATAACCGCTCCAGCGACCGCAAAAGCTGCCCCTACAACTGCTGCTCCAATTACTCTCGGGAGCCTTAATTCATAAATAATTTGGTGCTGCGTTAATTTCGGATTGTAATCCAAAACCGCAGTCCACACCGTTTGTAAATGAATATCCTTTGCACCAAATGAAATGGCTAAAAATATAGATCCAATTAAACATAAAATTGTTAAGCTCATGAAACATATGAACTTAATATGTATCCAGCGGTTATTACCAGCATGTACAGTAGACTTATGTAACATGTTTCATTTCATCCTTTATATTCAGTTGTTTTTTGTAATTATTTTTTATTTATAATTATTATCGATAATAATTATCATTTTCATTTAGATATTATATCCCCACTTTTTTTAAATAGCAAACTATTTTTTCACTTTTCTACAATATTAAAATACTCATTACAATTCCCTTCTAAAACTTACAAATACATGCAAAATAGACTACTGGATTATTTTTAAAATTGTAGTATACTTATTGATTATTTTGATTTTCCCAATAAAAACATCGAAGGTGACACAATGTTCTATATAAAACAACTACTACATTTCACTTACGAACAAGCATTATCTTGCTTATTCCCAGTCATTATTTTCTTAACACTAGCCCTTTCAAAAATTGTTTCAATCCCAGGGTTATACCGCTATGATTTCATACTCATCGTATGCCTTCTTATGCAGTGGATTATGTACAAGACGGGTCTTGAAACAAAAGACGAACTAAAAGTAATTACCATCTTCCACCTCATCGGCCTTTTACTAGAAATATATAAAGTACATTTCGGTTCATGGAGTTATCCCGAAGAGGCATATTCGAAGGTTTTTGGAGTTCCGCTATACAGCGGTTTTATGTATGCGAGTGTCGCGAGTTACATATGTCAAGCGTGGAGAAGGTTGCATTTAAAAATGCATCATTGGCCGAAAGCTATTTTTGCCGTGCCGTTAGGAGCTATGATTTACTTCAATTTTTTCACACACCACTTTACATACGATTTTAGATGGATATTAACTTTACTACTATTCATTGTTTTCTCTTGCACATTTGTACAATTTTCATTACAAGGCGTTACATATAAAATGCCACTCGTTCTCTCCTTTTTCCTTATCGGATTTTTCATTTGGATTGCAGAGAACATCGCAACATTTTTCGGAGCATGGCAATATCCAAATCAACGGGAAGCATGGAGTCTCGTTCACTTAAGCAAAATTAGTTCATGGTTTTTACTCGTTGTTATTAGCATTATGATTGTCACGCAGCTCAAACATTTGAAGGAATCAAAAAGATAATGCTGATTATGTAAAAACAGTTAGCCCATCACTCATTAGAGAGTGATGAGCTAACTGTTTTTAGTAATATTTTTTAAACCGTCCTTATCAAGGGAGTTATAATTTACAAGAGTATAAGCAATTACACATTATGAACTGCTACTAGCAGAAGATGTTGCTACAGATGAAGCGGCAATCGTTGCCATCATGGCTGCCTGTTGTGCTTGTATGAGGACTTCTATCATTGTTTGTAAACCTGTGTTAGTAGCTTTACTTTCCTCACCTTTCTGACTTACGAACAGTTGAATAGCAATAAGAATAGTTGTATCTGTATGCCAACGGAACAATTTATCCCCCTGCAATTTTTCAATAAATGCTCGAATAGAATGAATCTCTTTTTCTCCGTCCTCGAGTAACGCTAGTAGCCCGATAGCTGGGTAATGCATCTGTTTTACTTTTACCTTTTCTTGCTTTAACAAATTCCATATATTTGTACATTTTGCAACTAATAGTTCTTCCCTGACATCCTTCTTTAGTGAAAGAATATGACTCAAAAATTGAAGATCATTCCCTTTACGCAAACCAGCTGTCGCTAGTTTCTGATAAAGACGTTCCACTCGGTCCATAAGTGTTTCTACATGCTCTGATTGTCCTGCTAATAAAACTGCGAGTGGATAATCATTTGTACTTGTAAGAAAGAGGTGATCCTTTTTCATGCGTTTATATACTTGCATCGAACGCTGAATATGTGTGCCATGCTGTTCATTTTCTTCTGTTAAAAGCACAGCTGCTGCGAGATAAGTAAATATACTCCGGCTAAAGCCACCAGTGACCAATTGTTCATATAAATCTAAAAACGTCCGAAAAGCTTCCTTGTAATCTGTAAAGTGAATATCTAATGTTGCGGCCACTACAAAACGATGATAAGACTTTAAGTATGAAAACATCCCTACCTGATTCTTAATATAACTACTAATTTCTAAAAAATGTCCGAGATCAAACAATTTATCACTACCTGTATACATAGCAGCAATCATCATTCCTGTTCGAGAATCACTCGTTTTCCATTTTAGTTCTCCCTTTAACTGTACATATGTATGTTTATATTGCTCCAACTTTTGCTCTAATGTAATCATAGTATTCACCCCTATTTCTAGTTCTTCTCTATCATTATACATATATTCCATATTTAGGAATACTACAATTAATAATCACACCATAAAAATTATAAAATTCTCTTATCCTTCTTCATCAGCACCACGATGATAATCCCTAATCCTTCAAGAAGTTATACAAAAAAGGTAGATAATAATTTATCTACCTTTTTTGTATATATTATTTAACATTACAACTGTATCGCTTGTTATATGCAATTAAGACTAAAGAGCTTTAATAATACGTTCCATCGCTTTCATTTGCCCAATATGATCAGCTTCATGATAAAGCATCATACCGTAAAGCTCCCCTACTGTTTCCAATCCTAGGAATGGCTCTGGCAGTTTATTTTCAAATGCTTCTGCTGGAATTTCGTTAATACGTTTTGCTTGTTCTTTTAATTGAGCCGTTAACACTTCTAACGATGGTCCTTCTGTTTTCCATTTAGATGGTCGTGATCCATACCCAAACATACCTGGATATTCAGTTGGTAATTGTTTGAATTCTTTTCCAAACATGAAAACTTCTGCTGCTGTTAACACGTGACCGATATGCCAACGAATTGTATTGTTAAAACCCTCTGGCTGCGTATCCGCAGTTTTATCATCTAACGTTTCCATAAATTTAAGTAACGCCCCGCGCGTTATTTCAAATTGTTTTAAACCCACTAGTCTATTCATTTTATCGTTCCCCTTCTTGATGTACAATTTATTATGAACTAATAATGTTCAACTTATTAAAGTTTCACCTTGTTTAATCTATCAGAAACAAATAAGAAATACATCTAATATGCTTATTAAAAATAATAAAAAGGTTCACTCCTCGTAAATATAGAATTACTTACTATGTAAATAAAAGAGGAGTGTACTTGCATGTTACATATTTTAAAACAACAATATAATCTTATTAGCTCTACAAGAGAAACTCTATTTTCGTTTTTGGAAGAAATCCCAGTAGAAAAATTACATAGCACAGTTCCTAATTTCGGAAGCGGTAGCATTATAAAGACTCATATTCATGTAGCCGATTGCTATCAATACTGGCTTGGATCATTCGCATTCAAGCAAAAAAGAGCAGATTTTTCATTTGCTAGCGATTACGAAATTGAGCATGCAGATGTGGAAAAAGTCCGTGCTAGATTTAAGTTAGTAGACGAAACTGTACAACGTTTTTTAGATGAATACAATGACCGTTGGCTCGAAAATATAGCAAATGAAGTGAAATGGCAAAAAGAACCTTGGAGCACAACTCCGCTATGGCTTTTAACTCATACGGAGACGCATGAATTTCACCATAAAGGACAAATTGTATCTATGGCTCGTCACCTTGGATACAATCCTCCTGATACAGACCTTAGTTAATTCAATGGTCCATGATTACCGAAAAAATTAGAATGAATACAAATCGAGCATATTTTGAAATACAATCAAAACATGCTCTTAAAATATTCTATCTTACAATCTCCATATCCTCATCAATACCAAATAGTCTCAGCATAATTATATGCATCACTATTTGGTATTGCATGTTTCCCCTGCGCTTGTGCCTTTCTTGGATCTAAGTCATATACCATTGGCGTATAGCATGATGTTTGCCCTTTATTTACAACACCATTTCCTCCAGCACTTCCACAAGTGTATGCCTTTCCATCTGTTTTTCTAACAATCCTTGCATCAGCTTCGTTATTATAAACTGCCAGGCGAGTTACAGTAACTTTTGCCCACGCTGTCTTACACGTCGTGCTAAATTTTAATTCCACATAAGAATTTGAATCAATCCACTTCTTTTCTTTCGTTACTGCAGATTGATCACAGCTGTTATAATAAGGACTTTTCCCATCATATGAATGGTCTTCTGCGTATACTTTATCGCTATTAGTCGCGCTAAACATACTAGTTACAACGAGTAAAGATAGCAATAAACATGCACTCGTCTTTTTTAAAAGTTTCATATCATTTCACTCCTTTATTAATAACGTGCTGTTTTCCCGTAACCGTTATTAAACGTAACTGCTTCAGCATCTGCTGTGTATCCGAAATCAGCAGTTAAATCAAATACCATTCCTGTATAAGTGCTCGTTTGACCTGTTTTTATTGTGCCGTTCCCCTGATTAGAAGTAACTGATTTTTGGAATACACCATTTTTGTATTTATTCACAACAGCGTACGCGTACACTCCTCCCGAAACAGCTGGTGCTGGTTGATCTAAAACAAACTTAGCCCATGCTGCATGACATTTATTACTGTAACGTAAATACACTGTCCCTACTTTTTTACTACCTTCATATACAGCTGTAGATTTTGCATTAAATCCATCTGCATCACACGTCGTACTTCCCCCGTATACTTTCGTTGTTGCTGGATTTTTCCCGTCATAATAACTACTTAAATCAGTAGCTGCAAATGTACTTCCTTGAAAACTAAATAATACACCTATACTTGCCGCACTTAACACGCATACTTTCATTAACTTTTTAAACATTTTAAATTCCTCCTCACAATAAGTACGTATACTAAAGACAAGCTATACCGCTATGTAAGTCCTCCTTTCACACTTCCTAGAGGCATCTTACAGAAACGAATAAACGTTGTAAATTCTCTTATGATTATTGGAATATACGAAGAATTTTACTTATCCTTGTAAGAAAAAAAGTTGAGAAATACACATTTTATAGCATTCTATATTTAAAACATAAAAGAACCGATACTTGTTATATTCAAGCATCGGTTCTTTATACAAAATTGCCATTTTTTCTTTTATATAAAATAAATATTTCTCCACTTAATCTGTTGTAAAAAACTCCCTCGTTACATCAATAAATTGTCGCAGTGGCACTGTCATCCATTTGTCTTTATGCCAAGCGATTTGCGTATAAATCGGAGAGATTGTTTCGTTTAACATCAACTCCTTTAACGTCCCTTCCCGTATATCTTTTTCTACTACTATCGCTGGTAAAACGGCTATACCTAAATCTGCAATAACACATTGTTTAATTGCTTCAACACTAACAAATTCAATTTTATTTGCTGGATATACATCTTCCCAGCGAAATAGCTCTTCAAATAAAGTCCGATACGAGCAGCCTAATTCTGTTAGTAAAAGTGTTTCACTCTCTAAATCTTTTATAGAAACTGAAGGTTGTTCAAGTAAACGATGCGTAGGAGCAGCTACTACTTTTAATTCTTCTTTCATAAGTGGTTCCACATGTAAAACATCTTCTGTTTTACATTCGTCCAAAATAAATGCAAGATCTACTTTCCCCTCCATCAATTGTTCCTTCGCATCTTTATTGGAGTGTGCTGGTTTAAATATAAGTTTTATTTGAGGAAATTGTGCTTTAAACTTCTTTAATATAGAAGGCAGTCTGTATGTACATTGACTTTCTTGTGCACCAATTATTAACGTACCTGCTATTTCTTCATCATCTTTCACAGCCATTTTCGCTTCGTTACTGAGTGCAATCATCTTGTCGGCATATAGTTGAAACTTCCTACCTGCTTCAGTTAAGAAAAGACGTTTCCCTAATCTCTCAAATAGTGGTGTACCGAGCTCAGCCTCTAATGTTTTAATTTGTGCTGTAACGCTCGATTGGGCAAAGTTTAATTTCTTCGCAGTTTGTGTAAAGTTCAAAGTATGTGCCGCTACTTTAAATGTAATTAACTGTTTTATTTCCATTTATCATCCCTCTTTTCAATCGATATTTTCGATTGATTCCATCGAAATAATCCTCTTTGTCTATTGATATTTGTATTGTATGATAAAGAACATCTATAAACAATATAAATGGAGGTATTCCATATGAAAGCACTTTGTTTCGAAACATTCGGAGACGCTAATGTTCTACACTATAAAGAAATACACGATCCAATCATAAGTCCAAATGAAATTCTTGTCCGCACGAAAGCAATCGGATTAAACTTCGCTGATATTTATAGACGCCGCGGCGATTATCATCTTGCTGGCAATCCGCCTTATGTATTAGGTTATGAAGGAGCTGGAATTGTTGAAAAAGTAGGAGCTGACGTTACTACTATCAACCTAGGAGACCGTATTGCATTTGCGGACGTCCCATTTGCAAATGCAGAACTAGTTGCCGTTCCATCTGAAAAAGTAATCCCACTACCAGATTCTATTTCTTTTGAAACAGCCGCTTCTGTCTTATTACAAGGATTAACTGCACATTATTTAACGCACGATAGCTATCAACTAAAACAAGGTGATATAGCTTTAGTACACGCTGCAGCTGGTGGCGTCGGTCAACTTCTTATTCAAATGATTAAACTACAGGGCGGAACAGTAATTGGTCTTACATCATCAAAAGAAAAAGCAAAGATAGCTACATTAGCTGGTGCCGATCACGTATTTTTATATAACGAAGAATGGCATACGAAAGTACTTGAAATGACTAATGGAACTGGAGTAAATGTTGTGTATGAATCAGTAGGTTCTACATTAGGGGAAAGTTTTAACGCTACTAAAATTGGCGGTACTGTCGTATTTTACGGAATGGCTGGTGGTAATCCTGCTCCAGTTGATCCACGTATGCTTATGGATACTTCAAAAACTTTAACTGGCGGAGACCTTTGGAACGTTCTTACCACTTATGAAGAACGTAAAAAACGATCTACTCAATTATTCGATTGGATCGCAACTGGAAAATTAAACATTTCAAATCCTACTACATTCTCTTTACAAGACGGTGCTCTTGCTCATGAATTATTAGAGAGTCGTAAAAGCACAGGGAAGATTTTATTAATCCCATAATTCACAAAATGAAAAGGAAGCTAGATTTCTCTACCTTCCTTTTCTTATTTCTATTTGAGATTTAATTATATTTCCACACTTTCTTTCCCTTTTGCAACATAACTCATATCTCCAACCGACTCGACTGTATATGTTCCATCTTGATATACAATCTTCGTCACACTAGCATTTTCCACCCCAAGTTTTGTTCTGCTACTGTCTAACATTTCTATTAAGGTAGTAATCAAAAGCCCATGAACGACAACTAAAACGTTACCGCCACCATTTCCAGCAGCTTCTTCACTAATTTTATCTATCTCAGCTTTTATACGAGTAGAAAATAATTCCCAATCTTCCGCCTGTTTTGTAGGATCTGCTACTCTAATAAGATTAATCACTTCTTGAATAGAAAACTTCATAAGTTCTTCTGGTGATGCAACGCCTGCAGCTTTTCCAACCACCTCCCACATATTCTCAAGTTTTTCACCTTCAAAAATACCGAAATTTAATTCTCGCAAATCTTTTCTTTGCTCAAGTTTTAATTTTGATTGCTCACTATATTTTAATACTAAATTAGCAGTTTCAATCGCTCGGCCGCTATCACTACTATACGCATTCATAAAATGAATATCTTTTAATCCTGTTCCTAAATTTGTGGCAACTTCAACACCTTTTTCTACTAATGGAGAATCAGCCCAACCTTGCGCGCGATGATTCGTATTTAATATTGTTTTACCGTGTCTTGTAACATATAACGTAACTGCATTCTCATTGCTATCTGTTTCTCGCTTATTCATTTCATTCTCTCCCTTTACGTTTCTATATCAATTTTACCACCTCAATTATTCATTGAGCAAAATATACGTCAGTAGATCCGCTTAATAAAAAAAGCTATCTTTCTGTATATCCATACAAAAAGATAGCATCTTTTATGATTACATTTCTTAACCGTTACTCCTACTCAGCAAAAGCACTCGAATATTGTACAATTCCTTCTACACCTCGAAGAGAATTTTCTGTTAATTCCATTATCATAAATACCTCTTCAGGCACTTCAAACGGTGCTTTTATATTCCACTCACTTGCTTTCTTAAAACCAAATTTCGGGTAGTACTCTGGATGTCCCAATACTACAACTGATCCGTATCCACGTTCTTTCGCTTTTTCTAATGCAGCTACAATCAGTTTTCCACCAATTCCTTTTTTCTGATGACCCCTAGCAACTGAAACTGGTGCAAGTGCTAACGATTCTACAGAAGTTCCATCTTGTTCTATTGTAATTTTCGATAACATAATGTGACCAACTATATCTTCATCTACCGCAACAATTGATAACTCTGGAACAAACGCGTCACATTCTCTAATACGTTTTACAAGTTCATGTTCTGTTTTATCACTAAATTCTTCCTTTAAAAATGCTTCTTTTATGACTTCTTCTGTTTTTCTATAATCATTTTTTTGTTCTTGTCTAATCGTTACCATTTTAACTTATCCTCTATTCTTTCTTATTTCTTTTTGAATTTTACGTAGTGCTTTTTTCGATCCGCGCTCAATATCGTGTTGCATTTTTCTTTCTTTATAATCAACAAATAGTGTATTTAAATCGTATCCTTCTGGATATAACTCCTTCGCTGCTACTTCTAAAGTAATACGTTTTACATTTACTTCAACGAATTCACCGTTATAATATACAACAACGTTATAAAAATTATCTTTTTCCTTATAGATGATACCAAAATCATCATGATCCAATAAATTAACACGATCGCCGATTTTGTACTCATAATGAGATTCTCTTTTTTCTTGTACAAATTTCGGTTTTCTAATTTTACTTTCATTCACTTTTTCTAAAGCGTACTCTTTATTTCCCATATACTCTTTCGCTCTTTTCAGTACATGTTCTTTTACGCTCATTTTATTCGCAATCCAAAGTGCATTACTTTCTCCTGATTTTCCGATAACTAATTTATAAAGCGGCTCTAGCGTTTCACTATTAAACTGCATCGCTGCATTCATAAAGTCATCATGCATTTCTGAGAATCGTTTAATTTCTCCGTAATGCGTACTCGCAACGGTAATACATCCCGCAAAGTACAACTCTTCTAAAATAGAAATTGCAAGTGCTGCACCTTCATTTGGTTCTGTACCGCTCCCTATTTCATCAAATAAAAGTAACGTATTATTATTTGACATCCTCATAATCTCAGAAAGATTTTTCATATGAGACGAAAATGTACTTAGTGCATTTTCAATACTTTGATTATCACCAATATCTACGAATACATTTTCGAAAATAGCGATTTCTGTACCTTTATCTCCTGCAATATGAAGACCTGACATTGTAGCTAATGTTAACAATCCAATCGTTTTTAACACAATTGTCTTTCCGCCCGCATTCGGCCCTGTAATAATTAAACTACGATACTCTTGACCAATTTTAAAATGTAACGGTACAACTTGCCCTGTTAAAAGCGGATGCTTACAATTCACTAAATGAATGTAGCCATGATCGTTTAACTTTGGTTCTATTCCATCAATCGATTTACTAAACTTCGCTTTCGCAAATACCATATCATACTGACTAATTAGCTCCATGTTAATCTTTATACTATAAATGTTTTCTAACACCATTCCTGATAAAGTCGCTAAAATCTGATACTCTTCAACCGCTTCATCTGCTTTCAAACCTGCTAATTCTGCATTCAATTTCGTAACCGTATGCGGTTCTATAAATACAGTAGAACCTTTTGCCGAGGCTTCAATAATACTTCCAGCAACTTGATTTTTATAGGAAGATTTAATTGGAATCGTATAACGGTCATCCTTTTTACTAATAAAGAATTCCTGAATGAATTTCTTATTTGCACTACTATTTAAAAACTTCGTTAAACGTTCTTTTATTTTCCCATCTACAGAATCGATATTATTTCGAATTCGTTTTAACTCTTTACTTGCAGCTACATCAATACTATTTCCTTTAATTGAAAAGTTAATTTCCTCTTCAATACTTTTATATTCAGTCATTGAATTTGCATAAGAAGCTAATACTGGTGCAAAAAATTCTTTATCTAACATAAACTTTTTAATCTTTCTACACCCACGTAAAAAATCTGAAACACTTACTAATTCTTCTGGATCTAAAATCATCCCTTTTTCTAATTTTTGAATTGTACTAGCAATATTAGAAATGCCGAAGAAAGGAACATGCCCTTCTGCATCTAATATAGCTCGTGCTTCTGTCGTTTCATTCAAGCGATTTCTCACTACTTTTATACTCGTACTCGGCTCTAATTTGTTTACTAATTCCTTACCTAATCCACTTACACAATAAGATTTCACTATATCCTTTAATTCGTTATATTGTAACTTTTCAAAAGTCATCGTATTCATTTTGTTTCTCCTCACTATGATTGATTTTTATCATAAATGAAGATACCTACTCATTAGATTCCAATGAGCTCTACATTATTTAATTACCATTTTTATACATTAAAAATATATACAAAAAAGCTGCGGGGATACCGCAGCTTTTACATTTACAAGGCATGAGTAATAACATATGAGGAAATAAGCCATAAAAAACAGATGGCAATCCCCTTATTACACGCTTTATAAAGTATTGTAGGTATCTTCATAGGTATTGAAATAAATCCATGACAAAGCTAGGGGTATGGTATACATAAAAATCCCCTGTTCTTATCTGATTTATTTCATTAAATTTTTCCTATTTAGTACCTACCGCACTCACAAAAAGCACCTCTCATTAATTTATATTATAGTCATTGAAATCTAATTTATTGAAATCATCATACTATATGTTACGTGAGAAGTAAAGGTGCCATACTTCAGTAGTACGCAACTCTACACTTCAATATTTCTTAAATTAGACCTATATTCGCTGAGGAGAAATTATAAGAAGCGCCTCCGCTATTGCGAATGTCATTTCCTTCCCCTGATACATTTAATAATTATGACAAGCAATAATAGGAGGTTTACTATATGAGTGAAGAATATAGTATTTTACATGGAACTGCTCTAGAACCAAATTTAATCGGTCCCACACTACCATCAATTCCACCATTTACATTACCCACCGGACCTACTGGAATCACAGGTCCTACCGGTGCGACAGGTTTTACCGGAATTGGAATAACTGGTCCTTCTGGGGGTACAGGTCCTACCGGAATCGGAATAACTGGTCCTACTGGGGGTACAGGTCCTACCGGAATCGGAATAACTGGTCCTACTGGGGGTACAGGTCCTACCGGAATCGGAATAACTGGTCCTACTGGCGCAACCGGTTTAGGGATCCTTCCCGTATTTGGAACAATAACTTCTGAAGTAGGAATCGGTTTTTCAGCAGTAGTTAATACAAATGTTAATTTTACCATTCCAGGACCTGCTAGTGGAACTACTATAAATCCATTAAATAATTCTATTACAATTGATACCACTGGCGTGTACTCTGTATCCTTTTCAATTGTATTTGTAATACAAGCTATATCGTCTAGTATATTAAATCTTACAATAAACGATTCCATTCAATTCGCAATCGAAACGCGAGTTGGTGGTGATTCTGGGATAAGAGCTACATCCGCCAGAACTGATTTACTATCTTTAAATCAAGGGGATGTTCTTCGAGTACGAATAAGAGAAGCCACGGGTGACATTATATACTCCAATGCCTCTCTTGTTGTTATAAAGGTCGACTAACTCTTTTATTACAATAAAGATTCAGGAAAAATAAAGTGAAACTTTAATAAGCCCTCACCAATCGGACTGACCACAAATAGCGGGATAAATATGCACAATATAAAAAGAAGAGGAAAACTTATATTTCAGTCTACCTCTTCTTTTTCATCACCAAATTACTGCTGAACATATATGGAAACTGATCCTCCACTTACTTGGAATTGTCCCCAACCCTCCTTATTAATTGTTACAGTATTTGTTTGATTACCCGTAATATCGTACCATACTTCCCCTGCGTTATTCTTCCCAACATCCATCCACTTTGACCCTCCTGGTCCATCAGAGATTAATGTTGCTAAACCAGAATTAGCATGTACACTATCACCTTCTCTTGTCCAGCCAATTACATCTGGATGATCAAAATAATCCCGCTGCGTACCATATGCAAAGTTTTTTCGTGCCGTCAAAATCGGATCAATTTTGTCCTTTAACGCTGGAATTTCATAGTTACTATTTCCTTTTGTACCATAGTAATCACCATAGAAAACAGAAGGATATCCCTCTGCACGCGTTAAAATAAATGCATATGCCAACGGTTTGAACCAAGGGCTCACTACAGATTCCAATGACTGACCAGGCTGTGAATCATGATTTTCAACTAGAGTAACCGCAAGTGTAGGATGATTCGCAACTACCGTTCCTTTTAAAATATTTCTCATATCATAATTCCCATTTCCTGTTGAAGCATAGTGAAAATTATAATGAAGTGGTGCATCGAACACAGATTGATTATAATTGACCTTCGCTAAATAATTATTTAAAGTCTGGATATCATTTTGCCAATATTCAGCTACTGTAAACATTTCTTTCCCCGTTTGCTGTCTAACATGATTTACCCAATCGCGCAAATATTCATGATCAATATGTTTAACAGCATCTAAACGAAAGCCATCTAAATTTAATTCCTTCGCATACCACGTTCCCCATTTTTTCATTTCATTCGCAACATCTGGATGATCAAAATCAAGATCCGCGTACATCAAATAATCATAATTCCCATTCTCGCTAGACACTTCCCAGTCCCACGCTTTACCTATGCCCCTAAATTTATAAATTCGGTTTAATTTCTTTCCTTCATCCCAATCTGTTCCGTCAAAATGATACCATTTCCATTTGAAATTAGAATAAGAATCTCCACGCCCTGGAAAGTTAAATCCTGTCCAAGCACTAATTTCATAATCACCTGATACTTCAACATTTCGATTGCTTGGGTCTACCTCAACTGCTGTGACAGTTTCTGTATAATCAGCCCCACCTTTATGATTCATAACTACATCACCGTATACATCGATGTTTTTCTTATGTAAAGCGTCAATTGCAGACTTCAATTGTGCTTTCGTCCCATATTTCGTCCGCACTGTTCCCTTTTGATTGAATTCCCCCAAATCATATAAATCATATGCTCCATATCCTACGTCATTTTGCGTAGTTCCTTTATATGCAGGTGGTATCCAAACAGATGTAATTCCTTTTTGCGCTAAATTTTCAGCATCAGTACGCAAACGATTCCAATGATCCCCATCATTCGGAGCATACCACTCAAAATACTGCATTAACGTTCCATTGTTAACTGTATCTGCATATGCTTTACTCCCCTCATATATACTAGGTAAAAACATAACAACTGACAATCCGACTATTGTTACTCTTTTAAACATCTGTACACCATCCCTTTCTAAGAAAGCGTTTGCATAGTTTATCAGAATTATTATAATATTCGTTCCACCGTTAGTAAAGTAGCAATCTCTCACTCTCCCACATTATTTTTAATCTCACTTCAAATATTCAACGTAGTTTTAATTTCACATCCTATTCAAGATTGTTTACAATTTACCTATAAAAACATAACGGAGGGATTTCTATGACAGACTTTCAAAAACAATTTTTCGCACGATTATATATAGAAGAAAAAGACACAGTTTCATTTGAAGATTTATCTAACATTATGTACACAATGGCACAAACTGTTCCTTTTGAAAACTTAAATATTCTCGAAAAGAATTTTAAAGAAATATCAAAAGAAAATTTGAAAGAGAAAATTTTAGTAAATAACCGTGGCGGTCTTTGTTATGAACTCAATCCTACTATGTATTACTTCCTGAAAGATTCTGGATTCGATGTTCATCTCGTTTCAGGAACAGTTTATAACGCTACAAACTCCATATGGGCTGTTGATTCTGGCCATATTGCAACCGTTTTAACACATCATACTGAACTTTATTTAATTGAAGTAGGATTCGGATCATACTTACCTCTTGCCCCTGTCCCTTTCTCAGGTGAAGTCATTCACTCTGTTACAGGAGATTATCGTATTCGTAAAGAAATGACCGAAAAGGGAAACTACATTTTAGAGATGCGGAAAAACAATGAGTTCTTGGATCAATCTTCTGCTGATGATTGGACGTTAGGCTATGCATTTTATATAGAAGAAGTGGATGAAGAAAAAGCAAATACAGCACAAAAAATTATCGTTGAACATGAAGGGTCACCCTTTAATAAACTACCTCTTATTGTAAAACTAACTGAAGATGGGCATGCCTCTTTAACGAAAGATAGCCTTACAGTAGCGAAAAATGGTAAAAAAACGAAAGAAACCGTTACAGACATGCAATTTACAAACCTTTTACATTCAAAATTTGGAATTACACTATAAGTATGTAAGCCTTGTTATTTTAGCAAGGCTTTTCAATTTTCAGCAGGGATTTTTTGCAATTTGTTGTATTTCATAGTTATATAGAAATATAACTACATGTTTAGAAAGGAAATGATTATGACAGAACTTAAAGATCGATTACAAGTAGCTGATATAGAAAAATGGGATTTAACAGACATTTACCATACAATTGAAGATTGGGAAAGTGATTTTCATAAAATTGAAATATTAACGAAGGAATTACACGAGTTTAATGGCAATATTCACGATGGCAATAGTTTATTAGCTTATTTAACGAAGAGTGAAGAAATTTCTAGCATAATATCTTTAATGTTCGCTTATGCACGATTACAATCTGACCTTGATACACGCGATACTGACGCGCAATCTCTTGTCGATAAAGTATCACAATTACACGTGAAAGTAAGTGCAGCTAAATCTTTCTTTTCCCCCTTCTTACTTAGCATAGACGAAAGCACATTACATTCTTACATAGAAGAAACAGAAGGCTTACAATATTATAAAGAAGACTTATTTGAATTATATCGTTATAAAAAACACGTATTGAATAAGGACCAAGAAGCAATTTTATCACAGATGGGTGAAGCTCTTTCTTCTCCACAGCACACATTTGGTATGTTAAACAATGCAGATATATTATTTGGTGAAGTGACGACTGACGATGGAGAAAAAGTGAACTTAACACGCGGAATGTATGCAAAGTTAATAGAAGATACGAATCGTGAAAAGCGTAAAGAAGCTTATAAAGCATATTACAAACCATATGTTCAGTTAAAGAATTCCATCGCATCTACTTTATCCGCTGCTATTAAAAATAATGTTACCGTTTCGAAGCTAAGAAACTATCCATCAGCGCTAGAGAAATCATTATTTGGCGATATGGTTCCGAAAGAAGTATATGAAAACCTTATTGATACAACGAAAAAAAACATTCAAACATTACATACATACAATGAAATTCGAAAAGAAAAATTAAACGTAGATGAACTAAGACAATACGACTTAGGCGTCGATTTAGTAGAAGGTGCAAAACAAGACATCCCATATAGTGAAGCATTTGACATTATGATTGCATCACTAGCTCCTTTAGGAGAAGAATATATTGAGACATTAAAAAGTTTTAAAGATAAACGATATATAGACGTAAGAGAAACACCAGGAAAACGTTCTGGTGCTTATAACTTTGGTGTATATGGTGTTCATCCTTTCATTCTTTTAAATCATCACGATGATTTAAATAGCCTGTTCACTCTTACTCATGAATGCGGGCACGGTATGCATACGCACTATTCACATGGATACCAACCAAGAATTTCTGCACATTATTCTATCTTTGTGGCAGAAGTCGCTTCTACAGTAAATGAAGTGTTATTAATTCACTATTTATTAAAAGAAGCAAAAGAAACGAACGTGCGTAACCATTTAGTTAACCATTTTATTGAAAAATTCAAAGGTACTTTCTTTACACAAATTATGTTTGCAGAATTTGAAAAAATCACACATGAAATGGCGGAACAAGGTAAACCATTAAATGCACAAGTCTTCAGTGAAATTTATGAAAAACTATTTAAAGAATATAACGGTGATTCACTTGTATTTGATGAAGAAGTAAAATACGGATGGGCTAGAATCCCTCATTTCTACCGCCCATTTTACGTATACAAATATGCAACTGGATTCGCATCTGCCATTCAAATCGCTGATAAACTATTAAGCGGTGATCCGAATGCTCAGAAAAATTATATTGAATTCCTGAAAGGTGGAAGTTCTGATTATCCACTAAACCTATTGAAAAAAGCTGGTGTTGATTTAACTACGCCAGAACCGATTGAAAGTGCATTGAAACAATTCACTCAACTTGTTGAGGAGTTTTCAGCATTATAAAAAGCATGCAGAGTATATGCTCTGCATGCTTTTTCATTTGAATTACTCTATTCTATATGCTGCTGCGTCACACAGTGAATCATACCACCATACGCATACAATTCATTCACATAAATACCGACAATTCTTCTTCCTGGAAACTGACCTTCAATAATTTGCAGCCCTAACTTGTCATGTTCATCACCATATACAGGAACTAATACGACTTCATTACCAATATAAAAATTCAAATATGAACCCTTACAGTCTGCTTCTTTTACCACTTTTCTTGTTACTGGTACTGGAATGAGCTGAAATGGCTTTCCATCTATATTTTTCGCTTGTCGCAATTCTTGATAATGCTTTTCGTACGCCTCCAAAAGGTATGGCTCTCCTTCACCGAAAGGATCATATTCATACAGTATCGTATTTTCATTTACAAACCGTGCCGCGCCATCAATATGATAATCCGTATCTTCATCATAATTATCTTCTCCGCGTATACCAGTTATCCATATAAAATTCGTTACTCCTAAATATTTCGTTAATTCCATTTCAATTTCTTTCTGACTTAGTGTGGGATTTCGATTTTCATTTATAATAGACGTTTTCGCCGCCATTAAGGTCCCGTTTCCGTTTATCTCAATTCCCCCGCCCTCTAGACAGACACTAGATTCAACTTTTGGAATGCGATACATTTCACTTATTTTATTCGGAATATTAGCGTCTTTTTCGTACGGATATTTATTTCCCCAACCATTAAATATCCAGTGCGTTAGGCAGCGATTCCCTTCCTTATCCGTTACAAAGATTGGTCCGTTATCTCTTATCCAAATATCATCAGTTTCTTGAATTAAGAAATCAATTTTATCCATATTTACATTAGCTTCCATTAACTTCGATTGGACATGTATTTTCTCTTCTTCATCACATACAACAATATGGACATTTTCTCCATAGTGAAGCTCCTTTGCCATCGATATCCAAATATCATCTAACTTAGCTCTATAACCTTCACCTCTATGTGCTTTATCATGTGGCCATTGGAGCCATGTACCTTCATGTTTCTCCCATTCCGCAGGCATATAAAACAAACTATTTTCTATATTTCTCATACGTGTTCACCCCTTATATGAATGTACGTACAGTCTATACTTTGACATCGTGTTAAGGTCAACAGGAATATCTTCATTTACTTGTAGCAACTTTATAAGGTGACTCTTTATTTCGCCTTTTTATTATGATAAATTGCTTTCGTACATAGAATAAGGATTGACATAATGTTAATGTCAATCCTTATTCTCATTCTATTTTCGTAACTAAAAAACAAATTTGTGTCACATACTCTTCTGCTAAACAATCACATTCAGGTCCCTTTATATAAACCTCATATGGCGAATTAACTATTACATCCCCATTTTTTTCAACCCATTCTTCTAACGCTATATAAGCGTAACCTATATAGTCGTAACTTCCATAATGCATAGTAGTAACGATTTGATGTGGACTTAGTTTTTTCATTTCATATTCTTGTACTACATCTTCATCATTCCCCTGCATAACCGGGATTCTTAATTCAATATCACTGTTACTTGGAATATATTCTTCATCATAAAAGACTGCAGATGGCGAACCGACTATTTGAAAGTTATTTTTTTGTACCTCTTCATATAAGTCATAAAAATAATCATCTATATCATCTATATCTATTTTTACTCTTTGAGTAATTATCGTTACTTCGTTCCTCATTCCCATTAATATATCGTAACTTCTATGACGAGCAATATTTAGACTACTATTCACCATTACCATTTCATTCATTTCTGAAATAACCTGTAAATTTTGCTTCACTTCATGAGACAACTCGATAATTTGTGATTGTATATGTTGAACAAACGAATCTTGATCCGATGACTGCAAAACAATTTTAATTTTTGGAAGAGGAAATTTATACTCCCTTAGCTTTTTTATTTTCAATGCTACTTCCAGCTGCTCTTGTTCATAATACCTATACCCATTAACCGGATTCACATATGCCGGTTTTAATATCTCCTCTTTGTCATAATGTCTTAACATCCGCGTACTCATTTTACAAATCCGAGAAAACTCAGCGATGGTATACATATCAATACTCCTTGAATATATTTTCTTTTCATTACTTATTTATTAAAACCAATCAAAAATCTTCTTCATTGAAAAATCTTCATTCTGATTTTTCAATCTTCTCATTTTCGAAGGTAACAAATGGCTTGGACAATACCACGTTAAACAATTCATTGCGCCTCCCATTGTTGATATTTCTCCTACATGAATTTGAATAACTTGCTTCTCCGTATACTGTTGAATATATCGTAAAACTTCCTCATCTTTAGCTAGTCCAAACTTAGGAACATAAAGAGCATCACATGATTCTAACATATTTATATACAACCCTTTTGCTGATGCTATCTCTTGATCATATTGTCCTTTCTCTGTATATGATGAAGGAACAACTATAAATTCAGCTTCTGGCATTTGTTCTTGAATAATCTCTTGAACACTATATCTAAATTCATGATCCCCTAAAAAATCACTAATAAACATTGTATGTTCATCAATAAATTTAACCATTCCGTCTGCGTGTGCTAGTACATCCCCTTCTTCAGCAGGAATAATAATAACTCGGCTCACATCTAAATCCCATTCTAACTGCTCAATAATTTCCTCTTCTGTCCAATCATCGTTATCATCAAATATACGTTCTGTTAATATTACGGTATCTTTTTTATTCCAAATAAGATTACCACCATCTAATATTAATGGGGATTTCACATATTCAAAGTCATTCTTTTTCAACCATTTATTAAACTGTTGATCTAAATATCGCCCCTGATCATCTGGCAAATAATTGGGTCTATATTTAAATTTAACTAGATGAGTTGTGACAACCGGTGCAACATCTCTTAGCCATATATCATCATACTCAAAACAGCTCGTATGAAAGTCTTGTTCTTCAACAGATAAAGATATAAGTTGATCCGCAATTGATTTCTTTTCATTTAAACATTCATTAAAGTAAATCAAGTCTTCATAAAATGGTTGATAATATTCATTCGATTCGTCTGGTATTGCAGTAAAAATAATCCCATTATGTTTTTGTTCCATATTATTTACCTCGCTTTTTAATAGTAGTTACATAACTGATTTCACAAAGCCAACTATTCCTCAATTCATTTCTCTTTTCATTACAACTCATGAACCGCGTATATTTCATGAATGGATTATAGCATGGAGAAATATTATATATTTATATAAAGAATATAAAGCTGACATTAAGCCTTAAATTGACTCTTGACAAGTTTTTTAAATACCATATTTTAAAACAACAATAAATGATTAAATGATTTTTTTATCAAGATTCAAACCCATTACTTCTAATAGATCGTTTTGATTATATAAATTCACTAAATGCGCTTCTACTCCTATACAAATTCCTTCTAGCGGAAGATCATTTGGATCCTGACCAAAGGGATCTTCAATTTCAACCCCTATTGCTTCAATACCTATGAATGTAAAACTTATAAATGTAAACTATTTTGATTATTGTAATGAACCATATTTACAAAAACCTCTTTCTCTATTAACCTTTTATTCTTTTAAATCACGAAAGTATACAATTAAATAATAGAATCATAAACCCTATCATTATGAGGCTGGTTAAGATTATTTCTTTCAATACCGTTACTCCTTTTTGGCAAAAAGATAAAATATCTTATTTAATTCAACAACAAATGTTCACTATTCTAAATCCCGACGCATCATTTTAGAATTCGCAATGAATAACGCACTAATTAATACAAAGATTGCACAGGCATATAACAATAAATCTAACGGACTATCGTGATCTATAATAATAAGACGCACAATAGCTGTTATACCTATATATATAAAATATCGTAATGGAAAATGAAAATTCATTTGAAAATACTTTATAATCATTACGATGAATTCAAAGTACAAAAAGAATACGACGATACTATCAATTAAATGATAACTAGATTCATTACCATCCAATTTCAGTTCTTGTATAAACTGAATGACTTCTTTCATAAGAAACACACTTAGAACAACTCCTAAGCAAATTAAAGCTACATTTAAAATGTACTGTAAAACGATAGGGAAATACGAAAACACTATTTTAAAATTCTTTAACACAAACATTTTTCTCCTTTACCATATAAAACGAAAAGCGAACATACACTACAATTCAATTATCATCATATTTAAATTTTATTTTTACAAATAATAAGGAACGACAAAATAGGTAAAGATAAGATTTCACCTATTTTGTCCATATAGCAGCACAACGAAATTACAATTAATTACTTCAATGCAATTGGTTGTTGTTGTGTCACACAATGAATCATACCGCCGTTTTTATACAACTCTCTCACATCAATACCGACTACTTTACGATCTGGGTATAACTTCTGAATCGTATCGTTTGCGATTTTATCATTCGAGTCATTATAATTAGGCACTAATACAACTGTATTCCCGATATAATAATTGATATACGATCCCTTATAATCGAGAGTTTTTCCATTCTTTAAAGCAACCTTTTCTTTACTAAGCGGCAAGTATTCATACTTATATTTCTGTCCTGAAGCATTTTTTGCATCTAACAATGTATCCATATCTTTATTAGATAAACCCCATTCGGCTAGGTCATCTTCTTTCATCGTTACAATGGTAGATTTATTATGGAATTTAGCAAATCCATCAATATGAAAGTCCGTAATATCTAAATTAGGTACTCCGTCTAACCAAATAAAGTTTGATACCCCTAGGTCACTTATATATTTTTCAATTTCCTTTTCTGATAAATCAGGATTTCTATTTTTATTCGTTACCGAACTTCGAGTTAATAACGCAGTCCCATTGCTGTCTAATTCAATTGCGCCGCCTTCAAGGACAAATTTCCCCCAATCAATTCTTTCAATTCCTGATTGTTTACTAACATTTTTACGTATTTGAGCATCATTTTTATAAGGTGTTTTCTTCCCCCAACCATTAAATGCTGGATCTAATATTTTGAGATTTTTATTGCTGTCATAAACAAAAATTGGTCCACTATCCCTTGCCCATACATCATCAGTAGGCGCGATAAAGAAATCAATCTTCTCCATATTTAACCCTTCATTTGTTAAAAGCTTATTGATTCTCTCCTTTTCTTCCTGGTCATATGCAACAATGTGAACTTTCTCACCCTCAGTTAAAGCACTTGCCATCTTAACCCAAATAGGTTCAACTTCCTGCTTATACTCTTCACCATATGTGTATTCATGTGGCCATTGCAGCCATGTACCTTCATGTTTATCTTTTTCATCTGGCATCGTATATTTCCCAGCATTTTTCTGTACCTCTACTTTTTCTCCTTCTTTCCCTTTAACATTTTCATTGTTACCCTCAAAAGAGCATCCACTAATAATCGTTGTAGATAATGTAGCTATTAAACAAAACTTTATTGCTTTTTTCATTTTTCCAACCTCCTGTTCTTGTCTCCAATACTGTAAAGCTTCACATAGTGTGAAGCTCAAGCTTTTTTATCAATGTAAAAATTACCAATTGTTCTTTGCATTACTTATCATTTAACGACCTATTTAGATTTATTCAAATGCCAATCACCTTTTTTACCTATTTATCCCGCCATTTGTGGGCAGTAAGACCCCCACCTCAAAATTCAGCGAAAGCAAAGAAGTTAGGTGGGGCCCTGCTGATTAAAGTTTCACTTTATTCAGTAAGTAAAACTTTACAAAATAAAAAAATCGGTATTGATAATTACATATCAATACCGATTTTTTTATAATTACTTTCCTTCTATTAAATCATTCGCCATTTTCCTAAATTCTTGATTAAATGCATCATTCATACCATTTTGGACGTTAGAAAATAATATGACAAACGTTCGTTTATCCCAGTTAAAATTATTAAAAGTGTTCCAGCCAGCTAATACACCGTGGTTATGATAATAATCTGGGTAAATATAGAAACTAAATCCATATTTTCTTGCAGGTGATGCAGAAAACATATCTGATACACTTTGTTTGGAAAGTAGTTTACCATCCATAATAGCTTCATCTAACTTTTTCATATCTTCAACAGTCGTATACATTTCACCACAACCATACAGCCAGTTCATTTTTAAGCGAGGCGTGGCTATTAACTTATTATCTTTTTTCGTATACCCTTCTGCTAAGAAAATATCTTCTGGGAGTGTTGCGCCCATTCCAGATTCATTCATTTCAACAGGAGTCAAAATATTTTCTTTCACATATTCAGCAAGTGGTTTATTCGATATTTTTTCTACAATATATGCAAGCACCATATAATTATAATCTGTATATTTCCATCCTGTCCCTGCTGGAAATTGTAACGTTTGTGCCCCAATCCACGTTACTAATTTTAACCGTGATGCTGCGTCAACACTACCTTGTCCCTGTTCTGGTAATCCAGACGTATGTGTTAACAAGTTTCGTAACGTAATATTTTTATCTGCTGGAAACGATGGGATATATTTATTTACATTGTCTTCAATGTTCAACTTCCCTTTTTCTTTTAGTTGCATAATAGATATTGCAACTACTGTTTTCGTAATAGACCCAATGCGATATTTCGTTCTTGGCGTTGTTAATACTTGATCTTTCACATTCGCATAACCGTAGCCTTTTCGTAAAATGACATGATCTTTACTTGCTACAAGAACACTCCCATTAAATCCTTTATCTTTTAAGTACTGATCTAGTTTTCCAGCTGCAATTTCATAACGCTTTTTCTCATTCGCATCAACTTCCTGCTTAACATCTTTTTGCTTACTATTTACATTAGAAAATGCCTTTGTATCATATTTTTTTCCTTTATTTGCATGTATTAGTGTAACAACACTTCCACAAAAAACAGCAAAAATAAAGAAAACGATTAACCATTTCTTTAACATACTAGGAACCCTCTTTTATCTAGTTTCACTTAACGTACATCCATTCTATTTTATATCTTTTAATTATCAAGTATATTATAATATTATTTAATATTCACTCTGTTAAAACTAGATTCCTTTTTCTCATTTTCAATTTTTACTACTCTCTATTGTATTTCTTTCTTGCAAAATTTCCAACATACAATCGGATGCATTAAACTATAATTTCAAATTCTTTTGTAACATTTGTTACATACTAAAAAGAATGGAGATGTAATATGAAAAATACCGATAAACGCAATCGTTTAGATGATAAAATGTTTCATTATCGGATAATAAAAAACAACATGGTATTAATTGAATATTACAGAAAACAGATTATGGTATTAAAAGGAAATGATGCTGAAAAATTTTTAAATAAAATAAATCATGCAAATAACGATAAAGAAAAACAGCTAATTATGGCTAAAATTACAGGTAATTTCAAAAGAGGTAATGAACGAAATTGAAAACGAATCTCATTTACATTTTGATTATACAACAAATAAAAAAGAAATGTCGCTCATTCAACATTTCTTTAGACTTTCTTCATAAAAAATTTACATTGCTAACATTCCTTCATTTTCTATACTTCCTATATAAGCTAACCGCTGAAATAGTTAGTAATACAACTATGCATAACCACGCGTACGTATATCCCTTCTTATCTACAATATAACCAAATAAAGCAGGCGCAACAATAATAGCAATTTGATTTAATGTAAGTGCAAAACTCACTGTCATCCCTACCGATTCTTCACTTGCTGATTCCGCAACTTCAGTTATAAAAAGACTAAACCATCCAATTGAAAAGAACCCTAACAATGCACTTACGCCATACAATACATTCGTTATTGTATGTATGCTCATTACTAATATTAGAATGAAGAAAATAGAAATACAAACAGTTATAAATAAGGGGGTACGCCTATTCCCCTTATAAAATAAATCACTAGTAGCTGCTAATATAACCCTACCAACCATTCCAGAAAAGAACATAACGGAAAATACTTTTCCAGCTAAAATTGGCGTGATTGATTGTTCCAATACTAAAAATTTTATAAAGTGTGCAACTAACACCATTTGCAATGAAATCATACAAATGCCAGTTATATAAATTGCATACAACTCTTTTTTACACATCACTTCTTTTAACTGCATCCAAAAAGAAAGTTTACTACGTTCTTGTTTAACTTTCTCTTGAATATATGGTTCCTTATAAAATATAAAAAATAAAAACCCTCCAATTATACAAATGCATGCAATGCTATTTACCGCATAGGCCATATTATATTTTATTGTAAGAAACGGGATCAATACTCCCGCTAATGTACCACCAATCGGTATACCGGCTTGTCTAATCCCCATCGCTAACCCGCGATTTTCTTTTGAGAACCACTTCATTATCACCTTACTTCCTCCTGGCTGCAAAACACTATAAAACGTTCCTACTAATAAAAGTACAAAGAGTAACCCATTAAATCCATTGACCATATTAGTCAGTAAAAACGAACCCCCTAGTAAAAATAAACTTATCGAAATTAACAACTTTTCATTGTATTGATCAAGTAGCCGCCCAACAAAAAGCATACAAAATAGCGGTCCTATATTTACAACACTTACTAACAATCCACTCTCCGTATTCGTAAGTGCATATTCTTCTTTCCAAAATAAAGCAAATGCTCCAACACCATACGTTATAAGTGTCGCTGTTGTTTGAGCAACTGTCGCAAAAATTAACATAACCCACTTATAAGTACCATTCATCCTTTCTTCCATTAACACAATAATCCCTCCATCCCCTTCCATTGTATGAAAGTTCTGATATCATATAAAATAAAGATTTATCATATAATCCATCAAAAAAAATGATACCTTTTATGGAGGGATGATACTTGGATATAAAAGATTTAACTGTATTTTACGAAGTTGCGAAAGAAAAAAACATATCTCACGCAGCTAAAAATTTAAACTATGTACAGTCTGGCGTAACAATGCGTATGAAACAACTAGAAAACGAACTAGGTGTACCTTTATTTTACCGAAACGGAAAAGGTGTAACTTTAACTTCTAACGGTGAGATTTTATTAACATACGCTAAACAAATTATCCACTTAATGGATCAATCTATTAAAGCAGTTCAAAGTAATGGGATCGAACCAAGGGGCACTTTAAAAATTGGATGTACAGAATCTACAACCGCTGTAAGACTTCCATCTATATTAACGGCCTATTATGAGGAATACCCAAAAGTCGAATTGATTTTAGAATCAAATACGACGGAACAATTGATTAGACTTGTATTAGAACGAAAACTAGACGGGGCGTTTATCGCTGGAACCACTCAGCATGCTGAACTTCATACAAATATATTTCATGAAGAAGAATTAGTTCTCATTAGCAAAAAGCCTTTATCTTCCTTTAAAGACATAGGAGACATGAATTTACTTGCATTTAGTCACGGGTGCTATTATAGAAATTTATTAGAAGATTGGCTTCAAGAAGAAGGGATTTCACCTAAACGAGTATTAGAGTTTGGAACAATTGAAGCGATACTCGCATGTGTAAAATCAGGTATGGGCGTAGCAATTATGATGAAGTCTATTTTAAATGGTCATAAACATGACATATCATTCAATCCTTTGCCAAATAGCTTCAAAAAAGTTCCTACTACTTTTATTACTAGAAAAGATATATATCACTCTGCTGCATTACAAAAATTTATGGAGATGACTCTCAATGCGTGAAAAGAAAATACGTGGTATGAAACGAAAAACAAACACTATGATAAAGCGAATTGAGGAACATACAAAAACATTCCCTTCTACTTTCTATAACGATGAATATTGGAATATGCTATTGCCAATTTCGCAAGCTTTTATTGCCTCTTGTAAAACACCTAGAAAAGTAAAACGATTGTGTATTCAAACCTTATTAAATCAAGCAAATCATTTAATAACTATGAAACCGAGCGATACACATACATATCGAGTTGTTGTTTTGATTTCTATAAATAATTTATGGGATTCGCAAATCATTATATTTAAAAACAAGGACTATTTTCATAATTTCTTTAATAGAAATAGTGAATTTCAAAAATGGATCCTTCTTTCAAATGAAATTGATTTTGGGGAGACATGGGAAATTTCAGTTTATCATTCCTTCCAAACACTTCGCTTTCAAGAAATTATTTATGATGAAGATGAATGCTATGAAAAAGAGATTCTGTTTATCGGGGAATTAAATTAAAAGGGGTATACCTAAAACACTGGTATACCCTTTTCCACTTATTTTTCCTTCAATACACTATGTAATCGATCCGGATAATTTGTAAACATTCCTGTAGCACCCCATTTGATTAACAATCTCATATCTGGTTTCTCGTTAATTGTATAAGGGTGAATTAACAGTCCATTTTTCCTAGCCATTTTCATATATGACTCATCAATAATTAGTTCTCCGTTATCATTACGTAAGTTTGGTCCAATACCAGCTGCATACTTTTTAATTTCTTGAAAATCATCATTCGTTACACTTTTCGGTTCATGTGTAATGCCAGACCATTCGACAATTTCATTGTTTTCATTTGGATAATACCAAAGCAATTGAACTAACGGAATATTTTCATTCATACTATGAATCTTTTTCAAACTATCTTTACTAAATGATTGAATCATAACACGGCTAGAAGACATGTTTTGACCTACTAAATTATATTTTTGTAACAACGCCAACAATTTCTCTTCCATTTCTGGATACACATCTGGTGATTTTGTTTCAATATAATACTTCATACTTCTTCCATACTTTCGAAAAATTTCTTCAAGAGTTGGAACTTTTTGCCCAACATACTCTTGCTTAGCCTTTTCTGGATACGCTTTATTAAACCATGATCCTGCATCTAAACTCTTTATTTCGCTTAACGTTTTATCACGTACTTCGCCTGTTCCATTTGTAGTGCGATCAACCGCTGTATCATGCATTGCAATTAATTGGCCATCCTTTGTTAATTGAATATCTAACTCTAAATAATCCGCTTTCATTTTTTTCACTAAATCATAAGAAGCAAAAGTGTGCTCAGGTGCATGTCCACTTGCTCCGCGATGTGCAATATTTAAAAACTTATTCGTATTCCATTCATGCTTCCCTTCTGCTTTCGCATGAACAGCTCCCCCAGCAAAGATACTTCCCGTCATAAAGAAAATAACTAAAACGCTAATAATTTTTCTCATCCTTCTAACCCTTCCTACGTTGCAAATTTCAACAAGTTAATGAGATTTACACGAAATAGAAGATATACTTTCATTATTTTTATAAGCTTATATGAAAATTCCAATCTTACAAATACAATTCCCCTATGTTATTACTATACTATTTATTTTCCATATCCCTCCTATTCACATGTAACTCCTTATTGATTACAGTTCATCAATAAAAAAAGCCATAATTTATTTAGAGGACACTTCTGTATCCCTAAATAAATGTATGGCTTATCTCAAATATCTCCGGCCTCGATTAACTTGTCGAAATTAATCATACCAAACCTATTAATATTTGTGAATATTATTTTTTCAGTACGACGAAGCTTTAACCAGTATAAGTTATATATCTCATACTAATTAGTATTTGAACCTATCGAATTTTTCTGTACAGCCTGATTCCTATCTAACTTCTTTAATTTCCATTCATACAAGATAAAATTCTATTATCATTTGACGTGATATTTACGTAAACCTAGGTTTTATTTAATTACAAATTCTTAATTTCGTATATCTTTTCTTGTAAGTTTAGGTTTCTTTTGAGAATGTGGTATATTTACATGTCCCGAAGCAGCCGTGGATTGTCTCCTTTCCTTTCTTGACAGTCTAGGCTTCTTTTGAGAATGTAATTTTTTTAAATGTCGCGAAGTAATACCTTGTTTTTTGAAATCAAAGTAAAAATACAAATGTGTACTTAGCGCTAGGAAAACAACTGAAATAAATGACAATATAACGATTAGCACAATCGCCATAGCTTTTTGGCTCAAAATCCCAATAATAACTTGACCAATCATATAACCTAAACCAGAAAAATATACAATTTTAGGAATTTTCACATCTTGATCAGTTGTCCCCCTTAAGCGGGCTGTAAAATATTTAATCCAGAATAATTCAGATTTATAAACAATTAAACTATATGCAATAAGCGATAGAGTAAAAAATAAAGGTGACTCTATTTCTACGAATTCGTAAGCTAACTTTTGTACAGCTATGAAGCTACAAAATGAAATACTTAAAGCAACAAATCCAGAATATAGTAAATGTTGCAATTGAGGCTGCCGAGGCTTATGAATAGAAACCCAAATTCCCCATAGATTACATATCACATAAAATGGTAAGGCTACGTAAGAGTATATATTGAACGGTGGAAATATGAATAAAATGATAAGTAGCATAAAATTCATGATAACCCACATAAAGGCCCCTACAACATTCCTTATATCAAATGGTATTAATATTCGTATACAATCCACTATGTTGTTGCCATTATATTTGTCCATTATGCATCCCATCCATTTCCTCTCTCTTTAAATCAATATATATACATATATACACACCATATATACTAGACACAACAGCCAATAAAGAAAAGACTAAAATTAAGACCGTCGCTAAACCGTTTTGTGATAATGTACCTATACATATTTGTCCAATAACATATCCCAATCCTGATAAATAAACAATTGGAGAAATTTTTATATTGTCATTTTCTTCATTGTTTAATCTCCTTAAAAAACTTTTCACTCCAATAGAAATCAATTTATAGATTGTAAGAATGTAAAGCAGAAAAGTAACAATAAAAAATAGAGGTGTTTCAATTTTAATAAAAGTATATGCAATCTTTTGAATCACTATAAAGCTTCCAAAAGAAAAAGTTAGCCCCATAAATCCATTATATAAAATGTGTACCAACCTTGGCTCATTTGGTTTATAAAAAAATACCCATACTCCCCATATATTAGCAATGGAAATAAAAGGTAAAATCACGTATAAGTATATAGTAAAGGTTGGAGGAAATAAAAATGGGGTTAAAATCATAAAATTAATAACTACCCATACCATAACGACACTCGATCTTACACTGCCAGGCATCAATTTCTGAATAATTTGTTCTGTGCTTTTTCCGTGGTATTTTTCCATATTACTCTCCTAAAAACTAAAAAATTTTATCTAAAGTTGCTCCGATTCCAGATTTAACTCTATCTTTTATTGAATCCTGTTTACCATCATGATTCCAATCACCTTTGTTAAACTTAATTCCATCTGTTATTATACTAGCTCCTATAGAAACACCAAAGCCAATACAAGCTCCAGCAACAGTTCCGATTGGACCGCCAAAAACAGTTCCAACAGCTGCACCTAGCTTGGCTCCCGCAAAGGCACTTACAGCAGTTGTACCAACCCCAATTGCTGCATCACCAATAATATCACCAGCTATCTTAGTTTTTGACGCTTTATTTTCAATATTTTCCTTTGTATCATTAATTACATCCCATCCTACAGCTGCATAGCCTAAAGCATTTGTTTTTAATTTCAATGAATCTTTCAGAATTTCTTTTGGTGATAAAACATGTCTTTTTACATCGTCTATTTGCTTTACTTCAGCTAAAGGTAATTTTGTACGCCTTATCACATTAAGTCCATTTTTATCCTTTAGTACGGTACGATTTTGAAATCTTACCATTTCTTTTCCTTTGTTATTTTTGTAGGGTGTTACACGCAAACCTTTATTATGTAAAGCTGCCAACTTGTAAGCAGCTGCACCTTCAGTTACAGTACCAAGTAAAGTAAATAAAGATCCCGTAGGGTTATCTTTCCAATCATCAATATCGCCACCCATCGGTGCAAACCAATTAATATCAATTGCTTCTTCCCCAAATGAAACTTCTTGTTGATCAACCTTCTCAAAACGATCAGCAATTTTTCTTAATGCATCACTTTGTTCTTTTAAAACTGTCGTTATAGTAGCTAACACTGAGCCTGCGTATTGGGATTGATTCAACACAGCATCTCTTCCAGATACCTGGAATGGAATATCAAATAACTGCTGATTGATACGTTGATATGTTTCAAACAGCTCATGAGCTGTTTGTTCTATATTAGAAGACAATTTCCTTAAATGGTCAGGAGTAACCTTAATTTCGCCACTCACCTTGTTTCACCGCCTAATGATTTAAGATAAAGTACCATTTTCTTTATCTCTTCAGCAATTGTAAAGGTGTCAAGACAAATAAAATTCGTTTGTGTTTGCTCATTATCTAAAACTTTTTGGATTAGCCAATATTGATTTTGACTATATAAAAAATGAATACAGTCTGTAGACCATGAGTCTTTTATATAATAATGAACTTGAACAGTATTTAACTCTTCACGATTATGTATAATGTTTGCTAACTCTAAGGAAGCTTCATCATCTAAGTAAAGTTTCAAGTAATCTACTAATTGCTTGTTTGATTGATTTAAAATATTTTCCTTATATGCAGAAGAAGGGATTTTAAATGTATAATTTGGATGAGAGAAAGTATTTTTAGGCTGTAATGCTTGATATATAAATTGCCAAGCTACCTCTGGTGTCCCGCATTCTTTAAATGTACATTGTATTTCACCGTTAGCATCTGTTATTACATTTTGTATAACTTTTTTTCACTAAAATAGAAAATGTTTTTTTCTAAAGCGCTGTTTTTACTTATCTGTACTTCAATAACAAACCCTGTAGTTAAACAAATACGAAAATATTCTAAAAGTTGTTTATCACATAATGTTTCATCTTCTTTTATTATGAGTAGCTCTTCGTTTGTCCAATTCTCGTACATTACATCCAATTCTTTGTCTATTTCCTCATCTGATCAATTTTCAAAGGGGTTCTCAATTCCAATCATCGTTTCATGGTCAAATATACCAGTTAATACATATACTTCTTTATTTGATAAAATAAGAGGTTCAATAGTCAAGTAGTCCCACTCCCTAGTGTAATATGTAATCTCTAGGAAATATAATACAATAAAAAAATGATTCAATCTAGTAATTACCAACGTTTAAAACTAAAAACTAAAAAAATTCTAACAACAAAAAAGAAAGAGAATTAATACATATTTTTATAATAATAATGTCTTTTCACTTCATAATTTTTATTTTGTCAGCTAAAAAAAATAGAAGTATTGTCCCATATAAGACAATACTTCTATTTTCACTTAAAAATCACATAATAAAATTCCCATTACCTCGTCCAATACTATATCTGGATTTACTACCGCTTTTTCCGAACACCATCCTATAAAGCCATCTGGTCTAATTAATACAGCACCTCCATTCTCTATACCATATAATTTGCTAAAAATATCTTCTTGAACAATAAAGTCTCCACTTAAGCCAACACGATACCCTTTTATATTTATTCCTAATTTGGCTGAAACAGTATGTGCTGCTTCAGCCCAAGAACTATTTTCTACTCTTGTAAGTAATACAAAACTGTTACCGAATAAGTCTAATATAGAAACTTCCTTCCCTTCATACGTTCCCCATAAATGTGGCGCTCGCGTTCCAGGTCTTCCGTTCAACTCTATGCTATCCATTCTATGTGGAGTGACTGAATTATCTATAATCGCCTCTGAACAATACTGATATCCAACTGTAACAGCTAAACCATCCATATTATTCAAACTGCCTTCCTCTCTATTCGCAGCACGAAACAGTAAACTACTTGCATAAGCTGTCGTTAATTTTGCAACAGAGTGTCTCTCTTCATGATATGTTTCTAACAGTTTTGGTTTTGCCTTCCCTTTTATAACAGCCGCTAATTTCCAAGCTAAGTTATGTGCATCTTGTATTCCTGTATTTGAACCAAGTCCTCCTGTTGGCGGCATAATATGTGCTGAATCTCCAACTAAAAAGGTTCGATTTTCTTGAAATTTCACCGCTGTACTTTCGGCCGCTTCCCACGGTAAAACACTTAATATTTCTGATTCAACATTTGTACTTCCAATTGCTATTTGAATAATTTGTTTACAACGTTCTATAGTGAAGTCCTCTAGCCCCTCTCCTTTTAATGGATCGTAGGCTACATGATAAATCCATTTTTTTACGTTATCAACCGGGATAAGTGCACCAAGAACCTCCGGATGAACTACCATCGAAAAACCGAATGCGTCTCCTTGTATAAACTCACTTAAGTCTGCTTCAAAATAAATATTCATATAATAGCCACCAATGGTTCCACGCCCCTCAGTTTTAATCCCTAACTGCTCACGTATTTTACTTTTCGCTCCATCTGCTGCAATTACATAGTCACAATGTATGACACTTTCTTTTTCTGTTTCACGATTTCGAATCTTTGCTTTTACCCCGTTTTCATTTTGTTCAAATGAAACTAATTCATGATAAAAAGATAGTTGCCCGCCTAGCATTTTCGCTTCTTGTAACATCATCTCTTCTAAAATAATTTGATAACACGCAGTTTGTTTTGATGGACTAATCTTTTCTATTTTTTGAAGTAACTCTTCATCGTTTCCGTATTGCGTCGCTCTCATTTGTTCCAATTCTTCTTTATTCGCCTCAGCTATTGTATGAACCGCTATTCTTCCTCGGCAGTTCTCTAATGCTTTACCTGCCAATTTAATTCTTTTTTCCAAGCCTAATTCTCGAAACAACTCCATTGTACGTAAAGTAAGACCGCCTGCTTTCGGATGAATGGCAGTAGACGGATGCCTTTCAATAAGTAAGTACTCAATGTTATGTTTTGCAAGAAATAACGCAGACGCTAACCCAGATAATCCCCCTCCAACAATTAAAACTGGTACATAATTCGATTTCATATATTTACCCTCCACATCATTGTTCTGAGCTCAGTGACATAAATATAATCAAAAAAACAACAAAGATATAGACTTATATTTCATTTTAAATTATCATATAGATAGATTACGCCCCAAATTACTTTTACTTTTTCATACATCTATAATCCACCTGAATTGTGTCTGTATGAAAGTGTAAAACAAAAGAACGTACTTTACGTTGAACCATGTTCTATCGTAAAAATCAAAAATAATACAAACATTATAAGCGATTGTAACCTTATGGATTATACAAGGTTACGACCGCTTATTTTATTGTTACATCATTTTTTGTTTTTAAAACCTCATCTATTGTGTTATGTAGTCCTTCCAATCCCTTTTCTATCTCCCTATAATTTTCAACAATAAAAAATTCATTCGTCTCGATTTTCTTTCTCAATATTGCACCTCATACAACAATCATGTAGCATTACCGTATCGAAGTAATGGTTCATCATCTTAAACCTTTCGACTAATTACCTGGAGGCAAAGTGATTGAAATGAATAAACAAGAACAATTAAATATTATAAAAAAAGATTTTATTGATTCTCAAAAAGTATTATTGGCAATTGGTGATGAAACGCGTCAAGCTATTTTATTAGTGCTAATGGAAACGGAATGTCAAACAGGATTACGTGTAGGAGAAATCACGAAGCAAACACACCTTTCCCGTCCAGCAGTATCACATCACCTTAAGATTTTACGAGAAGCTGGCATTATTTTAATGAGAAAAGAAGGTACAAAGAATTTTTATTATATTGATATACGTACAAAATTAGGTTTATTAAAAAATCTTGTATTAGATATTGAGAAGCTATTGCAAAACTTTTATTAAAACTTGGAGGTATAAGAAATGAAAGCAATGATAATTGATAGATATGGAAAAGTCCCAATGCGTATGGCAGAGGTACCTACTCCTGAAATAAATGAGTATGAAGTGCTCGCAGAAATTCATGCAGCTAGCATTAACCCAATTGATTTTAAAATACGCGACGGAAAAGTAAAAATGTTACTGAAATATGAAATGCCCCTAATCCTTGGTAACGACTTTGCCGGTGTCATCACGAAGGTTGGATCAAAAGTAACTCGTTTTAAAGTTGGTGATGAAATATATGCTCGTCCAAGAAAAAATAAGATTGGTACTTTCGCGGAGTATATAGCCATTCATGAAGATGATATAGCTTTAAAACCGAAAAATTTAAGTTTTGAGGAAGCTGCTTCGATTCCACTCGTTGGCTTAACATCATATCAAGCATTACATGACATCATGCAATTACAAAAAGGACAAAAGATTTTAATTCACGCCGGATCCGGTGGTGTTGGTACTTTCGCTATTCAGCTAGCAAAAATAATGGGTGCCATTGTTACAACGACTGCTAGTGAAGCTGGTGCGAATTTAGTAACGTCTCTTGGCGCAGATGAAATTATTAATTACAAAACAGAGAAATTTGAAGATATACTAAAAAATTATGATGCCGTATTTGATACAATCGGCGGTGCAACACTTGAAAAATCATTCAATATTATAAAAAGGGGAGGAAACATTGTTTCCGTTTCAGGCATGCCGAATGCTCGCTTCGGTAAAGAATTTGGTTCAGGATTCTTTAAAACTCTCTTATTTTCATTAGCCAGCAAAAAACTTACTGCACTTGAAAAAAAGCATAATGCTCAATATTCATTTTTATTTATGAAGCCAAGTGGGGATCAATTACGTACTATTGCAAACTATATTGAAGCTGGACAAATCAAACCTGTAATCGATCGAGTTTTTCCTTTTGAAGATGCGCAAAAAGCAATGGAATATTCAGAGTCTGGAAGAGCAAAAGGAAAAATAATTGTAAAAATTAAATAATAATAAAACCTCCATTTTTAAAAATGGAGGTTTTAAATTTGCTGTTAAATAGACATAGTACAATGAAGTCCTTACAATAGATTGCAAGGGGAAATATTGTATTATACTTTTAGTTAACTTTACAAAGAATACATACGTACAAATACATAATTTAAAATACAAAAAGGAGGAGATACAATGACTAAAAATAATGAAACAGGTTGGAATTTAGATAATAGTTATATGACTTTACCACAATCATTTTATACAGAAATCCCCCCTACTCCCGTAAGTTCACCGGAGTTAGTTAAACTAAACCATTCATTAGCGATATCTCTTGGCTTAACCCCTGAAGAACTGAAAAAGGAAGCTGAAATTGTCATTTTCGCTGGCAATGGACTTCCAGAAGGAGCTCATCCATTAGCTCAAGCATATGCTGGTCATCAATTCGGACATTTTAATATGTTAGGCGACGGTCGTGCTCTTTTAATTGGCGAACAAATTACTCCTTCAGGTGAGCGTTTCGATATTCAACTGAAAGGTTCTGGCCCTACTCCCTATTCACGTCGAGGAGATGGCCGTGCTGCACTCGGTCCGATGCTACGTGAATATATTATTAGTGAGGCAATGTATGCACTTGATATTCCGACTACTCGTAGTTTGGCTGTTGTCACAACTGGTGAACCTACATATCGTGAAACAAAATTACCTGGAGCAATTTTAACTAGAGTCGCTAGTAGTCATATACGGGTCGGTACATTTCAATATGCTGCAGCTCGTGGTTCAATAGAGGACCTGAAATCACTAGCTGACTATACGATAAAAAGGCATTACCCAGAAATTGAATCTCATAAAAACCGATATACTGCATTACTACAAGAAGTCATTAAAAGACAAGCCAGTCTTATCGCAAAATGGCAACTTGTTGGATTTATTCACGGCGTAATGAACACTGACAATATAACGATCAGTGGCGAAACAATTGATTACGGTCCTTGTGCATTTATGGACAATTACGACCAAGGAACCGTATTTAGCTCTATCGACACACAAGGTCGTTATGCATATGGAAATCAACCATATATGGCCGCATGGGATCTCGCACGACTAGCAGAATCTTTAATACCGATTCTGCACGAAGATGAAGAAGAAGCACTAAAAATCGCTCAAGACGAAATTTCGAAATTTAGCGTACAGTATGAAAACAATTGGTTCCTTGGAATGAAAAAGAAATTAGGACTATTTAGCAACGAAGAACAAGATCAATCACTTATTGAGCAACTTTTAAAAATGATGGAGAAATATAAAGCAGATTACACTAATACATTCCGTTCATTAACTCTTGATACGTTAGAAAATATCCCTCTATTCGATAGTCCTGAATTTAAAGAATGGTACAAACTGTGGCAATCTCGATTAGAAAAACAAGAAGAATCGAAAGAAAACGCCTACGAGATGATGAAAAATAATAACCCATCAATCATCCCGAGGAACCACCGTGTAGAAGAAGCACTAGAAGCAGCTGTTACAAATGACGACTATAGCGTAATGGAGAAACTTCTTGAAGCTTTATCAAATCCTTATGCGTATTCTACAGATCAAGAAGAATACTGCATTCCGCCTGCACCGACGAATCGCCCTTATCGTACTTTTTGTGGGACTTGATTAAAAATTTGTTTTTATTTTAACCCAAAATTTATTAAGTTAACTATTAATCACAAACTTAAAAGTTGCTTTCAATATTGAAAGCAACACATTTAGTATCCAACCTTAAACAAGTCACAAATTATAATTTGTGACTTGTTTAATTACCCACGTTCAATAGAAGGTTTGTTTTGCAGGCATCGTTGTATCTTCAGAGACAGCATATGGATTTTCATTAGGTTTTATAATTATAAACGTTCCACCATATCCACTGTGAGCTAATTTATTGCAAAGACCTTCTACCATAAAACCCCATAACTCCAGCTGCTATTCCCATTATAGATAATCCAAGTTTTTTCTTTATTTTAATGCTTCTTTTTCAAATATTCTCTTTTTTATTTCATAACTCATAAAAAAATACTTTTCTGCTTTTTCTATATTACCTACTTTATGAAACTCTAATGCCAGACTTTCAGTATATTCGTGAATATACTCCGATAAATTTTTTCTTTCAAAGTAAGAAAAACCTTCAAGAATAATTTTTTCTATTTTTTCTACCTCTAAATGCTGACAAAATCCCTTTAGAATTAAAAAGTGATATCTATATTCATCATTTTTTAATTCCTCACAAACCTTCAATCCACTTTCAATTAATTCCTTCGCTTTTTCTATTTCACCTAATTTATAATATTCTCTTGCCTCTAAAAAGATTGCCTTATAATGAGTAGGCATTTTTTTAGAAACCTCAGATAAGTGTCTAATTGCTAAAACTGAAAGATTTTGACTCGCATACAATAAACCTAAATTATGTCTGATTCTTAATACTAACATTTCTGCATCATTTTTTTGTAAAATGTTTATTGCTGACGCAATATATTCCTCACCTTTATCATGCTGCTTTAATTCCGAAAAAGATAATCCTAATATATTTTCGCACAGCGCTATGTTCACTTCATACCCTGCTTGTTTAACAAAGATATCTCTTGCCTTTGAAGCGTATTCAATAGCTGAATATGCGTAATGCAAGTGGTATTTTAATATAGCAACTCTATAATTAAACTCTGCATATTCAATTTCATCTGAAATATGCTCTAATAACCCTTCAGCTTTTTCAAAATAGTTGCTAGCTTCACTATAATTAGTAAGAATTGTATAATGAATGGCTTTGAATAAATAATAATAATAATTAGAATATTCATCATTTGGTTTAGGCAATGCATCTATTTTATCAAAAGCTTTTTTCAAATTACCTAAACCATCTATTAGCACTTTATATCGAAATTCTAACAGATAATAGTGAAATGAAACCTTTATATCTGATTCGATAATATAAAGCTTTTTATCGATCTCTTCTTTTAATTTTTTTGCTTCACTTATACGTTGAGCTCTAATATCTCGATACCAATCATTCAGCATCTTATTAATTAATTCATTGCCAGTGATTTGTATATTCATCAAATCCACTCTCCTTCTTTTAATTATCATAAAAATAACATAATTCGATTATTTATATCTATCTATATATATATTTCTCAACAATTGAACGAAATTCATTCACTGAATTTTGTTCAATATTTTAATAGACCCGCTGTAAATATGAATACTTTTTCTTATAACCTCTGAATATGAGTATCCTTAAAATCCGTCTCATATTTCAATCCATATCCAAACATTCGATCCATTCCAATATGTGCTGTCCATATTAAGCCAATCATTATAACGATATCCATCTTAAAATAGACACCTATTAGAACAATTAATATGGATATGATATATGTGTGACATACATTATATATTTTCGCACCAACGTGATTATTAATCCCATATGCTAACATTGATAGATCCGGCGCTAAAAGGAATACAAAAAATATAATCCAACTAAACTCATATATCGAATACATATAAATCATGGCTAAAAATACAACCATTCCTTCAAAATGTACAATACGTTTTTGCATTATTTATCATTCCTATTTTTCTATATTTATTGATACATTTTCATCGCTGAAAGTATTCTTTGTATTTTTTGACCAGATGGTTGCTAATATTGGCCCTGCAATGTTATGCCATACTGCCGCTAATACACTCGGGAGTGCAGCAACCGGTCCAAAATGTGCTGTCGCCAGCGCAACACCTAAACCTGAATTTTGCATTCCTACTTCTATTGAAATAGCCCTTCTTGTCCCTTCGTCTAGTCCAAGTACGAACGCAGTTATATATCCGAGCAAAAAACCGAAAGCATTATGGAGCATCACCGCAATAAAGATAAGAAGTCCTGAAGAAGTAATGCTACTTACATTTGCTGAAACAACTGCAGAAACAATTATGATAATTGCTACAACTGATATTAAAGGAATAACAGTCATTCCTTTATTAACGATATGAGGGAAAAACTTTTTCACTACTAGTCCTAAAATAATAGGCACAATAATGACTTGTACGATAGAAAGAAACATGGACATAGCATTTACTGGCATCCATTGCCCTGCAAGTAATAGTAGAATGAGCGGTGTAGCAATTGGTGCTAGTAACGTTGATACTGAAGTCATTGCAATAGACAACGCTAAGTTCCCTTTTGCTAAATAAACCATAACATTTGATGCAGTGCCACCCGGTACTGAACCGAGCAACACTAACCCAGCTGCTAATTCCGCTGGCAGATTCATAACGTAGGCTAGTACGTATGCGACAAGTGGCATAATAATAAACTGAGCACATACACCGATAATAACTGGTAATGGTTTTGTAGCTATGATTTTGAAATCAACAGCCTTCAATGTTAATCCCATCCCAAACATGACAACCCCAAGTAAAATCGTTATGTAACTAGTTAACCCGAGAAATGGCGCGGGAATGAAATATGCAACAGCTGCAATACAAATAACCCAAAATGCAAAATACTTTCCAGCTATATTACTTATCGCTTCTAGTACTTTCATCCACTCAGCCCCTATCTTTTAATTGAAACACCTTATTCGGATTCAAAATATTTTGCGGATCAAGAGCTTTCTTTATTTTCTCCATTACAAATAATGCCGCCCCATGTTCTTCTTCTTGATACTTTCGTTTTCCGATTCCAACGCCATGTTCTCCTGTACACGTTCCTCCTCGTTTAAGAGCATACAGAACGATACTTTCGTTTATTTCGTCCGCCTTCTTTACTTCCTCTTTATCATTTGTGTCAATCATTAAGAGTACATGGAAATTCCCATCTCCAACATGACCTAGAATACCGCCAATAAGTCCTACTTTATCTAATACCTCTTTCGCATGTTGAATCGCTCCAGCTAATTCCGAAATTGGCACACATACGTCTGTACTCATTAGCTTTTTACCAGGATAACTATGCACGTAAGAGTACGCTAAGTTATGTCTTGCATCCCACAGTTTATTTCTCGCTGCTGTTTCCGTCTCAAACGTAATTTCTATACATTTATGATCAAGAACGATTTCTTTCGTAAATTCAATATCTTGCTTTAACCCTGCTTCATTGCCGTGAAACTCTAAAAACAGTGTCGGTTCTTCTCTGTAACTTGTTTCATTATAATAATTTACTTGTTTCATAGATAATTCATCAACGAGTTCAATTCTCGCGATTGGAATACCTGCTTGTAATATGTTAATTACAGCTTCTACTGCATCATTTATAGTTGGAAACGATGCCCTCGCAGCCATAACATGTTCTGGTATACCGTATACTTTTAAAGTTAACTCCGTGAAACATCCAAGTGTTCCTTCTGATCCTACGAAAATACCATTTAAATGATAACCTGATGATGACTTCGCCGCTAAATTCCCGGTATGTATTACTCCTCCATCAGCAAGAACGACTTCTAAATCTCGAACTTGATCACGCATTACACCATACTTTACCGCTGTCGTTCCGCTCGCATTTGTAGCAGCCATTCCTCCTAACGTTGCATCAGCTCCTGGGTCTACACTAAAAAATAATCCATACTTTTTCAATTCTTTATTAAGCTGAGAGCGCGTCACCCCTGGCTGTACCCTCACAAGAAAATCCTTTTCTCTTATTTCTAGTATTTTGTTCATAAGAGAAAAGTCCATTGTAATTCCTTTTTCGTAAGGAATTACATGTCCCTCTAAACTGGATCCTACTCCAAATGGAACGACAGCTGTTCCGTGCTGACTCGCTATTTTCATTATCGTGCTAACTTCTTCGGTCGTTTTTGGAAAAACAACTACATCAGGTAAACTACTAACGTGGTAAGATTCATCTTTACTATGTAACTCTCGTACTGTCATATTTATTACTACTCGATCTTCAGGAAGTATGCCTCTTAATTCATTTACTACATGTTCAATTGTTATTTCCATAATCAACTCTCCTTTTTAATTTTAAAACAAGTATACCATCTTTATACAAAATAATTAGAAAAATAAGATTATTAAACCTGAACATACAAAAAAGAACCTGCAGCACACGCTACAAGTTCTTTTTCACTACATTTTAAACGATTTCTTTATTAACAACATAAACCAAATTAAAGTAACTGCCATCAACGAATGAGAAAATCCTACAATATAAGTTAACCCTTTAAAGTCAGCTCCATTTAACTGAAGAAGCCCTCTCGCTGCTAGCGAACCTAACATTAATGTTAATGCAATATTATGTAAAACAAACCACTTATTAAACCCTTGCACTTCATGAAACGCGAATACTTTTGCTAATCCTAAAGCAATTAAAAAGAAGAAAAAGCCAAGTACAAGTGTATGCGTATGCAAAAGATTTAACAAAGTAGATCCTAAAATCCCTTTATACTTACCATACTCCCTAGCGAAAATCCCTGATAATAAACCGATAATCAAATACGTAAACGATGCATTATATAATTTCTTCATTATGTACCTCCTTGAGTAGAATGTATAGTGTGTCATATTTAGTAATAATGATAGTTATATAGTAAAAACTCCTAGTCACCTAGGAGTCATTGTATAAGCATCTCACTCTTTACAATCAATCCTAATTATAAGATATCTCTCTATACAAAACAAACGAACTTTATGTGAACAAACACCCCCATTAAAATATGTTGCACTTTTGTTTTACACAATCCATACTAATTGTTATAACTTTTTAAAGGTGGTGTAATAATTGATAGTTCTTGAAACCGAACGTCTAAATCTTCGTTGGTTTGATATAAAAGACGCTTCTTTTATTCTTGAGTTAGTAAACGATCCTGCATGGATTCAGTTTATCGGTGACAAAGGGGTTAGAAACTTAGAAGATGCAAAAAATTATATTGTAAACGGTCCCATCGATATGTATAACAAACTCGGATTTGGCCTTTACTTAGTAGAACGAAAAGAAGATCTCACTCCACTTGGTATGTGTGGCCTTATTAAAAGAGATTCATTAGAAGACGTTGATATCGGATTTGCCTTTTTAGAAACATTCCGTTCAAAAGGATATGGCTACGAGTCAGCTTCTGCAATAATCGAATACGGTGTACAAAAGCTCGGCATGAAACGAATTGTAGCAATTACTTCTATAGATAACATCGCCTCAGGAAAGCTTTTAGAAAAAGTAGGATTACGCTTTGAGAAAATCATTTCAGGGTCTGGAGAAGATTTAAAATTATTTGGGTATAACGCATAGTAAAGAAGGTCGCCGTGAATGGCGACCTTCTTTACTATTTTATTGATTTTGTAATACTATTTTTAGTTACATCATAGTTGCATCAATTCTTGTGATTACTAATATCCCTTTCACATCAAATTTTTGGAACTTTATAGAAATAAAACTTCTACTTTCAAATAAATTATATTAATATATCAAACAAAGGAAGTGAGAATAAATGGATCAACCACTATTTTTGTTAGCTCTTCAATTCATTGCATTTGTATTAATCATTTGTATCGTATATGGAATCTTGTACAATACCGTATTAAATTTAAATATGCCTAAATGGACTGCACATATGGTAGCTACGGTCTTTTCCCTTGGTATTGCCTATCAAGCTTTTATAAATTTCATTTGAAAAACTTTTGTAGCATTTACTTCTACAAATATTGTTGATGCAGTAAAATTTGCAAAAAAAGTAGAATTGCAATTTGAGAGGATTATTTCAAGATCAGGAAATGTAACCATTTTTTATAAAGTCTGTCTAGCGCAAAATAGTGATGAAGTTATTTCCGCTGAAAATGTGTTTGCATAACAAGGAATGAATTTAATTGATCCTGCAAAAATTTTATTTTAATTCTGGTTCTATTGTTTGAAATCGTTCTAGGGTACCATTTGTGTGGACTTTAAAAATTTTCATTTGCGCACCAAAATATTGCGTTAAGTAAAATGTATCACCAGTTATTAAATTTCCAATCTTCCAATCAGGTTGATATGTACTTTCCTTGGAACTTTCTAAATCCCCGTTCATTATTAAATCGATATATAATGTAGATGAACTACGCAACATTTTCGTTAAAGATAGTCTATCAACCTCTAACTATCTAATGAACTCAAGTAAACGCATCTTCAGTCATTTTAAGAGGTACAAAAGGCACCCTTTCGGGTGCCTTTTGTATAAAAATTCCAATTTTTTTATATTCGATACCAACCACGAACCTTTTTAAAATAATAGTATCATTATGTCTCCTTTTTAGAGATTATTTTTAATTACCTTGAATTTTTTGCACCAGAACCGGAAAATCCCTGACTACTCGAAATATCAACTATCAAGTGCTAATATTCAATAACGCGTACTGAAAATGATTAAACATTTTTATAAACCAGCGGAACGTTTAAGAAATCAATTTTTCTCTTATCGAAATTTAATTAGCTTACAGTAATACAATGGTCATATATTTTTAAGAATAACGGAAGAATATATAGAAATTGCTACAGAAATGTGAAGTTTAATTAATTTAGGAGGAACAAACTTGTTTAATCAGCTTGTAAAAATCATACCGAATTTATTTACGATTGGAAATTTATTGTGCGGCGTTTTCTCAATCACCTTGAATATGAATGAATATTTGGGAGTAGCCTCCATTTTCATTTTCTTTTCAGCTGTTTTAGATTTTCTTGATGGAAGAATTGCGAGAAAATTAAAAGTGAACAGTGAGTTTGGCGTAGAATTGGATTCCTTAGCTGATATTGTTAGTTTCGGCGTCGCTCCTGCGCTTTTATTTCATACGATAGCAACACCTTCTATTTTAACTTCTTTGGCATTTATCCTATTCCCAACAATGGGTGCTTTAAGATTAGCTAAATTTAGTATTAAACCAACTATTGGATATTTTAAGGGATTACCTATTCCAGCTGCAGGATTATCATTGGCTGGTATGGCATTGTTTTCATATAGTAATGCATGGATTACTTTAATCCTCGCCCTCTTAATGGTAAGTCCCATTAGGTTTAAAAAATTTTAATTAAGGTCACGCCCAACGCCATTAAGGAGCATCTCAAATGGATTTAACGCATCAATAAGTATAAAAAAGCGGGACAATAATATTAAATTAGGTGCCCTTCGTAAAAATTAAAACCTTGTATTTATGGCTATTGGGTTAATCCATCGATATGTTATTCTGAAACGTCAATCCACTTTTAACAGGAGCTCCCTTTATCAAGAGAGCTCCTGTTCTTATTTCTTCTTCTTTTCTGTCGGTTGGCTTTGTTTAGCAAAATTAGATGAATCATCAAAATTCGGTTGCTTTTTACCAGCATTATTACTTCTACCTTTTCCCATATGTAATGCACCTCCCCTCCCCCTTACTATTCCCAATAAAAAAATTCTCTTGCATCCAAGAGAATTTTTGATTGGGTTCTTATTGATAATACCTAAGTACTTCCAACACTGCCATTCGATAAAAGATGGATCCAATGTCAAATTCTTTAATGCTGAAACAAACATTACATTTTCATATTTAACTGGATAATCAATTAATAATCCTAATGTATTTCCTGAAGCTGCAACAATTATGCTTTCCTTGTCTAACACGTCATCTATAACTTCTTTTAATTATTCTTACCTGTCATATAATATTTTCCTACGCGTTGAGATTGCATGTTGTATAAGGAAGCCCTTCTTTTTTCCATGCAATAAATCCCCCCTTTAAATTCACTACTTCCTTTATACCAGCTTTTTGTAAAATGCTAGCTGCTATAGCTGAACGCAACCCGGTTCGACATTGTAAAACTATTGGGCAATCTTTTGGTATAGAATCTATCTTCTCAAATAGATTACCTAAAGTAATATGTATTGCATCATGAAGGTGTCCTTCCTCCCACTCTTTTTTACTACGCACATCGATAACCTTAACACTTCTATCTTTTATATGCCGATATAATTCAATTGATGTTTTTTCCTTGTAACTTTCTAATATATCAAATTTTTTTATTACTTTTAAAGGTACAAAAGCAACAATATTATCTAGCCCAATAGATTCAAAGTCCCTAATGACTTCCTCCACTTTAACCTTTTCCTCATCTAGAATGATTAAAGTCTCTGTTTTATAATCTAGTAACCATCCACACCAAGTTGTAAAAGAATTGTTATAAGGTATGTTAATTGATTTTTCAATGTGACCAGAAGCAAAACTCTCTACATCCCTTATATCAACTATTTGCTGAACACTCCTCATAACTTCTTGGAGTTCTTCTACTGTATTAATAGTAGTAATCTTTCTCTTCTTACGAATTGGAGGACCATACTTATTTAAATTCTTCATTAATGAAAAATACTTTGGAGGCTCTGGCTGTCCCGTCAATAAAATCGATACAAAATCACTTTCTTCATTACATTGAAATGCCCAATTGAACATCTTTTCATAACCTAATGTAGAAGTTGGAATTGCTCCTAATGCTTTTCCGCATGCGCTTCCTGCACCATGTGATGGCCATATTTGCAAATAATCAGGGAGTATTTTTACTTTTTGTATAGAATCAAATAATTGTTTCGCTCCTATTTGTGCTGTATCTTTCATACCAACAGCTGTTTCTAATAAATCAGGTCTTCCTATATCTCCTACAAATATAAAGTCACCTGTGAAAATTCCTATCGGTTTATCATTCGTAAAATTATTTTGACTTGTATCAGTTACTAAAAAAGAAATACTTTCAGGCGTATGCCCTGGGGTGGAAATTACATTAAATTTTATATGGCCTACGTTAAACTCTGTGCCCTCTCTAACCAACTTGTATCGACCTTCGTTGAGATATTGATATTTCCAATCACAATCTCCTTCATCAGATACATATAAATTTGCATGATAAAGATTAGAAAGTTCTCTAGATCCAGAAAGAAAATCTGCATGAATGTGAGTCTCAGCCGCAGCAATTACTTCCATCCCCTCTTTCTTAGCAAACTCTATATATTGTTCTATATAGCGACCTGGATCAATTACAATTGCTACACCTTCCTTCTGACACCCAACTAAATAGGAAGCATGTGCTAATTTTTCATCATAAAAATATTTTAAAAGCATAGCTATTCCCTCCAAATATTTATTTCAAATTGCTTTTCAACTGTTTATAACCACTTTTTATCTTCTCCTATAGGATCCCTTTCAGCATTAAATTCCAATACATATAGGGCAACATATATCTTTTAAGTAAAAACATACTATACCGTTCTTTCGCTTGATTAAATGGAAACGTTTCTTGGGGCTCATGTTCATAGTTAAATTCAGCGAGTATAAGACTTTTATATCCTGTAACAATCGGACAGGATGTATACCCATCATATTTAGCATGCAAGTCTCTTCCGTTAAGTACGTCCATAATATTTTGTTTTAAGACAGGTATTTGTTTTCGAATTGCCGCTCCAGTTTTAGAGGTGGGTAAATTGGTACAATCTCCAAGTCCGAAAATATTCTTATACTGTATATGCTGCAACGTATAAGGGTTTATATCTACCCACCCCTGAGAATCACTTATCTCACTCTCTTTAATAAAAGTAGGTGGCTCCATTGGTGGAACAACATGGATCATACTGTATGGTACAGTTTCTCTTTTCAGTGTTTGCGTATCTTCAAAAATTGCTTCTCTCTTTTCGCCAATAATTTCTACTAAATTTTTATTATAATTTGTTATAATTTGCTTTCTTTCTAGTACTTGTTCTAAAGTATTTGCATAACGTGGAACCTGAAATATGTTAGCGTTCGCAGTATAAAACATTACTTCACTTTTGTTTCTTACACTGCTATTAGAAAAATACTCTTCTGCTAAATACATAATCTTTTGTGGAGCACCACCGCATTTAATAGGAGTATTGGGATGCGTAAAAATCGCATTTCCTCCTTTAAATTTTTCAATTTCTCTCCAAGTTGAATCAACATATTTATAAGAGTAATTGCTACAAACCCCACTATCCCCAATAGACTCTTTTAAGCCTTTAATACCTTCCCAATTTATTTGTATACCGGCTGCTACAATAAGAATTTCATACTCAAGCAGCAGTCCGTCATCTAACAGTATCTTATTTTCATCCGGAAATAACTTAACAACACTTTTAGGGATCCACGTTGCCCCTTTTGGAATAAGCGATTCTTGATCACGCATTGTACTTTCCTTTGAAACAATTCCTCCCCCCACTAAACTCCATAGTGGCTGAAAATAATGTTTTTTTGACGGATCAATAATTGCTATACTTTCTTTCAATAGGGGGACATTTCGTAACAAATGTGCAGTAGAAGATAGTCCTGCAGTCCCAGAACCAATTACTATAATTTTATAACTATCTCTGGTCTTCATTATCCTCTTCCTATCTAAAATTTATTTTTTAATTAACTCAACCTTAGCCTTATTTCATCTTATAAACAATATTATAAGTTAAAAACACTATTATTTTATCTGATTTGAATGAAAATTTAGTTAAATTAAATCAACAAAATTACTATATGCATGAATCCCCCATGTTACTTCTTTAATTTGTTTCAAACACTACATACTTTATATTTTTCAATATTATCCTGTATTCTAACTACATTTAATTACATCACATGCCAATAGACATTGGATTATGAGTTACATGAAACGAACTGCATAGAAACATCAAATTTCCACATATACAATAATAGGATGTTTTTATATTAATTAATCACTTATATAATTTTCCTCTTACAATTTATCCTTGCCCCATTACTATCTCACAGTATCCGTTTATACTTATAAGAACCTGAATATTGAATTTAGTAATGTAAAAAGTTTCTTTTCAACCATTTTTGTTTATATAAATTTATTAATAAGTTTATTGTTATTTAGTTTGTATGTAGCCAACAACCCATTTGCAAATCAATCCTGTTGAGCTATTACTCTTTTAAAGATCTCATATGTAGTATTTTTATTTAATTTTGTTTACACCCTTAAAAAAAACGAGCATATGATACTATATACTAATCCAAAAACCATATAGTTTACTTTCTAAGAGCACTGATCTGTGTTCTTTTTTTTGAATGAATCTTGTGTTCAATTTTTTACTACATTTTTAAAACTTTCACTTGTTACTCTTAGAAAATACTTTTAAAACAATTACATATAAATAAAATTTTTTAATTGCTCGGGATTTCCATCAACACTATCGAAAACTTTAGCTTTGTATTTTATCCTATTCAAATATCATTCATCATAGCCCCATATATCCCAATTTCTCATTTTATAATTCCGATTCATAGTATTTGGACCTTGGAATAGCTAATTACTAAGTCATAGAATATCTTTTTCATTAACCCTTCCGACCATGTTGTATTTATTAAACCTTTGTATTATAGGATTTAGTAGTTATCTCACTGATCATAAAGAGATAATATCAGAACGTGATTTCTATTAGTCCAAGCACTTCATGTTACTTACACATACACTATAAAATGTTTGGACTTTATTATTTTAATTAAAACTTAAAATTAGGAGGATTTAATATGGCAGATTGTACAGGTTTAGCTTGTTTTTTATTCTCTTCGTGGCCAACAGGAACAGTAGTTACAGTTACCACTAGATCAGGTCAAATTATCGGGCCTGCTACTTTTTCACTATTCTTTCCGAATATATGTGCAGTAGTGTTGGTAGAAGAAGATGTGATAACCCCCTCTTCAACCAATACTATATTTATTAGTTGTGAAGATATAGAAAGTGTTACTTTAACCACTCCTTAAGAAGCTTCATATTTTTCTAGCTTAATCCCTATTTAAGAAAATCTAATGACTGTACTAATCAGTACACCCTGATATGTAACATTCTATTGCATCTATTATTTCAATAGGATGCTTTAATTTAAACTTTTTCTCTTCTAAAGGTTACTTGTCTACACATCGTTCTACAAAATTTCATATGATATAGTATATTGTTTAAAGGAGGGATAAATTTGTTCTTATGCAATTTATTTGGTTGTTCAGGTGGAGTATGTAGTATTTTTAAAAATTTACAACCAGGCGAAGTCGTTACTGTGACTGGTAAATCTGGGAATATTATTGGTCCTGCTGTGTTTACAAATTTTAACCCTAATACTTGTATAGTCACATTAGAAGAGGAAAATTCAGTTACTCCTCCTACTACAAGTATTACTAAGATTAGTTGTAAAGAAATAGAAAGTATTACGTTTATCTCATAATATATTTTAAACCTAAAAGCAGGTGTTGAAATATGAAACTCTTATACATTACTTCTGGTTACTCAAAAATCTATCAATATCTAGATCAAAGCATACAAAGAACTCTTATTGATCAAAAATTCGAATGGTTAGCAGTACAGCCAAGTGAATTAATACAGCAATTGGATTTCATTACAACAACGTTTCATCCCGATATTGTTTTCACCTTATTAGGTAATCATCTACCACAAAAAGCAACTCAATATTTTAAAAAAAGGAACATTAAATTAGCTGTGTGGCTAACTGAGGATCCATTTTATATAGATACTTCTCTTCTTCTATTAAAAAACTTCGATTTTATATTTACTATTGATAGCGAAGCACTTAAATATTACACAGCTTTAGGATATACCAATGTATATCACTTACCATTAGCAACTAATATAGAACTATTTAAACCAAATCAAAAAAATTCAAAATATAAAAGTGAAGTATTGTTGATTGGATATCCTTATCCTAACCGAGTAAAATTGATACAGTTTCTCTTGGAAAAAACGCCTTATCACTATACTATTATTGGTCAACACTGGAGAAATAAGTTATTAAAAAAATGGAAGAATCACCGAAGAATTAAGATTATAGAAGGATGGATTCCACCTCAAGAGGTTGCACTCTATTATAATAATGCTAGTCTTATTTTAAATCCTCATCGTAGTCATCTATTTCCACAGAATAAAAATAAAAATAAAGTGAAAAATAATACCATTAATAATCGCGCTTTTGATATTGCCGCTTGCCAAGGCTTTCAAATTATTGAAGAAAAACCTGACCTTTCATCCTTCTTCAATAAAGATGAAATTGTATCCTATAACAGTTTTGAAGACTGCTTAAACAAATTATCTTTTTATTTAAATGATGCAATTTCGAAAAGATTAATGGTCGAAAAAATTCATGCAAGAGTTATTAGCCAGCATACTTTTTATGAGAGGATCCATTTTATAACGACTACTATACAATCACACATTCATTAATTTATTAAATTAATAATATCTTTTCTTCAATACTCATTCTTAATAAATTAAAATGTTTTTTCAATTTTATGAAGAAGCATTTTAATTTGTCTTTTCCCTATAGAAATCTACCACAATTCCCCTGAAGATACAATTGCACTTTCAATGAGATGGAGAATAAACATCGTTTGGACCAATTTAACAAGTTTGCTACTACATTTTTAGTATTAAGGATTTTTTATTAGCATTTCATATTAGTGTATTTTAGCTATTATTGAAGATGACATATCAGCGATATTTTCTTTTTTTATAGGTTTTGTCAGGTTCGTTTGCAAACTTTTTAACACTTTTTTATATTTATTCTATTACACCCACCTTCACAAACGTATTATACTTAGGTACTAACTCATCAAGTTTCCTTTTTTGTATTGAGTATCCGTAAAAATGAATCACTGGCATTTTATCGTAATATTTCTGCTTATATATTTTGATGAGCTCTTCGTACTTTTTAATTTCACTTCATTTATTAAGAGCAATCTACCTCAACTTCATGAAATATCCCTTCTTTATAGAGATAATACACGTATTCTCTCCCTAGTATTGTTTTACTCACATTCCGCTTCAAATTTTCTAAAATACGATGAAAAACTTTATTAAATGCGCTACTCCTACATTTCCTGTTGCATATCTTATTTCAAAAGTTATTAAATTACATATAGAGGGTATTTGGTATGAAGAGATAGTAATAAGTGTTAAGCTGGTTATACTCATACTGAGGTGAATTGTATGATTTGGGCTATCATTTCATTAGTCATCGTTTTTGGATTAGGAATAATACTTAAAGCACCCAAGGTCTCTGAAGAAGAAATTCGCATGAAACACTTAAGAGAACAAGCAAATCGTGAATATTTAGAAAAAATGGATCCGCGAAAGTTTGAATATTTAATCGCTGACTTGTTTAATTCTCGAGGATACCAAGCGCAAGTTACACCAGGTTCTAATGATAGAGGAAAAGACATTATTCTTTGGAAAGATAATGAAGTGAAATTTGTTGAAATAAAAAGATATACAAAAAAATCTATTGGACGACCATACATTCAAAAGCTACATAGTGCCATCATCGATGGAGAAGCTACAGGAGGATACTTTGTTACGTTAAGTCATTTCAATAAAAATGCGCAGCAATACGCTGCAAATAAGAACATTGAATTAATTGATGGTAACGATCTTATCGACATGCTAAATTCATAAAACAAAAAGAGCCGTCATCTAATGGCTCTTTTTGTTTACCGAATTATTCTTTTATCATATACATTTATCAGTCAATACTAAGTTCTATCTTTTTATAATATTGGATATACTATTTATACATCTAGAATATCACCACATGAGACACCTTCAGCTGGGGAAGGTGTCTTTATTATTTTCAAGTCATATTGTATATAGTGAATTCATATAATTAGAATGCCGATTGTGTTATACAGAAACAGAGTATTCCTCCCATCCAACCAGGAATGCTCTTTTTTCTGTCTTTTTAGTTATACAAAATGATTTTCTGCATTATATTACATGGTTCAAGAGAAACTACGAAACCAGAGCTCTCTCTAATTAATAATACTCTGGTTTTATTTTCATCATACTCTTGGCTATCATTACATAAACATGATACAGAACGCCATTACGGGGATAATATATCTTATAATATTCTACAAACTAAGTTCTTCTCTCGGGAAGAACCCTTTTTATTATTCTTTGATTTCACATAGGCTTCATTTACAGTTACATAACATGTTTTTCCTTTACTGCTTGTATACTGTATATTATGTTAAGCCATTTATACTTTTTTTCGTCAATAATAAATTATACGTTCAAAAAATTAGATAGATTAATTCCTTTCAAGAAAGGCTATGGCCACTTGAAAATATCATAGGAATTGCGTTTAAAATAAACATTTTTTATGAGAAGGGAATTGAATTTATGCAAAACTTTCATTTCATTTGTGATCAATTTGCTACAATCCTTAAAGGAAAAAGTAAAATAAGTCAAAATGGTTGTTCGGTGTCTTTTCATCGTGATTTTAAGGTGCTAGTTCAAGGAAAACCAAGTGCGTATGTAGTACCCGTCGGATTAAGTTTCGAATCAATGGATCAAAATGATAATGCATTAAATTTAGGAGAAATTGCTGTTCTACAAGAAGAAATCCCTTTATTTTTGAAATCAATTGTACAACAGGGAATTATCGTTAGTGCTTTACATAATCACTGGTTATATATGACCCCATTAATCATGTATATTCATATCCAATCAGTGGAGCCTCCGTTACATTTTGCAAAAAAATTAGCAACTTCCTTTTTATCTTTAAGTAGCTATCCTATTGCTAATAACAATGAAGAATAATAAATGAATTATATATATCTAATTTTTGTTAATAGTTTTATATTAAGCTGATTTCAATCATTACGTATTACTTTATTTCGAAATGGATACCTACCCCTAAATTGGATTTGATTTCCGATTTAGGAGATTACCGTCTTCTAAATTTCTAATCAGACTTTATCTCAATTCTTTTCATTTTCAAAAATCTAAAAAAACAATCCTAAACATATTCTTAACTTTTATTTCACTTGAAACATGTATTTTTTATAATTTTTATGCACCGATAAGATAAGCCCCATCATTATCATATTTGAAAACAGTGAACTCCCTCCATATGATAAAAAAGGAAGTGCAATTCCTTTTACCGGCATTATCCCAACAATCATACCGATATTTTGGAAGATTTGCAGTGTTAAAACACTAATAGTCCCCGCACATAGGAATGTACCAAACAGACTCTCTGCTGAATAAGCAATTATAGTTACTCGATATATAAGAAGTAACAAGACCAATACAACGAGAGCCGCTATTATAAATCCACCTTCTTCAGCGATGGTAGCAAAAATAAAATCAGTATGCTTTTCAGGAATATATACACTTCCTTGACCAAATCCTTTTCCATGCAATTCACCACTTCCAACAGCTAAAAGAGATTGTTGCGTTTGATACCCCTGATCTGCATTTTCAGCTGGATTCAGCCACCCTATAATGCGTGATTGTTGGTGAGGTTTTAACCTAGTAACTAAATCTTTAAAGAAAAAATCGGGATATCTTACGTATATAAATATTAATGTAGATAGTAGAGTTACAGGTATGAATGTACAAAGTGCAATTAATTTTTTTTGAATCCCTGATATGAATAAAATAAAGACAATAGATGCTGCGTATAAGAACACCATCCCTGTATCTGGCTGACTGTATACCAGAGCAATAGGAGGAATAGAAACTAACATAATTTTTCCAATCAACATGAAATCAGTTTTATATGTCCGCATCATATATTTTACATTATGATTTACTACTAAATTTGCGACAAGTATAATTAGTGCAATTTTGAAAAACTCCGACGGTTGAATTTGACCAATAACAGGAAATTGAAACCATCTTTTTGCTCCCAATTTAACAGGGGTAAACGTTGATTCTGGTAGTATTTTCAATATAACAATTGCTGCAAATCCAATAATATACAATGGCCAAGATAACTTTTGCCATTGATCCCAATCAATACTTGCAACTAATATTAACAGTACAAAACCAATTATATAGTTCCTACCTTGCTGAAATGCAAAGTTTGTACTTCCATACTGGCCAGTTTGTTGACTACTATAAATTGCAGTGATACTAATAATACAAAACATGCATAAGATCAAAATTAGTTTTTTATCTAAACTCCTTAGTAAATCTATTATTTTACTCATGAAACCCTCCTATACTACTCAAAAAATTCCATACTTCATAATAATGACTAGCACCCATTTTATATGCTTTTAATTATTCAAATGAAAATTATATTATTATGTTATAACGCAACATTTTATTTTTTTTAAACTTTCCCTTAAGGTTTCACTTTAAATAGTTAAAGTAATAATAAGTAAATCTTAATTTTTTCTAAACTAAAATGAACCAATCTTTTTTATCCAGAATTACTTAATTTCTAACTTCTTTAAAAAATAATAGGCACTTAAAGGCCTCGGTAACTCTAACTCTCTTGGTTGAGGGTCGAGCAGTTAGCTATTGTTAGCTGCTCTTTTATGATTCATCGTCACAATATGATGAAATAGTCATATATTATATTAAATTTTAAACTACTAATTTATTTTTCAATATCTCATTTCTTCCTTAAAGAGGTCTTTTTATAGATGCTCTTCTTAGGTTTTTCAGCATAAAACTAAACATTTCGTCAATACTAAAGATAGGCGAAAGCCAGAACTCATTTAACCGTCCCTGTAGTTCTTCTCTTTTCTGTATTAAGCAGCTAGCATCACTAGCTGCTCTTTTATTTACACATATCGTAAGATTTTGAATACATTATGTTTGAAAGTGCTCTGTTTTATCAAAAGGTTATCCGGTGGCAATTTTATTTTTATTTCTCCAAAATGTAATTGCCACCAGGTACCTTTTCGTATAACATATGCAATCTTGTTAATACTATAAATGTAACTTTAGGTTACATAACTATTACTTTTAAGGGCCTAATTTTCTTTTGTGCAACAAGTGGTTAGCCAGCTTCGCTGGCCACTTTGTTGTGCCCAATGAATTTTTTATTTCTCAACACCTAACATATGGTATAAATATTCCAATAATGGTAATGTAAAGGTACCTTCAGTTGTTAAATATCATGCCCTTTTTAAAGGCCCTGTTTTTAAACAGGGCCTTTAAATCATTTTCTGACAGAAGACTCTTCTTCAAAAATATGAAGGTGTGAAACACCAACTTTAGGTGGTAGATGAATGTCGGTGGGTATAGGCCAGCATGTTTGCTATCATTTATAGCATTTTTGTTATAAATCTTTCTATAAAAGCTCTCATTTCCTCGGTATCAAATTAAATCCCATGAAACAGGCGTCCCTTTTTTGATATCCTTACTCGCTTTTTTTCCGATAATTTTGGATAAGTGTTTTGGTAATAAGCCATTCCCTGGTCTAATAGCTTTAACATTTTCATTTGTAAATCTTTCTCCCGCTTTTATGTTTTCTACTACATATAATGATCTTCTAAACTTTAAAGAATCTTTTTCTATATCAGTAGGTCCATAATATACATTCCCCAAAGATTCCCATGCTTTTTCAGTTTCGCTTACTAATAATTTAAATTCAGCTGGTTCCATTGAAAATTTAGCATCAACTCCTCCATCCGACCTTGAGAGCGTTAAATGTTTCTCAATTACTGTAGCTCCCAAGGCAACACTTGCTACAGATACACCTACTCCCAGGGTATGATCTGATAAGCCCACCTGACAGTTAAATAACTCTTTCATATGAGGTATAGTAACTATATTTGTAGATTTTGGAGATGCAGGATACGTACTTGTACATTTTAAAAGAATTAGTTCTTTACACCCTTCTTCTCTCGCAGCCCTTACTGTTTCATCTAGTTCAGCGATTGAAGCCATACCTGTCGAAATGATTATTGGTTTTCCTGTTGCGGCTACCTTACGTACGAGGGAAATATCAGTATTTTCAAAAGATGCAATTTTATAACATGAAACATTTAATGTCTCTAGAAAGTCTACAGCTGTTTCATCAAAAGGCGTACTAAATGGTATCATTCCTAACTCTATACAGCGATCAAAAATTGGTTTATGCCACTCCCATGGTGTATACGCTTCTTTGTATAAATGATAAAGTGATTTGCCTTTCCATAAACTTTTCTTATCATGAATTAAAAAATCACCATTTTCTATATTTAAAGTCATTGTATCTGGTGTATATGTTTGAATTTTAAATCCTTGTGCCCCGGCCTCCGCAGCTGCCTCTACAATTTTCAACGCCCTATCTAATGATTGATTATGATTCCCTGACATTTCTGCAATAATAAATGGTCGCAAACTATTGCCAATCTCTCTACCTCCGATATATACATTACTCATTTTTGTCACCTTCAAGTTCTTTTTTTATAGATTCTCTTCTTTCCTCCCATTGTTCACGGGACAAGGTCATTGTAATGACATCAACATAATCATTGTCCCTGTAAATATAATCTTCATATCTTCCCTCTTCTTGGAAACCAATTTTCTGATGGAAATTTAAACTAATACGGTTTGATTCTATTATTTCTGCACATACTTTGTGTATGTCTTTGATTTCAAAAATAAAATCTAATGCTAATAAACCTAATACAGTTCCGGCACGTCTTACACTTTGCTTTTCACCTATATAAAATCCCCAATAACAAGTTCGATCCATTTTATCTATTTTTGTAAAATTAACAAATCCAATTGGTTTTTCTTTATATATTAATAATCTTGCAACCTTTGTATCATCCATTACGAGTTTTTCATACCACTTTAAATGTTCGTCTATTGTTATTTCATGATTTTCATACATAACCGAGCGGATTTCTTTTGTATTCCGCCAATTTAAAATAAGTTCTAAATCTTTCTTTTTTAACTTTTCCAATTGAAAATCCCCAATATCTAACATACTATCCTCCTAAAATAATTTTTGCTATTTCATTTGTATTACTGGCACACTGTATAGAAAGAGCTTTATTAGACATTTCTTTCACTATTTTAAAATCTGATAAAAGTTTGTTTAGACATTTCGTAATTGCTTTATCCGAAACACTTTCAGCTGTACCAATATTCCATGTAGCTCCAACCTTCGCTACAGCCTTTGTTACTTCAATTTGATTTTGGGCAGTTGTAATTGTTATAGAAGGTAATCCAAGAAAACATCGTTCCCATGTGGTTGTGCCCCCAGCTCCTATCCCTAAATCCGCTCGTACGAGAAGCTCTTCCATATTCTCTATTTGACAATAATATGAAGCGTTAGTAACACTCTTACAATAAGTTTGAATATCCTCTTTATGAGGATTTTGGCTACCTACCACAACGTCTATTTTTAAGTTATCTTTATTTATATTTTGTAAAGCTCTTAACGTTTTTAATGTCTCATTTGTTACATCATGGCCACCAAAAAAAATAAAAATCCTCTCAATTTTTCCTGTTCTTTTTCGTGAAATCTTCTTAGCTGCATGAAACTCTGGTCGTAATATAGCGTATTTAGGCCCCAATTTTACTAATGAGTGCTCTGGTATTAAATCTTTATAGCGACCATTAAGGTTATCATATAAATTTTGGTCTAGTAACAAATCACAGTCATGCATTCGATTTGCAAGATCATCGATTACCATAATTTTTCTTACACTTTTTCTTAAAGCAGACTCCCACTTATTATCTAATCCATAATGATCAACAATTAACCAATCACACTTGGGAAGTTGCGACAAAATATCATTGGTCTGCTGCGCATCAACAAACCAATGATATTTTAGCCAATTTAAATACCTCCCGTTTTTTGCACTTAAGAAATTCGTATTTTCACCATCTCCATCTAATACAAACACATGAAATCCTTTATTTAAAATATATTGATGCAAATCACCTTGCAGCTTACGACAAATGAAATATACTTGAGCACCTTTATTTCGCAATTCTTGGGCCAGTGTTAAACAACGCATAACATGACCGGTACCTATTTCAATAGATGCGTCGGCGCGAAAGGCAATTTTTTTCTCAAGCAAGATACTCCCTCCTCACTAAAAGCACTATAACTTATTAACTTATAATTTCGTTTCTCTATTTAGCTCATCTACTAATGATTGTTGATTTGCCCATTTCAATTTCACATGATTATTCATTTTAATAAGTTCAGGATTTCGAAGGATGTAATCTTTTATTTGATGAAAAAATAAAGGTTTAGATTTTACATTCAGACCTTTATAAAGTTCATTGAACATATCTAAATCCGGTTGTTCATCTAATGTTAACCTCCAAGTAGGGTAACAAAATGGTGGAGGAAGTTTCACTATATTGATACGAAATAAATGTGGATTATTAATAAAATAAAATGGAAGGTATTCTGCATAGGTTAAAGGTTTTGGGGTTTGTAGTAGTCGTTCAATTGCCTCTAATGTAAAAATATCGCCTGCTGTTCCGACAGGTAACGTACTTAACTCTGCCTGTGTATAATCTGCACCACTTTTCAAATGTTCATCTAGTAAAAAAGTATTAATTTCTGGTGACACAGCTGGGCAATCTCCTGTAATCCTTATGACAATGTTTGCATTTTCTTGTTTTGCAGCTTGGAACATACGATCAGCGGTATTTTCTGGATCACCTCTAAAAATCTTAACCTTTCCATCTAAATTAAATTTTTCCAAAGGGTCATCTTGTGCAATATCTGAAGTAGCAAGTATGACCTGATGTTTTCCTGGAATAGCTAATGTATTTATAAGACATCGTTCAATGGAAGAAACTCCGTGTATTGGCAATATGGCTTTTAAAGGTAATCTAGTAGATTTTAAGCGGCAAAGTACAATTATTACTACCTTAGGAGGCTCAATAACCTCTTTTGTTAATGGGGTACCTGCAGACAAATTATATACAGCTACCTGAGGTAATAATTCCTCTGCTTCAAGCTTGTTCAGCGCATTTTCTACAACATTTAACTCCATTGTTACTTTATTAGCTGTAATAATTTCTCCTTTTTTAATGTCAACTTTTGTAACTGCTCTTAACAATTTCTGATTTTGCAATTTTATTAACCCCCCTTTCATTTAATTTTTAGCAACACTATAAAACGAAAGAACTTTTCTCACAGCTTGTATTACATCCCACACATCAGCTTCTGTCATTTTAGGAAATAGAGGCAGCGTAATAATTTCCTCATATACGTTTTCTGCTTGCGGACAAATACCTTTTTCATAACCTAATTTTTGATAAAACGGTTGTAAATGTACGGGTATATAGTGCACATTCACACCGATATTTTCTCTTTGTAACGCTTCGTAAAATTCTTTTCGATTACATTTTAATAATTTAGTATTTAAACGAATAATATAAAGGTGCCAACTCGAACTGGTTTGAGGCAATTGCTTTGGTATGATGATTTCAGATAAACAACTAAATTCTTTACTATAAATGTCTACATATTTCTTTCGAATCTTAATAAAAGAGTCTAATTTACTTAACTGTGATAAACCAAGAGCAGCTTGTATATCCGTAATTCTATAGTTGTAACCTAAGAATTGCATTTCATAATACCAAGGTCCATGATTTTCAAGAAGTTTTTGGGGGTTCCTTTCAATTCCATGCGTACGGAATTGAACAAGTTTTTCATAAAAAAGAGGATTATTTGTGGTAATTACTCCGCCCTCTCCGGTAGTAATATGTTTCACCGGATGAAAGCTAAACATTGTCATATCACCAATTGAACCAATCTTTTTATTTTTATAAGTGGCTCCTAATGCGTGGGCTGCATCTTCAATGATAATCAAATTGTTTTTTTTTGCTATTTTTTGTATTGCTTCTAACTCTACAGGCTGTCCAGTAAAGTGTACGGGAATAATGGCCTTTGTTTTGTTTGTAATCTTTTCCTCAATAGATTTAGGACTAATGTTATATGTTTCATTGTCAATATCGGCGAATACCGGCTTTGCACCCTGGTATAAGATACAATTTGCACTTGCTACAAATGTCATTGGAGTTGTAATTACTTCATCTCCCTCAGTTATGCCAGCTGCATAGCAGGCAGCATGCAATGCAGCTGTACCATTTGAAAAGGAAACAGTGTATTTTGCTCCCACATATTTCGCTATAGCCTCCTCAAATTGTTGAACCATAGGTCCTGTTGTTAAAAAATCCCCTTTTAATACGTCTACAACAGCCTTAATGTCATATTCATCAATTTGTTGCTGACCATATGGTAAATAAGTTTCTCTAACAGGCTTTCCTCCATGAATACCGAGAATCCCCCTTACCATTACTCTTTCTCCTTAGGGTTAATTTTTAAAGATTTAATCCACTCTTCTGTTTTAATAACTCCATCTTCTAAAGAAACTTTCGGTTCCCAGTTTAATATTGTTTTTGCTTTTTCATAGTTACATAATAATTTTTGGATTTCACTTTGCGGATGGATATGAGTTACATGTTGAATACTTACTTTATTTCCCGAAATCAATTCTGCTAATTTATTAATGGATATATCTTGTCCTGTTCCAGCGTTGATAATATGGCCATTTGCTTTTGCAGAGTATCCTGCTGCCACAACAAAATCTGCACAATCTTCAACGTATAAAAGGTCTCTCGTTTGTTTTCCATCCCCATAAATATTTAATGGTACATTATCTAATTTATTATTTATAAAAATGGCAACAACCCCACCTTCCCCACCTGTTTTCTGGAATGGACCATACGTATTAAATGGGCGAATAACCACTACAGGTAGCTTATAAGCATAATAGTAAGATAAAACCATGTTTTCAGCAGCAATTTTTGATCCAGCATATGGAGAAGCTGGTTTAATCGGGTCTAATTCTGATATTCCTTGTATATTAGTAGCTTTATCATATACCATACAAGTACTCATAAAGACCATTTTGACTTTATATTTAAGACATTGTTCTAACAAATTAAAAGTACCTATTGTATCATTTTCAAAAGTTGATCTAGCATCATCTATACTATCTTGAACATTGATACTAGCTGCTAAATGATAACAAAGGTCAAATGAATTATTTTTAAATAATTCAGCAACTAATTTTTTATCTTTAATATCTCCTTGAATGCATTGCTTTAAATTTAGATCGTGTGCAAATTCGGTGATATTTGCAGTAGTTGAATTTGCTAAGTTGTCTAATATCCATACTTCATGCTTATCCTGCAATAATCTCTTTACAACCCACCTACCAATAAAACCTGCACCACCAGTTACTAATATTTTCATAGTTTCTCCCCTCCTGTTAATAGTTGCTGGTTTAATATTAAATTTCTAAGCTCTTCTTTTGAAATCGCATTTTGATGATCAGAACGGTAAAATCCTGCTTTCGCCCTTTCTGCATTTTCATATTGTGTACCCTTTTTTAATGGGCTAGGAATGATAAACATATCTGGTAATTCAAAAGCCTGTAAAGACTCATCATGTGTCATAAGTTCTTCATACATTTTTTCACCAGGTTTTAATCCAATTTCTTCAATTTTTATATTCTCCTTAGGCAACCCATATAACTTTGTAACTTCTTCTATCATCACTTCACTTAAATCTTTTAATGAAATAACTGGCATTTTTAATATAAAAGTTTCACCACCCTTTGCTATTTTCATTGCTTCAATTGTTAACATAGTTGCTTGATTCAGTGTCATCATAAATCTACTCATACTAAGATCCGTTACAGTTATTTTTTGGTTTTCTTTAATTTGATTTTCAAATAAAGGAATGACAGATCCTCTTGACCCCATCACATTTCCGAAACGAACACTTGCAAATATCGTTTCACTTGAACCTTTTGAATATTCCGCTGATGTAATCAATCTTTCAGCAGTCAACTTTGTTGCACCGTAATTATTTGTTGGTGAAATCGCTTTATCAGAACTTGTAAAAACTACCTTTTTTACTTTCTGAGCAATTGCGGCTTTTATTACATTTTGTGTTCCAAAAATATTGGTCAAAACTGCTTCAAACGGATTATATTCACAAAAAGACACATGCTTCATCGCGGCCACATGAAATACATAATCAATATTTTCCATCGCACTAAATACTCGATCATAATTACGAATATCCCCAATTAAATAACGAATATTTTGATTTTTATCCCTAAATTCTTCTTGTAATAAAAATTGATTATATTCACTTCTACTAAGAACCCTTACCACTTTTGGCTTTTCCTGTAGAACATTAGAAAGAATGCTTTTTCCAATTGTTCCTGTTCCACCAATAATTAAAACGTTTTTATCTTTAAAAAACATGAAAATATATACCTCCTCATATTAAAAAATTAATTTTAGCCAAGAAAAACCTCTCTTCAATTTGTGTGTAGTTCCATTAGCAAGCCATTTGTTGAGAGATAAATTGGTTTATCGGATATTAAAACACACGTTTCCATTGCAAGTTTAAGATACATATTAATCATTGAAAACTGAGGATATAATCTTTTACTTCAAATATTTATAAATGGTGAGGAGTTTATTCTTTTTCACCTTGAATTAAATTTATTAATCTTTTTGTACATGCTTCTTGCGGATAGTTTTCATTAATAAATTTTTTTCTTAATTCTTTTGCTAAATTAGATTGTAAAGGATCATGTAGAACCTTTTTAATCGTACTAGTCACATCCTCCATAGAATGGTTTACAAGCCAATCTAGCGTATCGTAATATTTATAATCCCTTTCCTCTAATAAAGATTTATAAACAACTACAGGTATGTCTAATAACATTGCCTCTAATCCTACTGTTGAATTTGAGATAACCACAAGATTTGCATGTAAAATAACATCATACATGTTCACTTCATTTGTTATATATTTAACATTAGGATATAAGTTACTTAACTTAATATATTCTCCCACTAAGTTACGCCCTTTTTCCCAAGGATGAGGCTTTATAATAACCGTAATATTTTTTTCTTTCACTAACTTTTCTGTCAGTTCAGTATAAAATAAAGTTTTAAATGGCTGGGTTGCAATAAAAACTACTTTTGTAGAGGGGTCTATATTTAATTTATTAAATAAATTCTTTTTATCCATATATACTCTATCAAAGATTTCGTCATATCTAGGGTGCCCTAGTATTTCAATTTGAGATTCACTGACCCCTTTTTGAAGGTACCAAGCTTCTTCATATTTCCCATATACGACCTGTTTTGTTGCGAAAACCGGAAAGTATGCTTCTTCTCCCATTATTGCACCATGTTGCAGACATAAACTTGGTATACCCTCACTACCAGAAAGAAAAGTAAGTGCTCTACTTGTTATGTCTTCCGTAGTACCAACAACCACACCAGAAATATCTTGTTCTTTAAAAATAAAATGAGCCATGTTAAGCTTCTCAATCATGATAGGAAGGTCGCTGAGTAATTTTTTTTGAAAAAACGTGTTTGATAGTAGTGGGTGTTTATTAAACCTTAAAAAGATTTCTTTAGCTTTTTCTATATAAACATTTGCGTTATTAGGGGATTTATTTATATAATCTGGTGCACAAACTGTAGGAAGACCATAAAGTTCTGGCTTTTTTGATCTTGTTAATATCTTAGTTTGATTTGGATGAAAGTGGGTAAAATTACTTACTGAAAAACGGAGATAATCTGAATTTAGCAGGATTGTTCCATCTTTATTTTTTCTTTTTATTTTTGATTGAAATGCAGAAATTATTTTTTCAAACTCCAACTGTAACTGTTTTTCCGCTATTGGTTCAATTGACAATTGCTTGTAAAAATTATCATCTTTCATTTTATTTTTTATATCTTCATCTAAATATTGATAAAAATTACTCAGTAATGGCAAAGGAATGTTATGATGCTTTAACTCTGAAAAAATATTTATATAATCTAAATTTAATAGCCAGTAATTTTTTAAATAAATGTCACTCAATTTTTCACCCTCTTTTTCTTCTTAGATCTTCTCTTAATTCTTTGCATGTTCTTTGTGGTGGTAATAATTGCACAAATTCATTTTTTTCTTCTGCAAATAACTGTGCATGTATTGAATGAGGAGTAATATAATTGATATCTAAAATTTCATCTAAGGGATAAAAATCCCAATAATGATTTAATCTCCAAAAGAAGCGTGCATCTCCTATCCGGTAAAACTGAGGATCTTCATCCCAGTAAGAATTCCATCTTTTTTCAAGAATTGGTAAAACTGATGCTCTATGCATAATAGAACAATGATCAATGGTACATGGCGCATTATTTGTAATTTTTTTGGAAGGTCTTTCAACAGTTTTAATAGGCATATCTGATTCATCTATATGAATCGTTTTTGATGCAGAGTAAATAATTTGAACATCTTCATTCTCATCAAGATAACTAGACATCTTTTTCAAGCGTTCTTCTTCATATTGATTATCATCTGTAATATAAGTTATATATTCCCCTTTAGCATGCTTAAGTGCTTCATTAATTAAAGCCGCATATCTGACTTTTTTTGTCCTTTCAGAAATATGAGCTACATTACTTTTATAAAAATGTACATTTTCCTTATTTATAAATGGTTGAATCACCTTCTGCGTTATTTCATCTGAATTATCATCCATTATAAAAAGCTCAAAATCTTGAAAAGTTTGGTTTAATACACTTAATATCGATTTTTCAACAAACGCAGGCTTATTGTAACTTGTCATTATAACTGAAATTTTAGGCAAATATCCCTCTCCTCCTTATCAACAAATACAAAAACAGTTACGTTATTATATAAATAGAAAGGACAAACCGTTCCGATAATTTTAAAAAAGATTTCTTTACCTATAAAAAATTAATAGCGTTATTTATATTCACCTATATCCTTTTTTCTCCACTATAGTCCATACCATATCTATGAAAAAGTAATAAACTATTTAAAATAAAAAAGAAAGTGTTGATAAAGCTTTAATTATTATATTTCACTAGAAAAAACACATTTAATATTCTCAATAGAGGTGAAGTATTTGCAACCCAAAATATCAATTATCCTTACTAGTTATAATAAGCCGTCATTAATTAATCAAGTTATTGAAAGTGTTCTAATGCAAACTTATAAAGAATGGGAACTTTTTATTATGGATGATAACTCCTGTCTAGAAACTATAAATGTCATAAAAAATTATTTAGAGGATCCTCGAATTACTTATAAGAATAGTTTTATACAAGATGATGAACGATATAAAACTACAAGATATGCAACACTTATCAATGAGGCACTTCCATTAACCTGTGGGGATTATATTTGCTATTTAACGGATGACACTATATACCTTCCAAACAGATTAGCTGAAATGTTATCTTTCTTAGAAAAAAACCCTGAAATTGATGTAGTCTACTCTTCCCAATACGTTAAATATGTTGATTATAACCTAGAACCTACAAATGAATTTGTAAGAGAAGCTTCGAAAATTTTATATACAGCTGCTAATGTTGTAGATCACTGTTCAGTTATGCATACTAAAAGAATATTAGTAAAAGTCTATGAAAAGTACCGTGGATATTGGGATACAAATCCTTTATATTGGTTTGCTGGAGATGCAATGTTTTGGAAACGCCTAAATACATTTCAACCTTTTTATCCCATTCCCAAAGTGCTCGATATTACTTTTAAAACACCATTCTCTTTCCAAAACCTATATGCTAACCTCCCTTCTAAAGATTTAAATGGTATTTTGTTTAGTAATTCACACGGTGAAGTATTTTTAATTGATAACCTTAAACGCAGGCTTATTTCAAAAGACATGCTTTCTTACTTCAAATATAATCAAAATGAAATTGTCTTAATTCCCGATCCATTTATCTATAAATATACAGAAGGTCCCCCCATAACCCTTACAGAGTCAATTCCAAATCTACGAGTTGTACAAAATGAAAAAGGAGAGTTATTTTATATAGAAAATAATCAAAAACGTCTGTTTATTAATACCATAGCATTTCGCAAATTTAAATTTTCAGTCCAAGAAATTATTAAAGTTTCACAATGTAGTTTAAATCAACTTTCAGATGGGCCACCTATTTATCCAAATTTATCTAATCACGCGATTCTACCGGAAGGAAAAGTATTTATCTACCATCACAATTATTTCATCATGACAGATTATATGCTTCATCCCATAGATAAAGATATATTGCAAAAACTATATTTATTAAAGAACTGTATACCAATTTCAAAGACCAATTTATCCTACTTTCATATGGGCCCTCCTATTTCAACATACCCTTCTTACCTAGCCCAAAAATACTTAGAATAGTACTAAGAAGGAGTGTTATCAATAAAATAATAGAAAAAGCTCCTGAACTAAGTACTATGCTTGCCTACAGTATTAGAATTAAACGGATTGATAAAAAAGAACTAAATAAAAGTCCCTATTGTTATACTAGTATCTCCTAATAGGGTGCTAGAATTTATTTAGATGATCAAAGATTCTTCTTAACTTGTAAAATAAATTATCATAAAAAGGGGACGCGAATAAAAATGCGTCCTCTTTTTATATCGAATCAAACTAATCCATTAAAATGTTTTTCATGAATATGGATTAGTAATATTTTTAAGAAAAACATTATCTAACATCTTAGCTGTTACAATAAGTAGATTCGTATAATTCACACCAATGACAAGTATTACTTATGTTTTTACCCTTTTCTGTATATTATAATAAAAAATTGTGAAATTTTATCGCATTATGTAAGACACTTAATATCAAATGTATTACTTTTACTATGAACTAAATGTATTTTATAGGACTATTATAGATAAACAGGGTGCTAAATTGATTCTTAAGAAGTCATTAGCATTTGATTTATCTAAAGATTGAAAAAAATATGTAGATAGATATCATCTTAAATACATATATAATTAACTTTAATTTTCTGACACAATTTCACATAATTATTAAACTGATTTTTTGCGTACATTATGAAAAAAATTGCACCGTGTCAGTCTTTAAAAGATTATATATCATAACTTTAAGAGAGGAAGGAAAACTATGAAGATGAAAAGAAAAATCATTATGGGTGCACTACCTACTACCTCGGTGTTTGCTGCAGAAAAGGAGGCTCCCATTCAACCAAAAGAGGCACAATTAAGTATTCAACCTTTTGCACAAAACAATTTGGAAACAGCCGTTCAAGCTGCCTTAAATGGTCCAGAAGTCAAAAAAATCAAAGTATTCGAACATGAATTTAATGTAAAAGAAATAGAAGTAGTAAATCTAGGTGCAGGAAAAAAATATGTTAAGGGGCAAATCTCTCACCATTTAAGTTTTCGTCCAGATGATCAATTTTATTATGAGTTTACAGTACAAGATGGAAGCTGGGAACATGCGGCCCAATCAATTGCAACTGTAGTTAGTCTAAGTTTTAATGAGTAAAATTTTTCAATTTTTATTATCATTGTAGAGATTCACTTTTCGTAATTAGCCTAGTTATAAGAGAATCTAAAACAGCTATTAATAAATTTTTACCGCTCAGTCACATTATCTTGATTTGTTTACCACCTTATCATTCATTATATGTCACAAAATAGAAGTCTTTTTTAAGGCTTCTATTTTGTTTGTATAAAATACGAGCACCGGTTGCTTTTTGAAGGCTATACTTCGATTTTTCAAAAATAAGTTTGGCTATTAGGCACAATTCATAAAAACAAATTATTAAAGTCTCAAATAATTTACTCCCCCTATTTTCCAAAAATACCTTTTAAGTATATAAAGTGGTAGTTCATTCATAAAAAAGAAAGAGATAATTAGAACGTTGCTTCATTTTCACAGAAATAAAAAAGGAATCCTTTACGGATCCCTTTTTGCAATGCACTCTTTTTCAAATGGTACATTTTGCACCTACTTTTAGTATAGCTTATAATTCCAATAAAATAAATAGGATTAAATAAAATTCACTTCATGTATTTTCATAAAAGTATATGAATCTAGAAATTAATAATAATAGGTTCACTTACAAAAGATTTGTGTTCTTTCACTATTAATAAAACATCATACTTCTTTATAATTTTACAAATATAATTACGTATTTTTAAACCTTTCTCTTGAACATTCTATTAGTTGTTCCATAGCAATCTTTTGCGCATGTTCCTTACTATCTATCAAAGTCAATCCTTGTGATATATAACTCCAAAATGTATAGCCGCAATCCTCCATCCATCTATACGCTTCTGTTGTATATAGACCATCTTTTCTTTTAATGATTTGAACCTTATAGTTTTTACTTGGAGAAAAAAACTCTTGTATAACCTGCTCCATTTATTCAATATCCCCTTAAAATAAGGGCTAGGCTTTTTCACCTAACCCTACTAATATATTTACCCGTGTTTAATCAATCTCATACGGACATCTTCGTCTGCACTATAAAGTTGTAACATATTTAAATCATAATTTTGTACCTGATATCTAAAACTCTCAGTTCTTTGAGTCTTATGACCATTCTCAGTTACGCTTGTTAATTTTAATGTTAATTGTAAAGAAGGTACGTCTAACTCGTATGTTCCTTTCATTAGACTATCTCTACTTGGGAAATCCCCATACTTATAAAAAGCAAATGTCATATCACCTTTTAAATAGAGTATTGTTTTGACTCCTTCTCCTAAATCAATACCATACTTACCTACAATAGACCTTTCATTTTTAATATACCTAGATGTATTAGAATCGTTTATTCCTAACTCTTCATCAGTACCAACTATACCTTTGAACATACCTGTTTGGGCTTGGCTCTTGTCTGATTGACTTGAGTTAGGTGAAGATGATCTTGGAACAAAATTTGATGAAACGTCTTCACTAGATGAATCAGAAGAACTTTCTACTTTTTTTGATTCATTCTTTAGTTTTTCAAACACTGGTATCCAAACACGATTACCTTCTGATAGCTTACTGTCTGCCTTTTCAAGTACTTCCTTATCAGCTTCCATTGAGAAGTCTGTTTTCTTGAATACCTTTTCTACTTCTTCAAAAGATTCCCTATACTTACTGACTGCTTTAAGGACTTCTTTGTGATCTTCCTTGTATTTAGAAGGGGCATCTATAGACTCTATCTTATCCAGTACTTTCATATAGTCTTTAATGGAAACTAAGACTTCTTCCCTTGATTTACTACCTTTTTGGTAGTATTTTATTGAATCTTTATAAAAAATTAACCGCTTCACTAAATCTTTCTCCATGTCTAACATGTATTGTGGATAATCCTCTTCTAAAACTCGAATCCTTTGAATATCTTTCTCGTTATCTTTTAAGCTAGTAGACTTTTTATCTTGTTCAGTAGCTTTCGCTTTGCTTGACTCTTCTGTCTTTGCTTCTATCTTTGGTGAACCTTGAGTCGTAGCACAACCCCCTAATAACATAACCGGAATCGCTAACGTGATTAGTTTCTTCGATTTCATACGTCATCCCCCCGTTAATAATCGTTGTTATTTTCTTCTCTGCTTACCTTTTTAGGATTTAATTTATGAATACGGAATCCACCTTCTGTATCATCATTTAAATTCCTTTCTACTTTCTTCTCTGCTTTACGTTTCGCATCAGGGAAATCTTTATCTATTTCATCAAAAATCGGTTGCCATGTGCTCAGTACGTCTATAATCATATCATTGGCTTTGTCGAATCCCTCAGGTAATTTGTTATCAGGATATAATGGATTTTGCGCTCTCATACCAAAGTCTACAATGAGTTCTAAAGCTTCTCTTAACTTTGATACACCTTCTTCGAGTAAAGGATAGTTTGATTCGTACTTTCCGATTGGCACCAGGTTAAGTATGTAGTTTAGTTGCATATCAACCAGTTTTGATTCTTCTCTTGTGTAGTTCACGGTAGCACTACGCTCATTAATTGATTTTTCCATCCCCTTACCTAGATATTCAATTTGATACTGAAGTCGGGCATAGATTTCGTATAACTGATACGGATATCTTTCTTCCGTTACCGTTACTTTTTCTTTTTCTTTCTTTTCATAGACTGTTTCATTGTCCCCTTTCTTCTTGTCTTTCTTGGTTTCTTCTTCCGTCTCTATACCCTTGTACTTATCATTCTCTTTCTTCTTCATTTCCTCTTCATACTTTAATTGTGCTAACGCCATTCTTAGCTGTTTCTCAATTTGTTCATCGCTATAATGCAACTGTTTCATGTCTTTTATCATCTTATCTGCTTTAAACTCTTTATCTACTTGTCTGAACTCTGACTGTGTAAGTCCATATGTTTCGGTTGTACAACCTGCTAATAACATAACAGGTAAGGTTAATGTTACAAGAATCTTTGCTTTCATTTTCTGCTACCCCTATAAAAAGCAGCAACTATACAGTTGCTGCTTCTAAAATTTCTTTTTTTATTTCAACACACTTAACTTGGTGGGGGTCTTTTGAAAGAATTGTAAAAGCATATCCTTCACTAAATAATGTTTGTCCTTCCTGGATATCATAATTCTGCATTAGAATCCAACCACCAATTGTATCAACATCACTATCATTCATATGTAATCCTAACAAATCATTTATTTCACTAATACGCACTTTACCTTCTACGACAACATGATCATTATTTATTTGCTGAATTGGTGACAGCTCATCTCCATCATATTCATCACGGATTTCGCCTACAATTTCTTCTAGTATATCCTCAATTGTTACCAAACCAGCTGTGCCGCCGTATTCATCATATAATACAGCCAATGGGATACGTTTCGTTTGCATTTTTAATAATAAATCATGTATTGGTATGGTTTCTATTGCTACAATTACTGGACGCGTATACGAGGACATAGATTTAAATTCTTTTGATTCATTACTCATATAACGAATCAAGAAATCTTTCACATTCACCATGCCAATGATTTCATCTTTGTCTTCTCCAAATACAGGGTAGCGTGTGTACTTTTCATTACGGATTATATTTATATGATCCGCTAAAGAATTCTCTACATGAAGCCCTATAATTTCTGTACGAGGGACCATTATTTCTTTTGCAATACGATTATCAAATTCAAAAATATTATTTACATATTTATATTCAGCTTGATTAATCTCTCCACGTTGATAACTTTCCGAAAGAATCAATCGTAATTCTTCTTCTGTATGTACGACATCATGCTCTGATGCTGGTTTTAAACCAAATAGTCTTGTTATCATCCTTGCAGAGCCATTCAACAATCGAATAAACGGATACATGATTTTGTGGAACCAGATAAGCGGAGCTGAAAGCAATAAAGTAACCTTCTCAGCCTTTTGAATCGCAAATGTTTTGGGTGCCAATTCACCAACTACAACATGTAAGTACGTCATAAAAGTAAAAGCAATTCCTAAAGATAATACACCTGCAATGGAAGGGTTGATATTCCACTTATCAAATAAAGGATGTAAAAGTCTCTCAATGGTTGGTTCACCTAATGCCCCTAGTCCCATTGCTGTCACTGTAATACCTAATTGACAAGCTGACAAATATTCATCCAGGTTTGACGTTACTTTCTTAGCTGCCAATGCACCCTTCTTTCCTTCTAATACAAATTGATCAATCTTTGATCCTCTTACTTTTACAATAGCAAACTCAATTGCCACGAAAAACGCGGTACATGCGACTAAAACCGCTACCATAATTAAATTAAATATGTCCAACTAATCCCCTTAGTTTCGTAAAAACTAAAGGATTCACCTCCTAATATATTTTCACTTTCCCTACTTACTATTTATTAACTGCGTGTAATATATGATTGTTTACAATCTACATTCTCAAAATAATAAGAGGTACTCTAAGAAAATCGAGGTTATTTAGCCAACTATCCGAGTCAACGTCTGAGTCCAATACATATCCACCGCCTAAATTAAATTATCTATATGTTAGCATAGGTAATAAATTACAGTCAACACTTATATTTCAAATACTTAGAAATTGATTTAAAGAACTTCCCTCCTATCCTTTTCTTCCCTCACTACCTAATATAGCTAACACTGTTTATAACCTAAACACTCCAACTACATTAGGCCGCTCTCTCTTTCATTCTGCGTATTTTTAATTCATAAATATTTTTCAAAAACCACTTCATAAAAGAACGTAAGTTCGTGTATAATAAGAACGGACGTTCTTGTTGTTGGGAGGAATTATGATGTATGACTATTCAATTTTACCGAATAGAATCATTTTATGTGTTGATCTTCGAAGCTTTTATGCCTCAGTTAGTTGTATTAAATTGGGCTTTGATCCACTTCATACAAAATTAGCTGTAGTCGGGGATGTAAATAGAAACGGTTCAATTGTTCTAGCCGCAACTCCACCATTAAAAGCAATGGGTGTAAAGAAGATGGCAAGGCTATACGAGATTCCTCGACAAAAAGATATTCTTATTGTGAATCCAATTATGGGAACATATATTAAATGCTCCAATTACATAACGAAGTTAGCTCTACAATATGTTCCTATTGAAGACTTTCATCAATACAGCATTGATGAATTTTTTATGGATATTACCGATAGCATCCATCTATTTGCCCGAAATCCACATGAATTTGCATTACAGTTTAAACGTGAAATATATGAACATACACGAATTGAATGCACAATTGGAATTGCTCCTAACCTGTTGATGAGTAAGGTAGCTTTAGATATTGAAGGAAAGCAAAATAAAGACGGAATTGCTTATTGGAAATACGAAGATGTACCTACAAAATTATGGAGCATACGGCCACTTAGTAAGTTTTGGGGAATTTCACATAAAACTGAAACAAAGTTAAATAAAAAAGGAATACATTCAATTGAAGATTTAGCTAATTATCCTCTTAAATATTTAAAACAAAGCTTCGGCGTGATTGGAGAAGAATTACACTTACATAGCCATGGAATTGACTTTAGTCGCATTTCAGAGAAATATGTTCCTGCCACAACTTCTATTGGAAAAAGCCAAATTCTCATGCGTGACTACACAATAGAAGAATTTCCGATTATCCTGCTGGAACATACCGAAGAAGTTTGCTATCGATTAAGACAACAAAACAAACTTGCTCAAACCGTTCATTTCTCTGTTGGTTATAGCAAGAATTGTGCAGGTGGCATTAGAAAAACACATACTTTAAGCCGTCCCACAAATTTAACGATGGATATTTATCATATCTGTACATACTTTTTACATCAGCAATATACTGGTGAACCCATTCGTAGCATAAACATATCCTTAACAAACCTACTTCAAGAAGGAGAAGAACAAATTTCACTTTTTGATAATGTCACGCAACGAGAACAAGAAATAAAGCTAACGAAAGTAATGGATGAAATACGCACGAAATTTGGAAAGAATAGTATATTAAGAGGAATTTCGTATACAAATAATGCAACAGCTAGATGCAGAAACACACTATTAGGAGGACACAAAGCATGAACAACGCTAATATGCCAAAAGGCAGAGGAATGGTAAAATGGGCGCCGTTCGCAGCAATGCCAGAACAATTCGCCGGAATACGTGAAATAATCAAAGAGAAAAATAAAATAGCACGTCCTATTTTAACCTCTGAAGAAAAAGAACTTATTGAGAATATGCTTTTATGTTCCTTATTATCCGAAGAAGAAATACTAATTACATATTATGAAGACGGCTATTTTCTTACTAACTATATGACCATCATTGATATAGATCCGTTAAATAGCGCTATCATATGTACGGATGCTTTCTATAATAAGTTGACACTACAATTTTCGGATATACTTGATGTAAAATAGAATAGATTTAAACGTTTGGATTGTTATAAAGGAGTGTATAAAATGCAAGGGAATCAGATAAGAAAGAATACAGCAAGAACAGTTATTCATAACAATATAAATAGCTATCCCTATTTAAATATACCTATGATTATTAATGAGAATGATGGAATAACTTACGAGGTTTTAAGCGCTGGTTTTCATAATAATGATGCAGTAGCAATGATAACAACTGACGGTTTCACTACAACTAGGGTAAATACACCAATCGTAACAGTAAAAAACGATGATAGTAGTATCCAAGTATTCCGTTTACCTTTAGAATTGGATTATTGGGTGCTTTCATGTATGCGCGCTGCTTCAATAGGAAAAAATCCGTTCCCATGTAAAGTTGCTTTTGGAATCATTGATACTAAATTTCATGTGGAATTCAAGTAAAAAAGGAGTAAATTAATTTGTTCCTTTTTTAATTTTTGGGACATTTATTTTTCTTAAGTTGATGGGCATGTAGCGGTATCCCCCACTATTAAATTTCAAATGCATAAAAATGAGAAAAACTTTAAAATAATTTATATACAAATGAAATAATCCAGCGAGAGTATCAAACTGTATACAATTTGCCTTTTCACACTAAAAAATGATACTAAGGTCATTGAAAGGCACCTCAGGGTGTCTTTTTCTTAATTCTAATCCGCGGTAACAAATTCATATTTTTTATATAAAAAATGGAAAAAATATTTTATAATTCTATTTAGATTAATATTACGTTTTTAATATAAAATTTATAGAAAAATGGCGGTGATTGATTTTATGTTTAATATTTCAAAGGGTGCGATGATAGATACAATAAACAATATGATTTACAACATTGCTCTTTATGTCTTTGTATTTATTATTTGCATGTGGATTTTAGTATGTATTGTTCGATTATTTGTAAGGGGATTATCTAGAGTAATACCTATAACGTATACACCTTCGTTGCAATCTAAAGGAAATGGAAAAAGAAAACAAAATAAAAAAAGGAATACGTCTTATAGAGTTCAATCAGTTGGAAAGAAAGCAAATACAAATAAAGTTGTAAATTCTGATTTGGATGATGAAGATGATTTTAACGACTATTATGACGACTACAGTTCCCCTAGCTATTATAGCTCTTCTAATAGTTCAAGTTCTGAAAGTTCCTATAGTAACTCCAATTATAACAGCACTTCTAGTTACAAAAATGAAGATTCCTCTAGGTATGATAGTCCTTCTTATAATTCTAGTTATAATAGTAACTCAGATGAAAATGATTACTAATAAAATACTAACTTGCATGATAGTACACAATCTATTTGTCATAAGAATGCACACATCCATACATTAAAAATATATTAAATTGCAACAATCATTTTGGTTAGAAATCTTATCCATAACATTAAACTTAAGATGGTTCCATACGGAGAAAGACGCCTTTGGTGTCTTTCTCCGTATGGATCAGTACCAAGCTTAATATATTACGTAAGAACTTGACGCTATTTTAAAGCGAATGCTGCCCCTGCTGCTACATGAGTCGGTCCTCTCCAATATATCCTCCTTTCTATTATTCAAGCTTTATCTCAGCAGTTGGCGAAAATATAATATCCTTTCACCCAGCGCTCTTTTAACCATCTCAGTTTATATTCCATGCTTGGTGTATGAGTTGCTGCAGAATCCATTAAGTTATATCTATCTAAAATCTCCAAACATCTAATAGGACTTGTTAAAGTATTTAGAAATTCCAAGTCCTCGCTTTCAAGAGACTTCCATACAATTCCTTTAAAATTAATTGGCAGCAGTTCTAATATCATATCTCTATCCAAACCTGATGTTTCTAAGAAATTTTGAAGATGCGAGAGAGATAAATAACTCCAGTTTGTACTTTGGTATTCTTCCCTTAAAATTGTATATCGATCTAAGTCATTACAATTTAATTCATAACTCTTTATTGCTTCTATTCCCCATTTCATCTTTTTCCCCCACAATCATTATTTCCGTAATCAACCGTTAGTTATGTTCACAAAGCCCTATTATTAAAAAAGATCCAAGCATCAGTAATACGCTCAGATCTCTGTTTAATAATTAGATTAAATAAAACTTTATTAGCCTCTTTTTAGAAAATTAAATATGTTCCCCATGATCCATAAATACTTCAATTGATTCTTGTTGTGGTACGTCTTTTACATTAGTAAGACCAAAAGTAAAAAATGTGGACAACATCATCATTAATAAGATAGCTTTTTTCATTTTAGCGCCCTTCTTTCTTTGCTTATTTTGTCTGCGTCTAAAGCAATGTGTAAATATTTGCTTGCCTTTTCATGATTTTTTGAATTGTAGAATTGGTCACCTAAAAGAGAAGCATACTCTTTTATCCACTCATATAATTCTTCTGCTTCAAAATAAGAAATACCTTCTATAACTAATTTCTCAAATTCTTCGATTGGTGCTTTATTATGTAATGACCTTAAGATTTCGAAATGATGACGATAACCTACATCACTAAGCTTATAACCTTGTTCAATATATTCATTAGCAATAGTATGCTTTCCTAGCTTGAAATGTTCTCTCGCTAAAAGAAACATAGTTTTAAAGTTATTCTCTAATGAATTCTCTAAATGTTTAACTGCTAACTCTGGCATGTTTTGACTTGCATATAAAAGTCCTAAATTATGCTTAACGCGTTTAATTAGAATTTCATCACCTGATTTTTTGAAAGTGTCTAATGCTGAAAGTAAATATTCTTCTGCACTTTCAAATTCATTTAGTCGTATGTTTGCCATTCCTAAAGTATTTAAACATGCAGCTATTTTCAATTCATATCCTGCATTATTTATAAATATTTCATTTGCCTTCATAGCATATTGAATTGCTTGAATTGGTTTCATTATATGGTAGTAGTAAACAGCAACCCAATAATTAAATTCTGCTTTTTCAATTTCATCATGCATGTAATCTAGAAGCTTTTCAGCTTCTTCAAAATGAATCCTTGCTTCACTATTGTTGGCCGTATTGATGGCGTAAATAGCTTTAAATAAATGATAATAGTACTCTAAAAACGTTTCATTTTCGTCTGGTAAAGGTTCGACTTTGTCTAAAATATCTTTTGAACCCTTCGTATCACGAATTAGAAGGCTGTACCGCGCATTTAGTAAAGCGTAATACATTAATATTGTTTGATCTTCCTTGATATAATTAATTTTACTTTCAATATCTTCTTTTATCTTTTCAGACTGTAATACACATTGTGCAATCATAGCTTGATACCAGTCATTTAATAATTTGGTGATTTTTTCGTTAGAAATGAGGTTAACACTCATCTGCTCCTACCCCCTTTTATCAAATATTATCACGGCATACTTGCATTTATAAATATATTCACAATATTTTAACTTGAGAAACTTATTTTTGAATATTCACAGAAGAACATGAAGAAAGTAATTCGAGTTTTTGGTATCACTCTAGAATTAGTAGCTATCTTTAGATTTAGTTTCACTTCAAGCAACAAAATAATGAACATAGGAAAATATTCTAATACAAAAAGAACCATTCTATCACAAATGGCTTCTTTCATCTCATATATTTTCTTTGCTGTACCATTTCAGATACAAGTACATTGATTGTAGAGATATATTCTCTTCCCATAGCCTTTAAGATAAAATCCTGTTCTTTTGTAGGAAATAGCTTAATTTTTCTGTCACAAATTGTTATATTTTTCTACAACTAAATCCCTAAGAAGTCTGGCTCTTTTAAGACTTTTGTATTCGTCTAAAGTTATAACTCTTACAATTGACCACGAGCCAAGCCACATCACTTTTCTGATATAACCACTCGGGATTTTAATTTGAGAAGTATCACAAGCATTTCTCCCACACAGAACAAACAAGGCATTTTTGTAGTCATCTCTATATTCTCTGTTGAATTTATGGTCTTTCATAAATTGTTCAAATCCGCAATTACTACATTTAATTTGCACCTTTCTCATCTCCTTGTTTTTTGTTTTTCTACATATTTTTTAAAAGTTGCACTCGATACATTTCCTGCGGTAGATACAAAATAACTACATGCCCATAAACTTGGAAAATGTTTAGGGTAAGGAAATTCCTCTCTCAATTTTTTGAAGTTACTCCTTTGATTTTTGCCATAATATCAAAGGACTAAATGTTGACAGCGTGTTTAAAAACATATGTGTATGGTCTTTGTTACACTCTAAAGCGACAATGACAATTTCTAATTCGTCGCATATTTCTTGTACCAACTCCCTAAAGCACTCTTCTAAATCCGTCCGGTATGATGCTCCCTACTTTGTTCAAAGAAACCCGTTGTCCATTCTATCCCTTTCCCCTTTTAATTAAAAAGCTATCTGTTACTCTTTATTTTATATATACTTTTCTTTAATTTAGGCTTTTTATGTAACCTTACTTTGCTTCCATTAATATCAAAATCCAACTTTTCTTCTAAAGCCTCCATTTTCTGCTTATGTTCTTTTTCTATTCTATCTTTTTCTTCTTTTCTCTTAGTCGCTTTAGGACCAATTACGAATAGAATTAAGAAAATACTAACCATTACAATGAACGTAGTCACTAATACTCATCCTCCCTTACCAAAACCTCATACACAAAAAGCTTTTTAACTTATTAGATTTAAATTAGAAACCTAAAGGAGAATAAGTACTAGTATATATAGAAGGAATAAATATAGATGTTACCTTCACTATTCCTCTATCTCCTTATATAAACCAAAATTATAAATGGCGCAGTAAGGCCGGTACTAGCAATGTCATTACAAATATAAAAATTGAACTATATCTCAAACTTGAACTCCACTTTCCATATTTGGGATGTTCAAATTTCTTATAAAGCATACCTAATGCTAAAGATATCAAAAACATTAATACAGCTGTTCCTAAAATTATAGAAGTAATTAAGCCCACCATATTACTCATAAAAGTTTGAAAATCAAAAGAACGTGTTGTCAACATTAACACTGGTAGAATCCTTATTAAAAGTATGAGAATAAATGAACCTACTCCTAAATATATAGATCTTTTTTTCCACTTTATATGTTTAAACCATAACGAAGCCCCAAAAACTAATAATGATATTAAAATTACTACAGAAAATATAAGGAAAATAACATCAAAGAATGCAGGCACACTCGCATGGACTGCACCATCTATTTTATCTCCCCCATCTTTTATTACATTACTGCCGCCATTAAACAAAGAACCAAACCAGTCTACAATCCAATCGGTCATCCAAGAAATATCGAATGGTAACTCTTCATTATTTGTTTGTGCAGGAGCAGCTGAGTTATATACCTCCAAATTATCCTCCTCCTTAATTGAAATTAAGCCCTTTACTTTAAGTATATAAACTTACCTAACCAAAACTAAGAAAATATCAAATCTTATCTTATTTTATTAGATAGAAATTCTCCTTCTTCAAATGTGTGCAGGACGATAATCCGACGGTAACAGTAAGAAGGATTTTCCTTTATGCGCATAAACAGAAAAAAGAGCACCCTATCACTAACAATAGGAGTGCTCGTATTTATTTTCGTCTATTCCTTTTCTGGCCAAATTTTCGCGTTTGGTTCTAATAACCACTTGTGGTCTTCCTCCATGATACGATCATTCCATGGGTTATTCTCAAGATGTCGAATCATCCAACAAAAATACATTGCATATCCAGGCGCAGTTGCTTGCGGATGGTCTAGCTCACCCGGAATTGTAATAAAACTATTATGTACAACGCGATAAGCATCCTCACCAACCATTGCACATCCAAATCCCTGTGGCTTGTTAAAGCGATAATAATATACCTCCGGTTGATCATGGTGATGCGGTGGATAACTGGACCATCTCCCTGGATAAGAAATAACTTCTCCTACAACCATATTCGAATATGCTGCATTATTATAATCAAAAATTGTCCGAATAACACGCTGGGCTGTTCCCTCCCATACGCCCTCACCAACTACAACACTTTGACACTCATTTGGAGTATACAACTTGGACGCAAATTCTTGGTCATTATCTGTTTTTTGGACAAGCACTTCACTATCTGAAAGAGCAGTAATTGTAACCTTCACATTTTTAGCCACATGTAAACACCAAGGATTTTCTTCAAAAACAGACTGCCTTTGAATAACTTGTTCCATTCCATCCCACTCTAAACGTATTGCCCCTTCTAGTAAAAGTACTGCCGTTTCATTCTTATTATCAAATAACAGCTCTTCTTTTCCATTAGACAACTTATATATGCCTATATCCATTAACATATCACTGCAATGACCGTTCATTTCTGTTAATACATTATATCCTTCATTTAATTTACCCAATTTACCTAACATGATGTTCTCCTCCTTTTTTAACGTATTCCCCGAAAGAATTCTCTACCTTTGTCAGCTAACTAAATTATGAGTTCCTTCTATTATTTAATGAAGAAAGCTTTTCTGGTTGTGCTTTGTTTTCACTTCCGAAAATGAGCATATGATTTTTAACGTTTTCGTATGCGGCCTCAATTACATCTTGATGATACATAAAGTAATCTGAATAAGGAGTATTTAGGACAGCAGTGTTAACCGCAGTAATTACATTCTGAAATGTCGCTGTTGCTACATTAATTTTTCGAACACCATGTTGAATACATTGCTTGAAATCCTCTGGGCTAATGCCAGACCCACCATGTAATACTAAAGGAATATCGACTATCCCATTAATCTCCTGCAAGCGGTCTAATCGTAAATCAGGGTCTCCATTGTACATCCCGTGCGCATTTCCAATCGCAACAGCTAACGCATCAACATCTGTTTCTTCTGCAAATCTTTTTGCTTCTTTAGTACTTGTCAGCATCATTTCAATATCTTCTGATCCGTCCTCACTACCACCTACTCTGCCAATCTCAGCCTCTACTGTCGCTCCGTACTGTTTCGCAAGCTCCACAACTTCTTTTGTCCTTTGGATATTCTCTTCTAATGGATAGTGAGAGCCATCAAACATAATCGAACTAAAACCAATTTCTAATGTCTCTTTAATTTTTCCAAACGTCATACCGTGATCAAAGTGAACTGCTACTGGAACAGTTGCTTTTTTCGCTGCAGCTACCATCAAAGGACCAACCATATGAATGGGCGAATGATTCAAACGAACTTCCGCAATTTGTAGAATGAGCGGGGAACGTAACTCTTCAGCTGCTTGAATAGCTCCCATTACCATTTCCATATTAGCGACACTAAAAGCTCCAACCCCATAATTCTCTTGATCTGCTTTAATTAAAATATCTTTCATTTGAACTAATGGCATTACATACTCCCCTATTTCAATATTATTTATTAAATGTAAAACCAACCGTCACGTCTTTTTACCCCTTTTGTAAGAAGACATGTTGATTACCATACCATTTACTTAGGGATAATCTTAATATGCTTAAATTACAAACCTGCTTTTTCTTGTATAAATTTTCGAGCTTTTAATGCGTATTCAAAAGGATTCGCTAAAGCTGGGTCTTGCTCTGCTTCTACCACAAACCATCCTTTATACTCAGAGTTCGCAAGGGTAGTAAACACTTCATCAAATACAATTACGCCATCTCCAGGAACTGTAAATGCACCATTCTTCACTGCCTGTAAGAAGCTTAAATTGTTTTCCTTTACAGCATCAACTACTTCCTGGCGAATATCTTTTAAATGTACATGTTTAATACGAGGTAAATATTTTTTCAAAACATAAAGCGGCTCTTCTCCTGAAAAAACAAGATGACCTGTATCAAAAAGTAGGGATACAAGCTCTGGATTCGTCATATCCATTAACTTTTCAATTTCTGCCGTTGTTTGAACACCCGTACCCATATGGTGATGGTATACAATATGTAGCCCCTTTTCCTGAGCTAATTTACCGAGGTGATGTAACCCATCCACTAGCTTTTCCCACTCTTCTTCTGTAAAAACAGGCTTATTTTTAAATAGTGGTACATCCATTAAACCTTGAATACTATGCCCTTGCTCTGAAACAACGATGACTTTTGCACCCATGTCATGCAAGAAATCCCTATGCTTAATAAATTCTTCTACCGTCTCTTCAATCGGCTTCGTTGTTAAAAACGTACTAAACCATGCACTAGCAATCTCCAAGTTTCGTAATTCCAAAGATTTTTTTAATACAACTGTATTTCTCGGGTATTTATTACCTACTTCACTTCCATTAAATCCAGCTAGTGCCATCTCACTAATACATTGTTCAAACGTATTTTCTGCTCCTAGCTCCGGCATATCATCATTTGTCCAAGCAATTGGTGCAATTCCAAGCTTAATTGTATTTTCTTTAAACATCCCCTTATCTCTCCTCTTTGCAAAATGTTATAGAATCTTGCCAAGTTCACTTAACTGTTCGTTAAAAAGAGAACTTCCTAGACAATATGCATGTAGATAAAAAGCTCTCTTTGTGTCCTAATCTAATATGATCTTGCCTTTTGCAAGTTACTTACTTTACTCTCATACGAAGCTTGTACACTTGGACTATTAGATACTTCTGCAACACCTACATGCCACCATGAATCGTATCCATTTGTCATTGTTTTTGGTAATACTTTAATATCAATTAATGTAGAAACTGTTTGTTTTTTCGCATCCTTAAGCGCTTCCTGTAATTGTTCCATTGATGTAACTTGATACGTTTTTACGCCATATCCAGCCGCGCTAGCTGCAAAATCAATTTTCATAATAGCCCCGTTTAATTTACGTGTTTCTTGGTTTCGGTAGCGAAATTCTGTTCCAAAGCTGCCCATACCGTTGCCCATTTGTAAGTTATTAATACAGCCAAATCCGGAGTTATCAAACAATAAGACGTTAATTTTTTTGTTTTCTTGAAGACTTGTGACAAGCTCAGAATGTAGCATTTGGTAACTGCCATCCCCTACCATTGCATATACTTCTTTCGATGGTTCAGCGAGCTTTGCACCAAGTGCACCTGCAACTTCATAGCCCATGCAAGAGTATCCATACTCCATGTGATATGTATTAGGTTTTCTTGCTGCCCACATTCTTTGTAAATCACCCGGAAGACTTCCTGCCGCACCAACAATAATTGCATCTTCATCAAGTAATGTATTGATTTGTCCAATGACTGCGGTCTGTGTTAATTGTGTACCAAGTGCGTCTACATACTCATTTAAATTCTCATCGAAATGACCTTCAACTTCCGGCGTGAAACCTTGACCTGTAAAGCGAATATTATGTAGACGTTCTAATTCTGTTTCCCAAGCCTCTTTTGCATCATCAATTTCTACTGTGTAACTAGATTGATACTCAATTGCTTGCAGTTCATCTATTAGAGCAAGAAGTGCTTCTTTTGCATCTGCTATAACCTTTAATGCATCAAGTTTGTTCGCATGGAATTCCGAAATGTTGATGTTTAAAAACTCAACCTCTTTATTCTGGAACAATTGCTTAGATGCCGTTGTAAAATCAGTAAATCTTGTCCCAATTCCAATAACAAGATCTACTTCCTTTGCAATTGTATTGGCTGCTACATTTCCAGTTACCCCAATGCCGCCAAGATTATATGGATGATTGCTTTCTATCGCGCTTTTCCCAGCTTGCGTTTCTCCAAATGGAATGCGGAATGTTTCAGCAAACTGTTTGAGTTCCTCTGCCGCTTCTGCGTATCTTACACCACCACCGCAAATCATAATTGGCTTTTTCTTTTTCTTAATCATTTCTACCGCATCCGCTAAACTGGCTTTTGTAGGTAGACGACGTTCAATACGATGAACACGCTTTTGGAAGAAGTAACTTGGAAAATCCCAAGCTTCCCCTTGGACGTCTTGTGGTAAACAAATTGTTACAGCACCTGTATCTGCCGGATTCGTTAAAACACGCATGGCTTGAATCATAGCTGTCATCAATTGCTCAGGACGATTCACCCGGTCCCAATACTTACTTACCGCACGGAAAGCATCATTCGTAGAAATAGATAAGTCATGCGTTTGTTCAATTTGTTGAAGAACAGGATCAGGTTGTCTCGTTGCAAATACATCACCTGGAAGTAGTAAAACGGGAATATTATTTGCAGAAGCTGTTGCAGCAGAGGTAATCATATTTGCTGATCCAGGACCAACAGAAGAAGTACATGCCATAATTTGTTTTCTGTGTTTTTGTTTTGCAAAGGCCATCGCAGCATTTGCCATCCCTTGTTCATTTCTCCCTTGATATACTTCTAATTCCCCTGCGTCTTCTTCTAAAGCTTGACCTAGGCCTACTACATTCCCATGACCAAAAATCGTAAAGATTCCCTTAATAAATTTTTGTTGCTTTCCATCAAACTCTACGTATTGCTGATTCAAAAATTTCACCAAAGCTTGCGCCGTCGTCATTCTAACAGTTTGCATATTGTTTGCTCCTTTCTATCTCTATCAGTCATTCTGCATATGAAAAAGGAGTATCAGGAATTTGATAGACTCCTAATACTTCCTTCTTATGTTTTACTACTTCCGTTACTTTCGCTTACAAGCACCTAGAGAGATTCTACTTCTCTCTTCATGATTACTTTTCCCAACGAGATGTAAGCATTTTCTTTCTCGTATAAAACTCAACGCCGTCAGTACCGTTCGCATGAAGATCTCCATAGAAAGAATCTTTCCAGCCAGAGAACGGGAAGAATGCCATCGGTGCTGGAACCCCAACATTCACACCTAACATACCTGATTCAATTGTTTCACGGAATTGACGTACACTTGCTCCGCTATCTGTATAAATGCAAGCACCATTTGCAAAGCGAGATTCATTCGCAATTTCAATCGCTTCATCTAATGATTTCACACGAACAATGGATAAAACAGGAGCAAAAATCTCATCTTGCCAGATTTTCATTTCTTTTGTAACATGGTCAAAAATTGTTGGACCAACGAAGTAGCCAGCTCCTTTTACAGCTGTGTCTTCGCGTCCATCACGAACTAATGTAGCGCCCTGTTCTACACCTGAATCGATGTAACCAATTGTACGCTCTTTATGGTTATGACGAATAACTGGGCCTAAAAATACATCTTCATCAAGACCATTACCAATCACAATTTTATGTGCTTCTTCTACTAGTCTTCCAACTAATTGATCTGCAATTTCTTCTTCTACTGTAACAACAGAAGCAGCCATACAACGCTCACCAGCTGAACCGAATGCAGCACTAATAATTTGCTTTGTTGCTAGCTCAAGATTCGCATCATTTAATACAATGGAATGGTTTTTCGCACCCGCTAATGCTTGAACGCGTTTTAAGTTTTCTGTTCCTTTTTTGTATACATATTCTGCGACAGGCTGAGAACCTACAAATGAAATTGCCTTCACTAATTTATGTTCCAGAAGACCATTTACTACATCGTGTGCACCATTTACGATATTTAATACACCTTTAGGTAAACCAGCTTCTGCAGCTAATTCTGCTAATCTTGCTGCTAGAAGTGGTGTACGCTCTGAAGGTTTTAATACAAATGTATTACCACAAGCAATTGCAAGTGGGAACATCCAGCATGGAACCATCATAGGGAAGTTAAAAGGTGTAATCCCGCCTATAACACCAATTGGGTAACGATACATACCAGACTCAATACCTGTTGCAATATCAGGTAGCTGTTTTCCCATCATTAATGTCGGAGCACCTGCAGCAAACTCCACGCACTCAATACCACGAAGAACTTCACCGTAAGCTTCGTTATAGCTTTTTCCGTTTTCAATCGTAATAAGTTTCGCTAACTCTTCCCAGTTATCTACTAATAATTGTTGATATTTAAATAGAATACGAGCACGTTTTGGCACAGCTGTTTTGGACCAAGATTTGAATGCTTCATTTGCTGCTAATACAGCTTGTTCAACATCTGCTTTTGTTGAAAGTGGTACCTGGGCGATTACTTCCCCTGTTGCTGGATTGTATACAGCTTCCAACTTAGTTGAAATAGATTCTACCCATTCGCCGCCAATGTAGTTTTTTACAATTTGTGCTGTTTGTACTGTCATATTCATTCTCTCCCTTTTATGTAATGTAGAAGCGTACATAAGATACGTACTTACTTGATTACTCATTTATGATGTTTCTATACAATTTCCTCAGCCGTTTCCATAAATGCAGAAATCTCTGCCCTTGTTGGCATTGCATCAGAACAGCTATGTTTCGAAATAACAATGGAAGCAGAAGCACCACCTAATCGCATCGCTTGAGGAATCTCAAGTCCTTGCATTAGGCCATAAATAAACGCAGAAGCATACGAGTCACCAGCGCCAAATGTCTTTAATACCTTTGTTTTAAAGATACCGCCTCGGTGGGATTGGCCGTCTCTCGTATAAGCGATTGAACCATCCCCGCCGTGCTTAATTACGACGATTTTCGCATGATGAGAAAACCATCTTTCAGCCGTAACTTGGTCATTAGATTGTTCATAGTTTAATAGTTTTTCCATCATATCGAACTCTTCACGCGTTCCAATAATGACATCAGATTTTTCAGCCGCTAGATTGTAATACACAGCCGTTTCAGCCTCTGATTGCCATGTATACGGGCGGTAATCAACATCAAAAAATACGACTACATCATGTTTACGCGCATATTCTAGCGCTAAAAATACCGCCTCGCGAGAAGGACTTTTCGCTAAAGCTGTTCCTGAAATTAAGAGAGCTTTGGATTGTTTAATATAGTCCTCAGATACTTCTGTTGGATCAAGATTTAAATCTGCGACATTGTCGCGGTACATTAAAATACTGCAATCTTCAGGGCTTTTAATTTCTGTAAAAGCTAGACCTGTCACCGCACCTGTACAATCGATACGTATCTGATCTGTATTAATATTGTTATCCTTTAAGTATCCTGTAATAAAGCGGCCCATTTGATCATCGGAAACTTTACCGATAAATCCTGTCAGTAAGCCAAGACGTGCCGCACCAATTGCGATATTCGCAGGAGAACCTCCCACATACTTAGTAAATGTTCTTGTTTCTTCCATAGGACGTTGTGTTTCATTGGCATTTAAATCAACGCATAAACGTCCAACTGCAATTAGGTCTAATGGACAATCTTCTTTAAAAATAAGTGGATTCATTGTTTCTACCTCCCATGCTTTATGAATGAGTGAATGATATGGTTCATATTTTTATAAACTTACTATTCATTACTCTTTATCTATCTAGAAGTAAGCGCTCTCTTTATTGATTTAATGCAGGCTGTTTATGTTCAATTTGAACAGGTTTTCCAGTTAGTAAAGATTCCTTCGCAGCTTTCGCAATTCTTTCTGCCTGTAACCCATCATTACCACTGCAAATAACAGCTTGTCCTTCTATAATTGACTTTGTAAATTGTGTTACTTCCTCAATGTAAGCTTGCGTGTAGCGCTCTAAGAAGAAATAAAGCGGCTTATCTTTTACAACACCTTCTGTTTTTGAAACTTGTACTGTTGTCGGGCAACAATTATCCGCAGCAACCGCGCCTTTTTCACCAAATACTTCCACACGCTGGTCATATCCATAAACAGCTTGGCGGCTATTATCAATTACCCCTAAAGCTCCATTCGCAAATTTTAATGTGACAATTGCAGTATCAACATCATTTACTTCCTGAATGGATGGATCAATTAATGTTGTTCCATATGCAAATACTTCAACCACTTCACTATTCATCACATAACGAGCCATATCAAAATCATGAATCATCATATCCATAAACAATCCACCTGAAGAGCGAACATATTCAATACTTGGCGGTTGTGGATCTCTAGACGTAATTTTTAAAATATGTGGGTGTCCCACTTCTCCTTGTTGAATAAGATCATAGACTTTTCTGAAGTTAGGATCGAAACGACGATTAAAACCTACTTGAAGAGATACGCCTTGTTCTTTTACTACTTCTAATGCATCTAATGTTTCTTCTACTGAGAAACTAACAGGCTTTTCACAGAAAATATGTTTTTTCGCAAGAGCCGCTTCTTTAATAATTTGCGCATGTGTATTTGTTGGTGAACATATAAAGACAGCATCAATTTCTGGATCTGCTAATAAATCCTGATAGTTTGTAGTCAGAGTGGAAATCCCTTTATCCTCAGCCCACTTTTCTAGATGACTAATCACTACATCTGAAACCGCTTTAATTTTTACTTGTGGCATAAGCTGCAAGTTATCAACATGCAGTTTCCCAATTCGTCCAGCCCCAATAATTCCAATCGTTAAAACATTCATATGATTTCTCCCTCTTTATTTAAATTTAAGAAAAAAATGAAAGTCTATAAGGTTTAGCCTAATAATTTTAGTTAAGCGCTTTCCTTATTTTTCTTCATTATACACACTTGATTCTAAATTGAAAACATTTTTATTTTTTTGAATACTTACCTTTTCATCCGAATTTTAAGTTCCTTCAATAAACGTATTACATAAAAATAAAGAATAATAATTAGAAATAAATAATCTAAAAAGCTATAAATATATTCTTTTAAAATACTGATATAACAAAGAAAACCAAGCCTTTTAAATAGTAACCCCCATCTATAAGGTATTTCTTTCTTTTCATACTCACTATTATTTTATTGTCCAATAAGTAAATAGAATGCCTCTATAAAAGAAAGTTGTAAATTGTCAAAAAATTAAATTGACGACCTCACAATGTAAGCGTATACTTTTTTTATCAAAAAGAATTAAGCGCTTAACCAAAAATAACTTATCGGTGGTGGGAGAATGAACGCTATTAGTTCAAACAAAACATTTATGGACAGGATTGGGATCCCTTCTAATTTAACTTGGGGATACATAGGGATTATTGTTTTTATGATTGGGGACGGTTTAGAGCAAGGATGGTTATCCCCTTATCTCGTTGAAAAAGGATTAACGCTAGAACATGCTGCATTTTTGTTTACTATTTACGGTATTACTGTATCTGCTTCTTCTTGGTTTTCAGGGGTATTTGTACAAATGTGGGGACCAAGAAAAGTCATGACGTTTGGTTTAGTATCATTCATTTTAGGTTCAATCGGGTTCATAGGTATAGGAATTCAACATATGAATTATCCCGTAATATTAATTTGTTATGCCCTACGAGGGTTCGGTTATCCTTTATTTGCTTATTCTTTTCTAGTTTGGGTATCTTACAGTACTCCTCAGCAAATGCTTTCAAGAGCAGTTGGCTGGTTCTGGTTCGTATTCCAGCTAGGGCTTAGTGTTATAGGAGCCTTTTATTCTAGCTATATGGTTCCTAAAATCGGAGAAATCGCTACATTATGGAGCGCTTTAATTTTTGTTGTCATCGGGGGATTGTTCTCAATTGTTGTAAATAAGGACAGATTTAAAGCACAAACCGTAAGCGCTAACAAATCAAGTGAGTTACTAAAAGGCATTACCATCGCATTTGAAAATCCTAAGGTTGGTATAGGCGGTATTGTAAAAATTATAAATTCGGCCGCTCAGTTTGGATTTGTTGTTTTCCTGCCTACTTATATGATGAAATATAATTTTACGATGACTGAATGGCTTCAAATTTGGGGTACTCTATTCTTTGTAAATATGGTGTTTAATATTATTTTTGGTATTGTTGGAGACAAGTTTGGTTGGGTAAATACAATTAAATGGTTCGGAGGAGTCGGTTGCGGAATTGTAACTCTTGCACTCTATTATGTACCTCAAATGGTGGGGCATAATTATTGGGCTATATTATTTGTTGCCTGTTGCTATGGAGCAACACTTGCCGGTTATGTACCTCTTACAGCATTAGTCCCATCTTTATCTCCTGAAAATAAAGGAGCTGCAATGTCTGTCTTAAATTTAGGTTCAGGATTATCAGCATTCGTTGGACCATTAGTGGTAACTGCCTTCATCGGTCCTTTAGGTGTTGGCGGCGTGATGTGGATCTTTGCTGGTTTGTATTTCTTTGGTGCATTTTTAACTCATTTCCTTACTATTCCAAAGGAAAATGAGATGGAACAGGATTTAAACACGAAAAGCGGTGAGCAATTCTCTGTATAAATCCTATATATAAAAGAAGGTCATCCTAACTATACTTAGTTACGATGACCTTCTTTTTTTACATTCAAATAGGCTTATAAAAAATCTATCATGTAATATCCTTTACTGAGGATCGCTCTACTAACTGAGGAATAATTGTAATTTTTTGCTTAGCATGTTCCTTCATTTCCATCGTTTTTAAGAGTTGTTCAAACGTACAAGCTGCCATTTGTGTAATTGGCTGTTCAATCGTCGTTAACCCAGGATCTGCAATCTCAGCATAGATTGTATTATCAAATCCGATAATTGATAAATCTTCTGGAATTGAAAGCCCTTGTTTTCTTGCTTCATTCATAAGGCATATAGCAATCAAATCTGTACAAGCAAAAACCGCTGTGGGTCTGTTAGGTAAATTAAGTAACTCTTTACTTGCACGTTTGCTATCTTCCACTGTCGAATAGCAGCTAATTATAGCATCATCATCTAGTGAAATCTCTGAATCTGTAAGAGCTTGTTTGAAACCAGTCAATCTCCCTAAGCTACTTTTTCTATCCTTCTCCATCATAATCGTTAAAGATGTATGGCCTTTCTGCGTTAGATAACTTCCAGCTAGATAGCCTCCCCTCATATCATCAGTTGTCACAACATGAGTCGTGATGGAAGGGTGATCTACAGTGAATAGTACTAGTGGCAAATCTCGATTCACGATTTTTTTTACAAGTTTATAATCATTTAGCTCCGTTGCAATAATAATGCCATCTACTTGCTTTTTAAATAATAAATCAATGTATTCATGCTCACGTTTTGTTTGATGGTCTGTACTACATAAAATGAGTGTATACCCTGATTCTCGTGCACTATTTTCAAAAGCTCTTGCTACTTCTGCAAAAAAAGGATTTGAGATATCTGGGACAAGTACCCCAATCGTATATGTTTTTTTACCTGTTAACGCTGCTGCTACACTACTTGGCTGGTAATCTAATTCATCCATTACCTGATTTACTTTGTTTATTGTTTTTTCACTAATACGCCCAGTTTGATTAATTACCTTGGATACAGTCGCTATTGATACACCTGCTTTTTCCGCAACATCATAAATTGTTGGTTTCACTTTAATTATCCCTTCTTAATCATCTTTTTCTATATTTTATCATAAATATATTTTGCTTCTTGGTATCCAAACGGAAATCTTTTAAAATTTGTAAGTACTTGTATCATCTAGCGCAGTGCTTCACATTTACAAACTAATTACCCTTGATGAAACTCCGGTAGAAATACTTCACTGATATACTTATGAGACATTTTAATCACCACTGATATTGTCTACAATGTCTACTAGTTCAATATTGTTATCATCATTACAAAATAGAATCCACCAGCTCTATTGAATTTCTATATAATCCTGTTACTACTAGCTCTGGAATCCCCATATTTCCAAACCTATCTTTTGAATACTACGTCCAAAGCTTTTCACTAAATTGAATTACTTCACATAAATGGTTCAATTTCACTATACCTGTCAAACTTCATCACCTACATTTTTATCAATAATATAAATAACAATTTTTTTATTTTCTCTACTCTAATCAAACATCCATTTTACTTGCTTGATAAAATTATATAATAAATTAAAAATAGATTAATATAAAAATATAATGTATGCTTTTATTAATAATCTATTACGACTATTACACTCAAAAATTAATAGAGGTGATATTATGACAGAATCGAGTAAGCTAATTGAATTATTATACATACAAAACGAATCCAGAAACATAGAGTATAAAACCACTTACAACTGGAATGAACCTTCCCATAAAGCTAAAATTACAAAAACCATTCTCGCAATGTCCAACATTCGTGATGGTGGTTATTTAATTTTGGGCGTTAGAGAACTTGAGAATCATACTTTTTCAGTAGATGGAATGCCTCAAGAACATTTTGAATTATTAAATCAAGATGATTTAATGAGCCATATCAATAATTATGCAGATCCTTATGTCACATTTATACTTCATAAATTTGACATTGATAATAAGTTTTTCGCTATATTCGAAGTCATGGAGTTCGAACAAGTACCTGTAATTTGCAAAAGAGATGGAGTTGCCAATTTGCAAGTTGGCGCTATATATACTAGAAGTCGACAAATGGCAGCTACTGCTACAGTAAACAATCAAGCTGAAATGCGAGAAATTATTGATATAGCTATTGAAAAGGGTGTAAGAAGGCTGCAACAAACCATCTTTAGAGCTGGACTGTCTATTGAGCTTCAGCAAAGTGAAGATGAAAAATTTCAAAAAGAATTAGGAGGGCTATAAAAATGAGCGAACAAATTTTAGAAAAAATTAAATCCAAAGCTTATTGGAGAATTATTATACGCCCAATGGAATATAATAAGTACTCAATTGAATCTCTCAGCCAAATTCGAGAAGTAATTCAAGAAAACCAGGTTAAACTATCTGGGTGGAACTATCCTCATACAAATCAAAGTACATTAAATAATGGACATAATTTTGTTGAGAGTTCAACTGATTTCTCGACACATATTGAATACTGGAAGTTTTTCCAGAGCGGACAATTTGCTCATTTAATTTCCATGGGCGAAGATTGGCTTGAGCAACATATTTCGTTGGTTGGACCTACTACTAATCCTACTGACTTTAAAGGGCTAGAAATCTTAAATGCTCTCTATCTAGCAACTGAAATGGTTGAATTTGCAACAAGATTGGCTTTAAAAGGCATATATAATGGAAAAATAAAAATTCAAGTAACACTTTTTGATACAATTGAGAGAAAGCTGTTTTTTACAGAAAACTCGCGCACTTTATTTGGGGATTACATCTGCCAAATTCCCGAAATTAATTGGGAAAAGGACTTAAATCGTGATGAATTAATCGGCGGGGGCCCTGATATTGCTTTACAATTAGTGAGATTTATTTTTGAAAGGTTTAACTGGAGTCCTCCTCTTAATACTCTTAAAGAAGAACAAACTAAATTCCTTAATCCTTCCATTTAAATGAAGGGATTAAGGAATTTAGGGCTTCCATTAAAAAGAAAGCTTTTTTTCGCTGGGGTATTCACTTGAATGAAGAGGCCTTTATTTTCACCGGCAATATGATACATTCTCCCTTACATATAGATGCTCCTCATCGCTTTTTGAATAATCACTATAAAAAAGCTGGTGTTCCTAGAATTCGTGGCTGGAGAACACCATAAAATCGTACAAGACCGCTTAGGACATTCCTCTATTAAAATGACTTTAGACAAATATAGTCACATCACCCAGAACAAGCAGCAGAAAACTTCGAAAACATAATAAAATCTAATGAAAACACCTGATAAAAAATGAACATCGAGGTGAATCACCACTTATAAACCTTGATATAATAAGGTTAATCATACTATATCGTTGAATCTCGGGAGGAGAATGAGCAGTTTTAGGGTTGTTTATTTGATAAAACATAAAAAACACAAAAGTACCAAACCCCTTATACCACAAGGTTTTTGGCACTTTTTAATATCTAGAATAAATTTTATTATAATAATCATTTTCATAGATTTTCATACTTTTTTATATAATACGTGAACAAAATATGAGCAAATATTTGAACATAAATAGTAATAAATGAAATACCTTTCCGTTTTATATTAGGGCGAATCATTTACCATAACTTTCACATCAATAGTATACCCTAATTCTTCATCAACAGTACCTGCAACATCCTTATATGGCCAGGAAGCCGTATGTTAAAAACTAGATTGTCCACTTTTTGAAACAAGTTGTTTACCAAATATAATACTTACATAAAAAGGTTGTTTCCTCTTATATCCGATATAAGGTGGGTTGTAATAAATCACCTGTTTCTTCTAACACCTAATACGCATCGTCTTTTCCTAATTGACAAAATAGAAATCACTTTAAATTTATAACAAGCTTGCCTAGAATTCACTAAAACTACCTCTTAACTATTACTCTATTTAACAGCTGTACGCTAGAATCACTGATTCTTATTATTTAAGTGAATGTAGTGATTCTACCAAGATATTATTTTCCGCTGTACAAAGTAGCTCTTGATGTTCGGTGTCCCACAGTCCGCACTTAATCATAATCTCTTTTAATTTAAAAAAATCTTCATTTGTAAATAAAACTGAAGAAACTGTTGCAGAGTATTGAGAATGTGTCTGAGCTTCTACAAGCAACTGCGTATTGCCATTTACAATACGGCTTTTGATACGAGCAGTTGCATTACTACCTGTATTAAAATTCTCTGCCATTTCTAAAAGTACCTCTACCGTTTCTATTGTTTGTGTTCCAATTAGCATTCTTGGTTGTACTAATCTATCAAATTGGTTCAAATGCAATACATCAACTGTTGTTTTCCCTTTTAAATCTTTGCCTTTTATAAGATAATTAAACATTTTTATGTGATTACTAGGTTTGTCAACCGTAGGATTAATAATTGGTTCTTTTCTTGCGTCATGTGTTCCTTTTTTTCCATTACATCTTTTGCAACTAGGTAATAAGTTATTCCAATCGACAACTAGTTTAGGATAATCATCTTTGGGAAGAAAGTGCTCAACTTCCATATACTTACTTTCTTCATCTAATCTACATTCACAGTAAGCACACTTGTTATGTGACATCTCTAAAAGAGCAGACTTTATATAAGACTTTCCCCAAACACTACTACCACTAGTAATGAAATCTTGGGTTAGTTTTGTTTTAACTTCATCCGTAAGTTTACTAGGACAATTAGGTCGAGGTAAATGAATCACTTTATAATCCTCCCAAATTGAGCTAATTGTAATTTTATAAGTTTTCGAAGTGGATTACTTGGATGTAACATTAAATCTAACTTGCGATACGCCTCAAATATTTCTTCTTCATTTTCTACCTCTATAGATTTTTCAAATTCAGTAATTGCCTCTATGTACATTGGTGAACGTGTTTCAACTAGTCCCTTAACGTCTTCCAATATTTCCTCAACAGTCCAACCTTGAAATCCATATTGTACATTAGGTAATTGTCTTACGTATACACTTCCACTTTCATTTACTCCTAATGCTATAAGTTCATTAATTTCTGCAGCCTGTACCATATGAGGACTGTGTGTTATTGCAATAATTTGTGCCTTTGGTATTACACGTTTTAATAAGTAAATCATTCTCGCTTGCCACTGTGGGTGCAGATGAAGATCTAATTCATCGATTAATACTATTCCTTCATAGTCTTGAACATTAATTCCGCCATCATTTTTAAATCGATATTCTATTTCTTTAATTATTCCATGGATAATATAAATACATGATTTAAATCCTGATGATAAATATTCGAAATAAATTTCCCCATTTGGCGTATTGATTATTATATCGAATGTTTCACTCTTCACGCGACTAAAACGAATATTTTCATCTAGAATACCAAAACATTCTGTCGCAAGATTAAAATTATTTTTCTGTAAAGAAAATAGCATCCATTATGGATGCTATTCTTTAATTAATACTGCTCTTGGTTTACGTCCTTCATAAGGACCAATGACCCCATTCTCTTCTACGATCAATAATCTTTACTGCACTTGTATAACCAATTTTAAATCTACGCTGCAACATTGTTACTGACGCAGCTTGCATTGCTATTACACATTGTGCAAGTATCAAAAAAACTTTTATTTAAATAATGTTTTCTCGATTATTATGGGCATGGTGTATGACTAACAGTAACGGTTGGAAGTTGAATAGTTCCAACTACCGTTCTTTGAGCACATTCAATCTTTTGATCACAGATTCCTATCGTTTGAGCACCTGTTACACCAAAATTAATCAGTTTAACTAAATCACAATTCAATACTGCTGGTACATTAATCTTTTCCGTACTACTACCAATTATTTGATTTACACATATATTTCCTTTACAACAAATGTATCCTATATTACTTCCATCTGTAGTTGTATTACATAACGGTCCAGTAATCGCGCCGCCACATTCAGAAGTAACTGCTATATTCGCTAAATATGGAATACAACCTATTAATCTTGCATTATTACAAGTACCTTTTAGCGGGCCACATTTAGTGTCGTAACATATTTCTTCAGCCTCTATAACTATATCTAAACAATCAGTCGTGTATAAAAATCGATGTGGTACAGTTACATCCTCTACAACTTCAAAATTTGGAGGTAAATCAATTGTACAACAAAAATTTACAAGTGTGTTGTCTACTCTATATTCATGAGTATCAACATTGGTATCAGTATTATCATCAATCATTTCATTTTCATGATATTCAAATTCCATCCCAAACAATCCTTTCATGTATATGTGTGTGCATCTCATATACATAGTAAACAAAGAAAAAATTTTTGAGTCTGTACGCTTATATATTCGAATATCGAATATCGAATAACTAATATAATTTTAAATAAAATTTCAGAAATAACACTCTCTTTCGTTTCTGAATCCCATTCATGTACTGGCATTTCAATACTACGAACATATCTTTGCATTAATAATGGGTCACAAGGTTTCTCACGCTCATAGGCAGCTCTTCGTTCAATACCTCTTTTTTTTCCTGGCTGTTTAGTAAAGCACATCTATTCCAGAGAAAATTACGAATTTAAAATAATTTCAGAACACACCTTAAATTCTTCTTCCTCAATTGTTTCTTTAGCCTGTTTGATGGTATTCAAAGATTTCTTATACTCTTTAATTAACTCTTCCATTACCTCATTCCCTTTCTATTCAAAATAAAAAATCTAAAACAGTTAAATAACTGCTATAAAGAATCAGTGCCCTCACGCTTTCGTTCTCGGACTACTTAGTCTTGTTCTCTATCTTCTTTGATGGATCCTAGAATCGCTAAAAATAAATTTGCTTTATCTATAATACGATGGTTTCTTATTGCCAAAATCAGTACCAGTGGAAATACAATGCTTGGAATTAGAATTATTTTCATATTACTGTTTCCTACAATGTCTATAATTGTTTTAACATAATCTATATTTTCTCCACCAACCTTACTGGAAATTTGCGCTAATTGCGCCGTGGTAGCTATTAATATCGATACTACAATCCCGACAAAAGTAGCAAGTATTGTATAAATTTGAAAATTAATTTTTACAGTATCAATATAAGAAACTAACATAGAATAATAAAGGTTTAGCTGCTTCTTATCACTGATTTTTGAGTCAATATACTCTTTAAACTTTTCCATTTCCCAAAGGTTATTACCCTTTTTAAAGCTTGTATACTCCTCATTTAGGTAACTATATATGCTACGACTTTTTTCTATACCACGTATTCTTGCTTCCTCTTGGATACTTGTTTTACTAGTATTATTTTGAACTTGCTCATTTGTATTAACCCCAGCCAAAAAGATTCCTCCTATCATTAATGTCAATATTTATATATAATTTAATATTAATATAAAAATATTAATTAAAACAACTCATAATAATTATCTGGTGCAATTTCTTTTGGGAGTTTATCAACTACCTTTGCTTCATTTGATATATAAACAATAATATATGTATAACGCACCATAGAATTGAACCTCTTAATATAAGCCTTTTCAAAATCAAATATTGTTAGTTGCTCAGGCATTATAATCACACCAAACCCTTACTTCTTGGAATTACTTTTTGTTTTTCAGCTTAATGATAGACTAGTAAAATTACTTACTGGGGTTTCCGTTTAAATATTTTCAAAATGTTCCCTACAGAAATACCAAATTTCCTCACCTCTCGAAAATCATTAATCTATTGGATACTCCACACATGATTAAATTTCTCTCGCATAATATAATCTACTTCCATTTGACTTAAGCTTCTTTTCGATATTTAGCTAATACTTGTTCTAAACGTTTACGTTCACCTTAGGCGCATTCTTTTCTAAAGCTGTTTCCATTGCTTTGAGAACAAGTTGTGCATTCAAATCTTCAATCCCCGCATTATTCCCTTCAGCCACAAATGGTTTAATTACTCCAAAGTTTGCTCGTTGAATGCTATTGGATTTTCTTCTACTACTTTTCTATCACTTGGGCAGCTTGCTACTTCTTTTCCCTTCATATCAAAAACCTTTAAGCTAATTTTGCTCGCTTTAGGTTAGAGCTATCTTGTTAGGTTATTAGGCATAGATACTTTTTTCTTATCCTATATTTCTGACCTTTTAATCTGTCCATTTCCACGAATCACATATTATAAATTCATTTATAAATCACTCTTACAAATAAAAAAATAAGAAGATCCATGCGAATAAACGCTCTAGAATCTTCCTATTCCTCCATATACACCCTTAAAAATAGTTGGCTTATTGCTTTGTATTAGATAATCCCCTTTTTCAATAAACTTACATAACTATTATCTCCAATGATGACATGATCTAGAAGAGGGATACCAATAATAATTCCACATTCTTTTAATCGCTTAGTTACTTCAACATCTTCTTGAGATTCCATACTATGTCCTGAAGGGTGGTTATGGAAACATACTATTGAAGATGCATTGTTTAATATTGCTGTGCGGAACGTCTCGCGCGGATGGACTAACGATGAATCAACAGTTCCTTCAAACACAATGCTACATCCAATAATTTCATTCTTTGTATTTAAGTTAAATACACCAAAAATTTCATTTGGCCTTGATTCTATATCAAATATAATCTGTGCAAAGCGTACAGCATCCGCTGGACAAGTGATTTTCTTTTTCTCAATATCATAAATTCGATTACTGTCTTTTACCAACTTTACAGATTGAACCATAATTTTCTTACCCATGTCCTTCTCCTTTCGAAATAAAAAAGACGAGACTGCTCCTCTCATCTTTTTTCACCTTCTTTTGTATTTTGAAATCCAAAATTCTTATTTCCCCACTACAATTCTTAATAATTTAAGATAATCTATCACATCCTTGTTAGTTGATTACTTGTCCTATTCCTACAACGCAAAAAACCTTCCAGGAATACATTCGTATTACAAATTAGCGTATATGCGTTATACACTTCCTTGTAATGAATCGTAAACCCGAAAGGTTTGTGGTTATCTAGGAATGATTAAAAAGGAAAAATTTTCTTGAACTTATTATATAATAAGTTCATTTCTATTTCAATTAAAACAAACTAAATATTCATATTTTTACAAAATATATTTGATTTCTATAATAAAAGACACCCCTATTCAATCGAGTGTCTTTACAAAATTATTTAACTTGTTTTTTTAGAATTCCCTCTAATTCTCGCACAGTCTCGGAAAATTCATCAATTCTTATCGTGCACATTTCGATAGTTTTTTCAGTATCGATAACTTCCCACACAGGATGAACAGCTTCTACCTCCTGTTTCGGGTACAACAATATACACCTTTCTACTTCCTTATAAGCAGTTACATACGCATACATTTGATAAATGTCACTCTGAACATAACTACTTCTTCCATTATTTGTTGCACTTTTCCACTTCGTATCCATGATTATCACATTATCAATCACAAAATCTGGTTTTAATAAAATATTCTGGCGTCCACTCTTCTTATTACGTAATAACCTCTTCTCTGCATGTTGAATGATTATTTTATTATTACCAATAGCCTCTTGTAGTGCTACTTCAATATATTTTTCAAACAATATATTCATTTGAAATAAGAAAGAGAACGATGATGCTCCTCGCCCTTTACTATAAATCGTTGCCCGCTCAACGATTAGCTTAGCAAATAAAGCAGCTTGACGAAAACGTTCATTCTGTCGGTTAAATGTAATGCTTTTTATTTCCTTCTCTGTAAAATGTACTACATCCACAGTCTCTAAGTAGCCTAAACAGCGCTCAAGATATAGTTTTAAAGTATGTATTTTTGTATGCTTTTTTACAATGAGCAATGCACATTTAAATAGCTGGTTTAGAGGGTTATTTTCCGTATATTCATCAAATGCACAATATGCTTTTGTTTTTTGAAATACATTCTTATAAATGTGTTTACTAAGCTCGAGTTTGCCACGCAGTGTATTTAAATTTTCTTCATGACGTTCGTATGTTTTAAAAGTCCCTTTGCTGAGTTCATTCAGCAAACGAGCAAGAAATGCAGTAAGCAGTTCACCTCTATCTTCACCATTTAGTACTTCCTCATAAAATGAAACCGGCAAAAAGCCTGTAATTGAAAGCATTCCTAGCAATGCCTTTCGATCGTCAGTAGGTGTGAGTTTTAATTTAGGAATAATTTCGTACCTCACATCTGAACATTGTATCACTCCAACATAATTAATAAAGCGAAGTCGTTTATACTTCTGATCAATCACTTGTTCATTAGGATATTTTTCTTCAATATACCGTATATGTGCAGTGATAATAAAGTTGTTTAATTTTATTCTTAGAAATACAATAACCACTTGTCCATTAACTTGGCAGGTGGTTATTAAAGTTATTTAAAAATTAGTTTACTCCTTTCAATGTGAGACATTTTAAGAACAATAAAGTTGTTTAAAAATCTAATTGCTGTTAATCGAATGGATTTAATTACAACTTTTCTTTAATAATCGATTTTAAAAGTTCAATGGCTGGCTCATCATTTGGATCATTTGTACCAAGTTCACCTTTGAAGGCTTTTGAAAGGATAGATTGTTTTAAATTATTCACTGAAGAATCTAACTCTAAAATTTTTATAGTATTTCTTTCTCTATCTTTTAATTCTTTAATCTGCTTATTAATTTCCTTAATTTCTTCAATAGTTGGCACTGGTATCATTATTGATGCTAATTTTTGAGAATTAATGTTTGCTTGACCAACTTGTTGAGTGACCATTGAAAGTAACATTTCTCTACCAATGTGAGAATTGATAAATTGAACAATATAAGGGGCTAAAACATCTTTTTCAACTAAACGTAAGCGTATTAAATAAGAAGCAAAAGAATACTTACCATCAAATTCTTCAGTTATTATTGCTGATTTACCTACAAGTTCATAACTGTTTGTACGATTAAATAATATATCATTAGTTTGTACATCAAACTTTAATACATCAGGATGGTCATTAGGTAAGTATTTATAATCTACTTTTGTAATTTCGCCCTCTTGTATATTCCCCATTCTAATAATTGGTGTTCCACTAACATCATCATTTGTCTTTGAGGAACTACCATAAGTCATATTTTCAATCAGATCATTTAGCTCTATCCATTTCCAACCTTCTGGTAATACATAGAGATTTTCTTTTATCTTAGGGTCTAATTGAGATTTAAACTTTTTAACTTTATTACTTTCAAGTTCAATATATGTTTTCTTTTTTTGGTTCTTTCTAAATTCTTTAGTCAAATTGCCACTAAAAGCATTATAAAGAATCGCTGCTTTACGAAGTTCAAATGTTTCTTTTGCTTCTTCAATTAATTGTTGAGCTTTTTCTATTTTTGAGAAAGTCTTACATAATAAATCAACTATCTCAATTTGCTTTGATTTATTTGGCAAAGGAATTGGCAATTTTTCAAAATCACTGCTCCTTACAGAGGGAGAATTATCTCCCTTAGTATGTTCGTTTAAATATTTTGTTGCTATCGGAGACATTAGGTAATAGTATAGATATTTTGGATCCACTTTATTTTTTGTATTACAAACATAAAATGCTGTAGAAGCAACTAATTTTGCATCTTCAAAATCAATTAGAGCAATATTTTTTAAATAAGGTCTTACCAGTGATATTAAAACATCATTTTTTCTCACTTTTCTTTGAGCACGGCTTGGAGCATTGCTAATTTCTAATTCTTTAAACTGAGCTAATTTTTGATTCTTGTTATCTATGGCATCTACATCTATATAATGGAAAATACTGCCATTGATATCTTTTGGTTTTCTATTTTCCATAGTACATATAATATTATTAATATTTGTCCAGACCCAATTCTCAGGAATTTCATAAGGCTGTTCATCTTCTGGTACTAATGCTTCTTCCAATAGTTCACCTATCGTCTTTACTTTATCTTTTTTACTCGCCATCTTCTTCCACCTCAATTGCTTGTAACTTGTCTACTACTTCTTGCAGCAAGCTCATTGCTTGTGAAAGTTTTGAGATGGCTCCTTCAGCCAATTCGATTGGGTCTGGTAAGTTATCGTAGGCTAATAACGATTCATCTGCAATTAAACCGATATCCAAGCTGTCATCTTTTCTTGTAATGTCTTCACGTGTAAACTTGTTCCAACGCTCATCTGCAATAGCTTCACGATTTTCAGCATTGTAGGCTTTAATAAAATCTTCAAAGTGCTTATGAGTTAGTGGTGTACGTTTACCAAATGACGGCATATTTGTACGAAGGTCGTATACCCAAACTTCTTTTGTATTTCCTTTATCTGTTGTGCCACGTTTAAAAAATAATACATTGGTTTTAACAGTTTTGGCATAAAATATGCCTACTGGTAATCTTAAAATTGTATGTAAATCACATTTATCCATTAAATCACGACGAATTTGCGTTCCTACACCAACATCGGTTAATACATTTTCAGGTAGTATTACAGCTGCTCTCCCATGCCCATTAGTCACTAGTGAATTATATATAACTTGTAAGAAATTTAACTGCTTATTCAATGTTTCAAACGTTAAGTCATCACGTGTTGCGCGTTCGCCACCTTTTTTCGTACCGAATGGTGGGTTCGTTAAAACAACATCAAAGTTTTTCATCCACTTACCATTAGCAGATAGTGTATCACCTTGTTCCAGTGGACCTTCAATATCATGTAACAAAGCATTCATAAGAGCTAATCGATGTGTATCCTTTACAAGCTCCATACCAGCAAATGCTTCTTTCTTTTGGAATTCTGCTTGCTCTGGTGTTAATTCAAAATAATCATCTGTTTTTTCTTTTAAATAACGATCGGCTGCAATCATAAAGCCAAATGTTCCTGCTGCTGGGTCATTTAGTTTTTCACCCGGTTTTGGATCAATTAATTCGACCATTACATCAATAAGTACGCGTGGTGTAAAGTATTGACCTGCACCTGATTTTTTCTCACTTGCATTTTTCTCAAGAAGTCCCTCATATAAATCACCAAGACCCTCTTCTTTTGCATTGTACCAATCTAATTCATCAATAGATTTAATTAATTTCTCTAAGTTTTTTGGTTCATCGATACTTGTAGCTGCACCACTATAAATTGCACGTAAACGTTCATTTTCTGTTTCTGAAGATCCTAGTTTTAATAGTAATGTTTGGTAAAACTCTTTTAACTCAATACCTTCTTTTGAAAGTAAATCATCCCAACGATATCCTTCTGGAATAACACTCTCTGTTTCTTGTTCTTTCATCATTTTTAAGAACAAAATATATGTCAATTCAGTTACATATTGTTGATATGTAATCCCGTCATCACGTAATACATTTGCTAGTCCCCATAATTTTGAAACGATCTCGTTGTTATTCATAATCTTCCTCCTAATATAAAACACTGCCTATTATTATACCTTTTTTTTATTCAAATCAAAAGGAGCTCAATAACAGAGCTCCTTTTTCTATTAACTTACATAAAGACCTTCATTAATAGCATAAACCAATTGATTCACTTCTTCTTCACCAAGGTCTTTTTTCATCCTTGTATAACCACCTTGACTTTTAAAAGGCTCCTCTGAGAAAGCCTCCTCTGGTGTAGGTGCTAACACTGGGAATTTCAATAATTGTGTTTCAATCCGCTGTAGCCATTTTTTCTGTCTAGGCGTCCAATCGTGCATCTCATACACTTTCTTCATCGCATGATTCACCCGTGTTTTATGGTCAACCAATGCTTCACCGATCGCAGCTTGGCGAATAAAGCTAATAATATCCGCTGCAATTTCTTCATTCTTCGCTTGCTTCCAAGCGTTTCGTAAATCATTTTCTTTATATCCTTCCGTACTTAATTGCACAATAATATTACGAAGGTCATCTTTCGTTAAGTCTTTAGGACGCTGACAAATGATTTGGAGTGCAGGTATAGTATTCATATTCTCCCGAATATATTGTACAAAACCATCTAAATAATCGACTGGCCTTGTATTTCCTTCACCATACCCACGATTTACTGACGTAACTTGATCTTCATGTTTCGAAATTACTTGAAGTTCCTTTTGTGTTCTATAATTATCTAAATAGTCAAATAGACGACTATTTGTTTCTACTTGTGTTTGTGTATAATCTTGAATGTCATGTGCAAAGTCATCAACTGTAGTACCTTTTGATAGTTGTTCAAATTCTTTCTTTGCGGTTTCATCTAGCTTTTGTTTTTTACGTTGAATTTTTGCAACTAGCTGATCTAAGAAGTGCTTTGCTTCATCTTTCGTCTCTGATTGAATATATGCTTCTTTTAAATCACCAATTGATGCATTTTGTTTTTTTACAACAGGTTTCATATCTGTATATTTTTGTAGTTGATGATAAATACCCACTGCATCAAAAATACGGAATACTTCTTTATTGATATCAGGACATAATCTTGTTGCACGACCTAACATTTGATCGTATAAAATACGTGATTTAATACGACGTAAAAAGACGATATTAGTAATGGACGGTACATCAATTCCTGTCGTTAATAGATCTACTGTTACAACGATATTTGGGAGTTTTTCATTTTTAAAACGTTTAATCATTTCATTTGGGCGATAAATAGAGCCTGTAATTTTTACGATCGCATCATCTGATACTTTATCGCCTCGCTCCTCAAACGCCTCTTTTAATAGACGCACAATAGAGTCAGCGTGTCGATCTGTCGCAGCAAAAATCAAAGTTTTTTCATCACTTTCAGGATCAATGTAGTCTGTTAATTTCGTTAAAACTGCTCGATTAAAACCATCCGAAATAACTCTCTTATTGAAATGTTCCACTTCAAACTTCAATTCATCTTCCAATTGTTCTAAAATGATTTCACCCTCTTCAGGGTCATACAGTTCAATCTCTTCACCTTGATTAAACGTAATACCATTTTCCTTAAGTTCTGTTTCAAATAAATACGGAGGTTCATGATCTACTAAGTAACCATCTAATACAGCCTCTGTATAAGAATACTTATAAATCGGATTTCCAAAAATCTCCGTTGTATGTAATGCTGGCGTTGCAGTTAGTCCTAAAACCGCTGCATCAAAATAATCAATAACACGTCGGTACTGACTCACATAATCATTTTGATTACGGAATAATAGTTCATCTTCAGTCATTTCTTTATCACTTGTATAACCTCTGTGTGCTTCATCGACAATAATAAAATCATATTGTCCAACAGAAGGAATTTTTTCTCCATCATTATTGAACAAGCGTCGAACCATCCCTTGAACAGTAGCGATTTGAACTTTCGTTTCAACATCAGGTGTCATATCTTCTAAAGTTTTAACATCATAAATGGAGGTAAAAGGTAAACCATTTTCCATTTTAGAATCTTTTAATGCGTCTTCCGTTTGTTGTCCTAGTGAATTACGATCTACTAAGAAAAGAATACGACGACATTTTTTCGCTTTAATTAAACGATACATAAGTGCAATCGCTGTACGAGTTTTACCAGTTCCTGTTGCCATTGCAACCAGCATTTTACGTGCACCTTCTATTAATGCGTTTTCAACGGATAATACCGCTTTTTGTTGGTACCCACGTAAACTAAACTTTGTAATATCATCCTCTTTTAAGCGCTTATCAGCTTCTTCATCATTCACATCTAGTAAAAGTTTTAAATCTTCTGGTGAATGCCAACCTTCAATTGCATGAGCACGCTTTGTTTGGTGGCGTGTATCCCAAAACCAAATTCCAGATTGATCTTCCAATTGTCGAAGGAACGGACGACCGTTTGAAGCATATACAAACGGTACTTTATATTCACCATTTGGAGGTAATAATTGAATATCCTCCATTTGCGTAACATTACGTGCATAATCCTTTGCTTGACTATCCAAAGCTGCAGGAATATCACGATGTTTTGCTTTCGCTTCAACTAAAGCTACTAGTTGCTCACCGATAAATAATGCATAGTCAGCAAATTGACTACCAACCTTCCATTCAGCGATCGCCATATTTCTATTTTTTTCAGGCATTGTTTTATAATTTTTAAAGTTAATAGTTTTTGAATCAACTTCCCAACCAACTGCACGTAATTTATCATCAATTAATGTACGTGTTTGCTCTTCTGACATTTGATGTTTACGTAAATGATTACGCGATTTTTCTTTACGTTGAACACGCAGTTCTTTTTCTACTTCGCGTGCCGAAATGACTTCCAGTTGTTTTTCTAAAGCTTTTTCTTTCTTATCAATCTCTGCTTGTAGTTGTTTGATTTTTTCTTGTAATGCAGAAGAATCGGCTTCTTTAGTAGGAGGAACATAACTTGGCGCACTAAACTCCCAGTCTACGTAAACCTCCATAAACCAAATAGAAATTTGATAAGCTAATGCTAGCAGTTGCTTTGCTTCTTCCGTTGTTCCATAACTACCATCATGAGCAGCTTTATTCCCCTTTTTACGAAGCAAGTGGAAAATCTCTAACATTTCTGGCTCTGCTAGACCTTCTCGTTGAATTGTATTCAATCGCTCAATCTGAGTATTACTCTGTAGTTCTTTAATATTGTCAGAAGCAAGCACAGATTTTGCAATTGTTTCTCCTAGTAAACGCAGTTTGCTGATCGTAGTGTTTGAATCAATATATACATTACGCTCTGCACTTTCACCAATTTTCGCCAACACTTCCCATTCATCTTTAAAAAATGAAAAGTTACCCATCACATCACCACTTTACACTTAAATTATTATATTTATATACAACTATATCAATAACTATTATACTTACCTTTACAATATAATACAATTATATACTATTAGTGACATGCACTTTTATTTTAATTTATATACTATATGTGCATATACCAAAAATAATATAATTATAATTATACGGAGGCATATAAATTGGGCGATATTAAAATATTCCGTTTAAAAGAAAATAATGTAGAAGAATTAGTTGGGCAAGCATTAGCAGTCGAAAAATCATTACAAACTATAATGGAGCGACACCTAGATACATTTTTAGGGATACGTTTTTTAGCCTCTGAATATAGTACAGGTAAAAAACACGCAGGTAGAATAGACACATTAGGCATAGATGAAAATAATTCACCTGTTATCATTGAGTATAAACGTTCAGTAAACGAGAATGTTATAAACCAAGGATTATTCTATTTAGATTGGCTACTAGACCATAAAGCAGAATTTGAATTGATGGTAATGCGTAGATTCGGTGAGGAAGTCTCTAATGCTATTGACTGGAGTAGTCCACGTTTATTATGTATTGCAGGTGGTTTTACTAAGTACGATGAACACGCAGTAGAACAAATCAACAGGAATATCGAACTATACGTTTATAAACACTATGAGGACGGGTTACTATTACTCGACTTGGTAAATGCTACAACTGCTCAAACTGTACATATTAATGATGATACAACTGCCCTGATTACCAACAGAAATACCAAAGTTAAAACTGTCTCAGATTATCTTGAGCAATCAAATAAACAATTAATTGATAGATTTGAAGCACTAAAATTGTATATGTTGGCATTAGGTGACGATGTTCAAGTAAAAATATTAAAGCATTACATAGCTTTTAAGAGAATAAAAAACTTTGCATGCTTAGAAGTGCACCCCCAAAGCGATAAGATCTTACTGTATTTAAAGGTGGATCCAAAACATATAGAACTACAAAGTGGTTTTACTCGCGATGTCAATAATATAGGACATTATGGTACCGGAGATTTAGAAGTTATTATTACAAGTGACGAAGATACCGAAAAAGCTAAACCCCTTATTAATATGAGTTATGATGTAAGTTAATTAGTTAATAAACCCTTGTACGAATTAAGAGAATTTATTTTAAAAAATGTAATCTTTTCATAGAAAATTTCGGTCTTGTAACTCAATAATATGAGTACTATATTGACAAGATGACGGACAGCTAAAACGGGTACTTAGACATTTCTCGCCGAGTTTTCAATAACGACATTGGAGATGTTTTTAGAAAATCTAATAATGAAAAAACAGGTTCGAAGTGCAAAGGGAAACATATGAAAAAATAAATACATTTACTTTTGAACAATTATTTTTGAAATTCTATCATACTACTATAAAGAGAATATTTATAAGTATAATAGTATGATAGTTATTTTTTACACTGAGACTAGGGAGTGTTCCTTTTGAAATATTATTTTGCAACTAAAATACATAATATGACGATAAAAACTACTCTATCCAAAGGAAAAACAATAGAGGGAAGTGCTCGTATTTCAAACGGGAGAGAAAATTTCAAGAAATACTTTGATAATAGGGTACTTAGAGATTGTATTGGTTCGTTAAATTACGATGAGTTCAATGATAGCACCTACTATTATGAGACAGGGAATTTCGAAGATTTAAAAAATAAAGTTGGTGGTGACCCAGCACGACTAGATTGTTTATTTTTTCTGTTGCGGAATGCTCAACATTTTGTCAATAATTTATGGTTAATAAAAGATAATAGTATTTATGTAACTGATGGATTTTTACAAATATATCCAGAAAAAACCCCAGAAAAAGGTTTTGTAACAACCGGATCACTTTCACTAATCACTACAACAGCTTTATGTGAAACTCAAAATACAGATTTCGCAACAGAGGAGTTAGATAACGCGATTACCCTTTATAACCTTGATCCTATATTAGAATTCACAGAAATAGAGGAAAATTGGGAGATGCCCCTTAAAAATCCACTAACGAAAAACCTTGGGAGAATAGGAAGAGCTACTTACTTTACATTAGGTGCTCGTGGTGCTGCCTCACTTCCATTAAAAATCCTTAATTATTGCACCACTCTTGAATGCTTATTTACTTCAGATAGTACAGAAGTAACACATAAAGTCGCCGAGCGATTCGCATATTTTTTAGGAAATAACTTCGAAGAAAGAAAAAAATATTTTCAATTGACTAAAGATGCATATAAAATACGTTCAAAAGCTGTTCACGGGCAGTCTATTAGAGCAACTAATGAAGAAATGCAACGAGTTTCGCAAGAAATTGATAGTGCAATTAGAAATATATTTATTATCTACTATACTAATAAAGTAAAAGGTAATATTTTCAAACAAACTGATAACAGCAAATACGATGATTGGTTCAACAACTTAATTTTAGGTTAGGTACTAAGTGATTGGGATTATTTGACTTAATAAAAACGACTCTGTAATCCGAGTCGTTTTTCCCATTAAATTAGTGGATTTGTACACGGTTTTCCTTTCGAATTTACTAATTAAAATCGACATTGTACATTTTTAAGTTTTTTCCCAGAAAATTTTCAGCGAAATTAAGTAACTATATTCAAAGTATTACAAATGGATTAAGATGGCGTATAGTTCTATCTAATAAATTAGACCTGTTATTTTAAATTTTACGTGGATCTTTCAGTCACATGGTGAACAAAAATATCTATTACCTCTTTCATCGCTATAATGGACGGCTTTTCCCCTACTTTAGATCACTTATATACTCCGATAAGATTATCTGTTTTTGCTGATTTCAGTATACTGGGCTCCTTCCACTTCCCTTGCACGTATCTTCTTACGTTCTCCACGGCAGTATTTGTAATGGCTTGCCAGTAACGATTGTATCTACATTATACTTATACTTTGTCATAACTAATAGCAACATATCTATTACGACAATATCTGCTTGCATCCCCAATATTATCTCGTCACAACTTATTAGTATCGCATCCATATTAGATCCTAACTAAATTAACACAGCTTACAACTGTCTGCCCAACATTTCTACTCCCCACTATTCCTCCTTCTACAATCTTTCATTTCAACTCAATTACCGCTTTTACTCTTTTAAAAGTGCTTAGTTAATAATTGATTGTTTATTTTTTACAGTATGAGGATCAAATGATTATTAATCTATTAAACTTAAAGGGTATCCGCTCTGTCCTCAATCTCCTAATACACGTATACTAATATAGTCTTTTGATATCTTATATTACAAACCCCTCTATAATTCATTATTTTATATTTAGTATAAATTTATATATATTTTTGCAAATACAAATATTTACTCATATTTTAAAGGGAGAATATAAAAAATCACTCTGCTAACCTATACGCATGGTATTTTTACAAAATAATTTCTCTACCGGAGAAAGAAAAAACTACCATTTTATGTTTTATACATAACCCTCTTCATTAATAATTTGGTATTATTAAATATAGAAACAATAGTTCTACATAAGGAGGCTTTTATGCATAAGATTTTATTAACAGAAGAATCCTCGATTTCTTATCGAATAGAGCCCTTTTATTTTAAAAAGGACTTCTCAAAGATAAAAAGCTTAAATGGTTTTAAGCCATTATCCTTTACAAAGGACATGTTTTATAATCATATTAACCAGCTAATGTTTTTAAAAGAAAGCGATCCAGCGTACAAAAATCAAATCGGCAAGTCCTTCCTCCTTGATTGGGAGACAGAGGATCCAATTAAGTATTTTAATTCTTATCTAAAAGAGGAGAAATTTTTCCCACTTAGGGGTACAGAATATGAATATCTTGTGAGAGAGTTTAAAGACGAGCAAACCAAAGAGAGTAGACTAAAAAAATACATTCGTTTTAAAATCGAAAACGTTCAGTTGCTAATTAGTGAAATGCAAGTTGGTTTTCTTGTTTATGATTTGAAGGTATTAGAGCTTTATGATGTTGAGAAGGGGGAAAAGAAGCCCTATCCTCAAACCCTCGAAAATTATGATTGGGTCATGTATTATTTACGAAAAATGCAGCATGCAAAAAAAGGGAGATTACGTGCTGTTATTCGAGACCCAGAGGATATTAAACACCAGAATAATTACAATAAAAGGAAAGCAGCAGCATTTAAGAATGGACTCTCATTTACTGAAGAAAAACCTGATAAACAGGGGGAATTTTCAATTCCAGTAAAATGGACAGACTTAGTAACAGGGCTGTTAAATCAAATTGGAGATGTATATAGCTTTACCAATCAAAAAAAGGTTGGACATCATTCGCTATTATATTCATCAGCTTTTATTAAGACTCCAGATAATTTGGAACAATCGAATCAGACACATGAATTGAGTTTAACACGAGAAAATTATGAGTTAGCAGTTGCAAACAAAGTATATAAGGTTAGCCATGGTTATCAGGAAACATATTATAAGGAATGCACAACAGAAGATGTTCTGCGGACATTTGATAACATTATGTGGAGTTTATCAGCCGAGGGTGTTTCTAATATCGTCTATAGCGTACCAAATAAGCAGGCTATGAAGTTCTTTGATGAATCGTTTAAAAGGAAACAAGAGACAAATTATTATTATATGTATGTACTTGCTTTAATGCAGAAGTATAGTTTGCTGTATTATTCAATGCGTACGGCAGATATTTTATTTCAATCTTCTGTTTACATAGGACAAGAACTTTCGAGGGAAGAACGTGATGAGGAACTGCAGCGAACACGAAGCTTTCATGCCAAAACATTAAAATTCACTATTCATGGTTATTATGAGCAAGTATCATATCATTCTCATTATAATGATCTTTATGAAAACCTTATCAAGTCTCTGCGAATTCCTGAGCTTCAGCAGGAGTTGTCACCAAAAATGGCAGCTTTTACTCAGGTAATTGAAACACTTGTGCATGAACAAAACACAAAAGAAAAAGAAGAAATAAATAAAGCAGCAAAAATTTTGCATAATGAGGAAAAAAGGACACAGGAAAAACAAAATAACATCATTCAAACAATCACTTATTTTCTATTACCAGCTACGTTAACAACAGGAATTTTAGGAATGAATATTCCATTTATTGATCACAGTCAGGACATTTACTTAGTTTATGCTATATTACTTGTTACCCTGTTTACAGCTAGTTTGTCAGTTTTACTCAATAAAGAAATCAAGGGAATTCCGGCAAAAACTGTTATTGTTGCGGCCATAATTCTACTAGTTCTAACATATACTTTGGATCAAGCTTTTAATAAACCAAAGCAAATAGAGAAAAAGACTGAGCAAGTACAAACAAATGAAAAGAAATAGTTAATCTGGACTAATTCTAAGAATTAATGTAGAAAACAAAGTGTAATTCAAAAGGGATTTGGAAATAAGAGATCAAATCCCTTTTGTTTTTAAATAAGCTTGAGTCACAGAACTTAACGATTAATATGTATCTTGCAGTTATTTATATGCTGGTGAACTTTTATTTTCAACGATAAAATGCATTAATGATTATTTTAGTATCTGATGTTCAACAATTAATATGCCCCACCCTGCTACAACAAGATTGTTACTAAATTAATCCAGAAACAACTATAGGATAACGCCTTTTAATATTGGTATTGTTGATTTATTTAAGCACGTTACCCCAAAAAATCCTTTATCAATACATAGAAATTTACTAAGCTTGATAAGGGCTTTTCAGAATATAAAAACGTTGTTGAATAGATTCCTTTTTTAAGTCGACGTAGATTAACACAGCTCGTTTTCATAACTAAATGGAACTATAATAACTTAAAATTTATTTTCACCGTTCTTTTTATTAAATACATACAAACGCAATTAAAGTTTATTATATTTTCCTTAGGTAAGATTTTCGGACTAGAGTAGAAGTTTCTTATTTTCATACAGTTAACACTGTATTCTGTGAGATAAAATGTTAGGTTTTCATTAGATAGGAAGCAAAGCATAAACTGTGAGAAATGACTGCATCTATTACGGAAACAAAGGTTAGCGATATTTATCTTCGCTAGACCTTTTTATTAACTTTATTATTATCAAAAACATATCTTAATTGCATGTTCAATTACCTTTCGTTGATTATACACGCCTAAACAAAAAAGTTTAGGTGTTTTTGGAAAAAATAATACCTAAGGGGTATAGGACCTATGTAAGTCCTTATGCTCTCTTACCTCTTTCCACTCTTCCCTATAACCTTATTACAATTATCGCTTCAGAAGTTTCTAATTCTACGTTAATTTTTAAACTGTTTCATGTGTTTAATTTGCTTGATTTATTATCTACCTTGTAATCAATTCCTTCTGAAAATAAAAAACACCAGCTTTAAACTGGTGCATACATTTCTCTCTATCTATTGTAGTGGTTAGAATAAAATTATATTACTTTTTCCGTTGTACAGACTCAAATACCAGAGATAAAAATAATTCTACTTGATTACCCATATGTGTAATGAAATCTTGTTTTATTGCTATTTCACCACTATCACTAATATTAATAGTTTCATATGAATCAATTACCTTTTTTATTTCTTCAACCTTTTGATCATCGTACATTCTTCCATTGCAATGTACAATATTATTACGGATAGTGTTTAAATCGTTAATAAATTCCCATTCTTTACATTCAAAAGGGAATTGAATACCCATCTCTTTACTCATATATTCCCCTAATCTTCTTAAAAAATGACCTTCATATTTAAATTTCCCGAACTCTTTTTTAAATTTTCGGTTTAATTCCATCATATCTTCATACCTCAAAGTACTCGCCATGTGAGCCTTTACAACTCTCACCAAATACTGTTCGATAGTAGAATATGTTAATACTACCGTTGAATATCTTAATAAACTTGGGAAAGTTTTATCTAGATCATTAAATTCATCTATTACATATTCCCAATACATATCTTGTTCTTCTTCAGTTAGTTCTTTTGAGCTTTTTTCGGATAATTTTGATAGTTCTTCTAATTTTAATCTATTTGTTTTTTCCATTTCATGAACATAGTCCCTAATAGAGCCTACTTGCATTTTAGCAACAGTATGTGCTATTACGTTTTCAAACATCTAATCACCTTCTATATCCTATATTTTAAATTTCTATTTATAACATATCACTATTTTTTTCCTGTACACAAGGATAGTACCAATAACTAGGATTTTATAACTCTATATTTATATAATAAATTAATTTTAATCTTTAATTTTGTTCAAATTAATAAATTGTTCCTATGAACCATATTTTTTTATAAAATACTCCCTATCCGTCTTCACCAACGTAAACTCTTGATACCTCTTTGTCTCTCCCCGTTCCTAGAATCTGCTCTTCTATAAATCTGCAACTTCTCTTTTTCAAACGCATCCTACGTACAGGAGGCTTGTGATCACTCCGATCAGAACCGTATTCCTCCCCCTAATTTCACCGATACCTCAGCGCTATGCCTCCTCGACGATTGATGATGGCTCATAATCAGAAATTCTTCATGAGTCATCTTATCGGGATATGTATTCGAAAGCTCTTCGTATAACATCAAATCTGCTAATCGTTCGAGTTATTTTACCTCAGGACGTTCTTCTTCTTTTTTTAAATATCGTTATAATAAAAATACTGATTAAATACCTAGGAAAAAGAACTCGCTTTATTTATTGCTGAAAAGGCAACAGGTAAATATATAAAATATTTAAAGACTTTGTTGAGGACTGGAAGAAGAAATATGCTGTTAATAACCTGTGACCTCGAACATACGAAGCTTATTGCAGCCATTTAAAGTTACGTATCTTACCTTCTCTCAGAAACATAAAGTTAGAAGATATAAAACCTATATACCTAATCATCCTTGCCGATCAGCTTAAAAGTGATATTCATAAAGATAGTAAAGCGAGTAGTTTATCCATTACTACGAGATTCAATCTCTGAACTTAATTATGTGTGTAATAACTTATTTTTGTTAGTATTAAAGCGTTCTCTCTATTTCTACACATTGCTTTTATGTAGAAATAGAGAGAAAATCTGTTTAAATTAATTACTTTTTAAATATAAAAGTAATTAATTTATTTTGTTATATATTTTTATAAATACGCACAGAATGCTCTAGACTAGAGAAAATCATTCTACTCTTTATTTATATAATTCTTTACAATATACCAGTTTCTCGCAATTTAAAATCTGAATTTTTTAAAATCAACCTTAATTGCTTACATTCCAACAATTAGTTCTCCTTCATTTGTAACTAAAATTTTTATTTCTTTTAGATTTATATAAGCCTGTTTTTCTAATAATTTATATTTTTTCTTTAGGTAGGAATTTTGACCCTTTGATAAAATTCGCATGACTTTCTTTTAAATTTTTTAGCCCCTTTACTACTTCAGGTACTATTTTTAATAAATAAGGAGAATCTAATGGTGCCGCATACCTATATTTTAAAATACGATATACAGATTTCTCCATCTCCTCAAGACTTCTAGACCATTTCCCTTCACAAATAGAATCACAGGATGCATATATAACAGCATAAAACATAGCCGAAAATTTATTTTTCCTTTGCAAATCAGGCAATAAAGCCTCTTTCTCATTAAACCGCTGTACAATCACATTAATTTGAGGATGATTCGTAAAAGGAAGAAACAAATCTAACCACTCCAATTAAAAAATTCCCACTATAAATCAAACTATCCCAAAAATAGCACCTGCTTTTCCTTATTCTCAACAAACTTCGGAGATGCTAGACTCCTGAGCCCCTATCATATAAAATAGATGTATTTTATGTACCGTAACTTCAAAATTAGTTTCAATTCGTTATTTAAGCATATATAAATTGGGCACATTGTCGTGTTTTCTTGTTTATTGTATAATTTCCATCTCTTCAAATATGTTACAAATTCATTAAATTAGAAATGATACCTTTAAATTTCTTATATTCCTCAATTTGTCCGGATACTTCTTTATAAGATGTGGATATCAATACTTTATTTCCATGAATGAAATCATTTCTATTTTTTCGGATGTTATTGATTAGTCTATTCATCTTACTCCTGCTAATTAAAGTTGGTAATAATTCGCAATAATCATACAATTTCTTTATAATCTGAAAAGTACTCATGCTTACTTCTCTAATTAAACCTTCATTTAATGCAGATTGATAATTTTCTTCAGTCATGTAATACTTAAAATCAAAATCATTGTAATTAGGAACTCTACGATAAAACTTTTCATCTAGTTCTCCCACACTTTTTTCTACAATCAATGGGCACACTACAGTATATATATAGTTTTCAAAGGCTGAATTCAAAGAAAGAATGGATTCTCTAAAATCACCACTTAATAGATAACTCTGCGAATCTAATAATAGTAAATCATATAATGCTAAAGCACCCGCATCCATATATTTAGGAATTTCTACTTGTGATTTTTCAGAACTAAATGTATATGCTCCATTATCTAATAAAGGTATATTTATAAATGGAATTCCCTCAGCTATATATTCAATTGCCTTATTTCGAATCATAAATGGATATATATTTTTTATCCAATACTCTTGAGATACTGCTCTATAATTATTAATTACAGTATTAATAGTTAAGCAAATCGCTTCATCTAAAATTGAAATCTGATAATCCGCATTTACTTCAACTAATTTATGGTAATTAATATATTCATTAAATTCAATACTCCAAATTGTAGACGACATTTGTCCTTCTTTATCGTAATGCTTTGTTACATTCCCACTATTTGGGGCATCTGGATTATTTGTTACATAATTAAGATTTGCTACAAAATCACTAGTTTGAACTGTTATCGGTATTATTGTGGCTTCTTTCATTGCTAAAGGGAGCTCCAGCATAACTTTTGTTTTTATAGTATTTTTCTCAATTGCTTCTTGTAAAGCTAGTGCCTCTTTAAATGTTTCATCATTTACAATAGTATCTACCGCTAAAAGTTCTAACTCTTTCAATAATTTTTTTCCATTGCCAAGGAATTTTGAATTTTTACTGTTCAAAAATTCAACAAAATAAGTTTTTGCACCACTGATAAGAATGTTCCTCTTATTATCTTCTAGCTCCTTACTATATCTATTGTGATTTTTCGTCTTTTCAAACCAATAAATCGCTTCAGAATATTGAGAAGTCCTAAAAAGATTATCAAATTTCCCTCGATATATTACATACATCTTATATTCAATTTCAGCTCTTTCCCTTCCTTTCAATTCTTGATATTGAGTAAGTACTTCCTCTACTAAATTAAAATCTTGAAATTTTGAATTACAAAATAATTGTACCTTTGTTAATAAACTTTGCAAAAAAAACACTCCAATTCATAAGTTTTTATAACTTAATAAACAAACTGTTAATTTTCATGTTCAAATACATGTAATAATAAGGTTTAATAATAGGCTTTTCTCTACTATGATACTTTACAGTACAATTCATCTCTTCTATATGTTACTTAATTTTATATAACGATCACAGCATAAAATCCACTATGAAAGTATCTTACATATATTTAACTATTTCACCTTTTTGTGTGTTAAAAAACTTTGCAACGGAACTATAATTTCTATAGCTTGTTTGTAATCATCTCTTCTATATCCACATTTATTTGGTTTTTTAATAAAATAAAGTAAATTAAAACATCAGCTAGTTCATTATTGGTTTTTCAAAAATTTCCCCAAAGCTTCTTTACTAATGTTCCATTGAAAATTCTCCAACAATTTACTAGCTTCTAATTGAAAAAGAATTTGCTAGATCCTCAAGATAACGAAACCGCTTTAAGTATCTATTATATAGAAATTTAAGGATTTTTCCGGAAATATTTTGATTAATTTTTCGAACCTCCAAATACATTTCATTGATTGTGCATCTATAATTATATAAAACCACCTGTTACCATTGCGGGAAATATAGATATGCAAATATAAATGTTTAAATTTGAGATAAATACAAATGATTTATCGAGAGGTATACCATTGTCCCAAAATAATATATAGTTAAATGAAGTCATCGAAATATTAACGAATCTAGAATCAAACTAAGAACAAGGTTGTGGAGCGTAATATATGTGACTTTGATAATTATCACCACGAACAGACTATCTACCATCGTTCATACGATAGTAATATTTATAAAAGTGAACAAGTCTTATTTTATGCTATAAGTCCAAACAATCAATGATTACACTGTTTTAATTTTGGGCAGACCGCATGGATCTGTTCTTTTTGGACTATATACATGTCTCCCAGTGTACTTAATATCAAAATTGCAACATAAAATAATTTGAATACTCGCATTGAACATATGCGTTTCTTAATAAACCGATTATTCTGTTCCACAATGTTATTTAGCTTTTTTATTTGTTTGATTTAGCTGCCTATCGACATCTTTTTTCAATTCTTTAATCGTTATCGGATGGGATGAATTCTTTTCTACTGTGATAGCGCAAGGCTTAGAAACTGTAAAAGGCTGTAAAGCGTTTTTTTGATCTCTTTCCCTGAACAACTTGATCGCATACTGCATGCCTTTATGATTCTCTGTATATCTTTTGGTCATCCTTTATATACTCCTCGCCTTTTATCAAAAAAGAGTCCCTATCTCTGTGCCGTTACTTAATCATATCAGCTGCAAAATCTGCAATCCCCGATATAACAGTGATTATTAATTTTTCTAATTGCCGTAATGTGTTTATTTTATCTCCATCTATGTTTAGAACGTCAGAAATTACAAGTTTAGCAGGTTTAAAAAAAAGATAAGAAAAAGTTTAAATATGATTTAACAAATTTCTATTTTAAAGTATAAAAAATTCTACTCTCAGTCACGCGAGTAGCTTACAAATCCTATTGTAGTGGGAAAAGTAGAGATTTTATCTATTATTACAGTCAAATCCGAATTCAGACAAAATTAAGCTACCTGCCCCCAATTGAATATAGGGACAGGTAGCTTAGATGCTTTTTCTATTGTCTCAAATTAATAGGTCAGCTCAGGGCATTCCGAATTGTTTCTTTTATAAAATCTTAGTTAATACACTTAGTCAGCTTAATTAACTGAATTATCTTCTGTTCATCAGCCAAATCCTCGATTCGAATTTCTTGTAAGTACCCAAAAATGATTTCAGCATTAGGAACTTCTTTTAGGGCATTAAACCGTTGACCAATTTCTTGTATAATTTGCTTGGATTGCTGCTTATTGCCTTTTCTATGTTCCATTAGCAATTTCTCTGCATACATGCCAAGCTGGATGACCTTCATGGTTATCCCGCTAAGATGAGAATCGCATATACTAATCGCCGTATTGATATACTTAACAGCTAATTTATCCTTCCCTTTACAGTAGAGATACGTAGCCATATTCCAAAAAATAAATTGTAGCGGGTGAGAGAATCGATAGCTTGCTTGCAAGGTTTCAACCGTTATATTTTCCTTGATCAACGATTCATACATTCGGTCTGCTAATACATCTGTCCCATTCCATTTAGCAGCAGCCATAATTTTAAAATACGAATGGTATTTAAAAATCACCCTATACACTTCGTCTTCTTTCAACGTCGCCAATAGTCCGCGAAACTCATCTTTTTCTGTTGTTAGTTCGCATGCTTGATAAAGAAAATTAATGGCTTTGTCAAACTGTTCCCCTTCACAGTAGGCCAGGCTTTTGTAAAGATACTGCCTCTCCTTATCAACATCAAGTGTAAAGTGATTTAATGCATGATCAAAGTCATAGATCGCATTCTCCAAATTGGCCGAGTTCTCCTGAATCAGCATCGAATACCCTTGACCTCTTGTCCCGTATGCTTTTCCTAGCATCTCAAACATTTGCGTTTCTTCTGAAACCCCTGAGGATTCCTCATCAACAATTTCAAGCAGCTGCATCATTTCCTCAAGGATTGTAATCGCTTTAGTAGAATCTTGGATCGATCCTGTAATATCCATTAAATTCTTTTGATTAACCGCCCTACGAATTTTGTATAGATTGAAATACTCAAATTTAGTCATCACATCTTTTACACAAGTGAGCTGCTTCATAAATAGAGCATCCTGGTCATTCGCTTTCATACTGCCTTCATGAGTGTACAAAGAGTAAAGATAGAGAATAATATCAAGGTTAAACTCTGGTATATCTATCCCATTTTCACTTAACCAAGGCAGGAGCTCTTTCTGCATGTCAATTAACACAGGCCGAATAAATTCATAATTTCTGTCTATCTTTATAAAAGTATCGACTTTAGACGAAATGAAACGCAATTGAATTTTCTGTCCATACTCGTCTAAGTCACTTAGATGCTTAATGGCAATCGGGAGGTAGGTTTCCTTGAAATCCTTACTTGAATCGAGGTAACATTCAAAAATAACGTCACTTATATTACCTTCTACTAACCAGCGTTCCATCTCGTTCTTCACGGAATTCTCAAAAAAAGAGAAAATGTACAAATGATTATACAGTTCATCAATCCGCTGTTTTTGATTGTCATCAAATTTAGATGAAGTTTTGGTTAAGAAGGTATTACAGACACCATCTGCTAACATCAATCTTGAACTCGTTCTGGCATCATCAAAATGAATATGATAATTCCATCTGTTTTTTCGTGTTAGAACTTTTCGCGCCAGGCCAACAATAATTCTTTCTCTTAATCTGCTTTCATATTCTTCTTTCGCTAGAATTCCATAGCCTTTTACCGTATTCTTTCTCGTGGCTACTAAGATATCAAGCTCAAAATCACCATGAATCGCCGACAAACGCAGCAATAGTTGAATGATGCCTTCTGCGAGGACATTTAAATAAGTAATATCGCTGTCAATTATCTTAATCCGCTCTTTATTTTGAAAAATAACAAATTCCCCATTATTTTTTCGAACTTCTTCGAGCATTGCTAGATTTTCATTGCCACTTTCCTCATTAAAATGAATGTTGTCTTTTCCAATAATCTGCCGGGCGCTTTCTTCAGTTATTTTTCCTTTTTCAATCAATACTCCCCCAACTAGAGATGGGTTCAAAAAAGTTTTGTGATCACTGATGAAATCACCGCTTTCATCCAGCCAAAGTTCGAAACGCATGTTCTTTCCTCCAAATATTTTATATGAATCTACGAATCTGGAAAATCACACACCGGGCACTTCACGAACCACGGATAATGTTCAAATTCTTCTTTATGATAGTTATCATTAAGATGTTTGACCAGTTTATGACCATTACTATCACAATGCGTACGGACCCAAAATTCTCCGCAACTGTTACAAGAAATATGGAATTTAATGTTTTGACTCCCCGGGATAACCTTATGTTGGATGTCAGTGTCGGTACTGCCGCACTCCCAACAGATAAACGGGGTCTTTTGCTCTACAAAATGGTATTCAATCATCATTTTAACATATGCTTTAAGATTTCGTATTTGTCCGGGGATACAGGATATGGAGCCAAAGCTTTGCCGTGGATTACGGTCAAAAAGCTGGTTAACTCTTTGAAAGTTTTGTGCCATTGTATAGTTTAAATAGCCGCCAAAAAACTGATAGCGATCGTCGACATCCGGATGAATGAGAAAAGAAGCATGTGATGGCTGATCGTGGGCATGGAAATAATTTAGATAATGATTAATCGCCACTGTATTAATATCATGAAACCAACCATAATGTGAACTTTGCTCCTGATAATTTCGATATTTAGCATCCAGGTAAAACCATTTTGTGATTCGTCTTTGTTGCAACCCTTCTCCTGCAAATACCGTCAACTCAAAAGCATAATCGGGTTTTTTCCCAGCAATGTATTCATTAAAATGAATGATTACTTCAAGTTTTTCAATAGAGACGGATCCGTCCGCGTATAGATGATTCGTATGTTTCTTTCCGGTATGTTCCATTTTAATTTGAAAACCTTCTAAGTTCCCTGCTTTTGCTTTTTCCATCCTTCTCCCATCAAAAAATTGGTCAATTACGTTTTTAAAAGAATGTCCAGTTATTGTTTCCCAGCCCGTATCATGGAAGATTTTTAAGATTCGAATCAAAATCCAATATTCATATAATTCATCTGTCTTTTTTACGATGATATCAATTTCTTTAAAATCGGAAGTAAATTCATATTTCTTATCAAGCGCCCTTAAACTTTTCCATAGCATAGAATAATTCTTATCATTGGTAAAAATTTGAGTGAGCTTCCAACGATTCTTTTTCTTTGTCACACCACTTAGAAAAGGAATCTGTAAATATCCATCTAATTTATCTATTAGTTTTCTTACCTTTTCATTGCTGGCTTTAATTTCTTCTAATTCGGTATGAGTTCGAATCTGCTTTGTATTTAAACTGTTAATTTGCTTACGAATTTCTTCTTTGAATTCTAAAACTCCATATAGATTAAACCAATACTCAAGGTCTGATTGGGTAATCACTTTTGGCACTTCCATACCATTAATACTCTTCAATTCTACAATGTCAAGCGGATATTCATAGGTATCCCGATAATACTCACCATTCTGATTTTTAGCTTGATTTCCCCTTAACGGGTCATCATCTTTGATGGAGTTTTTCTTCACAACTGCATGGATGTTCATCACACTTTTGTCATTCAGTTCAAATAACTTGTATAAAAGAAAAACATGCTGCCGAAAATCTGCTGTAATAAGTTTTAGGTCCACTTTTCGTCCTTTAATAGGAACAAGTCTCCGATTTTCATTCACAATACGATATTTTAATTTTTGATTAAGAAACATAAAGTCAAGTGGAAAAACACGGTTCACAATATCAAACTGATAACCATTAATTGTTGTCATTAATTGATGATAGATAAAACTCATCTTAGGTGTAAAATTCTGGTTGTACTTGGCAACTTGAAAAATTACTTCAATTGTTTCATCCTCGTTGTTTTGTGATTTGAGCTTCTTAAACATATTTCGGCAATAATTCACTTTGAAAAAGGGATTGATACTAGAATCTGAAATCAGTTCCTCTAAATCTGTTAAGTTATGAACCCCATACTGCCCAACTAGTTGCCCCACTTGGTCATCAATTTCTAATTTTCTTTGGAGACTTTCCTTAGAAATATACATCTTTGAATCTTCTAGATACCTTTTTAATTCTAATAAAGCAAAACAAATCATTTGGTTTTCATAAATATCGGTGGATTCCGATGGCTGTGAAGAAATCATTTTAACATTACCTTCATTAAGCAAAAGATTCATTACTGTTTTCGAATTAAACTTTTTAATATTGCGAATCGGTACCTTCGTAAAGCGCTCTTCAATTTTCACTTTTGGTTGTTGATTAATTCTTATCAACGGGCTATGTATCTGTTCAATGGATTTTTCAATATCCTCTAATGTATGCTTCCACATAAGCTGTATCGACTGCTTAGAGGCGTTATGTTCCATGATCAGCTCTCTTCTAATATTTATAATATCATTGAGCATTTCCTGATATTTTTCAAAAGAAAGAGAAGAAGGCAGGATACACGCTTTATAGAAATTAGGAGATACCGGTGTTATTGATCCCTTTTTGTATACATTAAAGAAAAAAACACCTGCATTCACTGAACCAAAAACAGCCTTATCTAAACTATTTGAATAAGCCCATTTCTTATCTCTGCCCTTTTTCAGCTTCGGTTGGTCGAAGAAGATTTGCCTTTTTTCATCATATTGTAACTCTTTCTCTAGCACTTCTTTCTTTGGAGAATACTTGATTTGAAAATTACTAGGGTCTTCATCATCGGCTAGGTCAGTTAATTGAAACACAAGTACATAAAATTCGCTTCCTCTTTCCTGTCCTCGAAAATGACTTTGTGCTACAAATGTTTTATGCCGATTTTCAATTCCTACTACCAATTCAGGGTACTGCTCAAGGTTTTCAAGAAAAATCACATCTTTATAGACGAATTTTCCATTTTGATTCTGAACTTGTTCCTCATCAAGAATAAATTTGGCCATCAAAGCTTCGACTTTCATTAGCCCTACCTCCAATAGGTTATAGCTGATAATTTATTACTGCTGCCAGAATCAAAGATTTTCATTTCGTTTAATACGTAATATGAGCGTTTTGTACTTTCATTGATAAAAGATTGCAGTATCAACATCAATTGATCCAAGTCAGTATCATAGCTGTCAGTATTGATTTTGGGCAATATTAAACTAGTACTGACAATATCAATTAAATCAGCGGATTCCAGCACTCCTGCACCAATCATTTGATTTACAGCACGATCAAACCGGTTAGTTAAATGCAAGTCAAACTGACGTAACTGCTCTTTCATCGTATGAAACTTCTTCTTTTCTCTTTCATTCTTCTTACCATTTTCAACCCGAAAATCCTCAGTCGAAATATCGACTTGTTCGCGAGGGATATTTAAATTTAGAACATTTTCTACTGCTTTTTCCATTTCAATCTCATTAACAGGGTCGATCTTCATTAAGAAGCTTCGATCCACAACCTTCGGACTTAAATCCTTTGTAGTTTCATCTTTATTGATTGTACCAATGAACCGGACATTTTCAGAAATTTCAAGAACCGATTGATATGTATGGATAAAATGAAATTGTTTTTTCATTTGAAAATAGTTATTTATGTCATTTTGCCCTTGTGAGGCTAAAAAATCTTCTAATGACATATCAGCAATTTTCTCTTGAAAATAAACATAACGCTCACTTAATTCTTCCTCTATTTCGAGCTTAATATTTTCACTGTAAAGCTGTATCTTCCGATCCGTCTGAAGTTTACTTAAAAATTCTGCAAAATAGTACTCAATATGAGCAAGGTTCATCTCGTCCAAGCAAATAAAATAGAGTTTCGATGGATTGTTTTTTGCTTCTAAAATTGCATCTAAGAAAGGAGTTGATACGTAAGTCTTTTCGATTGGATTCAAGAATCCTAACAGGTCGCTTTTATCCATCCAATTCGGCTGAACTGGAATAATGCGCAATTCAGCATCCACTGCCTTTGAGAATCCTTCAACTAAACTAGTTTTACCTGTCCCTGGCCTCCCCGCTAACACGACAAGCTGATCGGTTCGTAATCCTGTATAAAATTGCAATAATGTTTGGGTATCAAAATACAACGGCTTTTCATCATCGGTTAACAAATAATTCTTTACATGCTCGATCATTTCTAATGGGTGGTCAAACTTTCTTTTCGTCTTTTCTCGTGAGATCACAGATTTGGATTTACCTTTTTCCGTAAATAACCTAAAGATTTCTAGATTATTTCTGATCTCTTCCATCTCATCAATTTCTTGCTGTAATGTTGCTTTCATTCTTTGCTGTTCTAACTGTAGTTGCTGCTTTAAATCTTCTTCTATTCTTTCATAGTCTTCTTTTAAAATTGAGATTTCACCTTGATGAGCTGTTATTAAATCCTCTGTATATGCTAACACCTTCCGTTTTTCCTGAATATCATATTCTATTAGCTTGTTAAAAAAGTGTTTATTATTTTTTGTTAAATATGCAATTTTCTTTTTGGTATCCACAGCACAATCATTGAGTATCGGTCGTTCTTCGGGATAAGCATCCAATAAATTTGCAAGATAACCGTCAACCAATTCTGCTTTCATAACTGTATCTTTTTTTATTTTAATTAAGTGGGGTTCTGTTTCCCTTTTGCCACCATATAGGTCAAGATTAAAAAAGACGTAATCTCCATGGACAATCTTTTTATCAATTAATTCTTTGGTTACAGGGAGCGTTCCAAGAATTGTTTTATAATTTAATCCAAACGGAAACTTCAATGGAGACAGATGCTTGTTATTATCTATAATCCTTGGATTAATAATCTCACAATTATTTTCTTTTATTGAGTGAACTTTACCAAATAGACGCAGGTCGCTATTTCCCACAAACTGCTCCCAAAACTTACTTCTCTCTTCATAAGGTTTTTCCAAGTAATCTAGCAGATTCATTTGTTCCCGCTGTAGTTGTTCTACCATGTTAGATCTCCTAACTTCCTATTCTTTATTAACTTATGCCTATCTTAATTAACGACAGTCTTGTTTTTTCGTAAATTGTCTTTAAGAAGGTTCCAACCTAAAAAGGATAGGGATTCTATCATTAGGTCACTGCCTCCTTCTCTTCTGCTAGCAAAAGTAAGACTAAGTAAACCGACACGTCCTTGACCCGGATCATTAAACTTCTGTTTTATCAATCAATTCTTTAATCGTAATCGAAACGATCTTGCCATTTGGAAAGGAAAGCTCATTTTCATGTACCTTGATATGGATGAAGGAATGTGCAATCTTATATTAAAAAAATAAAATACAATCCTAACCTTCTTTACTTTTCTTTAACTATTTTCATTTAGAAAGTGATTAGAATTTATCTTTCAGGTTTTTTTAAATTGAGTAACTCAATTATTTTTAGTTTCATAACATAAACAACCCTTTATCATTTTGCGGATATACATAACCACCCATTTTGCAGTTAAAATCTTCTTGACTATAAGAAAGCTTTTTATCATTAAAATAACCGAATTTTTCGCCTTCTTTTCCAACTAGTTTAAAGGTAAATCCTTCATTTAATAATAAAGGATTCGGCGCGTCTATTCTAATTATACTAAATTTACTAATACTTTTAATTGTTTGTGAGGTAATATCTGTTTCATTAAGTTCAATAATTAAATCTAGATGAGACTCAAATATTAATCTCTTCATAAAATCAAAGACTGAAGAAAATAACTCATTTAAAAAAAGCACTTTGACTTCCTCATCACTACTAGATAATTCTTGAATTAGGATTCGATTTTCTTTAACGAACGGGTACTTCTTTCTTTTTGAATCGTACTCCGAAAAAATCTTCATAAGTTGCCCTTTATTTGCAAAATTCGTGAAAATATATTTTATAATATCTGTCCGTTGTACAGAAACATGTAAATCTTGAATTTTTCTTTTTAACTTTGGTTTTGCTACAGTTCCAGCAAAACTTTTTGGTGTTGTTGGAGCAATTACTTCTTTCTGCAGTTCCTCTAGTGCTTTACCAAAGTAAATCCCTAATTCGACTAGTCTTTTATATTCCGAAATCGATAAAACTTCTTCGATTTCTCTTTTAAACATATCCACTTTCTGGTTATCTTTGTTTGCCTCTAATAAATAATATGCATTAGGTATACCAAAATAATGACCAAATCCTTCACTTGCATTAGATATAACTAGTCGAGAAAAATTATGCCAAGCATCAGGTGAAGTTTTTTCTTTTGTTACTTTGATTACTTCTAAAAGTTCTTTCCCGGCATCTATTTTTTTAAAAGCTTTCCCAACCCTATATGATGTTTCAGCTATATTCATTTAATTCCCCCCTATATTTCATCTTATACGCTATAATCATCCCAATAATTGTATTTGAATTCCAAATATCCATCCTATCAGTGCTTTCTGTTGCACGACCATGAACCAGATCATTTCTTTTTTTTCTTATACGTTTTAGAAGTTCACTATCTCTGTCTGTAATTGGAATGTCCAATTTATCTATTAAATTATATAGCTTTGCAAATAACGGAGCATTTGTTAATGCAGCAGAAAACTTTTGTTTAATATCCTTGTATAACCTATCTTTATCTTCTACATCTCCATCAAAAATTGAATCAAATTCATTCAATGCTACATCTACTATTTTATTTCTGATATCTTTATTTAATAATGGAGGCACTTTTTCACCTGATAGTAAAAATTCTATAGCTATATTACTAAATATAATTTGGTCTTCTAAATCAGTAGCATCCCAACTACGTTTGAGCCACTTTAAGGCATTTAACAAATTCTTCTTCTCATTGGAAATATTATTATCCATATTGTCAGCAATCAAATCTTCATACCATTCTAAACCTTCTATTCTATCATTAAAACTTTCATCTAGTTTTAATACATTAGGTTCAACTATACGTTCCATATCGGAAATAACTATACCATTTGTCACCAAATTACGAGCATAAACTATGGATCCAATTTGGGGCTTTGGTATAAAAACATCCCTATTCCACTCTGCAACTTGGTTTTGAGTAGAATACAATTCATACAATGAATCCTGTTTAACAATGTGATTTATGGCGTTAAGCGCATCTTCAATTTGCTTACTCGCTTGACAATATGCCTCATAGTAAGACCGACTATCTACATTTACTTTCGCTATTGTAAATTCTTTCCACTTCTCTTTCAATTTATCTTTCATTAGTAAAACATCATCATTTTTGGAGGCTCTTGCCAGTAATTCTACATTGCCTATCCCTATAGCATCAGTTTCCACTAATATGTTATGAACCGGTATCATTACTATATAAGGTTGAATATGATTTGCTATTCCTTCGATATTTGTCTCCCAACCATAACTTCTAATCATAAAATCTATAAGATAACGAGGATCCGTACTTTCTGAAATAAGTACACCTACATTAGAATTTTTGAGATTGTACACATTGGTACTAAAAAACAACTTAACAGTAGTATTATTTTCTTTCCTAACAGATAATACCAAACCAACATACTCTTGCTGTATACCTTCACCGTAATCAATATAAATAGAGAATTCATGAATTAAATGAAAGCTTTTGAGATCCTTCTCAAAAATATCTGTAAGAACTATTTCACCGTAATCATCGCTACCTGAATATCCTATAAAATTAAAACGAGAAGGTTTTATAAAGTTACCTTCAGAAACCTGTATTTGTAATTTTATTAGTGTTTTTTTATCCGCATTTAAATCTAATAATATATACATATTATTAGCAAATCTAATAAGTTTCTCCCCATCTCCTATTTGTTTATCTGTTAGTTGTTCCAATGAACTTATAGTTGAATTAATCTTATCAATACTTATCTCTTCATTTGACTTTTGACTTTCATATTTAGTCAATCTATTCTGCATTAAATTTAATAGTTGTAATGCAATATTTTTATTAATCCCGAATAGATTACCTTTCAGTGATGATGCTCCTACTAATAAAAAAATTGGTACACCCCCATTATCGCCTTTGAGAAGAAGTGCTTCTACCATTTTTTCATCTTGATACATTATGAGTTCATAATGCACAATTGAATTTTTAAACGGCTCAAAGGGAAATTTTAGTGGTGTACGCTTGGCTGCAATTCTAAACAGTTCCGTCATTATGATACTCCTTTAGATATTTATATTTATATTATAATAAGAGCAAAAAAATTGGTATCCTTATAGATGTAAGTAACAACCTTCCATTTTTTCAACTATCTAAATATTAAGGAAAAGGCAACTCAATTAAAATTAGTCTCATTATTCATCAAAAAAGCATAATATATCTGAACTTAAAAGCTTTTTATCACTTGTAGGAATAAATAGACTTCGCTTTTCTTTTAAATCCCAGTATTCTGTACTATATATAGTTTTTCTAGTTTCTACTTTTATTTCCTCCTTAGTAATTCAACTATCTTATATCTAAAAACTTATATTCCGTTTGTCTTCTTCTTTTGCTTCAATAACACCTTTTATGATTAACACAGTTAGTGTCGTCCCTACACTATCACCAATGAAGAAGCTTAACCACGTCATTTATACCATTCCATCCAGAATAAAAAGCACCATCGAAGGTGCTTTTTATTCTTTAATAGAATTTTTTAAAACGTCATATGAATACCTCAGATTATTTAAAAAAGCATTAAAGTGTTTGGAGCGTTCTTCATATTCTTTTACAGACTCTTCATATTCTTTTGCAGACTCTTCATATTTTTTTGCAAGCTTTTTAACTCCAATTTCAACCTTCTTGATTTCATCTTGAATATCCTGAGTAAAGGAATTATTATGCTCTTTCTTAATTTTATCTATGTCACCTTGCAATCCCTCGAAGTTATCTTTCATTTTCTCTAGGTCATCTCGCATTATAAAAACATTATCTTTACAAACACTTAAGGCCCCTTCAATCAATTGTATTTGCTTTAGTGTTATATTCTCTACCGTTATAACTTTTTTGTATTCTTCTCTACTCTCAAATTCATCTAAAAAAATTCTATTAATTAAAGTATAATATATATATCTAAAGGTAAATATAAACCTATTTTTGGCAGACGTATCTTTCCTTATAGGATTTAACTCTAATGGTGGTAACTCACCAGTTTCTTCATTTGGAAATGGAATTGATGGTGGTACGAAACAATTCTTAGGAATTCCAAAATTTTTACACACATTAATAATATCATTGTTTTCAAATGAAATATCAACAAACTGATGCGCAAATTTATTTCTAATTCTTTGCAGGTAAATAATATTTAATCTTTCGTTTTGTGATATTAATCCCAAATAATAAGACATTTTTATTTTTGAATCAAAATTTGTTAATACTCCATTACCCTTAAATAAATCTTTTTCAACACTATCAGTTTTAATAAGAATAATTTTTAATAGTTCGCTTAATAACTGGTCTATTATAGAACCACAAACCAACACCAGTCCTCTATCACTACTATTTTTAAGTTCTTTTTCAAACTCTTCATATGCTCCCAAGTATTCTTTGTTTTTAATAACACGTTCATAAAAATCATTTCCTTTTTTGTTTCTCATTTCATCTCTCCTTATATGTATATCTATGTATTCATTCTAACTAGGAGTATCCGTTTTACTATATATTTCGTTCGACATTAATCGTCAAAAATCTCGAAAAAATGGAGTTCTCCTCATTTATATGTATATCCAAATAATTTAAAATGCAGATTGTAAAAGGGGGAATTGTTGTGAAAAAAGTTATGGCAACTGTTTTAGGTTTGTTAATTGTAGCAAGTGGGTGCAGCTCAAAAATGTATGATGAGCAAGTTGATTCAGGTAAAAAGGCAATAGAAAAAGGGGAATATGCAGATGCTGTTAACTCTTTCGAAAAGGCTGCAAAGGATAAATCAACAGATGACATTCAAAAATACATTCGATTAGCAGATGATATGAAAGACAGTGCTACTGCATTAAAAGAAGAAAAATACGAAGTGGCAATTGCAAATGCTGAAAAAGTTACAAAAGAAAAAACGAATGATAAAATATTCAAATCTGCAAAAGAACCGGCGGATAAAATCATCAAAACTGCTAAGAGTTCTCAAGAACAAAAAGAATCAACAAAGAAAGAAATTCAATCGGGGAAAGATTTATTAAACCAAAAAAATATGATGAAGCCTATCAAGCTTTCAAAACAATAGCTGATAGAAAAGAATCACCACAACTTATAAGTGAAGCAACAACATTAATGAATGAAGCGATTACATCGAAGAAACAACATGAAGATGAACAGGAAAAGGTAAGAAAAGAGAAAGCAGAAAAAGAACAAGCTGCGCAAGAAAAGAAAAAAGCGGAACAAGAACACCAAAAAACAAAAGAAGAAACTAAGAAACAACAAGACACAGTCGCGGATACAAGTGAAATAACTGAACACGAGGCTGAAGACCTTGTACGACGACAATTTAATTTCTCATCAGATGTAGTAGTACAATATAATAACGACGATGAGAATGGTAACTTTGTTATCCAAGTGTATGAAGATCATCCCGACCATACGGCTACATTAGGATGGTTTGCTGTAAATCCAAAGACAAAAAAAGTTAATAAAATGCAATTATAAAATTGAACAAAGAGAAACATTCGAATAAAAGACTTCTATTACTTTACAGTGAAATAGAGGTCTTTTTCATTACAATATGAATATTGTCAACTCATGTGCTCCCTCTCCCTTTTCATTGTCCCTGATTCCACTTGGTATTCCTCGTGTTCTTGATTTAGGTATCTGGCCTGGAAAAAGGAATTTTGCTTGTCTATACAAATTTAATTTTGATTTTTTACAAGTTTTATTTGGAAGGTCATTTACCTTACAATATGGAATGACTCAACAGGTGATGGTAATTATCATTTTGAAAAGTAACATTAGAAAACTATTAAAAAGCAATGGAATAAAAGGAAATTGGATTGTACAGCAATTAAATATAAGCCAGAATCAAGTGATTAATTATGTAACTGTCAAATTTTATCCTCCAGTAGTCAAAGTATTTGAGTTAGCAAAAGTATTTAATTGTAGAGTCGATAATTTATACAAGGTACAAGAAAAAGACCCTGCTAATTAATTACTCGAAGGGTCTAGCACGTATTGAGGTAAAGGATGTCCCTCAATAGATTCCATATACATTTCAGCCAATCTCGATCCATCAATTAATCTAAGGTATGTAACTTTGAATTCTTACCTTTAAAAACTTCAATAGAGCTACCATAACTATCTATTTCTTTAGCTTGAATATTAATCTTGTTATCAGGGGCAGCATCCCTATTAATACGTACTTGAATTTTTATCTTATCAATATTATTTATTTCTAATTCAACCTGCATTTGTTTTGTATTATTAAATTTAACTTGAACAGACTTTTCTTGTCCAAAAGATACAAGAGTGATCGACATGCCGCATATAAAAAATAAAAAGGCTATATATGCAAAAAAACTATACGGAAAAATTAAAAATTAAGTAGAGACTGTAGGCACTATATAATAAAGATTTATTTATTGCTAAAATATATAACGAAGATAAATGTCGCCTGATTAAATACTATTACAAAGAGCTCAACCTAAAGAAAAACCTTTTATTTCCATCCTATAAACCATTAAAATATGCAATTTTCGAAAAATATCACCAGAGAAAACTTAAAAAATACGCACGATATGTTAACATAAAAACTAGAATATCAAGTTAAAAACTAATATAAAGTACCACTTAGCCTATAAACTTTTATATCCATTTATTTAAGTTAATTCTTCATAAAATGAAAGTTTTATTAGTTTAATGAGCAATAATGTGTTTAAGTAAAAAAGTATGTTAACCATTCTCCGCCCAATTTGCAACAAAGGAGCGCCTCATTTTAGAGACCCTCCTCACTTTTTGGATATTCCAACACATCCGTCTTTTCACCTTACTAAATATATAATAGCAATAAACAAAAAATATTAGATATAAGAACAAGTAATCAGAATTTCGATTATCAAAAACTATACATAGAAGAAGACCTCCAAATATTGCGGGTTCCTTTATACAAAAACAAATGAATACTCAACAATCTAGTTATTCCAGAAATTAATCTATATATTTTTTACGTAATTGTTTTAAAAATAGAGTTTCATTTTTTAATTTCCCCTTCTTACTTAAACATACTACATACATCCTATACGCTGCTTTAAGTTGCTTATGTTCTTTTCCATATACTCCTCTTATTATACTTAAACAATCCTCTATATGCTTTTTCCCTTTACGCATGTTACCTTTTTCAGTATAAATTGCCGTTAAATTTAAATGTAACATAGATTTATCAAGATTATTAATAGCTCGCTTATCATATATTCTTAGTGCCCTTAAACTATAGATTTCCCCATCTTGAACATTACCAGACTCAAAAAGAGTCGCTCCCAATTTTGCCAAGTCTTTCGCGACTTCAATATGATTTGGACCATAAACCCTTTGATCAATTACAAGTGCTTGTTTCAAATATCTCTCCGCTTGACCATAATCTTTCATGCAAGTATATAAATTTCCTAAATTGTATAGAATTGGTGAAACTGATGGATGTTCTACCTCTACTAAGTTACCTAAGATTCTTAAAGAATTTTCATAACATTCCTTAGATTTCACATATTCCCCTTCATATTCATAAACCATTCCTAAGTTATTAAAATTCTTTGCTAAAACATCGTTAGTTTCAGGATCGGGGAAAACCTTCTTGTTGATTCCTATAGCCCTTCTAAAATACCTCTTTGCTTGAGTTAAATTGTAATTGTAAAAGTAGGCTAAACCTATATTATTATATTCTCTAGCCACGTTAAAATGATTCTCCTCAAACAATTCATGATTAATTTTTAAAGCTTTTTTATAATATGTTATCGCCTTATCAAAGTTACCCGTTGTGGTCCATAGCGTTCCTAAATTACTATATACTGAAGCAACATCAGTTTTAATATACCCTTCTCTTTTTTCCGAAGCTTTAACTGCTTCTAATAAAAATTTTTCTGCTTCTTCGTATTCGCCCTTTTCTGTAGAAATTTGCCCCAAGGTGTTAAATATCATTGTAGCTATCCTTAATCCTATACTATCTATATTATCTTCAAAAATTCCTTTGGCTTTCCATATTGATTTGCTGGCAGAATCCAAATCCCCTGCAGATAATTCTAAATTTGCTTTAGTATTTAAATATGAGCACCTATCTTTATAATGTATTCCTTCACCTTCAAGTGCTATTTCTACCAATCTTTTTGCATCTGCTGTCCTTCCCATTTTCATATTAACAACCGCTAAATTATGGTAAGATTCTTTTGTAAAAGGGCTATCCTCCCCATATAAGTTAATACTCATCTTTTGAGATTTTTCCGCCATTTCTAATGAAATTCCCAGGTTTCCTATTTCACTAAAAGCTGTTGTACACCGTTGCGATAACATAAGTACATTATGAGATATAAGATTTAATTCTTCTGCATATTCAAGAACCTTAATCAAATGTGCTAGCAAAACATTTATATTAATACGATTATTAATCGTTTCTATATTGTCCTCCAAAAAATTTATAACCTCTTGTAATTCTGTTTTTCGTTCTTGCCCGGATAACTCGCTTAGAATTACAACTTGTAATAATCTATGTATATAAAAGAACTCTTCGTTTGTCTGAATTAAGGAGTACCTTTTAAATAACTTAATAACTTCATCAAATTCAAGAATTGATTTTAGTCCATGACTTAAAAACTGTGGGATAAACCCCTCTTTTTCATCAAAAAACATTTTCTTAGAAATGTTATCAGCATCTAAAAACGAACAAAATAACATAAATTTTTTACAAATCGGCATAATTCCCGAAACTGTTTCTAGAGATATTTTCCAAGTTGTTAAAACTGTTTCATTATAATTTAATGCTTTTCCTTTACCCATAATCTCGTTTTTATATTGCTCAAATCTTTGTAGGTACTCTACTAGACTTAAACCTGTTTCACGAATATAAGCACTTGCCTGTTCTAAAGCTAGCGGTAAATAGCCTAGTTCTTTTGCTAATTTTAATGCGGTAGCTGAATCCTTTTGATTAGTACTCTCTAGTAGAAGGTCTTTTGAAAAATTTTCATTGAGTACATCTACCGGTATGGATCCTCCCCATTCACAAGATCTAGAAGTAGCCAGTATATTCCCTTTTATATTTGTTGGAGTATATGTATATACCAAATCAGGTTCTTCTAGGTTATCGAAAATAATAAGCCACCTTTCATTTGCTTGCATCCACTTTTTCAATATTTTTATAGCAATTGATTGATTCTTTTCATCGACTATAGGTAAACCTAATTCTCCACATAATTCTTCTAAACTACTCAATATAGCATGTTCATTTTCCGCATTAATCCACCATACAACATCATACTCGTTTTCATACTTAAAAGCATATTCTATAGCGAGCTGAGTTTTACCAACTCCCCCCATTCCACAAAACATTTGAATTTCACTAGTTTTATCTTCCTTAAAAAAACTATCTTTCAGTCTTCTAATATCACTATCTCTACCAGTAAAATAAGGATGTCTATGGTATGGAATTTTCCATATTCTTTGTTTCTTTAGATTTCCTAATTTCGAATCTCCATCTGATAGTAATAGTCCATTTTCTCCCCTCCTCCCTCTATCTACCTTGAAAAAAAGGTTGTAGTGCTGCTTTGATTCCCAATTGCCAGTTCTAGGATCATATTCATAAGGTATTTGCTCACAAGTTCTAGATTCCTTATTAACCTTTAATATTGAAAAATTGTTTCTGTATCTTTCTCCTGCATATGTTGCTCCTCCTATCACCGAGTAAGCACGGTTAAATATTCTTGAAGGCTCTTCAATAGCAGCATGAACATGACCTGATAAAATCAGATGTGTTCTTTGTGATAAATACCTGTAGGTACCTGGACGTTCATATGTATTTTGTTCTTCATCATTTAACCATTCCTTTGGATGGTGCACTACAGCAATTGTTATTGGACCATCATCATAGTCAGAAGGATTAATAAGTTGTTCGGTGGATTGCATAAGCTCTAGCTGTGGTAACCCCAACCATAATTTCCCCCTATCTTCATTCCCCCTACAAAACCACGCACTATTAAGTACAACAAATTTAATTCCGTGTATTTCCCTTTGGCCCACCAAGTTAAATTCCTTGGATCCCATGGATAATTTTTTAATTTCCATTCCTTCACAAAATCTCTCAAATGCCTCAAAAGGGCGAATAAAGTTTTCTAAATGCTCTACTGACAACCAATCATCTGCATCAGCTGCATTTTGGGGCGTGCTCATTCCTATCGTTTTATTCCTATTAATATCATGGTTACCCGCACAAACTACGAGATTTTCTTTTTCAACATTTAAAACATTCAACAAACCATCTATCCACTCATTTGCTATTGAATATGCTGATTCCTTTCCTTGCCAAGCTATATCACCTGATATAACTACAATATGCGGCCGATCCCCATCCTTTAATTTAGATAATGTTTTAATCATTTCCTTCAAAGCATTATCCCTCTGCGCTTTCTTTGTTTCATCCTTTTCTGACTCCATTCCAAAGTGGAGATCAGAAATATGTAAAATATTAATCTCGTTTAACATATTTTCCTCCCAAGTATTCTTTCTATAAACAAACCATCTATCCAAAATTTTTATATTTACAAACTATCGACAATCTTATAAAAAATTATAATTTATATATACCTTTGGTCACAAGGAAAAACGAAGATAGCATTGATTTATTATTTACAATTTATTCTTAATTGATCTCAGTAATATTATAAATATCCCGAGTATCTTGTATTACTTTGACCATACTAAAATAATTAAATACAACAAATACTCTCAATAGTTTTCCTTTTAGCATTGTATATTTTGGTATTATTTTATATAAATATATAATACCCAAACTAACTTAATACATATTATAACATTGTATAATAATGAAATTATAGAAAGGTGGGTATAAGGGAGATGGAAATTCTAGATATTTTAGACAAAATATCATGGACTTCTTGTTTCATCCTATGAATATACATACTTCTTAAATAAAACAAAGATGACACAAGTAAACCCAACTAACTAGTTAGATTTCTCAAAGAACAATATCTATCTCTTCTTATCAATATGTCAAAAACTTCATTGATTTTAAATACTATCTGTTTGTTTTTAGCTATTCATTACTTTATTGTTACCGACTTTTCTAATTTACAAATGTTAGACACTATCTACCTAATAGTTATTATTTTATGGATTCTGGTCTTCGCCATTTCGATTATCAAGAAATTTAAGAAGTAAATCCATTACACTATATTTAGCAGGAGGAAAAGCAAATGAGCACTTACCAAGATCGCTACATCTACCCATCTATTTTTAATTTTTCTAATGAACAAGTCATTGTTACATTCCCTGACTTAGCAGATTGTCATGCTAATGGTACTAACTATGAAGATGCTTTTGAAACTGCTAAAAAGACGTTAGCAACTCATCTATATGAAATAGAAGAAAATAAAGGCGCTATTCCGCCCGCTTCTAATCCAACTTCTATTCAAACTACAGACAATCAAATTATCGGCTTAATGGAAGTATGGATGCCACCATTCCGTAGTGAAATTGAAAATAAAGCAGTAAAGAAAACATTAACTATTCCTCACTGGCTTGATAAAATGGGAAAAGCTAATAATGTAAACTACTCTCAAGTGCTACAAGATGCATTAAAAAAGCATTTAGGTATTACTGAAAACAAGAACGTATAAAAGAGATGAGTTATTTTCATCTCTTTTTTCTATCTCCATAAAAAAAATCAAAAACCATTTACAGAGAATGATTTTTGATTCTTCCTTCCTAATCAAAAGCCTTCTTAATAACTTCAAAAGTAGCTTTTAATGATCCACCCAACAAAATTATCCCCAGAAGAAAATAAATAATAAAAATTGCATAATACACATACAAATTAGAATTTATCGGCAAATAAGGGAACAAAAACGTTGTGAGTAAAAACGTTAACGTAACGAGCATCAGTGTCAAATAGTTCAAATAAACGTTTTTATTTTCTGTCCTAGATTCATGATTTTGAAAAGACATACAAGCAATAGAAATTGCAACCAGACCTATAATTATGCTTATTCCTAATTTCGCTGTTTCCTGAAGCATCTCTGTTAACATTTTCATATTTCCTACAGTATTACATATTACTGTTATCACTGTAATAATTGCTAAAGCAACGACTAATCGAGTAATAGCTCGAATGTCTTTACGGATTTTTCTCATATGTGATAGCCTCCTCCTTCTATACAAGGATAAAAGAAGACTGTATTAAAATCAATAAAACTTAATATTAAATTTTACACATAATAACCTTCAAGACAGCTTCTAAACTTCATCATACGGTCTATACTTACCACGCAATACTTCTAATTCTTTCTTCTTCTCTTCAATATCTTCACGAAGAAATAAACTTACTCGTTACATTTTCTTAAATGGCACAAGTTTACCATCTTTAATCATTTTATTAATCCTCGCTTTACTAATTCCTAAAACATCCATTACCTCTGGTGTCGTTAATACTTCATCATGTAAAAAAGAAAGCAGTTGCTCTTTATCTTCAAATTTGTACACTCTATTCATCTCTTTTTTCTTTAAAAATCCCAAAGAGTCGCAATGACGTATTTATTATATAAAGGACTAAAATAATAATTAACAAAATATCCAAAATCGTTTTAAAAATACTCGTTTCAATTGAATCTCGAAAATAGGTAACGTAACACAGTGTAATGAAAATAATTAAGAATCTTGATGAATCACTTGTTTTCTTCATATTGTTTACAAATTGGCAAGTTGTTATAATGTGTATAGAAGGGAGAAGGTCGGCTTCTCTCTTCTGCTCAAAATCATTTTTGTTTACGTCTGGCTGGGCGTTTTCGTTTGGTTTTGAGCTTTTTTACTTTTCGTGGATGACTAGGACTTTTTCGATTGATTGATAGTGTTGTAAGTATCATTCCTAGTATCAGTGCTAACTTTGCCAGTTTGTATCCTCCTTTCATTCTTTCTATATTTATTAGACCACTCCTATTCACTTAGACAAATAGATAATGCATATATTAGTTATTTTTTTGTTTTTTTATCCATTTGATTTCTAATATTCATTTGAGCTTTATATTGTTTACTTAGAGAATATAGTTCTCTCACCACTTGTCCCGTAATTTCATTCTCTCCTTAAAAATATTTCTACAGTTAATTCACAAAGAAGCCACCTATTTTTACAGATGGCCCCCTGGTTAATTACAAGGTTAGAATTTCTCACGTAATCCTTCTAATTCTTTTTTCTTTGCTTCAGCATCCGTACGTAAAAATAAACTAACCTTGTCCAACTTCTTTACGGATTCAAAGTTCTCTCTTTAATTAATTAATTCATTTACGTATGCTTTACACCTAATATTTCAGATGCTTCGCTAGTAGTAAGCGAAGCATCTGAACTCATTTTTCTTACAAGAATATAACCCCAAATCTTTTTAATCTGCAAGCCTTAAGAGATCTATGTCACTTGAGTAATGTCTATTATTTTTCTGGTGTTACAACTTCAATAATGCCTGTAAAAATATCAATTAAAATAATGGGCAATAAGAACATCTGTATCAAAGTAATTTCTTTAGGCCATTCAAAAGATACCTCTTTTACACTCGCATCATATTGAAATAATAATGTAAATGCAAATAACAAAATACTTATACACACTTTTAAAAGTGTTAATCCTTTTTTTACTGCATTGGGGCTCATATTGGATCGAAGCATTATGATACACCCTACGAAATAAGCAGCGGCTATAATAAAAAATGACTTCAGTATAGGCTCTGCTTGTTCCATAGACAATTTAAAAATCTCAATGTTCATTAGTTAAACCCTCCTCTCTCTAATAGACAAAAATATATTAATTACTATGCATAACTTTATATCGTTTTATAACATTATTCAAACTATATGTTTCAAATTAGACAGTCATTACTCCTCCACTTCGATCCCTAATATATAAGCAAGTATCGTTCACTTGGAAAAAATGGTCCCTTGCAACTTGTTCCTTCATTTCATTCTCTCTTTAAAAATCCCCCTGCAGTTAATTTACAAAAAAAGAAGCCAACTATAATTAGCTATCCGTTCGCTTAAAGCCTATTTAAATTTTAAAAAACCAGTAAAAAACCTTTCAATCAATCATTCTTTCTTTAGATAAGCCACTCCTAAGTACTTTCGGTGTTTTATTTAAACCATCAAAATGTATAAGTGCGAGTTCTTACTTATCTATTCCTGTTCTTAAAGGCGATTACCTTTATGTGAAAGTAAGTGAAGTGGGAACACCCCATTCATATTCTGAGGCTTTAACTGTTAATGGTGTTATATATGCGGGGACTTCTTTAGACTCAGTTATCTCTTATACTGGTCCATTCAGTTCTGAGAAAACATTTAGATTACGTATCAAAGATTATTACGTCTTCTCAAACACATCAAATTCTATGGCTTTGTTCCTTTCTCAATGCAAGTATTATCTAAAAGCCTATCAGTTCATGTGGAATAATATAAAAGGTGATACCATGAAGACTATACTCAAAGTTATTTGTACTCATCTCCTATTAATTACAAAACCTATTTCTTTATCTATTATGTTCTTCTGGTACAGGAATTGAATCTAGACAACGGAATTGAAAGCATTACTTTTTTACTTTATAAGTTGTAATGCTTTCATATAATCCTCTTTTTTCTCAAGTGTCTTTTTTGCATTTTCTGCCGTTAATACATAATCTACTACAATATTTTGTAATAATTCCTTCTTAGCATTTGGCAGCTGAATCGTTATATCTTCCACGCTTCTCTTATTATTTTCAATTGTTTTATTAAATGCTTGAACACTTCTTGCAAGCTCTGTTAATTTTTCCATATGTGCGGGATTGTTTACATCTATAAAGATATTACTTCTAAACACTGCTGTAACATATTTCTTTGAATTTTTCTTTTCTATTTCTGCTTCAGCCTTTTTATCGAAAACAGCATCTCCTGTATACATTTGTTCAAACGTAAATAAATCATTATTCCCTTTTCCAGCATAATATGTATTGAATTTTTCTTTTAAATCATTCGCTTCTTTTTTTATTTTATAATTATCATTCACTACTTTAAGAGAAACTTGTCCATCGAATGATAATTGAAATTGTAAATACGGTTTATCTACTTGCTGTACATGGGCTATTCGTACATCTGGCCCTAGTATATCTTTACCGTTTCCAATTGTTTCAACTTGATCTAGTTTAACAGAAAGACCATACTCCGATTTTGTATAATTTTGTGCTTTTTGTTCAATTTCTTCATTCGATATACCGCACGATGTTAATAGTAGTAAACTAATCATCATGCTATATGTTATTTTTTTATTTTCATATGGTAGCCCCTCTTATTTTCACTTTATATACACAAATGCTAATATAGATTTAGAAGAAAGTCACGAAGTTTCACAGAAAGAAGAACAATTTCGAATAAGTTTGCTATATGTATAAAATTAAAAGATTTACATATATTCTACTACTTCTTAAGGAGGCATTTATCTTGAACTATGGCTGGGCTGGAACTATTGAACAATTTAAAGAATTAGATTTAAGATCATTCATTAAACAATTGCAATATCATGTTTATAAAACCAATGCAGATGATACCAAAATAGCTTCTCAAAAGAGAGCATGGATTGATAGCTACAATAAGCTACAAGATTTATTTAATCGATTTTCTAATTTAGATGCATCACTTATTTTTGAATATGAGATTTTACGCGGAGGTGGCCGTCGTCCAGATATACTTTTATTAATCAATGGTTATTTGATAGTCATCGAATGTAAAAGTTTTAATAACGTTTCACCTTCTGAATACATTCAAACATCGCTTTATATGCGTGATCTCCAGCATTATCACTCAGCTATTCAACAATCTAACATGCAAGTCATAGGTATTCTACTGCTTACAAACTATGAAGGTGAACAATGGGAATTCCAAAAAGATTATCAAGTAACCCTTTCAACAGTTGATGGATTGGAAAGTATTATTAAACGAATATTAGAGAAAACAGAAGTACAAACGTTGACGCTAGACGAAATAATCAATGGTTTCTATGAACCTTCACCTTCTATGCTAGAAGCTGCTCGTTCCATTTTACATAATGAACCACTCCCTGATATTAAAGCAATATCAAGCAGTAATTTTCCAAAAGTACAACAAACTATACGCACAATTATTCAGGAAGCACAAAATACAAATACTCATCACTTAATTTTAGTATCTGGTGAGCCAGGAGCAGGTAAAACATATTTGGGTTTGACCATTGCACATGAAATGAAAAATGCAGTTTATTTATCTGGTAACGGGCCATTAGTAGACGTATTACAAGATACGTTGAAAAATAGAACGTTCGTACAAGGCCTATATGGATATAAAATGGATTTTCTCGAAAAGAAAATCATTCCAAAAGAACAAATTATCATTTTTGATGAAGCACAACGAGCATGGGATACAAAAAAAGTCGACCAATCACTCACTCGAAGAAAGCGAGAAGCCCAACACTTAAGTGAACCGGATATTATAATGAATATTACGACACATAATAAGCCGTGGAGTGTAACAATTGGCTTAATTGGGGAAGGTCAAGAGATCTATTCTGGTGAAGAAGGCGGTCTCCCTCTGTGGAATACTGCGATTGCTGGAAAAAACGTTACTGTTCATTCTAAACACCCTAATTCTGTATTCACAAATGCAGCACATTATAAAACTCATTCTCAGCTACATTTAAATTCATCTTTCCGTGCTCATGCAGCTTTAAAATACTATGAAATTATTAATACTTTATTAAATGTTAGTTTTGAACAAACGAAACAGCTTATTCATAACCTACCAAAGGAACATTATCAGCTTTTTATTACGCGTGATTTAGAAAAAGCAAAAATCACTTTAAATCAGCTTTATCAGGATGATACAAAAACAGTTGGTGTCGTCTGTGCTGGTGGCGCTGATCGTCAAAAAGAAGTCCCTGTTTTACCACGAGATGAACGATATGAAAAGCCTAGTAAGATCGCTCAATACTTTAACTATCCAGGGTCTCAATACTATTGTAAAAATCTCAACTACAGCGCAACTGAATTTCAAACACAAGGACTTGAACTAGATATGGCGCTCGTTCATTGGGATGATGATCTTTATCTACAGAATGGGGCTTGGAAAGGACAACACTATCAATGGGGTGTCGAAGATCCATTCCAAATTAAACTCAATGCATATAGAGTTATTTTAACAAGAGGGCGAGATGGAACAATTATTTACATACCACCAAAACCTATTCTAGATGAGACTTGGAACTTACTTAAAAATCAGTTGAAAATCCCTGAATTAATGTTTTAAAACCTATAATAAGAGACTATATTCTAGATTCCCTCAGAATATAGTCCCTTATTTTTCTATTTCACAGCAAATTGGGAATTAGTCTTACATGGCTTAAAACAATTGCAAGAAAAAGTTGCCTCAAACGTCTAGTATTTTAGGAAATTACAACTAAAGAAGTTGCTGTTTCTTTTATTACTTTAGCAACTTAATCGCTTTGCGTTACTTGTTGTACTCTTTATACTATTAATTATTATCGGATGAAGTTATTTCTGCTAAAAACTATAAAAAAAGGAACCTTAGGGTGTCTTTTCTATATGGAAAAATCCCCAAACATTGTGTAGGGATCTTGTTTTTCTTACCAATTAATTTTTGTTGGATTTAACTTAGAAATATTTCCACGTACCAATTGTTTTTCGTTGCTGTCATAGATACCGATATCACCAGAGAAGTTTTCCCAATATTCCCCTAAATAGTCTTTTGATGGTGCTTTCAAATCTACATATAATCCCATAGTCCCAAAACTTGCCACCTGGCGCGCTGCTGTGTCTCCTACTTGTTGTGCTCGTTCTTTCGTTGTTCCCGCTGGAACGATAACTACAATTCGAGTTAGACTGTCTTTCGCTTCAATATGGACGTCTTGCGCCTGTGCAGCCACCTTTATTCCATCCTTTGCTGTTTGGATGCCTAATTGGCTTAATTTTACATCTTTATTACGCGCTCCCTGGCCTTGTGCTGTCTTCGATTGTTCCACTTTTTCTTGTGATTGTGCCTCATTTAACCCACTGGCTTTCGGTTGTTCAACAGGCGTTGACTCCGCTTTTGGTTCTTCTTTAACTGTTTCCTTTGCTACATTTTCATGCTGTTTTGACTTATCGGTCGATTGTTGCACCGTTACTTTCTTATCTTCTTGCTTCTTTTCTACCTGAAATGCTTTAACTTTTTCTTTTTGTTCCTCTTTCTTCACATCTTGCTCTATTTTCGCTTCTTCAGTACCACACGCTGCCAATAATAAACCTGCTGCAATTGTTAAACCTGCTAATTTAATTGCTTTCATAATAAATACCGCCTTTTCATAATTTAATTCTTTCATATGCATAAACGACCTTAGCTACAAATATTAACTTTGTACCACATATCTGAATTATTTAAATGATAACATATCGATATTCAAATTTACTATATTTAAATATTAATTTTATAATCTATTTTCAATCAAAACAAATTAATCTTTTCATAAAGACCAGAAATTTACTATTGGCACTAAGCTATTAAAAAGTTTGTTATGAAAATTAAATCCGGAGCAAACATGAATAAGGAGAAATTCGCTTATTTCAACAGGATTGTAAATAACTTAATGGACAAGTTCTACTTTGATAAAGAATTTATGGGAGCATAGAAAATGCCCTCAAACACTAAACGTTCGGAGCTCCAAAAGGAAAAAAAGCATGCAGAGGGAGACACCTCTACAACCACAATACAGATTATCATAGTTTCACATTATAAAAACATCTAAATTTCCCTTTATTACCCAAAAATTTATATATCTTATTTATGTAATTTATGTTATGGTTCCATATGTTAATTAGTTACAATATTTTTAAAAAGGAGTGTACAAAAATGCAAGCAAAAAAACTAGCATACGTAATTTTACCAATCATGTTATTAGGGGTAGGTTGTGGGATATCAAAAGACCATCTGAAAGAGTCAGCTTCACAAGAAACTGTATCGGAGACTTCTACGGAGTCATCAAGACATAAGACTTTAAATGATAAGTCCTTAACATATACAGATTTCTTATTTGACCTAAGTGATGAATTAACCGAAGCTTCTAATGCTGTGTATGATGCAGTTGGTGATGATAATTACAAAATTGCACTCAACGATTTAAAGAAAGTAACTCTTAAATTCGATGAATTAGAGCCTAGTGATGATTACAAAGCCATTCATGAGAAAGTACTTCAATCAATGAAAACCAGAAGAGAAGGTATAGAGTTAATATTATCAAACATAGATGATAAAACAAACAGTGATTTCTTGAGAGGGTCATATCTTCTAGGGGAAGCACTTGATTCTTATATAGATGTATTAGGTGAAATAGCACATAAAAACAAAGGGTAGAACTTTATGAAAAGGTAACACAACAAGAAGTGTACAGAAATGGAATTATCCACAAAAGAACTAAAAGAATTACTTATGAATGCGTGATATAAACAGGAGGCATCTCTATAAAAGTTGTACGTTCTATATTTAATAGTTTACGTTTAATAGGTTTAATTGTAAAACCAATATCAAAAGCATTATCTAAAAGTGAATTTTAATTACATAGCCATAAAAAAGTACACCTCCAATTGTTGTTAGTGTCTAACAATTGGGGTGCACATCAAACAGGACGGCTTTTGTTTTATTTCAAATACTCGTACCACCAGTTTCTTTCGTCCATCCAAGCTGTAATCTTATCAAGCTCACCATTTGGTAACACTTCGGTTTGCAAGTATGCTAAACCAGTTAATGGATCAGAAATAACTTGCCCTTTAGTTCCACGCTCATTCATAGCATATAGAGCTTCTTGAACCAATGAAATACCAAAACCACCAGATTTAACATATTGATAACCGCCATTAGCAACAGATTGTTTTGATTGTTTCTCTCCGGTAAACCAATCCAGGGTTTTATCACCTTGCAATAAATTAATATCCACTTTCCCAATACCATCAATATAACCATTGTCGGTATATTGCCAAATGTCACAAGTATAGGATGGTTTCTTCTGTGGACTGCCGTCATTTGTTCCGTATCGTGGTAACCAAATAAAATCAGCTTGTACACTTTGTAAATTATAGTCACCGTACATATGATGTGCTACATAAAATCCTACTGTCCAACCTGCAGCTTTACATGTATCAATAAAAGCTTGTGATGCTTTAGCTAAATCACTAAGGTTACCTTTGCTTTTCATTGACTTTACTGTGTCATCTTCCACATCTAATACAAGGAATTTAGCATTAGGATTTACTCTTGCTAAGAAATCCTTAGCTTCCACAATTGCATCTGCTACTGATACGAAACATCCATAAGCATATGCAGCATGTGGAATACCGTATTGTTCTGATTTTGCTACATGTTCATTATACAAATGATCTACTAGATTTGAACCATATTGTACCCTAGCAATTACTAAATCTAATTGAGCTGCTGCTACATCCCAATTAATACTTCCATTCCATTTTGAAATATCTACAATGTGTCCCATTACTGAACATCTCCTTCAAAAAGTTTTTATTTAAATTCTGTTACGTCTTTAGAAATAAATCCAAGAGCTTTTCCCTGTTCTTCAATAACTTCCTGGTTCTTTTGAATAACAGCTTGGTACTGCGCTTCACGCTGTTCATTCTTTTTTGTGTAATAAAAAGCATCCACACAAATAATGCTGCGCATGCTCCCTATTGAATACCTGAAATAAAATCTCGATAAACAAAAAGAGCACCTCAATTGAGACTGCTCCTTTTGCTATCATTTTTTATATTTGTCTATATTTAATTTTTTTCTTTTCTAGAGTTTGATCTTCTAATTTTCGCTTCAATTTCAGAAGATACACTTTCTAACAACCAAGTAGGAATCCATTTATCCCACCCAATCCGTACACAATTGGCTGTAAAGCTATTAAAAATATGATAAATTAAACCACCCGTTACCATAAAATAGAAAAACTCTGGTAGTTTAAACGCAATATCAAATAAATGCGCTAAAGAAGGTAATAAAAAGAGCACCACAGTTCGTGCAATGCCCTCAATTCCATATTGTGATGAATACGTACCATCTAATTTTGAAGCCTTACTACCAGTTATCCAATCTAATACAACTACCCATACCAAAATGATAATCCAAATTAAATTAGATTTACCATATAAAAAATTAAATATCGTTCCCAATCCTCCACTAATTACAGAAGCAACTTTAAATTGGGTGGTATTAATAACATCCATTACATTTAATGTTTTTACAAGTTCATGAATCCTTTCCAAACTTTCACCCCCTTTTTACATTTCAAAGCAAAATAAAAAAGCCTGCTTTGGCACGCTCGATTTTGATAAATTTATTTATATGTTCATTTTCTTCCACGCATACTCTAGTGGTTCAGTTCGTGGTGGCTTCATTACTTCTTTTTCAGTAGTTCCTTTCTTACCTTGAGATAAATTGTGCATAACACCTTGACGGGTGGAAATTTGCCTAATACCTGTTCGTATCCAATCATCAGGGTTTAAAATATCACCTCGATGTGTTAGCAGTTGCCTAACGCCTGTATGTGAAAAATCGATTGGATTAACAATACCCCCTTGACGATGTGTATTGATTTCACGTATTCCATGATAATATAGCGTTGTTGGAGATATGATTATACCCTGATGTGTATTAATTTCGCGTGTTCCCGTACGGTATAGATTTGTTGGAGATATGATTATACTTTGAAGTACTGTCATATACTTACCTCCTTCTTACTCGATGCGTAAAGCTATAGCATATTCAGCAAATGAATTGTATTGTCCGCTTACAGATGGAGCATACGTATAAAATAATTTATATTTTTGAATTTCATTATTCTCTGGGACTTCTACAATATCACCGTAAATATAACCACTCCCTTTATATATGTAAAAACCATCATATTTCCCTCTGAACCCATCTGTCGAATCACCCAAATATAGCGGTGTGAAAACTATTTTCCCCTCATTTGAAGGAGCTCTTAAAAACACCTTATCCCAAAAGAATGTTGAAACTGAACGAGACACTGGTGATGGTGTAGCAAATTTGCTTTTATTAGTTACTTGTGCAGTTTGTTGGGAATAGGCTCCAGCGCTTAATAAAACACTAAAAGGATAGGAATAAGGTGTAAATAATTCCGGTTGATATAATTCGTCAGGTATTCCTAGAAAACCAATTGTTGTTTTTCCTTTTTCGGATGGGATTTCATCATCATTTGCATATACACAATAAATGACAGTATCCTTATCAACGTATAGATATAGATCAACCATATATTTTTCATAACCTAAAGTAGTTATTCCGCTCGAATTATGTACTTTTCCATGATGAAATACTAACGGAAACCATGATTCTTCTCCGGTCCCATTATTAGTATCTTTATTGTAACCTCTAATCAGTCTATAACTCCCATCTGCACGATTCCCTTTTGGATCCCTTATATCATTTGCGCTCGATAGTTGGTCGTTTTTAGAGTTTGAGTCATTAGGACGCAGCTCAATATAATTGTTTTTGGTTCCATCATTACCTGTAGAAAACATAACAAAAATATTATTCTTATCCGGTTTGTCAGCATTTAATTGCTGCCATCCAGCCTTTTTCATTTCATCGATAATCTTCATAAAGACTTCTCTGCGCTCTAGTCTGTGTAACTTACAAATTTTATTTGTCATTTTATATGTTCCTCCTTAATTTAAACGTATTGCTTTCATAGAAACATTAAAAGTAGAGGTTGCTACGCCCCTATTTTCTATATAAAGATGTACCTTGTTTGTATGATCTTTATCCTCACAAGGAATAGCCAAAATATCATATGTTCTTTTTTCTGATAAGCTTTTATAAATCTGATTCCCATTCTCTTTTTGATCGTACATAAATAACATTGCTTCAACGTTTGAATCATTTGTAACTTGAATGGTACGAATATCGTATTTGTTACAACCTACATCCAGCGGAGCATATAGAACTTTCCCTGGTTCAATTGTAATTTGTACATTCCTCTCAATAAGGATTGATGGTGTAATCTCACTTTCGGATGTATATCTATATAATTTCATTACAGTTCCCATATTGTATTCACCTCAATTATGTTTTAGATGAACATTAAAATAAATTGGTTCAAATGCTAGGAATTTTGTATCCTTTACAACCTTTACCCAAAAATCTCGCGTACTTTGTGCGGCTATTGAATCAATCTGTATTTCATTCAAATAGTTAGTACCATTTAATGAAATAAGTACCCAGGTGTAACCAACTTTCTCCATGTATTGCTGGATTGATAGTTTTATATTTGTAGCAGCACCAATGTTATCATTTACGATTGTCATTTTTACAATACGCTCATTATTCAACATATAACCTAAATTCGTTGGATCTGTTGTATTTAATTCATCGTTATTCATTTTGATTTGTAGGGATGAGCCCATACAATACATATCCCCACCATAGAAGGTAGTTTGTTTCTTAGCTAGTAGTTCGTTTTCTTCATCATATATTTCTATGATTCCCTCAAACTCTAAAGAAGGAAGTAGAATATCAATGCCCGTATGAGCTGCCGCCACAATATTAGTAGACAGAATATTATCTGCAGTATCTTTTAATACAATCTTATAATTTTCATATAGTTGACGCAGACATAACATATTACTCTTTGTCATAATAATTTTATTGATGTCAAGAGATACAAATCCCTCTGCTGTCCCTCTTTTTAGAACAACACCAATTCTTTTTGTATCTAATGAATCATTATCCATATAATCAAAAAATGTATTAGTTTTTGTGTAGAAGTCCCATTGATCTTCCTTACAAATTGCCATCCACTCTTTATGGCTTTGTGAACTATTAACAGCATAAGATTCAAGGAATTCAACCTTATTCTTTTCATTTTGATAGATCAGTAAGCCACCTTCATCTCCATCTTTTATAGGAGCATACTCCCCAATAACCTGGATTGCAAAGTTACCTTGCGGTTTATCGATTAACAGCATAACGTCTTTATCTGCAGAATGATTCATACGTAAGAAACCTTTTTTGATAGCATTGTTAAATGCATTTGATGGCGACATAAGCCATTTTGCATTTATTGTATCAAAATCATCTACAAATATTTTTCCGCTTTCTTTTTCGTACAAAGATACTTTTGGTTTTTCCAGTTCAAAAAGGAGTAATTCTCCATCCAAAATATCAATTGCATCAATAACATTTTCTAGAGCTTCTATCCTTATTTGATGAATTCCAGGTTCTAATTTTAATTTTTCATAAACTAGAACTTGCCATAAAACTTTTGAACCTATTAGAGAATATGTTTCTGTTAAACCGTCAATGGTTATAGCAATAGGCGCTTTGTAGCTACCACTCCCATCATAATTCCGACTAATTATTCGGAGTCCCGTACCATTAAAACTAAACTCACATATTACAGGTTCTGTTCCATGTGTAGTATTTTTATAAATCCCTGTTCCGTTGTGATACCGAGAATCATTATGGATTTCTTCCCAGTTCCCAGTATATTTAATCCTACGATCAGAATTATCAAAACGATTCCATCCTGATTCTGGTTCCTTTAATTCCTCACCTTTTTTAGGAAATGTTAAAAATTCCCCTTGTGCATCTATATCAAACGCATTAAATCGGTGACTATGACCAGTTGTACTCTCAATTTTAATAATAACTTCATGTATCTCCCATTTTGATAATTGCTTTTCAAAAAGGAAAGTATATTCCTGTAAACCGCTTTTTAAATCTTTATAAAGGCTAAAATATTCTTTTTCACTACCATCAATTGATATAGAAACATTCCCTGGTCCGCTACTGACTTCTGCTATTACACGTAGTTTCTTCCCCAAAAACTTAAATCGTAAATAATTATCTTTTGTTGAACCAAAATAATAATTTTTATAAGTATCATTGACAGTAAACCCATTCATCTCAAAAAGGAATGAATGAGATGGCATACAATCATATCTCCTCCATCCCACTTCTGGATTCTTCAATACATCCCCAATTACAGTCATTGCATCACCTACTATTTTTCTCGTTTCCTTCCAATTGAAGTTCTCCCATCATTATTAGTGACTATACGATACTCATAACTTCAAATTATTATATATTTTTCTATCTAATGCTCTTTCCATTGAAAATATTTAGTCATCTTCCATAACAATTTTTCGTCCTAGTTACATTCAAATCGTTTAAATTACTTTGTAATGATTTCTAAACAAAACAGTATACCCATTGCTACTGACTTTCAAAAAAATATATCCCTTAAAATTTATTTTTGTTAGCTGTTACATAGTTTGTCCCTCCTTTAATTTTATTTTCATTATTTTTTACAATTTGAAATTAATATGTGATATTTTCCTATTAATTTCATTACAGTCCCCATATTATATTCACCTCAACTATGTATTAGGTGAATATTAAAATAAATTGGTTCATATGCTAGGAAATTCGTATCCTTCACAACCTTTACCCAAAAGTCACGCGTACTTTGTGCAGCTATTGAATCAATCTGTATTTCAGTCAAATAGTTAGTACCATCTAATGAAATAAGTGCCCAGGTGTAACCAACTTTCTCCATGTACTGCTGAATGGATAGTTTTATATTTGTAGCAACATCGATGTTATCATTTACGATTGTCATTTTTACAATTCGCTCATTATCCACCATGTAACCTAAATTCGTTGGATCCGTTGTATTTAATTCTTCGTTATTTATTTTAATTTGTAGGGATGAACCCATACAATACATATCCCCACCATAGAAGGTGGCCTGTTTCATTGCTAGTAGTTCGTTTTCTTCGTCATATATTTCTACGATTCCCTCAAACTCTAAAGAAGGAAGTAGAATATCAATGCCTGTATCCGCTGCAGCTACAATGTTAGTAGACAAGATATTATTTGCAGAATCTTTTAATACAATCTTATAATTTTTATATAGTTGACGCAGACGTAACATATTACTCTTTGTCATAATAATTTTATTGATGTCAATCGGTACAAATCCCTCTGCAGTTCCTCTTTTTAAAATAACACCAATTCTTTTTGCATCTAATGAATCATTATCCATATAATCAAAGGATGTATCTGTCTTTGTATAAAAACCCCATTGATTCTCCTTACAAATTGCCATCCACTCTTTATGGCTTTGAGAGCTATTACCAGAATAGGATTCAAGGAATTCAACCTTATTCTTTTCATTTTGATAGATCAGTAAGCCGCCTTCATCTCCTTCTTTTGTAGGAGCATAATCCGCAATAACTTGGATTGCAAAGTTACCTTGTGGTTTATCAATTAACAGCATAACGTCTTTATCTGCAGAATGATTCATACGTAGGAATCCTTTTTTAACAGCATTGTTAAATGCACTTGATGGTGACATAAGCCATTTTGGATTTACGGAATCGAAATCATCTACAAATATTTTTCCGCTTTCTTTTTCATATAAGGATACTTTTGGCTTTTTAATTAGATTTGATGATTGTAATTCTCCACCGAATACGTCAATTGCATCTATAATATTTTCTTGAGCTTCAATTACAACTGTATGAATACCTGCAGAAAGATTTAATTTCTCATATGCTAAACATTGTTGTAATGGAGGTTTAGGAGAAATTATGTAAGTTTCAGAAGAACCGTCTATTGTAATTTGTATTGGATATCGATAACTTGAGTAATTATTGTGTTCTGAAATAATTCGAATTCCAGTTCCCGAAAATGCAAACTCACAGGTGACAGGTTCGTTACCGTGATCACTATTATGAAAAGATACTGTATTGTTAAAGTAACCCTTAGAGTTTGCTAGATGATTCCAAGTGCCTGTATATTTAATATTACTATCCGTATCATCAAATCGCTTCCAACCTGGTTCCGGTTTAAATAGTGCATCACCAACTTTTGCTGGTTCTAAAATAGATCCATCTGCATCTATATCAATTGCATCTAGATTTAATACATAGTCATATATTTCTACAGTATGTTTACCCGGATTAAGATCTAATTTTTCGTAAACTATTACTGATTTTTGATCTGAGGTCTTATCGATTTTCGGACAATTGTAAGTGATTCCGTCAATTACTATTTTTGTATTATCAAAATATGTACCATCTGTTCGATATGCTAGTAAACGCAATCTAGTACCAACAAAGTTAAATAATACACGCCCTAACTTATCTTGCTCATCATTTTTAACATGTGCCGTCTTATTGTAACCATCATCCCAAAAAGTATGAGTCATCCAAGTTCCAACATACTTAATATTGCTATCTGAATCATCAAACCGTTTCCAACCTGGTTCCGGTTGTTTTAAAATATCACCGACTTTTGCCCCTAAATCCACGTAATCAATAGCAGACAAAAATGTATAAATCGACTTATTATTGGAACCAGTAGTGAAACCATCATAAGTTACTTCTACTCTATAGGTCCCTTTAGGTAAATCTAATTTCTCAAAACAAACTCTAAACTTTGATGTATTATTTTGAATTACCGAACCTTTAATCCAATTCCCACCATTTATTCTTACTTTTATATTGTAACGATGATCGGAATAAGACATTTGCATTATTCTAAAAGCCGTTCCAGTAAATACAAATGAAAAGATATCTTCATTTGTATTTCTAGGATTAAGGATGCCAAACCAACAACCTTCCTCAGAAGGATTATTATTTCCACCTACTACAAACCACGTAGCATTGGGATATTCTTCTGACCCTCTTATATTTTGAAAAAAAGTACCAATGTTAGCTTGTTGGCAATATTTACGATTCCATCCGAACTCTGGATTAAGTAAACTCTTACCTAATTGAATTGCCATTTTATCACCTTATATTATTTAGTTTTCTTTAATGTAAGATTGTTAATAAATAACTACTACTTCACATAGTTTCAAACTTATATTTCTTTTCCTACACACTCTATTTATTCTCCTTTTTCTATACCTAGCGCTCTTTCAAGTAAGGTAACTATATTTTTATACTAACTACTCAATCGTTCTTTACTACCAACAAAAAATCAATCCATATTCTCTTTTGAGTTCTCTATTATGATAGAATTCACAGAAAGTTCCGGCTAGACTCAGTATTTATTTAAATGATTACATTCTACATCTTTGTTATATAAAAATCGTTTTTGGGGTCAATTATAATTTTTAAAATTTTTTTTCATTAATAACGTTGCTGTACCTATATCTTATTTACATTAATTATGTTTTAGATGAACATTAAAATAAATTGGTTCAAATGCTAGAGAATTTGTATCCTTTACAACCTTTACCCAAAAATCACGCGTACTTTGTGCAGCTACTGAATCAACCTGTATTTCATTCAAATAGTTAGTCCCATCTAATGAAATAAGTGCCCAGGTATAGCCGATTTTCTCCATATATTGCTGGATTGATAATTTTATATTTGTAGCAGCACCGATGTTATCATTTACGATTGTCATTTTTACAATGCGCTCGTTATTCACTATGTAACCTAAATTCGTTGGATCTGTTGTATTTAATTCATCGTTATTCATTTTAATTTGTAAGGATGAACCCATACAATACATATCCCCACCATAGAAGATAGTTTGTTTCTTTGCTAACAGTTCATTTTCTTCATCATATATTTCTACAATTCCCTCAAACTCTAAAGAAGGAAGTAGAATATCAATGCCTGTATGAGCTGTAGCTACGATGTTAGTAGAAAGGGTATTATCTGCAGTATCTTTTAATACAATCTTATAATTTTCATATAGCTGGCGCAGACGTAGCATATTACTCTTTGTCATAATGATTTTATTAATGTCTAGCGGTACAAATCCCTCTGCAGTTCCTCTTTTTAAAACCACACCTATTCGTTCAGCTGATAATGAATCTTTATTCACATAATCAAAGAATGTATCTGTCTTTGTGTAAAAGTCCCATCGATCTTCTTTACATATTGCCAGCCACTCTTTATTACTTTGTGAACTATTAGCAGCATAAGATTCAAGGAATTCAACCTTATTCTTTTCATTTTGATAGAGCAGTAAGCCACCTTCATCTCCATCTTTTGTAGGAGCATAATCCGCAATAATCTGGATTGCAAAGTTACCTTGCGGTTTATCGATTAACAGCATAACGTCTTTATCTGCAGAATGATTCATACGTAAGAAACCTTTTTTGATAGCATTGTTAAATGCACTTGATAGTGACATAAGCCATTTTGGATTTACGTAATCAAAATCGTCTACAAATATTTTTCCACTTTCTTTTTCGTACAAGGATACTTTTGGTTTTTTGTTATAATCATAAGGTAGCAATACTCCTGTATCATTAATATCGATTGCATCAAACGTTAATGGATAAAGTGAAGTAGTTCCAGATTTAATAACGACTGTGTGAACTCCATCCACTAAATCTGTTTTTTCATAAACCAGTGTTTGATATTGCATTTGAGTGCCTTGTTCACTATATATTTCTTCTTTACCGTCTATTATTATCTTAATATCGCTGCTTCGATGCTTAGGTTCATGTATACAACCAATAATTCGAAGTTTTGTTCCGGAAAAATTGAATTGTACTTCTCCAGAACCACCTTGAATAAAATTGAATGTATTGTTATACCATTCAGGAGTAGTGCCCGACGACCACCAATCACCTAAATATTTAAAGAATTTATCAGTATCATCAAATCGCTTCCAACCAGGTTCTGGTTCTTTTAGAACATCACCCACTCCAGCAGTAGGACGTAGTAATTCTCCTTGTGAATCAATATCAATAGCATCCAAAGTTGATAACGCATCATCATCAGTAGTATAAATAACTACGTCGTGTTTTTTGTAATCTAAATACAGCTGTTCAAATGTTGTCATACACCCTCGTGCGTAGGGAAACTTTTCAGCGTAGCTACTAATTTTATAATTACCAACATTAATACCATCTATTTCTACATAAACAGAACCAAACCAATCTTTATAAACGGTAGGTAAAATTCTAATTCGACTCCCGGTGAAAGAAAACTTTATCTTTCCTTTCCCTTTTTTTATATGATTCTTTCCGTTATATAGTTCTTCTGGTGATCTCCCACCATCTCTCTCTCCCCAATTCCCACCACTTTCGTCTATATACTTGATTCCTTCATGACTATCATCGAAACGTTGCCAACCAGTTTCCGGTGTTAAAAGGTATTGTCCTCTTTTTTCATTTAGCTTCAACATGCTTCCATCAATTGGAATATCAATAGCATCTAGATTATAAAAATCCCCCGAAATTTTAACCGTATGATATCCTTTTTTTAAGCCGAGTTTCTCATACATTAAAAGAGTATGGTCGGATGTGGCATGTGGTTGAAAACTAATGATTTCTTTGGCGGAATCATCTATTGTAATCGTAGCTTGTTCATAGCTTCCCTTATAACCAATAATTCGTAATGCGCTGCCATAAAAACTGAATCGTATAACTCCAATTCCATCTACTTTACTTATATAGTGTCTTGTCCCGTTGTAATTATCTTTCACGTTCTCGAAAAATTTCCAATTTCCTTCATATCGAATCCTTGGATCGGAATCATCGATGCGAGTCCATCCTACTTCAGGTTGTAAAAGTACATCACCTACTTTAGAAGGAGTAAGAATAGAACCCCCTTGAATATCGATAGCATCCATGATATTTTCTTGAGCTTCAATTACAACTTTGTGCGTTCCTGGTGAGAGGCTTAATTTCTCATATACCAAACTTTGCATAACAATCTTTGTAGACTTAATCGTATATGTTTCAGTTGAACCATCTATTGTAATTTTTATCGAAGAACTATAACTAGTACCATTAGATAGTTGTGAAATAATTCGAATACCGGTTCCTGTAAACGAAAACTCACATTTAGTTGGGTCAGCACTGAATCCATCATGCTTGAATGTAATTGAATTACCATAGTAAGCAGTATCGTTAGTAATAGTTTTCCAAGATCCTGTATATCGAATATTACTATCCGTATCATCAAAACGCTTCCATCCTGGTTCAGGTTGTAATAATTGGTCGCCTACTTTAGCCGTCGCTAAAATAAGGTCACTTGAACCTACATCAATAGCATCCAAGTTTAAATAATAGTCGTACATATCAACAGAGTGAGTACCTGGACTAAGGTCAGTCTTTTCAAATACAACAACAGTCTTTACAGATGAGGGTTTATCAACTCTAGGTATGTCGTAAGTAACTCCGTCAATTACTATTTTGGTGTTATCAAAATAAAGTCCATCTGTTCTATATGCTAGGATTCGTAACTTGGTACCCGTGAAGTTGAAAAATACATGACCTAATTTATCTTTATCATTATTTTTTATATGGTAACTACCCAGATAACCGTCACCGGAAGACTGGTTATTATAAGTTTGCCAATTCCCTTCATATCTAATAGCACTATTTCTATCATCAAAACGACTCCAACCTGGCTCCGGTTGTGTAAGTACATCACCGACATTTGCGCTTAAATCCGCGTAATCAACAGCAGTTATAAACGTATAAGCAGTTCCAGGTGCCCCAGAAGCATATCCATTGGTAGTTACTTTAACGTTATGTTCACCTTTAATTAGATCTAGTTTCTCAAATACGACAAGTGAATATTCGCTAGAATAAGCAGGTACCGAGCCACCATAGCTTATATTATCTATGGTGACTGTAATGTTATATGCATGAGTTGTAAAATTTTTTAATAAAATACGAACTGCAGTCCCTGTAAATTTAAAATAAAATGAACGACCTAATGTATCACCAACATACCAGGCACTATTCTGCTCTAATCTGTTAGTATCACCTACTGCACGCCATTTATCGCCCGTAATTTTATTATCTAGGTCTACATTTGAAAAAAACATACCTGGTTTTGCATTTTCTAAAAAGCAATATTCACGAGTCCACCCTGGTTCTGGTTGCAATAGGTTTTTTCCTAATTGTCTTGCCATTTTATCACTCTCTCTTTATCTCGTTTTCTTCCAGTTTGAATTTGTCCACCAAGATTGACGGCTATGACGCAGCCATAACTTCGGATCATCATTTTCCTTTTCGATAACTATTAATTCATCTGGTTTTACTGTATCTAGCACTCTCTCCATTTTGAATAGTTCATTATCCTCTAGAACTGATTCTCGTTCTGGTGTACGTTCAAATCGTTCATATTCCTCTATAACGCTTCCTAATTCATGTTCCCTATCAAATATACCTACTTCATTAACTACAACTTCTACACTAGCCCGTCTTTCTAATAATTCTTTTTCACTAACGATTGCATATCGTTCAGATTCCCTTGCTACATCTACAGTTTCAATTACATTTGTATCTGTTGTTATAACTTCCTTATCAGCTGGTGTTATGTCAAAGATAATTCCACCTTCGAATTCACGTATGCCGGTAAAAGCTTCTTGCTCTGTAATAAGAGCTTGTTGTGTATCCTGTTTATAAGAAATGTCTAATGATATATGTTCAGCACCTAAGGTAATTGGAACGGTATCAGAAGCCACTTCTTCAATTACTACAGTTGTATATTCTTTCATTGCTTTTTCAGATTCAATTGTTTGATTTAGCTTCATTTGCATCACATTTAATGATTTAGATGAATCATTAAGTAAGGAAATACGTGTTTCTAGTTCTTTTTGAACACGACCAAACAAATCGAATTCTGGAAGATATACGGGGATACCAAGGCCCTCAAATAAATCAAACTCTTCTATGATAGCTTCTAATTCTTTTTCTGTTTTATTGGCAACTTCATCAGTATCTACATGGGTACTAATGAAGAGTTCTTTTAATTCGAATAAAGAAATTTCATCTATATGTGTAAGCAATGCAGTATCTTCTTTATCTGCATAATCCAGTTCAACTACAGTTGCTTGCAGCTCATTTTTCACTTCTGCAAAAGTAAAGTCTGGCGATACGCCTTGTAATACTTTTAAGATACGATGAGAATAATCTGCCGCAGTAATATCAGCATTTATTTCATATAACCTCTCTGCTTCTTCTGCGACGATCGTCTGTATTTCAAATATGTTTTGCGATTTATTTACATCGTCAGTTATGGAAATATCCTTAACAGATAATACCCGTGAAGCATTTTTAACTTCTTGCCCTATCTCTACAGCTGCTGTAAATACATGTTCTTTATTGGCGAATTCTTGTTGATCGGCATAAACAGAGTCAAGTGTTTCTACAATACGTTCAAATGTGTGTGTTGTAACTACATTCGCATACTGTTCTTTTGTTCTTGTAAATGATGCAGATTCATTTCTTTCAGAATCAAATATATTTATTTTCTTGCTTACTTCATTACTTGCAATAATATCTGCAGCAAGTTCCTTTGTTCGAATATAGTGATCCAGGTTAATTTGCGCTACATCGATCTTACGAATTAAATACGCGCTTTCAATATCTTCATAAGGAAGCAAGTCCACATTTTCAATTTCTTCTACGCGATTCAATTCATATTGTTTAGCGATAGATGTTTCAATGTCTCTTTGCATACGAGCAAATAAATCATAATCCGGAAGATAAACCGGTATACCCATACCATTGAACAAATCAAATTCTTCTATGATTCCTTTAACTTCTCGCTCTTTTGTACTAAATTCGAATTGTGCCAGAGCATGAAGAAGTATTTCTTTTTGCTGTTTCTCACCAGTCTCCTTTTCGGCAATGGATACAGGTAATATATTTGGAACGACTGTAGATAAAGTAACTTCTGCATGAGTAGCTTTTAGCTCCCTGGTAACAATATCACTTGCGTCATTATACATTGATACAGCTTTATAATTCTTTGTAACTCTGTCGGCCATAAGTTCATTATAGAAACCCTCACCGTATACAATACGCGCAACATTGACCCATTCCGGTAATACTTCTACACCTGCAGCGAATTCACGTAACTTACCTTTTAGTAAATCCTGATTTATGATCGGTGCAGCTTCGTATTCATTTGTTTTGAGATTTGTTCTATCAGAAGCGTGTACCATTGCTTCTATCTTGTTTAGTTTTGTGCTCTCTACCCCTTCGATATGGTTTATATCGAAAATCCGTCTATGTTGTGGTGATTCTTCTGCAGAAATTAGTTGAACAGAAATACTGTCCATTCGTTGCGAATGCTGCATTTCAATGTTGGCCACATTTATATTTCGATTTAAATCAAAATCAGTTGTATTTGAAATATAGGCTTCTACCTCTATTTGTCGCAATGCATTCTCTATAACATCTGTTAACATCCCTTTTGCCCTTACTTTTATGGCAGTTACTCCTGCGTTATCTTCTTTAACAGCCTTATATCTCGTATAGGGAGCAATGCAAATTGGATAATCAACATCATTTTTGTTTTCTGTATTTGCTGGTGTAATAGAAAAAGAATAAACTTTTTCATTCCAATTAGGTCCAGAACCAACGACAACAACATGACTTTTTTCTTTGGTACATATAGAAGGGGAAGCAATAGAATAAACTTTTTCACTCATTCTTCTGCTACCCCCTTATGCTTAAATATCTTCTTTGTAGATTGCTAAACCAATTGGATTAAATGGTGTTGCTTTTGCTTGTGTCATAGGACAAACAGGCGTTGTTGGTAATGTGTAACGATATAATTGAGCCATTTCATAAGCGCCTGTGATTTCAGAACCAATAACCGGTGCTTCTTTAAACGTAACGGTCTTATCTTCTGCATTGTATACATAATCCGTTTTTTCTACTTCTTTACATGATATGAATAGTCTTAACGTTTCGCCCTTTGACTTATGTTCTAAATGAAATACTTTACGGTGCCCATCGCCTTTTCCAATTACTTCATCTACAACCGTTTTCTCAATTTCTAGCTCGTCGGCTTGCTGGATATTCTTCGGATGAACCGCATATACATCATCCAACTTCCCAACATAGCCATCATTAGGATGCACAATATAAATTTGAGATAAATGATATTTACCACTATAAACGGATGGATTAAAGCGTCCTTGCCCACTATCTACTGACATATCATGTGTAATGAAAGCTAAGTAATGGTGTTGGTACATTGCTCCTGTACTTGATTGCGATAATTGGACCGTTTCGTTCCCGTTTGATGTATCAGAACCGTAATCAAGTGGCGCGTTACCGATTTTCTTATTTTGTGAATATACAAATTGATCACCTGGTCTACAGCCACTTAAAATAATCATGTTTTTTCTTGGTGCAACATCGAATGTATATAATTTCCCGATATACAACGGAACGAATAATGCACGAACTGGATTTGGCGTTGGATCTACACGCATAAACATAATCAAGCGGTCCTTGTTTGCATTCCCGTATAGATAAACAACAGAGTCACGATTTAGCTCTTTAGAGAAACGCTGCTCTGGTGTAAAACTAATTGATGTATAAGGGGATGGATTCACAAAATTAATCGTAGAATAAACTTCACCCATAATACTTTCCATCTTTTGTACATCAAAGTTTGTTTTTGCTGTTAATGCATCCAGTGTTCCATCTTCTTTTGGTAATAAGAAATAAATACCGGAAACCTTAATTGTTATATCTGCTGCAGGTGCTGTTTTAAATACAATTTCTTTTTCAGTGAACGAGTACTCGCTTGGATCAACAATAGTATTATTTTTGTAAACTATCGTTCTACTTTCATCAAAGTTAGGAAATGGCAATGCAAAGTTCTTTTTCGTTCCATCTCCTTTTCCTAATTCACCTAATTTATCACCAGCAAGAATCTCTTTTTCGATAAAATATCGATTAAAAGTAAATAGCAACATGTCATTGTTCGGCTCATATGTGTTGGTAGCTAATCTGTATTCGCATGTGACTTTATCGCCTTTTGCAATAGCAGTAGTGAATGTTACTTTACCTGTAGTTGCATCCACCTTATATTTACTCTTTTCTTGCTCAAACCCATTTACATATACAATGACAGAAGGGCCAAGAACAGGAGAAACAGGGATGAAGAAGTCTTTCTTCACTCCATCCCCCATCCCTAATTTACCTAATGGAGAATCTGCCGAAATAAACCGACTATCAGTGAAATCAGAATCAGCAGTATCATACGCATTTGCTATACCGAATCTTCTACGTTCTCCATCACTTCCTAATGATTCAAACAACCTTACATCAATAAATTTTGAAATACCGCTCTTAATTTGGAAAAATAGCGTTCGTTTCCAACCGTTATCAGCAAATAGTTTTTCTAATTCTTGCGGTAATGTCTGTAAATATACGACTTTATCAAACCACATATAAGTCCACTCCTTTATACTGTTTTCTCGAAAATACCTAATCCAGCAGGACGATATGCCGTAGCAGGTCTTTTTGTAATTGGTGAAATAGCATCTACATTAAAGAATTTGTAAATGTCGTGTGAATCCGGACAAGTATTCTTCCTAACCTTTAATCTATCGCCATTTAATAGACCTAGTGGAGACAATAGGATCATATAAGGTAAATACCCACGTACACCTTCGTCTGGATGAACAATATAAGCGCGTGAAGTATGTACTTTATTACTATAAACAGACGGATTAAATTGATATTTGTATTCGTCATTATCTTGAGATTGCCATGCTAGTGAATATTGACCGCCATCTTTACCAACGCGATCTGGTGGCATTGCATTAGGCGCTACATTCCATGCAATAAAGTGAGCCTGGTACCTTGCTCCCAGTCGTGAACGTTTAATAATTACGTTATCAATACCATTACCAGGAGAACGCGGATAAGACTTCATGACAGGCATATAGTTTTCTACGTTTCTATATGGTTTTGTGTCATTAAAATCGAATTTGTGTGATGCTGCTTCGTTTCCAGTATCAAATGCGGTTCCTGCCCATAATGCATCCCCTAATGTATCGTCGTTAGCATAACTTTCTAATTGCCCCATATAAAGCGGTGTAACTGGAACTACATTGTTTTCAAAGGCTGGTGTATTATCAGCTTGTATTAATAAAACAACACGACTTTCATCAACTTGGCCATTAATTCGGACCAATGAATCTGGCCACCAGTTTGTTTGAGCATTGATACCTTGTAAATTTGTATTTCGTAATGTTACTTTTACCCAAGGAGACATCATGACTTGTGTCTCTGCTTCATCATAGGAGTAAACTTTGTAAGTACTACCACTATTTACTCTTGTAGTAACTGTTATTTTAGTTAATTCAACATCTAATAATGTTTTTTCGAATTTATTAGATTCATAAGGAAGAACAAGAACACCCTCATCTGCAACGCTTGGTTCTTTTTCAATCATGTAAACATAAAAACAAGAACGATCTCTGCCGCTTTCTAAACGTTTTTTACCGTCTTCGGCAAAAGCTTTCTTTCCTTCTTCATTTGTGAAGTTGTATTTAATCTCTGACTTTTTAAGGGACCATTTTGAAATTTGAGCAATTCCATAAATAGAACCGCTTTTATTCTTCACTAACATGTGCTTACTCATGCCGAATTCAAATTTTGTATCATCCTCAGATTTTACGTCTAAATCCGGATAAACAGCTCTGAAAAACGATTTTACTTTCTTCCATCCGTTAGCGATTACCAATTTAACGATTTCGTCTTGGAATTCGCCTTCTGTATACATTTTTTCAACGTATGCCATCTATTTCACACTCCTAATCTCTTAATAGTTGGTAATTAAGCCATATAGCTTTTTTCTCTGCAGATGCATTGTGGTATTCGAACTTTAACTCGGCATTAGCAGGTATAGGTTTTACAATAGAGAAATTAAATCCCTCCGGCACATCTTTTACATAAACCTCTTTAAACACTTGTTGGCCATTAATAAATAAATTCCAGTAGTCCGAATCACTGTAATGTGAAGCAGCAACAGAAAAAGCAATCATTTCTGTTTCGAATGGTAATGAAAACTTATCTATATGAATTTCATCATGAATACCAACCCTACGCCCTTGTATGAATGGCTCTGTTTTTGTCGGGAAGTAAGGCGCGTCGAATCTTCCACCAGCCATATAATTAATTGCAAAACTCATAAGTACGCCTCCTTATCTTAAAAAGTGCAATTCAAACCAAACAGTTTTATCAAGAATTCCTTGGTTATGGAATCGGAATACAATTGTATCTCCTGCTTTAACCGCTTTATAAACCATAAAATGCATCCCTTCTGGAAGACGCTTTGTATAAATATCTTGGCAAACAGTTTGTCCATTCACGATTAAATCCCATTTATCATCTAATTCGTAAATGGAAGAACTAACACTAATTGCGTAAATCTCCATGTCTGCAGGTAATATATATTTCACTTCATCCGTTTTATATGATGTGGAATCCATAATGAATCCAGGTACGAATGGTTCTGTTTTTGTTGGATGAAAAGGTGGATCTAATCGACCACCGGCTAAATAGGTTGTTTCAAACAAGAGCAATCACCCTTTTTCTTGTATTAAAAAATTCCCGTGCATCATTACGACACATCGGGAATTGTTAAATCAGATAGTATACCGTTACCTTTATTAAGAAGTCTCGGCTGCACACGCTCTAATTGCTTTTGTGCATTATATATTAATTGTATCTCCATTTCTTTTCCTGTTACTTTATGAGAGACAAGAACCTTTTCTAGCATGCTGTGTGCATTGAAAGCTAAATCATAGTGTAAATATTTATCTCCATCGACTGCAGATAAACGAGCACCGTCACGAATAAGCGTATATCCTTCGGTCATGCCTTCTTTAAATACGCCATTTGGATCATTACCAGGCATTGGTTTACCACCGGTATAAATTTGCCTATCAATTAATCCCTTCATCAAATACATGATTGGATCATATAAATTCTTTTGCATTATCATAGAATCACCCCTAGTTCACCCTAGTAACAGACCAAGTTTTTGCTGGACGTTGGATATAATAGTGATTTGCATCTTGATTTACCCGAGGAAATGATAAATCCGGTAAGGAACCATAATCAAACAAGATATTATTTTGCTTATCTAGTACTTGCAAACGTCCTGTAAGAATTCCTTTAGGGTTTCGCACTGCTTCAAATACGATAATATTCACGCCATATTCAAGCGGAATATCAACATACGTCGGATTGTTTCGGATGAAATAATTTTCTTCGATTAATTTATCATTACAGTAAATATTTAATAAATCGCCATCCTCTACATCCCAATCCCAAAGTTTTAAACGTAATGTATCTACATTTACTGTAATACCAGTAATATCTGTATATGGAGCTGGTTCATACCCATAGTTAACAGATAAATCTAAAGTTTGATAGAATCCATCATCAGCAGATATCATGGTATTAATTCCTTTAACAAAGTAGTTCCATTGTTGCCCAGAATCTCTATTGTAAACAGAAACCACATCGAATAATTGAATCCTTGGATCTCCAATGACCGCTACAGTTAATGTTCTGAACTTCTGGATTGCTTTTAAATGATAAGCTGCAGCAACCGCTCTTCTTGCAAAAAACGTTGTCGCCCAGGGAACTTCTATCATTTCCTCTCGTAAATCACCCTGCGATACATTTTTTAATAGAAACGAATTAAGAAATCCGTTTGCATAATCTCCACATTTAACAACAATGCTATTACTTATATCCTGGTCAGTTAGCTGCATATCTAAAGAGATAAGGTTTTCGCCTTCTCTAAAATTAAACTTTGCAGGCTCATTAATTGCATAGTCTGGCATTTTCATAAATGTACAACTTCCGTCTGGTTCGTGTTTAATATAATGGAATGTTGTATCTATGATATCGCGAACAATCTCATCCCATTTTTGAAATCTCTTCCCTGTTGCTCCTTCAATAATCCAGCTTTGATTTGTACCGGGAATGTTTACCCTACTTCCGTGTAATGTAACTCCTGCTTTTTCAAGGAAGAATTTCACTACATCATACACATTACCGGTAGGTGCAACAATTTCATCTGATCCCCGCGTTGGAATTACTGATTTTTGTAGAACCTTTTTATAAGATGTTGTGCAGGTAACTGATATTGTACCGCTTTCAGCATTCACCTTTATGTCAGATACAAAACCATGTATATACGGTAAAGCTTCTTCACCATAACCGATAGAAACCTTAAATTCAGTCTGCGGATATAGTTGGTTTGTGTTTGTTACTTCACTGTTGTAAAACCATTCTTGAATGGAAGAAAACTTACCATACCAGTTATCAGGTGCCATTTGCCCATATTCATTAGCAAAGGTAATAGAAAATGTACTTGCGAACTGATCTGCGTTCTCTTGCACTTCCAGGCTCATTACACGATGTTGTATTTGTACATAAGAAGAAGATTCTCTTTTTTTCATATAAACAATTAAATTAGGAGCATTATTCCCCACTTGGAAATAGCTCCCCAACATTCTGATTAAAGAAATAGATCCTTCTCTCACATTCCATCAACTCCAATACCTGCTTGTGACATAGATATTAATTTACACTTTGCTATTACTAGCGTTCCTTTACGTATTGCATCAACTTCATTAGGTGGAATAATACCACCATAGGTACCGTAATCACCTGTAATAATATGAGGGCGATATATTTCCCCCATGAACTCACGCCAATGGCTGATATCATTGAATAAAGCAGTAAATTCTACTTCACATCCTTTATTACCAGTACTTTGGTAACGAGGATATCCATGCATAACATTGTAATTTTTTAATCCGTTTAAGGATTTAGGCATTTTCGTTTGTTCAATCATTGCAATTGTAGGTATAGGTCCATATGCATGATAATAAACATCACGCAAATAGGCTACGTCAGAAGAACCGTAACCGATTGTTGTAAATTCAATTGTTTGTGGCCCTGCACCAACAAAAATTTCTCTTGCTTCCCAGGCATAAGCACCTCTTGCTCTAAATTTTTCAATACCATTTACTCGAACACTAAAGTATTTATCTGGTAACATACCATCAGAACCAATAGGAACTTGGGACATAAAAGAAAAATTATATGTCCCAGGCCATGAAAAATTAATAGTATATTTAATTGTACTTTTTAATTCTGTAGCATCCCATAAGAGATGATATGAACCAGCTCTTCTATGCAATGTTTTTAATATACTCATACATTCCGCACCGCCATTCCCATTAGATCATCAGCAACTACGTTTTGTAGTAATTTTCTCATTTTCACAAAATCCTCTGCAGTTTGCAATTTTTCAACAGCAACTTTGAATGTAGCATTTTGGATTGTAACACCTTTATCAGTTTTCTTTTCAACAGAAGATTGCCCAGCAAATGGATGTGCAGCTTTTCCAATCATATCAGCAGAATGTGCCCCCATTTGTCCAATTCGGGTAGATACATCCGTTACTAGTTGCATCGGTTTCGGTGGAACGACCGCTTTATTTAACAATCCAGAAGCCTTGTCCACAGCCGGGATCATTTTTTCCATCCCTACACCAAGACCTTCTGTAATATATCCGCCGTATTCCATCATGAGACGCGAAGGAGATTTTATACCAAAGAAACTTTTAACTGCTTTTGGTATTCCGTCTACAACGCCTTTAGCTTTATCAACAACCCAGCCAGCCATAGATGTCATACCTTTACCAATACCAGCAATAATATCTTTCCCCCAGCTTACAGCGTCGTTTGCTATCCCTTTCACTATAGAACCAACTTTACCGAATACATCCTTTACTGTATCAACAATGCCGTCAAACGCTCCGACGATAGCTTTTTTAATTGCTGCAAAGTTACTTACTATGAAATCTCTAATAGCACCAACAACACTAAATATTGTGTTTTTTATCTTATTAAAGTTATCCACCACAAAGTTAACAAATGTCCGAACAGCAACTATTATTGTTTCTTTAATAAAATTCCATGCGGTTACAATAATAGACTTTACGATATCCATTACAGTCGTAATTGTGTTTTTTATAAAATGAAATGCTGTAACCACAAAATTCTTTATAGTCTCTAATACAGTTATAAAAACTGTTTTAATTACATTCCAAATCGTAGAAATAACCGTCTTTATTCCATTCATTACAGTTGTAATTATGCTATGAATTGCTTGAAACACACTACTTACAACTGATTTTAAGAAGTTTAATACAGTCGTAAAAATTGCCTTTATTCCATTCCACACTGTAGAAATGACGGTTTTTATCCCATTCATCACAGTCGTAATTATGCTGCGAATTGCTTGAAATGCACCACTTATAAATGTTTTCAAAAAGTTTAGCACCGTCGTAAAAACTGTTTTTATAATATCCCAGCCAGTTTTAAAAATATTTTGCCATGTTTTAATAGCAGTAGAAATATAGCTTTTAATAAATTCTAAAGCAAACTTAACAACACTTTTTATTACGTTTAGCACTGTATTAAATATCGTTTTTATTAAATTCCAACCAATTTCAAATGTCTTTTTCCATATGTTGATATACATTGTAATTACAGTAGTAATTATTTTCCATGCCCCGCTAAGTATTTTATCTATAAACGATACCGCAGATTGGAATACTTTTTTTGTTCCTTCCCAAAAACTTGAGAAAAACTTTGACAAGCTATCCCATACTGACTTCGCAACTTTAACGATAGCATCCCAGGCTTTAGAACAAATATCACTGATCCATTGCACTGCCTGCTTTGTATATTTCACAATTGAATCCCAATTTTTATACAGCACATATACTAAACCAACCATTAAAAGTATTGCAATGCCCCATGGACTTAATACTAATGAAAACATTGATTTTCCAAGACCAGTCAATATCTGTGCGAACTCACTAAAAACTTTAATTAGTTTTAAGGCATCTTTAATAATCGCCGTAATTGCACCCGGTATTTGCATTAATGTTTTAACTATATTTACAAGGCCACCAATGATTTCACTCGCCTTAGATATAAGACTAGAAACAGATTTGATTAACTCAACCGTTTGCTTCAACGATGGTATTACTATATTGGAAATCTTCACGACTTGTTGAGCGATAGGTTGAATAGTTCCAGCCAAACTCTTTGCATCTTTTTCAGTTAACCCAAGCATATCCTGTAGTTTTTTTTGAGAACCTTCCACATCGGTAGCAAATTGTAAAGCTTTGCTATTGACTTGTTCTATAGGTTTTGTAACTTTATTTGAAATAGTGTCACCAAACGTTTGCATTTGCTTACTAATATTCCCAAGAGAATCTGCTGATTTTTGGATTTTTTCTTGCATTGTATTAGAGGCTTTTTGCACTCTCTCTTCAAACTTTTCTACACCTTTATATGCCTGATCCGCTTTGTTACCAATCTTCCCAAAAACATTGGTCGCCCCGTTACCAAATTTTTGAATTTGGCCATTTATTTGATTAAGTACTTCTGCTGGTTTTTGAAATTTTTCTTGTATGTTCTTAGAAGCCTTTTGTAAACTTTCCTCAAACTTTGCTAAATCCTTATAAGCTTCATCTGCTTTAATTCCAATTGTACCAAACAACTGGAATACTTCTGTAAACATTCACTCCCCCCTTTCTAACTAGGAAGTTTTTTATTCCTGATCGTCTTCAAACTGAAACTCTGCAATCAGCTTATTTGCATGGTCGATACATTCCTCTTTGGACCAAACTTCCATAGTCTCATTTTCTTCCCCATCCGACGTAGATTCCGTAAGTCCAAAAGCTTGCAAATAGTCCTGAAAAGTTGTTCCTTCTTCTAATTGCCTTGTTTGAAATCCGATAAAGGCCATCTTTTTCCATTCATTTAATTCTTCTTGCTGCTCTTCCTGACTAATAAAAGAAAATAAGTCCATTAAACGAGAATACGGTATGGATAAGACATAATCATCTGTCCATCCATACCGTTTTTGGACTTTATCAAAAGCCCTTAGCATATTTTGCTCTGTTTCTTCTATGTATTTATTAGAGTCATTTTCTACATTTCTTGTTTGTTCCACTTGAGACTTTGAGATTTGATTAGACCCTTTACCTGATTGAAAAAAGACATTAAATCTTCGCTTTCTAATAATCCTTCAATAACTGCTACCATGGCTTCTGGTGGTAATTGATCGAATTCTTCACGCTTAATCTGTAATAGACTAGAGAAAAATTCCGAAAACTCATCTTCACATTCCGGAATCATAGACAATAATTGAAAGACAAACTCTAAACCCTTTTCTTTTTTTTGTTTTTCAATTTCATTTAACTGTTCTTGTTGCTCTTCATTCATTTGGGCCAATTGAATTTTTTCATCAATTTCATTCTTTTCTTTCCCGAACTCCATAAAATCAGTCATTGCATGACGACCAACTTTAGAAATAATCTTAGTAAAACGCCAAACATCTTTTACATTTAAACGTCTCATCTTCATCTTCTGACCTGAAATTGTAATTTCTGTACTATTATGCATCATTTTTTCTAGCATTGTTGTCATATTCAATATCTCCTTTTATAACCTAAAAATAAAACCTACAACTTATTTACTTGTTGTAGGTAATTTAGGTGCTTTTTTCTTTGGTAAATAAATTTCATAAGGGGGTGTATTAGGCGAACTTTCACTATAATGACCAATAAATTTGCATTTAAGTCCTACAGTTCCTTTACCATCTTTTAAATCAATTTCTACAGAAGAAACTACCATTGCATTTCGGATAACAAAAATAACCGGAATATCACTTCCTGAAACTACACCTACTATTGCAATATCATTATAACTTGCGTCTTTAATTTCATTGGATGGTTTTACAATGTTATAATCATTATCAGTCGTACTATCTACATCTACGCCTGGTAGAGCTAACTCTAAATTCTCTTTCGTAAATTCTACTAGTGTAACCTCCATATGTGGTTCATCTTTTAATAGCCATTTTCCGTGAACTAGTTTTCCTAAAACACCATCAATATCAGCATCATAGTATTCTCTAGTAAACCCCACTTTACAGCCACCTGTAGTAGCTCCTAACATCTCACCTAGGTCTTTAACACTTTTAAAACCTTTATACATTACACCCGGTCCAATAACAAAATTATCAGTTGTACCCTCACGTACACCATTAATAAGCTTCCAACTCATTTTTTTCCCTCCTTAATATAATTCCATTCTTCCTACCCGTACAAGAAACTTAATACTAATATGAATAATTGATGGATCTTCATCTGGAACTGTAATACTGCCTGCTCGATGAATTGTAATAATACCAGAATCTCTTAACAATCCCGCTTCTCTGTCTAACAAATGTTCTATTCGACTTGAAATTACATCCGCTTTTTCATAATCACCTTGGCCACAATATATATCAAAAGTGAGGATCATACGATCAATTACCTCTATATCATCCGGATTATTAGATTCAATTCTCATTACCACATAAGGCATTTTCATATCATTTTGTGCAGTTTGAAATGTTAGAGCGGGCTCTCCTTCATATTTCGATAGATTACTTTGCACAATTGTATCTTTCTCAATAATATTTCTAATTGTTGCAATCGCTTTTGTCGTCATTGTTCTCCTCCCAATGTCCTTTTTAATTCCCCACGCTCTTTTTCAAACGTTTTTAAGAAAAAAGGTCGGGCTTCTATAGTACTTGTACCATTTTCGACATACACCGCTCTTTTTAATTGACTTCCAATCGTTCCTACTACTTCGTTATCTGTAATATGTAAGCCATATTTAATAGAATCTTGTAATTCTCCCGTTCTAGAAGCAAATGTCTCTCCTGGTTTTGAAGCAATATATGTGCGACTTGATCGTGGAATTTTATACTTCACACCATTGTGACTACCTGATACTGTTTGTTTCATTTCTCGTTGCAGTTGATTGCAAGCATTTATAATTCTTTCTACCATTATTTTATTAAGTTGTTCTTTAACCTGTTCTACATTACGTGTAACCATGAATTCTGATGTATTCGTCATTTTATTCCAACAACTCACAATACAATTCAATATGGTGATTTAAAAATGATGGATTTCTTGGTTCTCCTCTTACCTCAAATACATAATCATGAAAATAGATTACATCATTTGTATGGATGTTATGTTCTGCAGAAGTATAAATTTTAAAATTCGGCTCAAAATTTTGTTTATTTCTTTTTAACCTTTCATTATCTACCGCTGTGTGTGTTGTTACCCGACACTTCATTCTTTCATAAATAATGACAGGCTCTTCTTTAAAATTTCCTGCCGGCTGTTTTACCTTTTGATTCCTTTTCACAGTTACTTCATGTATATATAATTCTTCCATATCTAATGCTCACAGCCTATTCTTTCATTCATAATGCTATTAAAGGGTTTCTACTTCGGTATTTTTTTAATACTTTTAAAATCTTTTTATTAACAGTTTCTTCATCTAGCGATTCAATATTTATTTCATATGAATAATCTCCGATATTTGCTGATTTTTTCATATTTTCATATTGTAGATTTGTTCGAATTACCGCATAACACGTCATATCGATGATGCATTTTTTCATTAAAGTCAAAAGCCCATCATAATCTTGTATGGTATACTCAAATTCATATAATTGATTCTCACTTAAACCATATACAGTGCAACCATCAGAAAAAACTGAACTGGTAACTTCTTCTCCAGAACCAATATGGATTACCTTGATCAAATTTTCTGCTCGAAAAGAAAGCCAAGCCAATTTACTTGTTCTAACTTTCTCTTTCATTGGGTTACTTGGCTTACTTCTCAAATAGTTTTTAGTAATCAATTCATATTGACTAATGAGCTCCTGGATTACCGTATCGGGCATTCGTTGAACATTTACCCTGTTCTTTATGTCCTGTACAGTAATTTCCATCCTTCCACCTCTTTTACTTCTCTTTCTTTTTAACCTCTATACTATCTATTAACTTAAAATGTCCTGTACTTAGTAAATAGTTTGCTTTCTCATTTGCAACCTTTTCCTTTACTCCGTTAAAAAAAGTATAGCCATATGCAGTATATGTACCGCCTAATTTTAATTCTATAATCTTCATATGCAAATTACCTTACTTAATTTCCAAATTTATCAGGTATATTAGTAAGAATTGCTACTGCGTCCATTTCTTGAATAACTGCATCATCATCCAAATGAATAACATAGAAACGCTTATCTTCCATAACAGCAGATTTACCTTCTACAGTCTTACGAACTCGCGTGTCATACGTATTTACCGCAATAAAGTTTTTAGGATCTGCAAAAATAATTACATCATCTTGAATAGAAGGGACTGTGACAATCTCATACCCCAACGGCTTATTCACTTGATCCCCTGTACCTAATAACGCAGCATCGCCTAAGCCAGTTGAACGAGTTGTTAAATATTCAATCCACTTCTCTCTACGAGCAGGTGACATAATCCACTTTAAACCTTCATTTTTATATTTATTAGGCATCGCCTTAGATAAATTAAAGATTGAGTCTTTACTAAACCCAGCGCTAGCTTCAGCATCTCCCGTTCCCGTCACTAATTTAAAATGATCGACAATATGAGATTTGCTTGATTGTTTAATTTGTTTTAACCAGCCATCATTAATTTGAAGAAATGGATCCTCTGAAGTTACATCCCCATTCCAATGAAGGTCTTCAAGGTCAATACCTAACTGAGTTGACATTAATGTCATAACAGTATCTTCATATCCTTCACCTTCGATATTTTCTCGAAGTAGCTCCTCCGTAATCTCCCATGGTAAACGAATAGAAACTGTATCATATTCAACTTTCGACGTTTCTACACCCGCTCGATAGCCATCATCACTATTTTCCATTTTCCTACGTAAAATTCGACCACCGATTGCAATTTTATCTAATTCACCTTTTTTCGCTTTGCGAATCTCTTTACGATGCAATTGAGAAAATGGAGTTGCATCAAATACCATTCGGAAAAATTCTTTACTTTGTTCCGGATATAATAGCCCCGCTTTCATTCCTCCTGTTGTCATTGTACTCTTTTCAATTCGTTCAATACGTGCTAATAATTCTTTATTATTCATAGATTCATTTCTCCTTATCTTTATAGATCTAATCCTACCCATTTATTTACTGGTTTTCTCATCTCGTTTGTTGGTTTGGCATCAGCCCCAAGACTTTTACGAACTTGTGCTGATCGCTCAATTACTTCAAGTCTCTTTGAAATAGGGTCTATTACCTTCTGAATAAATTCACTTGTCTTTTTAGATTCTCTGTCATTTTCTAATTCATTAGTATCATGAGTTGATTCAAATTCTTTATTTAACTGTTCTTCCAACTCCTGTAATCTCTCAAGAAAAGGACCCATTTCTCTCTTTACAATGTCTGCAATTTCATCTGAATTTTGATCTGCATTTTTTTGTAACTTATTTTCTTTAATTTGGTTCATCAAAGAAATCATTTCATCAAATTTTTTATCGTTTTTCTTATATAAGATTTTTCCTACTTCATTTATGGAATTAATAGTAATATCTTCTGGCGAGAAATCTGTATCACCACCCTTCATTGTATTTAAAATGTCCTTCATTTCATCTAAGGTGGAAACCATCCGCTTAATATCTACATTTCCCTCCCAAATCCCAACATAAAATACATCTTCAAACAAATTAAATAGCTTTTGCATTTTAGAGTTTTGTTTACTATTTACTGACTGATTATCCATCTCCTGAGTTTGTTCCTCGTCATAATGTGACTTAAAAAAATTAAACATCTTACGAATTACACCTTTCTCATCTTGTGTAAACTCATCCATTTGTGGCATCTCCATTCTTTCTCCAACCCCTCCCATCGAAAAGCCTGTGATTTTCCCTTTTTTGATCTCTTTCCATGTTTCACTATCATCTACTCGAACAGTCATAAGCCATGTTCCTTTTTTAATATTTTGTTTCCCAACAACCGTATTATTCTTAGAAATCCAGCTTTCTACTACTGTTCCTTTTCCTGCCAACTCGTCATGGTTTTTATCTATGTATCTATATTTCTCTAAAAAATTATAAGCCGCTCTTTCAATTTCTTCAGCCGTCATGATATCACCATGTGCATCTTCTATATTTGGTTCATAAACAACCCCTGTTACAAGTTGTTTTTCATCTTCCCTCTTTAAAATAGGGACATTTTTCAAAACGTTAGAGCCATTCATGTTCATACCCTTCATAATTGCAAATGGCCTACCATTAGCCCCCTTTGTTACTAATGAAACATAACTAATTTCTACATTTTTCAATTCATTTGGCATAATATATTCCTACTTTCTAGCAAGACTACTAAATCGAATTTGAATCTTCATTTAAAAATTTATCTCCTTCTAGAACTGGTTCGTATCCAATAACTTTTCGGCATTCATTTCTTGTTAATATACTCTTTTCGTATCCATCTATTGCATATTGCATATCACTTGCTCGATCATCTGTATCAATTTCATTTAATTGAAACTGCCAGTCCAATTCCCCCAACGTTTCTGTAAACTCTTTAAATAATTGTGTATTTAATCGATGTTCTAAAATTTGTTGACCTGGTTCAATAATTGATCTTTTATACATTTCATTCATTTCTTTTGCTGTCGTCTGCCCAAGTGATCCTGTCATAGCCCAACCAATTCTATATGGTGGCACTCGATGAGCTACACAAATTTCCATAGCATTATCTTGGCGATATAAACGGAAGCTCGCTTCTTTGACATCAGGCCCTAATTTCTCTAAGCGAGCTTTTGCTCCTTCAGGGACAGGAACAACTGCTAACTTATGATGTTCTCCTTTTGTTTCGACAGAGAAAAATGTTTTTAATTCTCTTTCAACTGAATCATCTATTTCATCAACACCCTCAACAAACAAAACAGCATCTGGAATTGTTTTACCAGTGAAATAATTAATATTGTAATCTCTTACAGCTTGTGATCCTACAATGGAACCAATAGAACTCACATAATCCGGAATACCATAGTATGATGATCTAGAGCCAAATTTACGAATTACAATAACTTCACCAGCTTTTTCTTCAGTGTCTAATAACGAGTTTTCATTTAAGCTATCACTAATTGTTTCTCCATCTACTAACCTAAAATCATATGGATAACTAAATCGTTTAAACCATCTCTCCTCATTATTTACAATTTGCGCAAATCGAATCTTATCTTTATGCGCACGTACCGTATGTGCTGGAATATGGTGAAGCTGCGCTGGTTCCCCTTTCAAGTTACGAACAACCTCTATAATTCCCCAACCTACAGTTTCATAATCCTCCCAAACTGCCCTAAGTATTTCGCTACTTGTCATTTCATTGTTGCAATACCTCATAAAGCGCTTTAATTCTTTATATTGTTCTTGATTTGCCTCTGTCACTTCATCTAGCGGTGCAAAATCAAATCCCATACCAGCAATATCATTTACTTTTGCACTAATACATGCCGAGTGAATAGGGTTACTTTCTCTCAAATTTAATAATACTTGCATATCATATGGAGGCTTTACTAGTTCTTTATCACCGTACACTTGTGCAAATGGATCAATTGCCATTTGTTTACTTTGAAGTTCCTCATTACGTAAAGTCATCTCACGATTTTGTAATTTAAGTACTTTCACATTCTTAATTGCTTTCTTCTCAACCATAAAATTTATGCCTCCTTTCATATACAAATCATTTATTCAATGTTTTTCATAAAAACTTTACCAATATAAAAAAGCTGAACATTACATGTTCAGCTAAACCCTTTTTATTTTTCCACCCATTATTTTTTTTTGCTTAGTAAAAAAGTATTCTAAGGCTTGTGACGTTGTATCTACTTGATCATTATGCTTACCAGATGGGAAAGAAGCTAATTCATCTACATAATCATATACCCAAGATTGTATTTTAGGATTAGGTATATATACATTTCCAGATTGAAATTCAGGGGATATTGCCTCAGCACGTGTTTCTTTTGAACCCTGTGGATTTATAGGGATAATTCCACTTATTTCATTCTTCAATGAACTAATAATGGCAGGGCCATTTGCTTTTTTTTCAACTAATTTCGGAATGGACTTTTTAAAACCAGAATTCCGAAGGATCGACTCATATTTATGATGAAAAACAACAAATGCTTTCTTTGTTTCTAGGAAATTCATTTGCGCCCTCACTTGATCAATTAAATATTTGTCTCCATCTATTTTTCCCCAAATCTGTCCAACCACAAATGAACTTTTATTTGTAGTATTATCAAAAGCCATATCCCAGGAAGTAATAATTTGATCAAATTGTTCCCAATTTGGTAACACATCATAATATTGAAACCAGTTCCTTTTAAAAATATTCCCTATATCACTTGATGGTTTTTGTTGCCATAAAGATAACCAAGAGCGTGCAGAGGAAAACTTCTTTTTATCTTCATAATAATTTTGGCCATAGTGTTCAACCCATAAGCCTCTTCCTATTTCTCTGTTTAATGGATCATCCCTTGACTCTGCTATAGCAGGAATTGATAACACAGTCCATTTCTCCTGTTCTTTCTCTAACAATCTACCAGCTAAATCGTCCTCATGCCATCGCGTCAAAATTAGAATTACCTTTGCACCTTTTTGCAAACGTGTAGATAAAGTGTCTTCCCATTCATCCCATAGTCTATTTCGGTATGTAATTGATTCGGCCTCTTGGCGATTTTTAATAGGGTCATCAATAATTAATAAATCTGCTCCTTCCCCTGTAATCGAACCACCAACTCCTACAGACAACATTCCACCAGAGTGGTTATGTAGTGCCCAATCTGTTACGGAACCTTGTCGCTCATCAATTCTAATATTAAATATTTCTTTACCAAACTCTTCAATCTTAGCACGATTTCTTCTACCAAACTTTTCAGCTAAACTTGATGCATAAGATACCTCTATAACTCTCTTATTTGGATATTTTCCTAAATACCAACTTGGCAATGTTTCTGTTATAGACTGTGATTTTGAATGCCTAGGTGGCATAAACACCATTAATCTATTAGTCGATAATTTCTCTTCAATTAAATCTTGGCAAATCTTTGTTATTAATTTTGTGTGCTTTGCATGTTTATAGAATCCCTTATGTGTATACTGAACATAGAAAGGGGTAGTTCACTTTTGCCAATTCCTTAAATGTATTTTCATCTATTAACTTATGCACATTCATCCGTGTCATGATTGTAATTCTCCTCCTTGAACTTTCTCAAATAATTTCATAGCTAAATCAAGCATTTCCTCATCACACCCAATTTTCATAGCCATTTTATTATGCTCTACTTTCATTTCTCCTGAATGATTTACGTTTGCTTGCAATTGATCTTTTCTTCCCCATTTAGTTGGGAATTTTCTTTCTAATCTCCATGCTGCGGCTTTCCAATTAGATTTTGCATGCTCCCCAATTGTCTCAACGTCTCTAGCTTCACTAAATGCTAATGCCTGATCAATTTCCATGACTAACTTCACATAAATCTTATCTTTTCTCGGTATTACTTCACCTGTCTTTTCACTCGTTTCAATTGCTCTACGCCCTTGTTTTAACCAAACATAAACTATACTTCTACTAATTCCAACTAACGCACATGCGGTTTCAATATAATTCCCTACTTTAATATATTGGGTCAACCTATTTATCAGCTCATCATTCAATTTCATTGGTCGCGCCACTAGCATTCCCTCCCGTTTTAACTCATCATTTGTACTTCTTTTTCTAAACACTCAATACATATTGTTGTTATATTGTCGTCAACTACCTCACGAATTAACATTTGTTCACAATACTGAATTGTGATTGGAAATTTCAAAACCCACAAACATTTTTCAAGACAAATTGAACATATTGGCATTGTATCTATATCTTGTTCTAACATCTAATCGCATCCTTCTGTAGTTTTTCATGTACTACTGCCTATTTTGTAGTAAATAAAAAGATGCCGTCACTTTTAAAATCTCTCATTTAATTTATAGATATCCTTTGGATCACTCTTTCTTTTTGCTAGTATCCATTCTTCATTTTTTATATTTCATTTAAACTTATTTTATTACTCTCTATTTATAGGTGGCACTATGGTGACAAGAATGTATTTGTAAATGAAAAAAAGCCTTAACTACTTTCGCAGAAAAGACTTTTTCTTACTTGTTTAGCAATTTTTATTTCAGATCTATATAGAATCGTTTTAATTGTGCTTCTTGAAACATTCAAATATTTAGCAATTTTCTCTTGTGTAATGCCTCTTCCTCTTGACATGATATATATTTCTCTTTCATATTTTGTCAAAGTAGAGAGCGCATCTTCTAGTTTTATTCTTTCCCATTCTGAAATGACACTTTCTTTGTTTTCATCATCCCATTCATATGTTGTATCAGTACTACGAAAATACCTTTGCATTAACAAGGAATCACATGATTTTTCTCGTTGATAAGCAGCTCTACGTTCTATTCCCCTGCGATTACCCGGCATCTTTGCATTCTTCATCCACTCCAAAGCATATGTGACATCACTAATCATACTTGTTAATATTTTAATCTCTTCTTCTTTTGCACTTATTTTTGCACTCTCTAGCTTACATAACGTTTCTTTATATTGGATAATTAAATCTCGCATATACCATTCCCACCCTTATAACAAAGCAAAATTGTTAAAAATAGAGACCATCTAAATCTACATTTAATTTCCATTTATTTTTTCTCATCAAAAACTAAAATTATTTTAAAAAAATCTTCCTTAATACTATTTATCATTGCTACTTTGTACTTATATGATATATGTATATAACGATTCATTTTTATCTCTTTTTCATCATTTTTTTACATAAAAATAACCACCTGTTTGTTTACACAGGTGGTTATAATCCATATTAAAAACTTATTTATGATTAATAATCTTAACACTCCTCAACCTCAATCCCTAATGCATATGCATAGTTGTAAAAAGCAGTATTTCTTTTTCTATAATAATCTCCCTCGGATAAATTCAACTCTTTCATAACCTCATATCTATTAACTCGATTCTTTAACAAATATTTTTGAATAATTATTCTATCACTTTCAATATCTAGCTTTTCTAACCCTTTGTTCATCGCAATAATATAATTGACCCGCTCTTCTTTCGCATTTTCTTTTAATATATTTTCTTTCGAGAGTACCGTTTCATTAAGATAATTACACTTCATAAATAATCTGTATTTCTTTATAGCTTTCAGTACATTTTCTTTAGTAGCTTCTTTATTTAATACTGGTAATTCTATATTTAACATGTTAAGCCCCTTTCTTATCATTTATCCTTAATCATAATTTGAATTTCACATATCAAAATCATTACAATGATTTGCTATTAAGGCTTATATCCCTCATGTATTATTTCATACATTGTATTGCTAACATTTATTTTCTTATCCTTATAATTTTTGATTAATTTTATTAACTCATCACTATTTAATTCGTACAATTGTTTATCCTCATATTTGTAAATTCCATTTTCAATAAGTTGATTAATTAAAAATAACTTCATCTTGCTGCACCACCATATCTTCAACGAAAAATTGAATCTCTATATCTTTTGAATTATAATAACAAATTGCGCCCCCATTAATCGGAACACATCCTACTACAATTTGAGATTCACTTCCACTTTTTACAATAGCCACTTTATACAATTTATTATCTCTTTCAACTACATCACCAAGTCTAAACTCATTTATTTTACGCCCTTTAGTAGCGAATAATTTTGCCCGTTCAAATAATAATTTTTCACTTTTTTCAGCTTTCCTAATTTTTAATTTCGTACTCTTTTCAAAATGACCATAATTATTAGAGAACTCCTCTCCATTAATCCAGAACCAACTACCATGCTTTATTTCTTTTTCATTTTCTTTACAATATTCAGCGATGAATTTTTCACTTTTTTCATTTTCAATATACAATAGTTCTCCTTTTCGAATTGTTTCTCTACAATCTATAAATTCATTCTCAAAAAAGAAATTAATTTGTTGATAGCTTTCTTTTTTACCTAAATAATCAGCAATCACTCTTTCACCTTCTATCTTCCAACACATCGGTGTCTCTTGTACTGTTGTAATCCAATTTGTTTTCATTCGTTTAATTGCTTCAAATCCTTTATATGTTCTCATTTTCAAGATGCCTCCATTTAATTATTTAAAACATATAGAATAAACTTAAAAACTGCTTTCAATGTACATATGTGGAATTTCTGATTAAATGCTCTTTCCATTCCTCATATTCTTTCTTAACTTCCGAATCACTTCACTTACTCGCTAATTAAAAGAACCAATTCATACAGTACAAATTTCTTGAACAATATGTTTTCATCTGCATCTATATTTCCTACACAATATATATTCTTTTCCTAAAAAGGTAATTTTCTCTTACGCTTATCTCTTGTTTTTTTAAATTCTATGTGTCGATATGTATTAAACATACGAGATGTAACTCTTTCATCGTACGCTTTTATAATTGCCTCACCTGTTAAATTCGTTGTGATAATTGTTTTTTTCCCTTGTCGTCCATCAAATAGTTTAAATAACACACGATTTACAAATGCTGTTGCTTTTAGATCATTAATATCCATATCCCCTAGCTCTGCTCCTAGATCATCGATGACTAATAAGTCCATAGAAATTAGCATATTTGTTATGCTATGCTCTGTTTCACAAGATTGCGTATTAAATGTCGAACGTATGTAATCAAAGAGTTCTGAACTTGTAACATACATAACTTTATCCGAACTTTGTTCATTCATTTCATGTGCTATAGAGTATGCAATATGACTTTTTCCGGCTCCAACTTTCCCCACAAGAATCAAATTAAATCGAATATCATTTAAATAGTCTGTAAGAGCCTTTTTAGCTAAAATTAAATTCTTTTCATCCTCTTCACATTCTGATATAAATGTCGAAAATCTAGCTAATTTAATAGTTTCATCTTTAATAAGACTATGATCGTAAAATATACTTTTACGTTTTCTTTCCTCTTTCTCATAACGAAAAACATTCATTTCTTTTTCTAACCTTCTATTTTCTTCTTCTAAACGACATACTGGACAAATCGTTTCACCCTGAATCTCCATCAATCTTACAATTCGCTTCCTCTCCTGATTACATATCACACATGTTTCAGAAAGGAAGTTCATTTTCTTCGAAAGACTTTGTACTATATCTGTTACATTTGTTAAAGCCATTTGATTTCACCATCTTTCTCTGCTGCAAATATCCCTCAAATTTAGTTCCAAATAAGGTTTCTGGTCTTAAATATTTTGCCTGTTCTGTATAAAGCCATTCTTTCGCCTTCGTCTCAATAACTTCTTTGAATTCATTTATATTAAATCCCTCTTGTAGTCTAGATTTAATTAACATTTGTGTCTTTTTAGTTGAAATACGATAACTTGTATTACATACACTGTTGAGATAATTAATTATCTCTACTATATCTTTTTGAGTGGTATTCTCTGAGTTAATCTTTTGTGTAGTCTCTGGTATTGGTTGAGACATATTATCATTTTCCATCATGACAATATGTTCTTTTCGTTGAGACAATTTGTAACAATCGTTATCTATTTCTAATTCAACTAGTCTGTCATAATTTATTGAATACCATTTTGTTTTATCAAACTTTAATTTGTTATAGTTACCACTTATCAATAAATTAAACTCTTCTAGATTTTTAACAATACGTTTCAACGTTCTTTCATTCCAAAACGGGAATTGTTTATGCCAATTTGAAATGCTATTATAGACCCAATAACGATCATCATAATAATGTTTCGAGCGCTTGAGCCAATAATGTATTTGTTGAAGAAAAATTGCCTCGTTCAATCCAATCTTACTTGCTAATCGAGGTAATACTAATAATGGCTCATCCTGTATAAGCAAACTACTCATTTTATCTTCCTCCAGATTTTTTTCTTAAAATCAACATATTAAACTTCTTAAATATTAAAGGTTTTATTCTCCAAAACCTTTAAATTTCCCAACCTATTAATACTTTTATAGCTTGATTAGCTTGCTTCCTTGTAAGATCACTCAGTGATTGAATTTTAAGTTTTACTTTTAATTTATTTTTGATTTCCTCTTTTGAAATTACTCCATCATATTTCAATGCTATTATATGAATTTTGGCATAAATCATTTTTAACTGTTTATTCGAAAGTTTTTCTGATTCGAAACAACTAGTATTTCTAAATTCTTTATTCTCATTAGTACTCTTGCTGACATATCCTTGTTTTTTTGTCACTCTAAAAACCATGATTAATCCTCCTTACAATAGGATTTCCTATAAAATTTGTTTTTTTAAGACGATAGTCTTTCTTTTCTTACACCACATTCTCTGTTAGCCAATTTAATAAAAATGCCTTCGTTTCTTTATCTAAAAAATACCATTTCCTGTCCATTTTAAATTTTTGTAAACGCTGATCAAAATAGAATTCTTTTTGAATAGTAATCCTCGACATGCACGTTCTTTTTTAAAATTCCCTTGTATCCCAAAATAAAAATTCTGCACCCACTTCTTTAAGCTTTTCTTCTAATTTTTCTAAATATAATCTTTTGATCACTCTTTCACCTACTTGAATATTTAGCATTCTATATTTCATCTATATTTTTATATACCAAATACACTTTAGCGTTTCATTTTTAGATTTCTTTCCTTCTTTTCTAAGTAAAAACTATATATAAAGTACCTTTAATAGTAGGATTATTAGATATTTTGTTTAAAATACCTCAAAAACATCCTATAATCCATATATAAATACGTGCATTTTTGTCACAAATTATTTAAAAAAAGATCAGGGAATAATTCTTCTATAGATTTCTCTAAATAGCACGATAACATATGTGCCTCTTTCAGAGTGAATTCACTTTTATTATGTTCTTTTGCCCAATATGTACGTGGAGAAACATTAAGAAAATCAGCAACTTCTTCAATAGTTTTTCTCTTTAATTTTCTTTCTAAAAATATCACCTTGTGCATTTTTGTCACCTCTTTTCAAATTCAAATATAGTACTACGTGACAAAACAGTCAAGAATTTTTTTACCAAATCACGAAGAAAGTTGCATTTTTGTCACACCAATTATATAATCAATCAAGACGGAGGTGACAAAAAGTCATGAAATCATTCGGTTTAAAATTATCTCAATTGATGAAGAAAAATAATATGACAGACGAGCAATTAGCTGAATTATTATCTGTTAGTAGAACTACTGTTTTGCGGTGGAGAAATGGTGAAAGAAGCCCTAAAATGTCAAAAATATCTCAAATCGCTAAGATATTAAATGTCTCTGCAACTTACTTTATTGATGAAAATGAGTCCTATTGTCCTGAAGATCACGCAATTACCAAACGAAATATTCCCATTTATGGTACAATCGCAGCTGGTAAACCAATTGAAGCTATAGAAAATGTAATTGGGGATATACAGGTACCTGATATCATTTTAGATAAATATGGATTTGAAAAACTATTAGCACTTCGTATAAACGGAGACAGTATGAATAGAATTGTACATGATGGACATATAGCTGTACTTGAGAGGACAACAAATATAAATAATGGCGACATAGCCGCTGTACTCATCAACGGATATGACGCCACTTTAAAAAGAATTTACAAAACCAATAATAGAATTATCCTAGAACCAGATTCTTTTAATCCTAGTATACATCCATTAATGTTTGATTGTACAGATATAGAAAATTGTCCAGAAATAAAAGTAGTTGGAAAATACATTTGGAGTTGTGCACCAATTCAATAATATTTCATCAATGAATTAAGTTATTTTTTAATAAATTTTTAAAGTAAGGGGGCTTTCTCCCCTTCTTTTTTATAGCAGGAATTTATCTTGTCTAGTTTCAAGAAATCTTGATTTTTTTGTGAGCGTTTTGTGGGTGAATTACTCTTCTTTCAAATAAAAGTGTTTTACCCACAACATAAAAAAACTCAGCACGTTTTGTGTCAGGAATTTGAACTTCTTATTATAGAGACATATACTGCCCGCTTTCGCCTCTTAAACGTTCAATCATACTTGGTACTTCTTCAAAATCTATACTTGATTGCTTTTTCTTGCTCAATACAAAATACCTTTCTTACAAATTAATACAATAATCTAATATTAACATGGTGCAGTTTTAGGGGTAAGTTATCAGAAGACATATGAAGTAAGCACCTTACAAATTATAATAAATTGAATCTTAGTAAAACAAAAAGAGATGTCTTAGTAGTATACCTAGGACATCCTCTTCATTTTATAATATCTAGATTCTATACATCCCTAACAATTAAATTTTTATTCTACCTAAAACATCGTATTATCATTAGCTGCTTCATTTGGAATCTCTTGAATTACATCCCAGTGATCGACAATCTTTCCATCCTTGTTACGAAATATATCGACTATAGCAACTTCTCTTATCTTGAGAATTAGTACGAGAATGTACATGAAGAGCAACTGTATCCCCTTCAGCTACTACACGTTTAATCTCTGCAGAGGAATTAGGTTTTTTAACAAAATACTCCTTAAAGAAATCCATGAAGGCTTTTTGTCCATAAGCAACAAAAGGATTATGTTGCTTATACTCTTCACCTACATATTTTTAGTAAACAACTCATAGTTGAATTTAATATATCTAATTCCTTTTATTATCAGAATAAGCCTTTACAACAACTATTTATTATTTTTCATTTCATTAATTCTATAATTTCTTTAATACACTTACCATTATCCATTGTTATATCTAATTTCTATTTAAATTTAATTATTGTTAGGTAGTTTCTACGGTATGATATTATCACACAATTAGTTATACATATAAAAAAGGTTTCCTTCCTTATAACAGGAAACCTTTTACGTGTTATTAACCTACAAACCTAAAATTTCAACAATCTGACGGGCCTTAGCATTATCTATATAATAATGCATCTCTAACCCTCTTCTTTCTGAGCGGAGTACGGTTCCCCTCAATTTTGATAAATGTTGTGAAACAGTGGATTGTGGAAGTCTCAATATCTCCGTTAACTGTGTAACATTGCATATTTTATGGTGCATTAATTCATTTACAATTTGTAATCGAACAGGATGTGCCATTACTTTTAATACATCTACATCGTCTTCATGGATTTCAGCTAGATTTCTTTCAGATATTAATGTTATCATTTCGCATTCTCCTTTATTATTAATTTCTATTTTCCTTTTATCCTTATAATTAATACTTATAGCTAATTACCATTTGTCCTGTTGAGAAAATATATTCTCTTTTTAAAACAAAAAGGACACCAATTCATAAAAACGTTTTTTACTGCTTTAATGAATTGATGCCCTCTAATTTTTTGACCAGAATATATCTTGTTTTAAAGGATATTTTCAATTCCTTTTTCTCAAATCTAGTAAAAAATTTGTATTTTCTTTAAAATCCATATTAAGAATATTCTTCAAATCCTGAAAGCATAAGTTTGCGGCAAACTTATGCTTCCTATCACATTCCACACCAATCAGGATAATTAACACTATCAATGTAGTACTAACTATCTTAATTGAATATTAGTAATAGTGAGTCTAAATATTATCAATTCACTTTATATTACATGTATGTAAAAATAATGACATGATAAGCTTTTTCAAATTTTTCTCCTGATAAAGATTTGAAATTAGCATTTCAATACTCTCCTTACTGTTAATATGCCTGGAAAAAGAACCCTATAGGGTTCTTTTTCTCTTCATTCCCAAAAATCCCATAAAAAAAGAAGAGGGATATCTCCCCTCTTCACCAATAAAATCGAACATACTTACAATTAAGGAAGGGCATACATTCATCAAGAGACGAAATGAACAATAATAGTTCACCTAGTGAATTATAACATAAACCCAATTCCATTAATAGTTAATATTAACATTTATGGAATAATTGTTACATAATTGTTAAGTATCTTAATATTAAAAGGCTTTATATATATGTAAATTGAAAGTGGATAGTGTAAGAATAAAATTTAAGGGGGATATACCATGTTTAACAAAAAACAAATATTCGTAACAACGGTAACAACTTTAACACTAGGATGTGGATTTACATTCGGATTAACACCGGCCTTTGCAGATTCTAACAAGATTTCCGCCAACAATATTCCTATTCATTCTATTCAGAACCAAGAACAAGAACCTTTTACTGGATATGTCATTTCAGTAGAGAACAATTATTTGGTAGTTGCAGCTACGTCTACAAAAGATGAAGCTCTTGCTTATCAACATGATTGGTGGGATCTAGTTTCTCAAAATAAGATTTTAAGAGTTCCTGTTTCAGATGGTGAAAACTACACATTAGGTGAGAAATTAAATGTATATGCAGCTGCATGGACTAAATCTCTACCACCAATAGCTGTTATGCCTACAATTGAAAAAGTATTTCAGTAGGTAATATTTCCAATAATTAAGTTATCCCATAAAAAAGAGTCGAATAACGACTCTTTTTTATTCTTTTTTACCTTTCTCTGGATTCCTTACGTTCTCATACCCCTAATATTTAATAACATGCTTCTTTCTCACTAGCTAACGCAATTTTCATCTTAGGAATTATTAACCATATTACTTATTTGAATCCTTATCATAATTGTGAACTACCCGCCACTTAACGTCCTAACGGACTGTTTGAAGTGGGGGCTTCTCGGTTAGTCGTTACTTTTGGTAGCTAACGAATTCGTCCTAAGACAGCCGAGCTAACTCCCTTGTTCCAAGGGTTATTTTATTGCTATCTATGCTAACACCAATAGGCGTATTGCTTCATTTTTGATATTGATAGCTGCGTTATAATCTCTATCGATATTTACACCGCATATACAAGAATAAACTCGCTCAGACAATAACATACTTTTCACATTTCCACAACTGCTACATGTTTTTGTGGAAGGAAACCATTTGTCTATTTTCACAAGCTGTTTGCCTTGTTCATTTAGTTTATAAGCTAAGAAAGAAGTGAACATACCCCAAGCATTATCAGCAACGCTTTTTCCAAAATGAAGTGCTTGCGATATTCCCTTCATATTTAGATCTTCAATAGCTACAACATCAAAATGAGTAGCTAACTCTTTAGACTTATGATGAA
>NZ_FRBJ01000022.1:0-24918 GCF_900142585.1 Bacillus sp. bc15
TATGTTATATAATGATGTTAACAAACTATATTTTAGGCATTACCCCCGATTGTGTAGAATAAATAATTTTTCGATGAGCTAAAGTATTTGGCTAAAAGAACTTGTAGCGGGGCCTTGCTACAAGTTCTTTTATTTTTTCAGTAAAGGAAAATAAGAAAAAAGAAGGGGACACGAGTATGATCGGAAACTTAAAGAAAGCAGCATTGAATTCGTTAGATGGGAAATGGGGGGTAGGTATAGGAGTATCAGCTTTATTCTATTTTGTACCAACCTTAAGTGCATCAGCAATCGCCTTTTTTATGTATTTAATATTTGTACTGTTTATCGGGATAATTGGTCCTGATGCATTATTTATTTATTCAATAGGTGGGCAACCACAAGTAGATCCAACAGCATTTGCTGTACTTATTCTAAGTTATATTGGTTTAGGTGTGGTTTGTTTCCTAATTTACAGTGTCATACAAGGTATCTTTAATTATGGATATTCTGTTTTTACTTTACACTTAGGGAGAAAAGAAGATGCTAAGGTAGACGATGTATTTTCGGGATTTAAAAAGAAGAATTTATTTAAATCTATGAAATTGGGGCTTCTGCAAGCTATTTTTCTTTTTTTATGGAGTCTCTTATTAATTGTTCCAGGTATTATTAAATTTTTTTCTTATTCCATGTCGTATTACATATTAGTAGAGAATCCTGATTATACAGCAAGTGAAGCATTGAGAGAAAGTAAAAGAATAATGAAAGGACAAAAGTTAAAGTTATTTGTTCTTTGGTTATCATTTATTGGTTGGTTTTTATTATCCGCATTTATCGGAATGTTTACATTTAATCTATCATTTATTTTTATTTCTCCTTATTACAACACAACTGTCTCACATTTTTACTTAAATTTAATTAAAAAGCAGATATTGGAGAAGTGAAGGTAAGTATATAAATAGAAAAAAGTAAGGTTAAGATGAAATGTATACTATTCTAATAGTGGATATGCAATTAAGCATATCCTTTTTTTAATAATATATTAAAAGACTTAAGCTGCTGGATATATCATGTTTATTATGATTTGAGCAAGGGTAATGCAAACATGTTACAAGTTAGAGTGAATAGGGTAAGGATAACGTAAACGTGTCGCAAGCCAGATGGAATGGAGTAAGGACTATAAACAAAACATGTTATTGTTGGGTTGAAATAAAATTTGAATACAGATTTAAAAAAAGATTGATTAAAATTCATAAACATATCAATTACAAAAACTTACTTGTACTAGAATTTTATCTTTACAAAAAATCCTTATAGACAGAAATTTAGATTAACAGTACTACTCTGTGCATTCCATATCTCTCTTTTTTGCTTTAAATGTAGATTTTCGTTTTACTTTTATCTCAGCAAGTATAACACTGCTTAGAATAAGTAATGCTCCGATATACCCTTTGAGTGACAATACTTCGTTCATGAACAGGTATGCAAACAGTGCAGAAAATACAGGTTCTAATGAAAAAATGAGTCCTGTATGTGTCCGTGTTGTGTATTTCTGTGCCATCGCCTGAATGATGTAGGAAAAAGCACTGCAGAATATACTTAATACCAGTACAGCGATCCAACTCTCTTTAGTGGATGGAAGTTGCGGCTCTTCGAAAATTAGGGCAGAGAGTACGCCAAACCCTCCTGCAAATCCCAACTGAAGAATTCCAAGCTGCAACGTATTGGCAACTTTAGCCGCTCTTCCGGTGATGATAATATGAAAAGCATAAAAGAGAGCAGCGAGTATACAGAGTAGATCCCCAGAATTGAGTGTTAATTGATTATTCAAAGTCAGTAAACCTATTCCGGTCATTGCAACAAGGGAACTAATGATTAGTCTGTAACTTAGTTGATCCTTAAACAGAACGATAGATAATAAAGGGATAAAGATTACGGTCAAACTGGCTAGAAAACCAGCATTTGAAGCTGATGTCATTTTTAAACCTAAGATGACTGAAGCAGATACAGCGAAAAGTAAAAATCCTAGAATAAAGCCGTATTTTAGGGTGACAAAATGAATTGAACGAAATTGTTTAAAAAAAACAGTAGCACAAACCAAAAAAGCAATACCAAAGCGTAATGAAACAAGAGAAAATGAAGGAACAGTTTCCAATCCGATTTTCATAAAAACATAGGAAGTACCCCAGGTCATTGTAACAAGTAAAATCATAAGATTAGCCTTTATTGGTTTCATTTTTAGTTCTCCTTTAAAATTTTTATGTACTTAGTTTCATTGTGATTCAAGTATTAGTAAAACGAATATATGTAATAATATACTTGAACAAAATTCATACATGAGAAAGTAGGAGAGTCGATAAGTCTGACTAAGTTAGAAATCTTTCTGAAGACGGTTGAAATGGGGAACCTATCAAGAGCGGCCGAAGCACTAAATGTGACTCAGTCAGGTGTCAGCCATGCGATTAGAAGTCTTGAATTGGAGTATGGTTTTCAACTGTTATTCCGGAATGAAACGGGTGTTCGGTTGACGGGAAATGGTGAGCGTGTTTTAACTCATGTTCGTGAAGTAGTAAATCATAATGAACGATTGAAGCAAACTGTTGCAGAGATTAATGGCATAGTGATAGGAACTTTGCGTATTGGAACCTTTACAAGCGTGTCTACTCACTGGCTGCCTACAATCATCCATCGTTTTCGCTTGGAGCATCCTCGAATTGAAATCAAATTAATGGAAGGTGATTATGGAATGATTGAAACGTGGATTCAACAAGGGGTGATTGACTTAGGTTTCATGTCACTGCCGTCGTCGGGCCATCTAGAATCTATTCCACTGAGAAAAGATCGAATGCTATGTGTCCTTCCTAAAGATCACGGATTAAGTAAACAATCCATAGTTCGGTACAATCAGCTCGAGAAAGAGCCTTTTATTATGCCTGCTTCTTCATGTGGTTACGATGTTAGGAAAGTATTAGAAGCAGCCAGAATTCATCTCGATATCCAATTCGAAACCGGTGATGATCATGTGATTGTCGCGATGGTGGAGAACGGGCTTGGAGTTAGTGTCATGTCTGAACTTGCATTACAAGGACAAAGCGAAAATGTTACGATTGTAGAATTGGAAGACAAACCTACACGATTACTTGGGCTGTCACTTACTTCAATTAAACACGCATTACCAGCGACAAACCGGTTTATCGAACATACCCAAAAATGGCTGGATGGCGATTGAATATATCGGCAATCAAAATAAAATTAACTTTAGTCCATATAAGGGTAGCGCCACATCGCTATCAAGCTAACAAAAAAAATACCCTCTAAAATGAAAAAGGCGTTATTCTTTCTGAGAAATCATAGGAAAGGATAATGCCTTTATATCAAAATGACGGTATCCTATATGAAAAATTAATATCGTTCAAAATGTATATATTGTATATATTGTACACATTGTATATAATGTGTTCATAAGCATTTAAGAGGCAAGGAGTTGAATCATGAAAATCTTACTATCTAATAAGTCTAAGTCGCCTATTTATCAACAAATCATTGATCAGATTATATTACAAATATCAAACGAAACATTGAAAGTAGATGATTCGTTACCTTCTATGCGTTCATTAGCAAGAGACTTGAAGGTAAGTGTTATTACTTCAAAAAGAGCGTACGAAGAACTTGAAAAAGCGGGTTACATCTACTCTATAGTAGGGAAAGGCTCGTTTGTTGCAAAACAAATAAAGAAACAACGTGTGGATGAACTAAGTGATCCAATACGTGAAAAATTCAGTACAATCGTTCGAGAGAGTAAGGCTAATCATTTATTAAGGGATGAGTTAATACAAATTATTAATCATATTTATGAGGAGGAATAAAAATGGAGAACATTGTAGAAGTGAAAAATGTTTCAAAAACATATAAGGGATTTTCTTTAAAAAATGCATCGTTCAACATCAAAAAGGGGTTTGTAACGGGATTTATTGGCGCAAATGGTGCTGGGAAAAGTACGACAATTAAACTTATTATGGATCTTATTAGCAAGGATAGTGGAGAAATCACAGTGTTTGGTAAAGATCATCAAAAGGACCAAGTTTCTATTAAAGAGCGTATTGGATTCGTATACGATGACAATATCTATTATGAAGATATGACAATTCATCAACTAAAAAAATTCATTGCTCCAGCGTATAAAAAATGGGATGAAAATCAGTTCCAATCCTACTTACAACGCTTTGAGTTACCAACTAACATAAAAATGAAAGAGATGTCTACAGGGATGAAAATGAAGACTTCCCTAGCGTTTGCACTTTCACACCATGCCGAATTTATACTTATGGATGAACCGACATCTGGACTCGATCCTGTATTTCGAAGAGAACTTTTAGACATCCTTTATGATTTAATGGTCGATCAAGATAAAACAATTTTTTTCTCCACACATATTACCACTGATTTAGATCGTATTGCTGATTATATTGTATTTATTCATAATGGAGAGATTGTGTTTGAAAAAGATATACATAGTATTTCTGAAGAATATGCAACTGTAAAAGGGGATAAATCCTTGCTTACGCCGAAAATCAGAGAACAATTAATCGGGATTCGTGAAACAAACGTGGGATTTGAAGCACTCACAAGTAACGCCAGCCGTTCACGTACGCAATTAGGAAATGATGTATTAATTGAAGAAGCGACATTAGAAGATATTATGTACTATACAAAAAAGGGGAATATTCAATATGTATAATTTAATATTAAAGGATTTTCGATTGCAAAAATTAATGATCTTATTCTATCTACTTGGTATATGCTTTTTTATAGGGACGTTTGGAAGTTTTGGGTTCATAGTCGTTTTGGTGGCTGGTTCTTATATGATAAATCTACATTATTACGACGAAAAGAATAATAGTCACAAATTTATTAATAGCCTACCTTATAGTAGAAATAAAATTATCATGTCAAAATATATCGGTACAGTGTTGTTTACAATTCTAGTAGTTCTATTTTCATTATTGATTCAAGCAGTAATTCAAGTTGCATCCCCGAATTATGGAGTTGAAATTGAAACTCCACAGACAATTATGGTTAGTATTCTTACTGTCATGTTGTTTACGTCTATCTACTTACCATTTTTCTATCGCTTCACCAATAAATATTTGATGGCTGCTGTCAGCATTATTTTCCCTGTATGTGTTGTTTTATGGAGACCAATTGAGGCATATGTAAATATTACTGACCTTGTATATAGCGTTACTACACATTTTACTATTAATCAACTAATTACAATTGCTTCAATCGTTACCATGCTTATATTTATCGGTTCTTACTTCTTAACAGTGAGAATTTATAAACGTACTGATTTTTAAAAATTCTTTTTAACTGAAGTATAGAAAACCTAACAAATAACTGTTGTACAGTTTTATTCTTAAACGCTTTGGTGCTACTCAATCGCTATCAAACTAATAAAACAAAATTTTCCCTTCAAATGAAAAAATACGTCATACTTTCCTATGATTCTACAGAAAGAATAGCGTATTTTTTCTTTTTATGGATACATTTTTTTAGCTCGATGGCGATGTGGTGTTACCTCAAATATAATTATTTTATTTGAAGGTCTCTTTTAAATTTTTATTAAATCTTTTCATAGGTTGATATACAAGGACGTGTAGTGATAAACCTATCACTGCAGTAATGTTTAAAATAATACTTATAATCATTAAAGACCATTCTATAACTGGAGAAAAGTATCCGTTCGTGCTTAATGTAGAAGAACTTACACCTAGTATTAAAATCACTATTAGTAAAGGTAAGTTTTTAACCAATTTGAATCCCCCCTTTAAATATAATATCTTTACATTATTATATCACACTATATTATGTAATTAATGTAAGATAGTTATCTAATGGTAGAAACAAAAGTGGGAGCCCCTGAAAAACGAGAAGGTGCAAAAACTGTTGACAAAACAGAAGGTACAGGTACAAATTCTGAAGAAGGAAAAATGGTAGAAACAAAAGAAGGAAATTAAATAATATATAGTTATAACGAAGAGCATCCAAATGGGTGCTCTTTTTATATTATGGGTGTTTTTTCCCATCCCCTCGAAATGGGGGAATAAGCAAGTGGATATCTTATATTCCTCACGTTCAGAAATTAACATATTAAAACTAGATAAGTAATATCGTTCGTAAAAGTGTATATTTGAGATCATTTAAACCATTTACCCTTCATTGTAAAAATCCGATCATCATTTGGTATTTTCTTTTTTTGTGTATTCTCCCTACATTAAAGTAGATGTTTTCAAGTGAAGAAATATCCCCTTACAAAAATGTAAGGTTACTGTCATATTAATCAATAGCGATTCATCTCTCAAAAGAGCAAAATAAGTAAGAGAATAACAATCGTAGGAGGATATATATGACGAAACCAGTTGTAGATGTAAAAAACATTCAAAAAGTGTACGGTAAAAAAGGTGATAACCAATCACATGCGTTAAAAGGTGTCTCATTCTCCATTCAAGAAGGTGAGTTTGTTGGTATTATGGGACCATCTGGTTCTGGTAAAACGACATTATTAAATGTAATTTCAACGCTTGATAAAGCAACGGGCGGCGTTGTTGAAATTGCGGGTACGGACATTACGAAAATGAAGCAAGGTGAGCTTTCTGATTTCCGTTCGCAAAAGTTAGGATTCATTTTCCAAGACTTCAACTTATTAGAGAACTTATCTATTTATGAGAACATTGCACTTCCACTTTCACTTCAAGGTGTTTCATCACGTAATATTGGACCAAAAGTAGAGAAAGTAGCGGATATGTTAGGGATTACAGAAATTCTTCAAAAGTATCCAACTGAAGTATCCGGTGGACAGAAACAGCGTTCAGCAGCAGCACGCGCACTAGTGCATGAGCCGGCAATTATTTTAGGAGACGAGCCAACAGGAGCTCTGGATTCGAAAAATGCAGCGAGTTTACTGGATGCCATGACAAACTTAAATACAGAACAAGGTGTGTCTATTATGATGGTTACGCACGATCCGTATAGTGCTAGTTACTGTCAACGTATTTTATTCATTCAAGATGGTGAGCTATATAAAGAAATTCATCGTGGTGGTACCCGTGAAGAGTTTTATAAAGAAATTTTAGACGTGCTGGCAGACTTAGGCACTCAAAAAGGATAAGGAAGGACGTTCAAGCATGTTATTTAAAATTTCTATGTCTGGACTAAAAAGTAAGTTGCAAGACTATATTGTCTTACTTTTGGGTCTTATTATATCTATTTCAATTTTCTATATGTTCCAAACGCTAGCACAAAATAAAGCATTTCTTGAATCTAATTCAAATGTAGCTGCTATTGTATTTGCATTTCAAATTGGTTCGGTTTTACTAGCAATCATAACTTTCTTCTATATTTTATATGCAAATTCTTTCTTATTATCCCTTCGCCAAACAGAGTTTGGGATGTATATGATGTTAGGAGCAAAAAAGCATAAAGTTACACTACTTATGTTTATTGAAACAATCGTATTAGGCGCAGCGTCTCTTGCAATTGGAATTACAATTGGTGTGGGACTTGCAGACGGTATCGGTCAGTTATTGATGAAACAGTTGGAGTTTTCTGGTGAGGGGTATCAAGCATTTTATATTCCATCTATGACAGTTACTTGCATCTTCTTTTTTGTCTTATTTGTACTATCAGCCATCATGAATAGTATGAAATTGTCACGTATTTCTGTTTTGCAACTTGTACATGCAGATGAACAAACAGAACATGTCGCGGTAAAAGGGAAAATGACAGCTGTAGTTGCATTCCTGGGTTTACTTTTACTAGGTATTGGTTATACATCACTGATCTATATATCACAGCTACAAGGAGAAAATATAATAAGCATTCCTAAATTTATGGCTATTGGATTAATCGCAGCTACAGTCGGTACGTACATGCTATTTGGATCCCTTCTCCCCGTTATGATGAAAAAGGTACAGAGTAATAAAAAACGTAGGGAAAAAGGGCTGAATGCTTTTACTTTTGCGCAATTAAACTTCCGTATGAACAGTCTAACAAACGTGTTGGCAACGGTAGCAATCTTAGTAGCTCTTGGAGCTGGTGGAATTGCTTGTGGTATGGCATTTAAAAACAATGTTCTAAAACAGACTGATAAAGGAACCATTTATGATTCGGTAGTTCATAATCCAACAGTGGAAGAAAAGATATTGTTAGACGGTATTCCATTTAAAGAGCAAATTGAATATCGTTACAAGGTGGATGATACGTATGTGTATTATATAAAAGAAGAGTTAGAGAATAATCGTCCTTTAGTAAAAGATAGAAAAAATGAGAAGACAATGAAAGTTTCAGAAAAAATCCCCATGAATGCATTTGCATTATCAAGACAATGGGGTAAAGATGATGGAAAACAAAAACAATGGAGCGATGCTTTCCAAACAATTCAACCAAAGTATATGTATCCGAATCATGAAGTGAAAATTGTCAATCAAAACATATACGATAGTATGAAAGGTACAGAAAATAAAGTATTTATTGGTAAAGCGGATAATTTCGGCACATACGTAAAAGAATGGAAAAAACTTGATGAATTACAGGTAGTTAAATATAAAAATATGAAAGCAGAAGAACTGGGTAGTAAGTATCAAACATATAAGTCGAACCAAAGTCTTTCTAGCGGACTCATGTTTATGGGCTTCTTCGTTGGAATTGCGTTCTTAGCAATGATGGCAAGTTGTCTGATGTTTAAAGTTCTGTCTGGTGCATCCAAAGATTGTACACGTTATCAAATGCTTCGTAAAATCGGTGTTCGCCGAGAGTTATTAACACAATCGATTTATAAAGAGTTATTCTTTGTATTCTTAATCCCAGCAATTGTGGGTATTGTTCACGTATTAGTTGGTATGAACATGTTCAGCCCTCTTTTAATTGATCCGTATTTTCGAATTTGGTTGCCACTTGTTATTTTTGTAGTGATTTACTTGAACTATTACTTCATTACGGTTCAATTATATAAAAGAATTGTACTTCCGAAAGAAGAGTAACGTAAATATAATTTGTATGAAGTGTCAACATCATCAGCCACCATGTATTGATCATTTTGAAGGAAGACAAAAAAGCTGGAGATAAGAAATGGACTCGCACTATGGTTAAACAATTGGTTCTCGTGCAAAAAAATAAAATTGTATCATTTCTCTCAGAACAGATTATTTCAATAATCTGTTCTTTTTCGTTTGTAAAGACATGTGTAAGCAGATTCATGTAAGGGGTACCCATAATATGAAAAATCTCAATCTCATTTTTATAGGATGAAATGAGATTGAGACTCTTTTGTTGTTTATTTGCTGGATAATGGAATGGTAACTAAAAATTCTACGCCTTGTTTGGTCTAATATATTTTGCACTGTAGGACTCCTTTATTATTTAATATGAATTCATTATATCGGAAAATTCATATAATTTAAATTGATTATCCATAATATGCAATATATCTCTACATAAGAATCTGTATCTAAAAGATCGTTAAAAAAACCTTTTAGATACAGATTCTTATTTTAATTTTGTAAGTGGCTCCAAAAAGAAGGAATCGTTGCCGTACCCCCTGTAGACTTAAAATAAAGTTGGATTAAATTATGATTTAGTTGTCATAACGATTGAACGTGGATAGAATCCCAATTTCTCATAAAACGATACAGCTTCATTCCCGTACACTACTGTTAATTCAATTTCATATATTTGTTTTTCTTTAAACCATTCCATTGCACTATTCATTAATTTCAAACCTAATCCGTTTCTTCGATATTTTTCGTCAACAAATAGAACCTCGATCTTCCCGCTTACTTTTTTACCATATGCTATATAAAATCCTAATATATAGTCTGTTTCCGCTTCAATCAATAATTCAATCCTATATTCTCCATACTTTAAGTTTTTTTCATATTCTTTAATGCGTTCCTCAAATGTAATTCTTGGATAATCACCAGAAAAAAATTTTGATTTACTATTATGGTATTCATGCAATTTATTTAATGGGTTTCTTATCACTTCTATTTCTTCTAGGGTTATCTGTTTATTAATAATTTTCATTCTTTGACATCTCCAGTAATGTATTTTTATTTAAGTATAGAATACTGTACTTCCTATATCGATAATTATGTAAATAAGCTGTCCATATGGACAGCTTATTTTATTTTTTGCTTAGCGTATATTTTTGTTAAAATGTTGGTGGTACAGCCTGACTGAGCCATACGCGAAGGGCAATGAGTTCGTTAGCTTGATATTTACTAGATCGCTGTACAAAGCCAACTTGTCTGGCGATGTCTTGTAGGACTACTGGAGATAGAAAGCATAGCGTATTTTTTCATTTTATGGGGTATTTTGTTTTGATGGCTTGATAGCGATGGGGTGGGAACCCTTTTTAACTTAGGGGTAATTTATATCGTATTTAGCAATTATTAATTACATAATGCAAATGATTATTTACATTTTGTTAGTAATCATTTACAATTACAGTAATTGTAAATGAGGAAAGGGAAATTATGATGCTAGTAAACAGAGTTAGAGAATTACGAGCACGATTTAGATGGACTCAGCAAGACTTAGCTGATGCAATTGGGGTCACAAGGCAAACAATTGGATTAATAGAAAAAGGTGATTATTCTCCATCTGTCACTATGGCGTTAAAAATAGCTGCTGTATTTCAAGTTACCGTAGAAGAGGTTTTTTATTTAAAGGGAGAGGAACGATTATGATAAAACAGGTTTTAAGATCTCCACTCATAGGGGCCAGTATATTTGTGTTAATTATTGCATTTTTACTATTTTCTCTTATGAATACACAAGTCATTTTAGCTAAGTTATGTTTCGGGATTTTAGTGACGGTTACTTTTTTATGGCTCATTCTCACAAGAATTTATAACCGAAAGAATCCTCATGATAAGATCAGGTTATTTGGCTTTATACCATCTGAATTTCGTGAAATAGATGAAGGGCAGCAGTGGGTAACCTATAAGGCTTGTCGAAATGTGTATATTTACTATAGCATTGCACTTCCAGTAACGGCAGGGATTTGCTTCCTCTTTTCTCAACATAATTTTGTTCCGTTATTGTGCATTGGTTTACTAGGTGCAGGTCAATACACTGTCTATTGGTTAACTACTATTCTTATTTTAAATCGTATTTAACAAAGGGGATGAAACAATATGGTGGAGTGGGCTCAAAATGCAGGTGCATTATGGCAATATGTAGTGTTATTTCTTTTAGCTTTTGCCCCATGGATGGATGTATCAATCGTTATACCACTTGGTATCGCATGGGGGTTACAACCAATTGCAGTAGGAGTAACAGCATTTGCAGGAAATCTTATCTTGGTTCTATTACTCGGTTTTTTCTTTAAACAGTATGCCAAATGGCAAGCAGCAAGAAAACTAAAAAAAGGTATAACAACACCTTCTAAAAAAGAAACCCGATCAAGAAAAATATGGGAACGATATGGTATTCCAGGTTTGGCTCTTCTAGCTCCAATTCTCGTAGGAACTGATATTGCAGCTGTATTAGCTTTAACATTTGGATCTAACCGGACACACGTCATAAGTTGGATGACGGTCAGTCTAGCAGTATGGACAGTCATTTTTACAGTTGCTGCGATGTATGGGCTTAGCTTTTTAAATATTATTTAGGATATCATGATGATTTTAGGTAATCTAAAATCGTTCATTATCTAAAAATTATGGAGTAATAAAGTGAGCTCATATAATATTAAGACAAAAGCTTTATCCAAAAACATTTGAACACTCAACTAGCTGTATGATATGGTCATAGTACCGTAGCTCACGAACTTATATAGGTAGAAACACATTGCTATCAAGCTAATATTTTGAGGCATCCCCAAAACAAAAAAATTGTACATTTTCATCTGGAGATGTCAATTTTCTCGTTTTGGGGTATTTGCTTTTCTTAGCTTGATAGCGATGTGTCTGTACCCCTAATATATCGTTGCAATTCTTCCACAAATGGTTGTAGTTCATCTTGAATCGAGAGATTCATAAAAAAATGTCACCCTTTCTCATCTAGCCTGCGTAGAAAGCATAACGTTTTTTTATACTTGTGGGTAATAAAATTTCTTAAGGCAATGGGAGCGAAATGATCCCTGCTATTAACTTATTTTATGAATACCGAATCAAAGTCTATGAATCTCTATATAATAATTTTTTTATTAAGAAAAAATTAAGAAATTTGATTAGTAATTATTAAGAAATGTTATTTATAATTCAAATTACTTTACAGAATAATTGTTACATATAAATATTTGTTAATAATATTTGTAGTTAATATAATTTGAAGGAGAGATTACATGTTAAAACGTATAGCATCTATTGGTATAACTGGAATTATATTTATGAGTGTACTAACAGGATGTAGCTATGTTGGAAAGTTTTTTTCAGAAACTTATTATGTGAAAATAGCAGGACAAGGTGATAATATAGGAGATGCATCTGAATATACTTTAAAAGGATTTAAAGAAAATGGGGAAGAAAAAACGATTCGGTTTAGTATAAATAATAATAAATCCATTGCAGAGGGAAAATATGTAAAAATTACTGCCGACGAAGATAAAGAGGCAAACAAAAAAACACCAAATAAAATCACATTAATTAATAAATATGAAGTAGTTAAAAGTGAGGATGTACCTCAAAAAATAAAAGAAAAACTAAAATAACTTTTTAAGTTAACATGGAAGCCTATATGGAATGATTCATTCTATATAGGCTTTTTATCATTCAAGTGACCGTAATTATGGACTAACAGGAAAGAATGCAAATTTTTATTATGGGGGCATTCTCAATTCTTAAGTTGATGGGCATGCGGCTGTACCCCCATATGGGCAGCTTATTGTATTTTTTGCTTAGCGTGAGGTTTTTCAAAAATGCTGGAGATACCCAAAATAGTTGTTGCTAAAGATGGGCTGAATTGGAATTTAACTCCATCTTTTCTTTTTAATCTTGTATAATAAATATAATGATATTTAAATTTTATATATTATACAATCAAATAGGAGGAATAAATGATATGTTAGATAAATTAAAAAATCATTTTAAAAATGTAAATTTAGTATGTTCACAATGTGGTAAAACAATCGAACATGGTGAACAATTTGCAGTTTCTTTAGTATTACCTGAAGAAAAAATATGCCTGTTGGACAATTAGATAAAGTATTAGCTAAGAGAGCAAACGAAATTTTATGTAGTAAATGTAGATAATACTGGAACAGGAGCAATTCTTCACTATTCGCTTGTTGAAATTATCAAACTTTTTTATAAAATCACAATATGTATGCACAAATATAGAAGTTATTTTAATCAATCTTTTTTCAAAATGGCTGCTATTTTTTTACTTTAAAATGAGGGTTCGGGCACACTTTTTAATTAAACTTTAATTCAAATCTTCAATTGTTTATATTTTGTTATTTCCTGTTGCAGAATCCTTAGGATAAGGATTCTTTTTTATATCAAAAATCACAAATAAAAAAAGATAAGATCGGCGAACACGATCTTATCTTTAGCACAAGGAGTAAACAAAAGGATAACCATCATATTTTTATTATAATTTATTTTTTATTAATTTTGAATATTATAACCATAATTAACAAGTATATCTATATTGAGAAATTTATTGCAAAATTAGTTATAAAATGATTCAAAACTCCAATGTAAACTTTTAGCCTAAAGTTTACTTCCAAATTAGAAAAGATTAGGTCCTCAATTGGCTTTACCCCGGCCATAAACCTTACGATCAAAAACAAAGGGTAATTCAACTATCAAACTCATATAAAATGTTAATCTTGTCTAAGTATTCATTAGGATATACAATTGATCATCTATTTTTCTTTACATAATCTCCAGATACAGTCCATATCAACTATAGATTCTTGCCTTATCCTAAATGTAATCAAAAAGCAAGTAGATAAAGATAATGTCTAAAACATTAACTCTAGATACTTTTTTGATGAATATTACAAATAAACAGGAGGTAATGAAAAATGATTAAAACATTATTAGCAGGAGCATTTTTAAGTACAGGATTATTAGCAGGTGGTGCAATTGGTGCAGATGATGCGAAAACGGACAATTTAAAGTCAAATGAAAATTCAAATCAAGTAATTACACAGAGTGTAGATGGAACAACGTCTTCCTCACAAAACTTTGATTTACCTAAAGATGCAGTGCCAGCATCTAAAGGAGATGTAAAAACTGTTGAAAAATCAGAAGGTACAGGTACAGATTCTCAAGAAGGAAAAATGGTAGAAACAAAAGAAGGTACAGAATCACAACCTGGAAAACATGCAAAAACTGTTGAAAGAACAGAAGGTACAGGTACAGATTCTCAAGAAGGAAAAATGGTAGAAACAAATGGAGGTACAGAATCACAACCTGGAAAACATGCAAAGACTGTTGAAAAATCAGAAGGTACAGGTACGGATTCTCAAGAAGGAAAAATGGTACCAACAAATGAAGGAAATTAAATAATATATAGTTATAACGAAGGGCATCCCAAAAGGGGTGCTCTTTTTATATTATAGGGATTAACTAGTTTTACTCAACATAGAGCTGTATGGGGTCCCGCCACATCGCTATCAAGCTAAGAAAATACAACTCCCCCCAGAATGAAAATTTTATCCATTGTTGAATACTGATAAGATGGTTATGTTACCTGAAGACAATAGATTTATATCGCGAAATTTATATAAAAAAGATAAAATGGAAGAGTGTTTGAAATATTTGGATAAAAAAGGGGCGAGATACGGTGAGTATTATTGAAGAAAATTTAAAGTTAGATATTAATCGTATTGTATTTATTGGGAGAACATTTGAGGAATATATTAAAATGTTTGATTTATCTCCTGAAAATTTAGAGAATATGAAAGTTTTAGATTGTGCAGGCGGAGCATGTTCTTTTACTGCACATGCCAATAAATTAGGTATTGATTCTACGTCTTGTGATATTGCTTATTATCATGAGGTAGTTGACTTGGAACAAAAAGGATTAGAAGACATTGAACATACTATAGAACATATGGAAAAAGCATCAGGAAACTATGTATGGGAGTATTTTTCGTCTATTGATGCATTAAAAGAAGAAAGAAGCCGTGCTTTAAAAGATTGTGTTCAGGATATGAGAGAAAATCCTCAACATTATCAGGCCGTTACTTTGCCTGTTTTACCATTTGAAAATAAACAATTTGATATGACAGTTTGTGCACATTTGCTGTTCATGTATTCTGATCGTTTAGATTATCAATTCCACTTAAATAGTTTAAAAGAGTTGATACGTGTAACAAAAGGTGAAATTCGTATTTTTCCTTTAACAGATTTATATGGAAAGAAATATGATCAATTATCTCAATTGATGAATGACTTAAAAGAACATGTTCGTTCGATTGAAGAAGTAAAAGTATCCTATGAGTTTCAGAAGAATGCTAATCACATGTTAGTAATTAAGCTGAAGTAATAATGTGAAATCTCTTTACATTTTCTTAGTTTTTTTACTACTACTAATGATGAGTTATGTACACAATACTTATATAGATAGGGTATATAGCCCTTTTTTAGTACTCTTTAATAAAAGGGGGAGAAAGAATGGTGAAAGCAGTTATTTTCGATTTAGATGGAACTTTGTTGGATAGAGATAGTTCTCTTAAACTTTTTATTCGAGATCAATACACGAGGTATATTAATGAACTAAAACATGTACCTGAAGAACAATATGTAAACCGATTTATTGAATTAGATAATAAGGGATATGTTTGGAAAGACAAAGTATATGAACAGTTACTTCAGGAACATTCTATTACTAGTTTAACTTGGGAGCAATTATTAGAGGATTACATAAATAACTTTCAACATAACTGTATTCCTTTTTCTAACATGGAGTATGTATTACAAGAGCTTAAAAGTAGAGGGATTTTATTAGGCATGATTACAAATGGATTTACTGAATTCCAACTACTGAATATCCGCGCCCTAGGAATTGATAAGTACATGGATATCATTTTAGTGTCAGAACAAGAAGGGATAAAAAAACCTCAAGCTGAAATTTTTCTGAGAGCTTTAGCAAGACTAGGTGTTAGTCCGGAAGAAAGTGTGTACGTAGGAGATCATCCAAATAATGATGTAATAGGAGCTCGGGATGTGGGAATGAATGCAATATGGAAGAAAGATACGTTTTGGGGGAATCCGTTTACAGATGAGCATGTAATTGATGATTTAAAAGAGTTGCTGCCTATAGTTAATACATTCCAAAAGGCGTAATGGAATTCCGCTGACAAAGATTATGTAAATATATATAACAGAAGTAATGATTAAACGGTTATATAAAGCTAAGGTTTTGCACTATCCATAAAGCAAAAAAGACGTTATTCTTTCTGTATAATTATAGGAAAGGATGGCGTTTTTTATGTCTGTTTCTGTGTCTGAAGAATTACAACTATTTGCTCAAGAGATTCAAAGTGCCCTATCTCCAAATGCCTTACGGGATCTTGCTAGAGATGCTGGGTTTGTACAACGAGCCAGTAAGTACCAAGCAAAAGATTTAGTCGCTTTATGTGTATGGGTGAACCAAAATGTAGCTATGACTTCTTTAAATCAGTTATCTAGCTGTTTAGAAGCATCAACAGCAGTACTCATCAGCCCTGAGGGCTTAAATCAACGATTTAATAAAGCGGCTGTACAATTTTTACAACATCTATTAGCTGAATTAATAAACCAAAAATTGACCTTATCTATGCCGATTTCTTCTCCATATTCTTCTATTTTCAAACGTATTCGTATTTTAGATTCAACTGCATTTCAACTTCCAGATATATTTTCATCAATTTATCCTGGTGCGGGAGGATGCAGCCATACAGCGGGAGTAAAGATACAACTTGAGTATGATTTATTAAGTGGACAATTCCTTCATATTCATACAGGTCCAGGTAAACAACATGATCGAACCTACGGTTCCCTGTGTGTCCCAACTGTAACAGCGAATGATTTATGTATCCGAGATTTAGGTTACTTTCATTTGAAAGATCTTCAACATATACAAGATAAAAAGGCTTATTATATATCACGTATCAAGTCGAATACACGTGTTTATCAAAAAAATCCTAATCCTGATTATTTTCAAGATGGAAGAATTAAGAAAGGTACAGAGTATATACAAATAGATATGGAGACATTAATGAACTCCCTTCAACCAGGACAAACATGCGAAATATCCAACGCTTATGTAGGAATGACTGATAAAGTCCCAACTCGTCTGATTGTTCATCGACTAACAAAAGAACAACAACAAAAACGATTACACGATCAAACGGTAAGAGAAAAAAAGAAAGGAATGAAGTATTCTGCTCGTAGTAAACGACTTAGTGGTATTAATGTATATATGACAAATACCCCTATAGATATTGTCCCGACGGGACAAGTACATGATTGGTATTCTTTACGTTGGCAAATCGAAATTTTATTTAAAACGTGGAAGTCATTCTTCCACATTCATCATTGTAAAAAGATAAAACCAGAACGATTGGAGTGCCATTTATATGGTCAATTGATTGCCATTCTACTCTGTTCTTCTATCATGTTTCAAATGCGCCAATTACTCCTCATGAAGAAAAAACGAGAGCTTAGTGAGTATAAAGCCATATATATGATTAAAGACTATTTTCTTCTTCTATTCCAAACTATACAAAAAAACACCCAAGAGCTATCAAAGGTGTTACTTCGCCTGTTCAATCTCCTACAGCAAAACGGGCGGAAATCTCATCGATATGAGAAAAAAAACGGTCTTTGATATATTAGGTGTCGTTTACAATTGTAACCTGTCTGATAATCAAGCCGCTTAATTCAAAAAAGTGAAACCCGTTAGGGTTTATTTCGTATGCAAATCTTTCAATCCCCTACACATGCCCTTTAGAAAAAAGAAACAACCTCTACTATAATTGACGTTGTATGAGCTTAGCTTGATAGCGATGTGGCGTGACCCCTGTATGGGGAATTGAGGATTAGAACATAGGGTACTGTTTCTTCAAATTATAGTGTTTAGAGCAATAGTTTTGGTGGTAACGTTACAATACAAACATTTTGTTAGAGATTTTTTTTATTTACATAGACTCTAGATAGACTACATATAAACTTCAGGTACTTGTTTTATGATACAAGTAATCAAACAAAAGGAGGGGGTTACAACAGTATTAACAGGGCACTCTTTTAAGTACAGGAGATTATTAGCAGATGGAGAAAATGTTGAAGATGTACAGACAGATAAACATATTCCATATAAACAAAATGAATTGCAAAAAGCTAAAAGTACGGTTCTAAGAAGTTTGAGTTATAAAAAGAAATTAGATAAGTATAGTGAAAATAGATAAATTGACAAGAGAAAAGCACTTTGTGTATATCACAGGTGCTTTTTATTTTTATTTTGATCTAGGACTTGAATTAAACTTTTATACTAAAATATATATAGGAAAAGGTGGAAGTTCATTGTACAAAATTATTTATGGAATATTAATTTTAATTTATACTTTGTATTCATTTTTTGTAAGTGATGGAAGTGAAGTAAGGTTTATTATGGTGTTAACTATAGTACTTATCTTTTCTGTGGTTTTAGAAAAATGGATTGATTAAAGGTCGTTTTTTAAAACTTTTTAAAGATATCTAATGTAAATTATTATTTGAAATTTTACTTTTATTTTTTGTAGAGTATGAGAAATAGTTTGATAAGAAACTGAAAATTAAAATATTTAAATGTATAATAATGTATAGAAGATATTGAAGAAATAAATAGAGAAGAGGGAATATCGTATGACTAGTTTAAAAAATGTTCTTGAGCTTGATTTTGCATATCTTGAAACCTTTACTAGCCGAATAGAGAAATCATGGGGTTCTATATTTTGTAATGAAAGTAATCCATATTATTATGATGCGAATCATGCACATGTAAGTGTAGTAAGCTTAGATCCACAAATAATAGTAAATGAAGTAGTCCATTTCTATAAGACTAAAAATATAGTACCTAGATTTTATATATACAACTTAGATATGCAAGAAAAACTGATTTCTGAATTACAAATAAAGAATTTTCGATTTGAAGAATTAATAAGTCCAGTCCAATTATGGAATAAGAAATTAACTAAAAAAGATAAAAATGAAAAAATTACTATTGAGAAGGTGACTGAATTAAATTTTGAAGAAGCTTTAGATATTGTATGTAATATAAAAGAGTTTGGAGGAGGCGAAGTTAGAAAAAAACTTTTCAAGGGGAATTCCAACATTCAGCATTCACTCACTATTTACTTAGATATAATGGAATAGCATGTTCCATTACTTGTATTTTTGAACATGAAAAACAGGCTCGAATGGAAAGTGTAGCTACAATTAAAAAGTTTAGGGATAAAGGGTTAATAGGTGAACTTATTCATTTTATTCAAAGTGAAGTAATGCATAGGGGACTAGATAACCTTTGGGTAATTCCAATTAACGAAAAAATAGAGAAAGTGTATGAAAAGTATGGATTTGAAACAGTAGAAAAAAATTAAAACAGGACATGCATTTTTAGGAGGAAAAAGTATTAAAGAAATTCACGAAGGATAGAAAAAATCAACTCACTCTGTTAAAGAAAAATATTTAGTTAATAAATGTATTGAAAGTAAACTAATATTCAGTAGTTTACTTTCATAATATTGATTTTTATAAGTGTTTGGTAAAGAAGATACAATGAATTACTAATAAAAACTATAACGAAATCTAGTTCGGTATAGTAAAGTGCAAATGAAGATTCCCTCTTTGCTATCTCCCCAAAAAAGAACCATTGCTGATAATCTTATAGACTGTATTTTCAGAAACATTACAAGCGTGTAAGTAAAATGAAAGGAAATTCAATATGAGAGAAAAAATCTTACTACTATAATGAATAACAGAAACACTCATGAAAAAATGTGGTGCGAATCTAGGTGATTTTTATGTCTTTTCATTAAGGTTATGTCGCAGGAGCAGTACTGTATTAAAATTCAATTGAAAAATTTGATGAAGTTATCACCTTTAGAAAAGATGATTCCGTTAAGTATACATCAATTAGAGAGAACCACATAGATACCGGTATAATTCTGGATTAATATTTACTAGAGGTAACGATACATCGTTATTTTTATCTAGAATGTTATTTAAACTACCCAACACGTAACCTAATGGACTGTTTGAGATAGGCGATTCCTGAGAACACCGATGTATCCACCAGTTATCTTAGCAGGCTCTACCTATAGTCCCTGCGGTGAGAACATAAGTATTTTGTACGTTGATTTACCCCAATTTCTACTTTAGCTTGCTTGTCACAACTTTGACAAGCGTGGAGCCATAGAACGTTGAAGAATGATTTGTACCAGTATATAGTGGCCAACAGATTGACTTAGGCCAACCGACATTCATCTTCAACCTAAAATTAGTGTTGCACACCCTCACATTTTTGAGGAAGGAGTCTTCTGTCGGAAAAAAATAAAAAACACAGAGGTGTAAAATGAACATTATTTCCGAACTATTCGTTAGTTTTGCAATTCCTACGATACAACTCACATTTTTGATCCTTCTCATACTTATTTTTAGCTATTTTGTAGTATACAAAAAGGTATGTAAAGGTGAAAAAAAGTTTACCGTACAACAAATTATATTATTGATATTAATAATAGGATATTATTCTCTTGCATTATCAGCTACTTCATTTGGTCGTTCAGATGATATAGCTTATGCAAGAACAATTGACTTTGATGTACTTAGTGTTTATAAAAAAGCATGGAATACCTTTTCATTTTCTTCTTTTTTCCATATCATTGTGAATATTGGTATGCTTTTTCCATTAGGAGTTTTATTACCTTTATTTGGTAATGTTTTTCGAAAAATAAAATGGATGTTAACCAGCGCAATTATAGCAAGTTTATTAATTGAAATACTTGAATTTACTATGCAACGTGGAAGTATGGAACTGGTTGATTTACTTCATAATATTTTAGGAATGATGCTAGGGTATTCTGTGTTAAACATAGTTCTTATATTGTTGAAGAAAAAAGAAACGCATGCACAGATGATGAAATATTTATTCCTTCCCATTACAGTAATTCTCATCGCATTCGGAATAATTATCTCGTACCATATGAAAGAATTTGGAAATATGCCTATTGATCCCAATACAAAAATAGATCTGTCTCACATTACGATAAAAACATCAATAGAGTTAAAAGAAGAAAGGGAAAAAAAACCTGTTTACAAAGATTCCGTTACAAAAAAATCACCTGTTCGAGATGTCGAAATTCTTTCTCCAAAGGAAGCATTTCAAAAACTAAAACAAGGAGAATTTGAACCTATAGGATCTTTCAATGCAGGCGATACATTATTCATTACAAAATATAATATAGATTACTACACTGATACAAAAGGTTTCTCTCAACCTATATATGTCTTTGAGGTACAAGTAAATGATAATGACGAAGATATTTGGTCTCAACCTATTTCCGCAAGGAAATAATATGAGACTACTAGTACTGGCTGTAATCCATGATACATGGGAAAGGCGGAGTCTGTTTTGAAGACTTCGCCTTTGTTTGTATAGTGCATGCAAGGGTACGGAAACGATTCAAAGAGAGGGGGGGCATCATCTCTCAACTCTCTTTTTTAATTTGTAAATATAGTAAAAATCCGTATTAACTTTCTACCAATAATTTAGCTTTATTTCGCAGACACGGGTAGGGCCAAGATACATGTAATTTTGAATATTATTCATACATTTTTTAAAAACGCACTTGTGATTACGAATTTCTTTAACACTTTTCAACTTATTATCATACATCCTAATCATACAGTTGGAACAGAGTGTTTTCAGTAGCTAATAAATGGGATGATCAGGGTGTAACCCATAATAGACGAAACTGCATTTATATGCCAATCTCATGCATACATTAACAGTAAAAAGAGAAGATGGTTCGTCCCGCTCGTATTAGATGACCTGAATGTGAAAAGAATAAATAAACGAGCATATGAAATATCAGGAGGACAAGCACAGCGAACAGCGATTGTCTGTGCACTGATTCATTCTCCTAAATTGATTCTTACCGATGAGCTAACAGGGAATTTGGATACTAAACTCTCTCAAAATGTAATGGGAATATTAACACAATTAAATATAGAAGAAAAGGAAACAATGATGGACAGTTATATAATGAAATTTGCCACAATGACAATTGTCCATTACTTTATAAAAGTATTATGGACAGTCTTTCTATGTTAGGAGGGAATAAAAATGACTTTTCGACAGCTAGCATTTAATAATGTTATACGGAATAAACGAATATATCTTGGGTATTTTTTTAGCAGCATATTTGCGGTAATGATTTTCTTTACTTATGGTCTACTTTTCTTTCATCCAAATCTAAAAGGCGAACTGACTCATGTAAGTACTATAATGAGCACATTTGGGAAAATAGGATTTCAACTATCGTATTACTTAATTTTTGTTTTCTCTTTCTTATTTATTTTCTATTCTGCTAGCGCATTTTTAAAAAATAGAACAAAAGAGTTTGGATTGTTAATGTTACATGGAATGTCGCATAAACAGTTTCATCGATTAATTTTTTTCGAAAACATGTTGATTGGAATCCCTTCTATACTAGTGGGTATTGGACTTGGAATGATTTTTTCTAAATTATTTTTACTAGTTAGTGGGTCTTTATTGGCAGTAGAGCATAGGTTACCATTTTATTTTCCATTAAAGGCTATTGGAGTAACAGCTCTGTCCTTTTTTATCTTATTTCTACTTATTTCTTTGTTTACATCAAAAATGGTGAAAATAAATGAGCTTGTAGAACTTATAAAATCAGAAGAAAAACCAAAACCTGAACCTGAAGTGTCTGCTTGGCTATCTTTGTGGCTATAATCTTAATTGGAGCAGGCTACACTTCTGTCCACCACAGTATCGATGCAATTGCAATTAATTATATGAGTGGGAATGAAGTATTACTGATCGTTGGATCAGGGGTCACGCTTATTATATTCGGAACTTATATTTTCTTTCATCAATTTTGTATATATGTGATATATAATTTAAAAAATAGAGAAACTACATTCTTTAAAAGAACCAATCTCCTTGTTATTTCAGAATTAGCGTTCCGAATGAAAGATAATGCGAGAACGTTCTTTATGGTTACAATTACATCTACAGTATCTTTTACAGCAATTGGAGCTTGTACAGCAATGGGAAATCCTGAATTAGCAAAAAATGAGACCCCATTTGCATTTACCTATAGATCAGATTGGGGAAATCCACTAGAAAAATCACATATTGAAGAGATAAAAAAACAATTAGAAGAATCTGGATTTTCTTATAAACTTGCAACAGCAAAATTTAAAATAACACAGAATGACATTAGATTAATTAATCTTTCTACGTATAATGAATACGCTAAAACACTAGGATATGAAATAGAAAAATTAACAAATGAAAATGAAAGTATCGTTATACTACCAATGAAAAAACACAAAAGTGTAGAGGATCTAAAACCTTTTGTATTAAGGCATGGTGAACTAGAAGTACCAGTTACTGTTCAAAAAACATTAACTATCCCAGAATTAAAAGAGATGCTTGCTAAAACTGTTATTATCTCTGATGCTGTTTACAATGAAGTCATAAATATTAAAACTGTAGATATTGGTATCTCGCAAGATTACACTATATACGGTTTTATTATAAAAAATTGGCCTGAAACAACTGCAGTTTCGAAAAATCTTATGAAATCTGTTGGTACGAAATTAGGCGATTCTTATACTTTTTCATCTTTGAGTTTGAAATGGCTTGAACTAAAACAACAAAATGGCTTGCTTTCTATTACAAGTATATTGGTGGGAGTTGTATTCTTCGCATTTGCAATAAGTTTTTTATATTTCCGTCTATTTACTGATTTAAAACGTGATCAAGAGCAGTATCAAATGATTTCAAAATTAGGTTTAAGTCAAAAAGAGTTAAAGACAATTATAACAACACAAATGATGATATTATTTTTCTTACCCATTGTAGTAGCTATGATTCACAGCAGTTTTGCATTTCTAAATTTGCATCAATTAGGACAAACCATAAGTAGGGAAATGTCCGTTATTCAAAGCTCAATTGTTGTATTAGTAAGTTTTTTTGTATTCAATTGATTTACTTCCTTATTATTAGAAATTACTATATAAAACGCATATGTACAAAAATAAATTCATAAAAAAGAGAAATAAAAAATTAAAGGTGCAAACTCAATCACTATATATGATTGAGTTTGCACCTTTAATATGTTTAAAAATATACTAAGATTAATCTATGTTGACTCACCTTTTATACATTATCTGAAAAAGAACTTGTAGGGATTCCTACAAGTTCTTTTTGTTTTTCATTTTAAATACTTAAAAGGTATAAGCACAGTTTTACTTTTTACCAGTAATATGGTGTTAAATTTATCTTTCTTGTCCATCTGTTTGATTGGCTTGGAACTCCATTTTTAGCGCAATACTATCCCCTTGGAACACGTTCTGATCTGTGCCGTTATCTTCAAATACAAACTTTATCCAAAACCAATCCATTTTCCCAGGTTTTAATCCCCCTGTTTCAGTCCACTTAGAATGAAATACTTTTTTGGATGCAATCTCTGGGCTTTGTGATTTTAGTTCTGCAAGAGTTGTCTCGTATACAGGGCTTTTCGCAGAATCCCAATCTAAAAGAAATTGTACTTTAATATGTTTACCGAAATCTTCTGTAGTGTTATTTTGTTTTAAATCGTTTACAGTATAGTCTATTTTCATCATGATATCTTTAATATCTAATGTACCACTATTTTTTAAATTGAATTTCTTTAATATTTTGTCCCCAGGTTTTAAATTTTCTAAGTTAAGTG
>NZ_FRBJ01000016.1:0-58740 GCF_900142585.1 Bacillus sp. bc15
AAATATAAGGATATCGCTAGAAAAAACAAACTAACAGTTACAGGGAAAAAGTTGTACAAAGTACGCTGTTCAACTATAGAGCGAAGCTTTGCAGACGCCAAAGAACTACATGGCTATCGATATGCTCGATTTCGAGGGCTGAAGTCTGTCCAAATGCAGGCTTATCTCACCGCAGCTTGTCAAAACATGAAAAAAATAGCCCTCCATCTGACCAAAAAAGGTCTGGTGGAGGGCTATTTTTTTGAAACTCTATTATTTTATGTTGTTTTTATTCGCTAAAATCAAAATGATTACAGAGTGTTGGGAACCCCTAAAGGGTTTCCCAACACTCTGAAAAACCGCTAATAGCGGTTTTTTTAGCTGAAAGCAATAAATAATACACCAGCTGTAATAAAGACTACACCAACGCCGGTCATAAAGTTTAACTTTTCACCGAGTATAATCATAGCGAGAATGATAGAAAATACGACGCTTAATTTATCGACAGGAGCTACTTGTGAAACCTTTCCTGTTTTGAGGGCAAGAAAATAAAATAGCCATGACGAAGCACCTGCAATCCCACTTAATGTGATAAATAGCAGTGCTTTTTTATTTAGCAGTACGTCGCCGATATTTTGAAATTTACCTTGTATGATAATAACGCCTATCATAAATAATGCCATAATAATAGATCGAATTGTTGTTGCAACGTTTGCATCGATTCCGTCTAAACCAAACTTTCCAAAAATCGATACAAGGGCAGCAGCAATTGCTGATAATAGTGCAAATAAGAGCCACGAACTCATAGTAAAATTCCTCCAATCTTACAGTATTATACATGAAAATTATTCTCATGTATAAAGTTGAAGCAATTGAGGTTTATAGGAAGCGCGACTTCAACTTAACTTCTTGTTCCACCTGAATTTTAAGGTGGGAGTTTGACTGCCCGCAAATAGTGGGCTAAATAACGAAATAATCCCCACCTTATATTTTTAATAAGGTGGGGATTATTATACTACTCTGCAATTTCCTCATATAAAAAGTACGTTACATTATAAATATGTTCTACTTCATCGTCTGTCATAAACAGTAATTCATCACGCTCAATCCCTTTTTTCTTTTCAATAAACTCAATCATGTTTTTGCGTTCTTCTCTCTTCATCAATTTTATTTCTCCTCTCAATCTGTTTTAACACAGTTTATTTAAGTTACTGCTATTATATAACAGAATCTTTAGAAAGTTCCACCTATTTTATTGTTTTTTTCAAAAGAACTTTTCGACAAAACAAGCCCACCTAAGGGGGGGCTTGTTTTATTTTATAGTCGTAAAAACTCAGGCTCCGTCGTACCGGCACCATCGATGTAATAAATTGTGTCGGGATTGATTTTTATCAATACGTAATTAGGGTCTTCAGGACCGAGTAACCAACGTTTTAAGCTATTATTCCAAAACTTGTTTTTTAATGTCGAGTCTTCCTCGATTGAAGCTAACCCTTCAACTTCAATATAATCTTCATCTAATTTTTTTCCTTCTCGTCCGAGTAATACATGGACATTAGGATTGTTTTCAATATCTGTTATCTTTTTTGATTGTCGATCTGTTGCAACGTACAGTACAAAATCTTCATGGAAAAACATCATAAAGGCGCTATGAGGTTTCTCATTTCGTACTGTAGATAATACACCGGTACGTTGACCTTGAATAATAGTTGCGATTTTTTCTTTTAAGTGCATAATTTTAACCCCTTTTCACAATTTATAATTCTGTCTGTTTAAACAAGATAATTTAAATATCTTTCATACTGTTTTCTTCAATCCGATTTTTTAAACGTAATTGTGATGAAATCGGACAAGTTAGGAGAAGAATAATAATAATATTGTGGAGAAATACATACGATGGAAGGGTGAAAAGCATGTTTAATAAAATATTTCTTATAGTAGCACTTATAGGTGTACCACTATCTGTACTTGGAAAAACACTTCATTGGCCAGAAACAATTATGTTCGCTGTGTATTGTATTACGATTATCGCGTTAGCTGGTTTTATGGGGAGAGCAACAGAGAGTTTAGCAATTGTATCTGGTCCTAGAATAGGCGGATTATTAAATGCTACTTTCGGTAATGCTGTTGAACTTATCATTTCAATTTTTGCACTTCAAGCAGGGTTAATTGAAGTGGTGTTAGCTTCTTTAACGGGTTCTGTACTTGGAAATTTATTATTAGTAGGAGGACTATCCTTCTTTGTAGGTGGACTTAAATATAAAAGGCAAAGCTTTAACGTTTACGATGCAAGGCATAATTCAGCTTTATTAATATTTGCTGTTGTCGTGGCCTTTGTTATTCCAGAGATCTTTTCAATGAAGATGGACGTTGGCAAGACGTATCAATTAAGTATAGGTGTTTCTATTATTATGATTATCATGTACATTGCTGCATTACTATTTAAGTTAGTTACGCACCGTGGTGTATATCAACATAAAAGTGACGAAGTAGCGCATGAAGAAGAGCCAGAGTGGTCGAAAGGGAAGGCACTCCTTATTTTAGCGATAGCAACACTGGCGGTAGCTTATGTATCAGAGGCGCTCGTGCATACTTTTGAAACTGTTGCAAAATCATTTGGTTGGTCAGAATTATTTATAGGGGTTATTATCGTTGCAATTGTTGGAAATGCAGCGGAACATGCATCTGCAATTATTATGGCTTATAAAAATAAAGTAAATATTGCAGTCGAAATTGCAATAGGTTCTACATTACAAATCGCCATGTTTGTTGCTCCTGTACTAGTATTGCTATCTATGTTCTTCGCGCAGAGGATGCCTTTAGTATTTACCATACCAGAACTTGTATCTATGATTACAGCCGTTTTCTTAACGATTGCGATTTCAAATGATGGAGATACAAACTGGTTTGAAGGCGGCACTTTACTAGCGGCGTATGTCATTATGGGAATTGGTTTTTATTTATTATGAAAAATAGGCATAACAATTGTGCTCAGAGAAAACAATAAACAAAGTAGTATATATACCTTTACATAGGAAGGAGCCAGACAGGTGAAACGAGTATACAGCATATGTCTTTCAACTATGGTCTCGTTTATTTTATTATTTCCTAACATGAGTTTTGCAAAGACAACAGTAGGAACAAAAATGCCTTCATCTGTTTTAAATATTTCAAAAGACAATACATTTCCAAATGATGCGCAAGATTTGCCACGTTTACAGCCAAGTAAGTTTGCTCAAGAACTATTGAAAACAGCTAATATTAAAATTGAAAATCCAGACTTAATTCGGATGTTTAATGAAACGACAATTTCAAATGCGCCGCTTGCAGTAGGGTACCGGGCAAAAATTTATTTAGGTCAATGGGCTTTACATTATGAATCAGTAGACACATCGATTAATTGGGAATATAAACAAGTGAATCGAAATGTGTATGATAATCGCGGAGGAGACCGTTTATATCCACTTCGCTATAAGCAAGAAACACAAAAGACGGTTGAAGGCGATTTAACAGCAGATATGAAAGATGCTGCAGATGTGAAAAAAATGATGCTTCTCAAAGCGCTTGAAAAAGTACAATTGCCCCTTTCGTTTAAAACAACTATTGGTTATGGTACTGGACATGAGCGTGTGTATAATATTAGTCCGAGTCAACTCGGATATTTATACGCTTATACACCAGCAGTAAATGAAAAGGGAAAAGTAACATTTGGAGAAGTGTATCTTGTATTAAAGGGAAATCAAAAAAGACTTGTTGTGAAAAATATTACTTCTCAAGGAATTGGAGCGGCGATTCCAATTCATGATCATTTATTTTTTAAATTCATTTCTTCCTCCCACTCGCAATAACATAAAAAAACGTCAGCTTATAAGCTGACGTTTTTTATAATGTAATGTTTGCTGTTTTTGATAAGAAATCTTCTGTCGGATAGTAGCTGTTTTTTACAAGAACATTTGGTCCAAGACATTTTACTGCAGGACAGTGACAGCTTAATGATTTTGCTGTTTTTGAAGCACTCCATTTGTCATATGCTTCTTGTAATGTGTTTGTTTGTATGTTTCCTAGAAGTGGAACATCACCAAAGTCCGTCACAATAATATTTCCATCGAAAATATTTACATTTAAACGAGAACGGCCATCTGGATCATTACGAACAGTGACATTTTTGCTCTCTTGTAATTTTTTAAATGTGGCAATGTCTCGCTCGTCATCGCTACAAGCATAGAAAGGTAACGTTCCAAATAACATCCATACATTTTCATCGCGAATTTCTAGTAAATGCTCAATAGCATCACGAATTTCAGCTTTTGTTAAAATCTCTAGATTACTCGCGAAGTCACTTGGATACATTGGGTGAACTTCATGACGTTTACAGCCCATCTCTTCGACGATTTGACGGTGAATATGTTCAATATGTGGTAGAGTTCTTTTGTTTAACATTGTTTCGGCCGATACAAGTACACCTGCATCTGATAGAGCCTTACTATTTGTAATCATTCTTTCGAATAATTTTGCACGTTGTTCGTAAGTAGGTTTACGCTCCATCATTGCAAATCCGCCTTCAACGAAGTCATCAATTGTTCCCCAGTTATGAGAGATATGCAACACGTCTAAATAAGGAATAATTTGTTCGTAACGTGCTAAATCTATAGTTAAGTTAGAGTTGATTTGAGTGCGAACGCCTCGTTCATGGGCGTATTTTAAGAGTGGTGTTACATAGTTGTCGACGGATTTTTTTGAAAGCATAGGTTCTCCGCCAGTAATACTTAAAGAACGTAAATGAGGAATCTCATCTAATCGTTTTAATAAAAGATCCATCGGAAGCGGATTTGGGTCTTTCGGCTGTAACGTGTAACCAACAGCGCAATGCTCACAGCGCATATTGCATAACGTCGTCGTTGTAAATTCAACATTTGTTAATAGTAGTTTGCCGTACTCTTCAAGGTCCATATACGCTTCCCATGGATCGTAAGAAGGAGTAATCGGCTTCATTTTTTGTGATATCGTCATATGAAATACTCCTTTGACTATTGAAATAACAATTTGTCCATTCTCTATAATAGAAGAATATGTGCTTTTTATAAAGTGAAACTTTTTAGCGTGAAAAGAGAGAGGGCTTACATTATAGTGGATGACTGTGACAAAATTGATGAAATTTCATACCCATAGCAATCATTTTTGCGGTATAATAAAAGCAACTCGAATTAAAAGGAGAGTGCCTTCATGGGAAAAGCAATTCAAGATAAAGATACACAATTAGTATATTTAAAAGAGCGTTTAAATATGTTCATTGAAGTAATTGATACAATTGAACCTGAAGAAGTAGAATTAGAAGATGTAGATCGTCTTCTTGCAATGTTAGATGAATTAGAATTAAAATGTGAGCAATTTAAAAAAGACGAATAATATATTAAAAAGGCTGCCAATTCCAATTTGGTAGCCTTTTTCTGTGCGGATAATAGAAGGACGATAGAAAAAGAGGTATAATCAAGTTGTGAAAAATTTCATTTATGCTTTAATAGCGTGAAACAAATAAAAAGCTAAAGAGCATAACAATGGAATTTTCAGCTCATAACGTTTTGGTAGCGTTCACAATTGAGGGGGAAGTAACAATGGAAAAGCTTCAAGAAAGCATGTATCAACTAATTGTTGAAACGTCAACGAACTTACCGAAAGATGTTCGTCGTGCGATTCAACAAGCGAAAGAGCGAGAAAATGCAGGGACTCGTTCTGCGATGGCACTTGGCACAATTACAAATAATATTAAAATGGCTGATGATAACATCTCACCGATTTGCCAAGATACAGGGATGCCAACGTTTAAAATTTATACACCAGTTGGTGTGAACCAATTAAAGTTGAAGGAAGCTATCTATAATGCGCTTGAGCGGGCGACAAAAGATGGTAAACTTCGTCCAAATTCTGTTGACTCTCTTTTTGGAGACAATAGTGGAAATAATTTAGGACCAGGTACACCGGTTATTAAGTTTGAACAATGGGAAAAAGATTATATTGATGCACGTTTAATCCTAAAAGGTGGTGGCTGTGAGAATAAAAATATTCAATATAGCTTACCGTGTGAACTAGAAGGACTTGGACGAGCTGGCCGTGATTTAGAAGGAATTCGTAAATGCCTTCTTCATGCAGTATACCAAGCACAAGGTCAAGGATGTAGTGCTGGTGTAATTGGTGTTGGTATCGGGGGAGACCGCACATCAGGTTATGAATTAGCAAAAAATCAATTATTCCGTACATTAGATGACGTCAATCCAGTACCAGAGTTACAACAACTTGAAGAGTACGTATTAGAAAATGCGAATAAGCTTGGCATTGGTACAATGGGATTTGGTGGAGAAACAACTTTACTGGGCTGTAAAATTGGCGTGTATAACCGCCTGCCGGCTAGCTTCTACGTATCTGTGGCGTATAATTGCTGGGCATATCGCCGCCTAGGTGTAACAATCCATCCTGAAACAGGTGAAATTATGGATTGGTTATATCAAGAAGGTGAAGATACACTTCAGCATGAAGCACAAGAAAAAACAGAGCAACGTGAGATTGTATTACAAGCACCAATTACAGAAGAGCAAATTCGTGGACTTCGCGTTGGTGATGTTGTAATAATTAATGGCATGATGTATACAGGTCGTGACGCAATCCATAAGCATTTAATGGATAATGATTGTCCAGTAGATTTAAATGGACAAATTATTTACCACTGTGGTCCAGTTGTTGTGAAAGATGACAATGACAATTGGCAAATTAAAGCGGCAGGTCCAACGACAAGTATTCGTGAAGAACCGTACCAAGGCGATATTATGAAGAAATTTGGTATTCGCGCTGTTATTGGAAAAGGCGGTATGGGTGCGAAAACATTAGCGGCTTTAGAAGAACACGGCGGCGTGTACTTAAACGCAATTGGCGGTGCGGCGCAATATTATGCTGAATGTATTAAAGAAGTGAAAGATGTTGATTTCTTACAATTTGGTATTCCAGAAGCAATGTGGCATTTACGCATTGAAGGTTTTAAAGCAGTTGTAACGATGGACTCTCATGGTAATAGTTTACATGCAGATGTTGATAAAACATCACTTGAAAAATTAGCGAGCTTTAAAGAGCCGGTATTTAAATAAACAAAAATGCATCTCGAATCTTTCGAGATGCATTTTTTGGTATATATAGAAAAACATGCACAGCATGAAAGTAAGTAAGTAAACAGAAACTACAGGTACGATTATATATGGAAAGGAGACTATTTATGAAATATAAATGGTTATATATCGGTCTCATTTTTTCAATTATGATGGCACTTGTTCCAGTTTCGGCATTGGCTTATACAAATACTCCACATAACTGGGGAATCCCGCGTCCTAAAAATGAAACAGTACCAGATGCAGGAAAGTTATATACGGATTTACTGCAAAAAAATGGCGGGTTTTATTTAGGAGATACGAAGAAAAAAGATATTTATTTAACATTTGATAATGGATATGAGAATGGATACACAGGGAAAATCTTAGATGTATTAAAAGAGAAAAAAGTACCAGCAACTTTCTTTGTAACGGGGCATTACATTAAAACACAAAAAGATTTATTGTTAAGAATGAAGGATGAAGGACACATTATTGGAAATCATTCTTGGAGTCATCCTGATTTTACAGCGGTAAATGATGAGAAGCTTCGTGAAGAATTAACGAGTGTAACGGAAGAAATTAAAAAAGTAACCGGGCAAAAAGAAGTGAAATATGTACGTCCTCCGCGCGGCGTATTTAGTGAAAGAACGTTAGCTCTTACGAAAGAAATGGGCTACTATAATGTATTTTGGTCACTTGCATTTTTGGATTGGAAAGTGGATCAGCAAAGAGGATGGCAATATGCGCATAATAATGTTATGACGATGATTCACCCAGGATCTATTTTATTACTTCATGCAATATCAAAAGATAATGCAGAAGCACTTGCGAAAATCATTGATGATTTGCGCGAGAAAGGGTATCATTTTAAAAGTCTAGATGACTTAGTAAAAAGCAATCAACCGTAAGCATGTATGCTTACGGTTTTCTCATGCTATAATGATGTGTAAAAAGGATGGGGAAACGTATGTGGAGCGAACATGTTACGTTAGAGTATCCGTATCATTTTGAAGAAGTATTAAAACGTTTATCTTTTGATCCTCTTAACGTCATTCAATTAGATGAGAAAGTCATTTATATCCCGCTTTGTATAGACGAGGAACAGGTTATTGTTCGCTTACAAGGGATTGGTACTGTTCAAAATCCACAGTTTTGGATTTCTAGTCAGACAGGAAATCCGGAGAAAGTCATGAAACGAATGAGGGCCATTTTTCATTGGAATGAACCGTTTCAAGATATACAAAATCATTTTTTAAACACATCATTACGTCCACTATTTGAAACATATGCTTATACTCCAATTATTTTAGAATTTGATTATTTTGCTTGTCTTCTTCGCTGTATCATTCACCAACAAATAAATTTGAAATTTGCTACTGTGTTAACAGAACAATTTGTGAAACGGTATGGAATAGAGAAGAACGGTGTATTCTTTTTCCCCACTCCGGAAATAGTAGCAAATATTTCAATAGAAGAATTGAGAGAGCAGAAGTTTAGTCAGCGAAAGGCTGAATATATAGTAGGATTAGGTCGAAGTATTGTCAGTGGTACATTAAATTTAGCGAGTATAGAAAATGGGACGGAAGAAGAAGTTTCAGCACAATTGTTGCCAATTAGGGGAATTGGTGCATGGACAGTGCAAAACTTTTTAATGTTTGGGCTTGGACGGAAAAATATGTTCCCGAAAGCGGACATTGGGATTCAGCGTGCAGTGCAAGGTATATTTCAATTAGATGATAAACCTGATGGTGCATTTTTAGAAAAAGTGAAACAAGAGTGTGAACCATACTGCAGTTATGCAGCGTTATATTTATGGAAAAGTATAGAGTAGAGGTGTAATAATGATACAAAAGCAACATGAGAGTAAGTTGGAAGTTGGTCAAACGTTTCCTGTGACAATTAAACGTCTTGGGATTAACGGAGAAGGCGTTGGTTATTTTAAGAGACAAGTTGTTTTCATTCCAGGGGCATTACCAGGAGAAGAAGTTGTTGCAGAAACAACGAAAATTCAGCGTGGCTTCGCTGAAGCGAAAGTGAAAAAAGTTCGTAAAGCTTCACCGCATCGTGTGAAAGCACCGTGTCCAGTATATGAGGAGTGTGGCGGTTGTCAGCTGCAACATTTAGATTATAAAGAACAATTGAATCAAAAGCGTGATATCGTTGTACAAGCATTTGAGAAGTACATGAAAAACAGTATGGAAGAGAAAATTCGTCCAACGCTTGGCATGGAAAATCCATGGCATTACCGTAATAAGAGTCAATTACAAGTGGGGCGTAAAGACGAAAAGGTTATTACAGGGCTATATAAACAAAACTCACATCAGTTAATTGATATTGCTCACTGTATGATTCAACATAAAGCAACGAATGAAGCGACAAAAGTTGTAAGACGTATTTTAGAAAAATTAAATGTTTCTATTTACAATGAGAAAAAACAAAAAGGTTTAGTACGCACAATTGTAACACGTACTGCAGTTCAAACAGGGGAAGTACAAGTTACACTTATTACAACAAAAGAAGAATTACCAAATAAAGAACAATTTGTTGCAGAAGTACAAAAACAGATGCCAGCGGTTAAATCAATTATGCAAAATGTAAACTGGCGTAAAACATCTGTTATTTTTGGAGACAAAACATTTAAATTAGCTGGAAAAGAAGTAATTCAAGAAACACTTGGCGATTTATCATTTGAATTATCAGCACGTGCATTCTTCCAGTTGAATCCAGAACAAACAATTGTTTTATATGATGAAGCGAAAAAAGCAGCTGCGTTAACAGGCGATGAGAAAATTGTAGATGCGTATTGTGGTGTTGGTACAATCGGACTTTGGCTTGCAAATGATGCAGCGGAAGTACGTGGTATGGATGTAATTCCAGAAGCGATTGCAGATGCAAGAAAAAATGCGAAGCGTCACGGATTTACAAATACGAAATATGAAGCAGGTAAAGCTGAACAATGGTTACCGAAATGGGTAAAAGAAGGATGGCGTCCAGATGTAATTGTTGTCGATCCACCACGTACAGGTTGCGATGATAAATTACTGGAAACAATTTTAAAAGTGAAGCCGAAACAAGTTGTGTATGTGTCTTGTAATCCTTCTTCATTAGCACGTGATGTACAAGCATTAATGAAGAGCTATGAAGTGGAGTATGTGCAACCAGTTGATATGTTCCCGCATACAGCTCACGTAGAAAATGTAGTGAAGCTTGTTAGAAAGTAAAGTTTATTAATATTCCCTCATGGTATGAGGGAATATTTTCTATGAAGGAGAATATTATGCATAATTATAAATTAACGATTCAGTACGATGGTGCACGTTTTAAAGGATGGCAACGTCTCGGTAATAACGATAATACGATTCAAGGAAAAATCGAAAGTGTCATATCTGAAATGATCGGAAAAGAAATTGAAATTATCGGTTGTAGTAGAACAGACGCTGGTGTACATGCTTTGAATCAAGTTGCTAACTTTCAAAGTGATGAGAAGTTAGTGGAACATAAAGTGAAAAAATATTTAAATCAATATTTACCTAATGATATTAGCATTACGAATGTGGAAGAAGTACATGATCGTTTCCATGCTCGTTACAATTCTAAAGCAAAAACATATCTGTATAAAATTTGGAATGAAGAGCATACAAATCCATTTATGCGTAAATACAGCATGCATGTGAATAAAAAATTAAATGTGAAAAGCATGAAAGCAGCTGCAAAACATTTAGTTGGTTCACATGACTTTACTGCTTTTTCAAATGCGAAATCAAAGAAAAAATCTATGGTTCGAGAAGTATATACACTTGATGTGATGGAAGAGGCAGGGTTTGTACAAATTAGAGTAAGTGGTAACGGCTTCCTTCATAATATGGTAAGAAAAATTGTTGGGGCATTAATTGAAGTTGGATTAGGACAATTAGATGCTGAAGCAATTCCAAACATTTTAGAAGAAAAGCAGCGCAATCAAATTAATTGTCTTGCTGAGGCAAGTGGGTTGTATTTAGAGAATGTTGAGTTTTAATGGCAAATAAAAAAATCGGGCTAAGTAGCTCGATTTTTTTAGTATTACGAAGATTTTTCATTTTTTATACGTAGCTTTAAATTCCAAAAAGCAGCAAGCATAATAGCTGCAAAGGAGCCAAAAATTGTTCCTAATAGCTTTGCATAAGGAGAGCTGCTTACATCGGCATTAATGAATAACATCATACAGAGCATGGCAGGGAAAAAGTATAAGTATTGTAATAACTTTAATTTTTTATCATTACTCATATATATAGCCCCTTTCTAGCATGTTATACGTTTATTATAACATATTTTACCAAGTTGTTTTTGCACTTGGAGACATGTTCATTTCATATGTGTAAATGCAGTTTTTTAATTCGATATTGTAAGTTTTGCCTACTTAATCCTAAAAATTTTGCAGCTTGTGAAATGTTGCCATGATTCTCTTTAAGAATTTGATTAATGTAGTTCTTTTCCATTTTTTCTATTGTGTGTTTTAAAGTTTTAGGTGCATCAGTATTGTGATTAGTTAGTGCATGCTGCATATTGAATTCTGTTTTTATTCGTTCACGAAAGCGAGTAGGCATATGAAACGCTGTAATGATGGTTTCATCTTCTATCAAGTTCATGGAACCTTCAATTATATGTTCCAACTCCCGTACGTTTCCAGGCCAATCGTATGCATAGAAAAATTCTCTTACATTTACATCTACATCGGTTACGTTGAGCTCAAATTGAGTATTATATTTTTCAATAAAGTGCTGAACAAGAGCTAGAATATCTTCTTTTCTTTCACGTAAAGGCGGAAGACATAAAGTAACGACGCTTAATCGGTAATATAAGTCTTCTCTTAATCGATTATGTGCGATGGCTTCGAAAGGATCTTCATTGATAGTTGCTATAATACGAACATCAATTTCTTTTTCGTGTGTGCCTCCGATTCTTCGTATTGTTTTTTCTTGTATAGCTCGTAGTAACTTCGCTTGAAGTGCTGGACTTAATGAGTTGATTTCATCTAATAACAAAGTTCCTCCGTTCGCTTCTTCAAATAAACCAGCTTTATCGATAGCTCCTGTAAATGCACCTCGGTTTGTACCGAATAATAAGCTTTCCATGAGTGTATCAGGTATAGCGGCACAGTTCTGTGAAATAAAGGGTTTTGTTGAACGCTGACTTTCATTATGGATGCTTTGTGCAAATAGTTCTTTCCCAGTGCCTGTTTCTCCTACTAGAAGTATGGAGGAAGATGTACGAATTACTCTTTTTCCTTCAGTAATGATTGATTGAATAGCTTCAGAATCACCAATTATGTGATCAAAGGTAAATTTAGTACTTTGTTTTCGAGAAGGGCCCATTCTTATTGTTTGCTTTAAGTTACTAATTTCTTTTGATATTTCAATAGCGCCTTTAATTTTTCCATTTTCTATTATAGGGAAAGTATCGTTAATCGTTGTAATTTCTTGTCCTTTATTGTTAAAATACGTTTGTTTTATATTTTTGTTTGTTTTTCCTAATTTTAATGCCTCTATAAGAGTACTATTTTTATTTTCTTCAAATGCAAATATTTCTAAAGGACTTTTATATAATACATCTGAGCGTTCCATTGATTCAATTTCCATCATTTTGCGGTTATAGATAATCGTTTTACTTTCCTCATTAATAATATGAATCCCGATATCGAGTTCATTGAGTAAAGTTTCATATAGCATGTTCATTTCAATGATCTGTTTAAAATTAATGTCTTCTGTACGCATAGATTATCTTCTCCTCATTTCACCCTATGAAGACTGACTTTTTATAATTTTATTAAAATTCTTATAAAACCGCAAAATTTTTTTGCTATTTTTCTTTTAAAACTTTTCAAATGATAGAAAAATTTTGCGGTTGTGCACGCTTTTTTGTGTAAAACTCTCATTTAATATATGAATTAGAGACTTGGTACGCATTTTGCATAAATAATATTTGAAATCTCTAGAGGGGAGAATATGAATTTTTACAGGATATACAACGTTTCGGTGTCAATTAATAAGAGGGAGGGGTTTATAAAGTGAAGACAGTTATAGAAGGTGTGTATAGTCCTTGTTATGGAAAAGTAGAGAAGTTATTTGTTACGGAAAGTTCTTACGTATACGAGTGGGAGAAATTAGCGTTAATTGAAACAATAGATAAACAGAAAGTAGAAATTAAGATAGGAATCAGTGGTTATATTGAATCATTAGAAGTAGTAGAAGGACAAGCTATTGCTGATCAAAAGTTATTAATAACAGTAAGGGATGACCTTTTAGTAACAGGCAGTGATTAATGTAAGTGATATGTATTTTTGCTATTTTAAATCATTATTTTTACGGTGAATAATTTTAAAAACGCTTACATTAAATGGATTGGCAAAGTGAAAAGGGGGGATTTATATGATGGATCAAAACCAAGGATTAAAAAGAGAATTGAAAAGCAGGCACATATTTATGATTGCACTCGGTGGAGTTATTGGTACAGGACTTTTTTTAGGATCAGGTTATACGATTCATGAAGCTGGACCTGGAGGAGCAATTGTAGCGTATCTTGTCGGTGGATTTGTAATGTATTTAACGATGCTCTGTCTTGGAGAGTTAGCGGTTGCGATGCCTGACGCAGGGTCTTATCAAACGTATGCGACAAAGCATATTTCTCCTGCAGCAGGTTATGTAGTGGGATGGATGTCGTGGTTAAACTGGTCTGCTACGATAGGTATTGAATTAATTGCAGTTAGTATTTTGATGAAACGTTGGTTTCCTGATGTACCGTCATGGATTTGGTGTGTAGTGTTCGCGGTACTGCTCTTTGCTATTAATGCGTTATCTTCAAGAAGTTTTGCGGAAGTGGAATTTTGGTTTGCAAGTATTAAAGTAATTACAATTATTGCATTTATTATTTTGGGCGGGGCAGCAATGTTTGGGTTTCTAGATATGAAAGGGAATGAACCAGCGCCAATGTTCTCTAGCTTTACTGATTATGGTGGATTGTTTCCAAATGGATTATCAGCCATTTTAATTACAATGATTGCAGTTAATTTTTCTTTCCAAGGAACAGAATTAGTTGGTATTGCAGCAGGTGAGAGTGAAAATCCAGAGAAAACGATCCCGAAGGCAATTAACAATACAGTTTGGCGTATACTTGTTTTCTTTGTACTATCTATTTTTATTCTTGCTGGACTATTCCCTTGGCAGCAAGCAGGAGTAATAGAAAGTCCATTCGTAGTTGTATTTGATAAAATTGGTATTCCTTATGCAGCAGATATTATAAATTTCGTTATTATTACAGCAGTACTATCCGTTGCGAATTCAGGATTATATGCAACTTCGCGTATGCTATGGTCTATGTCTAATCAAGGAATGATTAGTCCAATTTTTGGAAAGTTATCTAAAAACGGTGTTCCTATTTATGCATTAATCGTAAGCACAATTGTAGGGTGTCTCTCACTACTATCAGGTATTTATGCGGAAGATACAGTTTATTTATGGCTGCTTTCTATCGCTGGATTCGGAGCGATACTAGTTTGGGCATCTATTGCTTTATCAAATTTATTAGCTAGAAGGTCATACATGAAGCGGGGCGGGGATGTTAAGGACTTGAAATTTAAAACACCATTGTATCCATTTGTACCACTTCTTGCGTTAGTATTAAATTTAACAGTAATCGTTGGCATGGCCTTTATTCCAGAACAAAGAATGGCATTGTATTGTGGTATTCCATTTATGATTGTTTGCTTACTGTTTTATCGTGCTACAAGAAATAAGGGAAGTAATGTAGAGCATATTGAAAAGACAAATACAACGGAAGTAGAGAGTTTATAATAGTGATTAATTAGGAGACTGTAAAATTGTAAACAGTCTCTTTTTTTGTGAAAATAAAGCTGGAAACATACTATGTATGCAAAGGGGAATTAGCGATGAATCCAGAAGTTTCGCAGTTGTTAAAACAAATAGATTCAAGGAAAGAGGAATTACTAGAACTTACAAAAACTTTAATTCGTTTTGAAACACCAGCACCGCCAGCGAGAAATACAAATGAAGCACAAGAATTTGTTGCAGAGTTTTTAAGAAAACGAAATTTTAGTATTGATAAATGGGATGTATATCCGAATGATCCGAATGTTGTTGGGGTAAAAAAAGGGATAAAAAGTGACTCATATAAAAGTCTTATTATTAATGGACATATGGATGTAGCCGAAGTGTCAGCAGATGAGGCGTGGGAAACAAATCCATTTGATCCATTTATAAAAGATGGCTGGTTAGTTGGACGTGGCGCAGCAGATATGAAAGGTGGGCTGGCTGGAGCGCTATTTGCCATTCAACTTTTACAAGAAGCTGGTATTGAATTACCTGGAGATTTAACTTTTCAATCGGTAATTGGAGAAGAAGTTGGAGAAGCAGGTACACTTCAATGCTGCAAAAGGGGTTACGATGCTGATTTTGCAGTAGTAGTGGATACGAGCGATTTACATATGCAAGGACAAGGCGGTGTCATTACTGGATGGATTACAGTGAAAAGTCCACAAACGTTTCATGATGCAACGCGCAGACAAATGATCCATGCTGGAGGACGTTTATTTGGAGCGAGTGCGATTGAAAAAATGATGAAAATTGTACAAAGCTTACAAGAATTAGAGCGCCACTGGGCAGTTATGAAAACATATGAAGGCTATCCATCTGGAACAACAACAATTAATCCAGCTGTTATTGAGGGAGGAAGGCATGCGGCGTTTATTGCGGATGAGTGCCGATTGTGGATAACAGTGCACTTCTATCCGAATGAAACACATGAACAAATAATAAACGAAATTGAAGAGTATATTGGAAAGGTGGCAGCTGCCGATCCATGGTTAAGTGAAAATCCGCCACAATTTAAGTGGGGCGGAGAATCAATGATTGTAGATCGTGGGGAAATTTTCCCTTCATTAGAAGTAGATAGTGAACATAAAGCTGTAAAAAAACTTAGCTCAGTACACGAGTCTATTCTATCCAAAAATGCAATTTTAGATATGTCTGCAACGGTAACTGATGGTGGTTGGCTTAGTGAGTTTCACATTCCAGCGATTATATATGGACCAGGTACATTAGAAGAAGCACATTCTGTAAATGAGAAAGTTGAAATTGAACAGTTAATTGAATTTACAAAAGCGATAATAACATTTATATATGAATGGTGCCACACGAAAAAATAGATTTGTATAGTAAAATCGTACGAGTATGTATACTTGTACGATTTTTTAGTGAACTATTTCAGAGTTGAATATAAACAACTGAAATAGTTCTTTATTTTGCTATGTCTTTCGTTTCATTTCAAGTAATTTCTCTTTTGCTAATTCAACGGCAATCGCATCATCTAAATAGCCAATTGGAAAGAGATAGTCGGGAATAATATCTGTCGATAAAATGAAATAAAGTAATGCGCTCCCAAGAACTGCACGTTCTTCTTTTGAAATGGTTTCATTACAAAATTGTTGATACATATCTGTTAATTGTTCAATAAAAGGACCAGCACTATCAATTTGCTCTAATTTGCTTGCAAAACTGTCATGAATACGTTTTTCGCCTTCTGTTGTCTGGGCATAGCGTTCGTAATTTTCGAGTTCTTGTTTTACGCGAGTTGTAGTGTAATCGAAATCGAATAAGTTAGAGGATTGTAAAGTTTGTTGAATGGTATCAAGAGATGTGTACATATCCGTTTTTTCTTTATTAATGTGAGGAGAATCAGGGTACATTTCATCAAATAACAATTGGGGTGGAACTTGAAGACATTCTGCAAATTTTTGTAGATGTTTTTGTTTTGGTGGTTGTTTGCCATTAATAATTCTTGAGACTGTTGCAGGATCAATATTTGTAAGTATTCCTAGTTGGCGCATAGATAAGGCGCGTTCTTTTAAAAGTTTTTTTATTAATTTACCAAGCCGATCATTCGGGTTTTCATTAGCCATAGTGCAGGCACTCCTTTTTTAGTGTTGAAAAAATGTTGAGCATTTATTACAAGTATATGAAACAGACAGGCACAGTTGCTCAACATTTTCATAATATGCATTGAAAAGTGAGAAAAAGGGGTGACTATTTATGAGTACGGCAGGCTTATTTTCAATTCTTTTAATCGGGATCGCTTCTAATTTAGATAATGCAGGTGTTGGAATTGCGTATGGCATTCGTAAAATTCGTATTTCGTGGTTTAACAATTTTATCATCGCATTCTTCGGGTTTTTATTTACTTTACTAGCTGGATTTTTTGGGAACTGGATTGCGTTATTTATTTCAGAGTTTACAGCAAACCTGATTGGAGCAATCGTTTTAGGGATAATCGGGGTGTTTATTTTATGTCAGCCTTTCTTGAGTCAAAAAAATACTGTAGGTTCTAAAGGTGATAATGTACTTATGGGAATTTTACGTGATCCAGAAAAAGCAGATTTTGATGGCTCTAAAACAATTAGTTTTTCTGAAGCACTTGTTTTAGGAGTTGCATTATCTATTAATAATATTGCAGGTGGGTTTGATGCTGGGGTAACAAATTTAAATCTTTGGCTTACAGCGACTATTTCTGGGGTGTTTAGTTTTATTTGCATAAGTGGTTTTGCATATGTAGGGAAACGATATTTAGCAGCATACTTAGGGAAATGGGCGACGGTTATTGCAGGAGTGTTATTAATACTTATTGGGATTGATCAGTTGTTGTGAAAATAGAAAAGCAATGTTCGAGCATTTCCTCGGAAATACTTGAATAAATTGCATATATCGACATCGGATATTTACTTCTTAATAAATAAAAAGCACCTACATACTACATAGGTGCTTTTTAGCGTATGTCTTCAATTAATTGCTCTGATTCTTCATGCATACTGTATTCACTTAACACTTGGATGCAAAGCCATTTTAATTCCTCGATAGTATGCTCAAGTTCTTCAGGAAGCACATGATGAATGTCTTCAAGTCCCATCCCGAAATGAATAAGTTCAAGTACTTGATCATCGATATTCCGATCCATTAATAATTCAAGTACTTCTAAATTGAATATGTATCGGTGAGCTTCGTCGAGTGAAACAACTTTTAACTTCAAGCTTTCTACAATACTCAATATAAAAAGAAGGATTGTTTTTTCAAGAACAGGTTGTTTTCCCATTTGAAATATTAGTTTCATCTTTCACACCTCCACATATAGCGCTAGGTTGTACTATATTATTCAGGAGGGGGGAACAAATATGCATGATATAGAGAAACTTTCAGCACTGTTTTTGTAAGAGGATTGATAACTGACAAAAGTGAGGTTTTGGTGAAATAAAAAATCCTGCTAGTATAGCAGGATAACTCGCGATTAAAAAATACTCCAGCCTTCTTGAGCAGAAAGAAGTTCAAGAATTTTAAAACCAGCAATACTATTTCCGTTTGCATCTAAAGCTGGTCCGAAAATGCCGATTCCCATATCGCCTTTTACGCAGCCGAAAATACCACCCGCTACACCACTTTTTGCAGGGATACCAACGCGTATTGCAAATTCACCAGATTCGTTATACATACCACATGTGACCATAAATGTTTTGCAAATTTTTGTAATATGTTTAGGGATGATTTGTTTCTTTTTATATGGATCATATCCATCCATTGCAAAAATTAAGCCGATACGTGCTAAATCAATGCAGTTTACTTCAACTGCGCATTGACGAGTATATAAATCCATAAGTTCTTCAATATCACAATCGATAATACCGTTTTGTTTCATATAATAGCAAAGCGAACGATTTAGATAAGCTGTCTCTAATTCTGAATCGGCAACTTTAGAGGAATAATTAATAGTAGGGTTATCTGTTATTTCACGTACAAAATGAAGAATACGTTCCATTTTTTCCTCGTTATCTTTTCCTGCTAACATGCTTGTAATAGCTAATGCTCCTGCATTTATCATTGGATTAAGGGGTTTGGATGGACTTGTCGTTTCTAACTTAATAATAGAATTAAATGGGTCACCCGTTGGTTCCATTCCAACTTTAGAAAATACATATTCTTCACCACGGTCTAAAAGGGCAAGGGCAAGTGTAATTACTTTGGAAATACTTTGAAGAGTAAATAGTGTTTGTGAGTTGCCTGCATGGATATATTCTGTTTCTTTATGGAAAATGGCAATCCCTAAATCGTCTGGATTTGCATTTCCTAGTTCGGGGATATAAGTAGCAAGTTTTCCTTTTTTCGTATATGGTTTTACTTGTTCTAACAACTGTTGTAAGTTGTTTGTTTCAATGCACTGCATAGTACCAACGCTCCTATTTCGAATTAACTAAGTTTACTTTTCCCGATATGCTCGGAAATAAATAATAACATGAAAAAGTGGAATGATAAAACGAAAGTTATATGTTCTATAGTAGGTCGTTCTTTCAAGTCCTTTGTATTAAAAAAGGAGAATTTCCCTTTTATATAACAGTTTGGAAATGGGAGATTTATCCATAAAAAATCCGAAAATAAAAACTACACATCTATACAACTATATGTTATTATGGTTATGTAAATAGAAAGCGTTTTCTAAGGCGTACTTATAATGATAACGATTTCATAAATTTGATAGGGGGAATTAAAATGTTGCAGTTTTTACAACGTATTGGTAAAGCGTTAATGCTTCCAATCGCCGTACTACCAGCAGCAGGATTATTGCTTCGTTTAGGGCAACCAGATGTATTTGATATTCCTGTTATGGCACAGGCCGGTGCAGCAGTTTTTGATAATTTAGCACTCATTTTTGCAATTGGTATTGCAATCGGTCTTTCAGTTGATGGTAGTGGTGCAGCAGGTCTTGCAGGTGCAATTGGTTATCTAGTTATGAAAAACAGTATTGATGCACTTAGTAAGGGATATTCTACTGTAGAATTACAAGATAAATTAGGCAAAGTCCAAGATTTAATAGGTAATAGCGCTAATGTTGATCCATCTAAGCTTGCAGATACAATGACACAAGTATCTAAGGCAGCCGAATTATCGACTAAAGTGGATATGAAAGTTTTAGGTGGTATTATTGTTGGTGTTATAGCGGGACTTCTTTATAATAAATTCCATAAGATTAAACTTCCAGAATGGTTAGGGTTCTTTGCTGGAAAACGTTTCGTCCCAATTGTTACATCGGTTGTGATGTTAATATTAGGAATTCTATTCGCACAAATTTGGCCAGCAATTCAAAATGCTATCGATGCATTAGCTCATGGAATTGTTAATTTAGGGGCAGTTGGTTCAGGTCTATTTGGTTTATTAAACCGTCTATTAATTCCAATCGGTTTACATCATGTAATGAACACATACTTCTGGTTCGTACTTGGTGACTTTACAAATGCAGCAGGTAATGTTGTAAACGGTGATATTGCTCGCTTCCTTGCCGGAGATAAAACAGCGGGTATGTTTATGACTGGTTTCTTCCCAGTTATGATGTTCGGTTTACCAGCAGCATGTTTCGCAATGATTGCGGCTGCTAAACCAGAAAAACGTAAAATGGTTACAGGTATGTTAGGTGGTCTAGCATTAACTTCATTCTTAACTGGTATTACAGAACCAATTGAATTCTCATTCATGTTCTTATCACCAGTATTATATGGTATTCATGCTGTATTAACAGGTCTGTCTCTATTCATTACAACAACACTTGGCATTCACGATGGTTTCACATTTAGTGCCGGTGCAATCGATTACTTCTTAAACTTTGGTATTGCAACAAAACCAGTATTACTTGCGGGAGTCGGTTTAATTTACGCAGTAATTTATTTCGTTGTATTCTACTTCTTAATTAAGAAGTTCGATTTAAAAACTCCTGGTCGTGAAGACGAAGAGGAAGTAGCTGAAGGTGAAGAAGCTCCAGTTGCAGGTTCAATTGGTGAAACTTACGTAGCAGCTTTAGGTGGAAAAGAAAACTTAACAGTTATTGATAACTGTGCAACACGTCTACGCTTACAAGTAAAAGATGCTGGTCAAGTAAATGAAGCAGCATTAAAACGTGCTGGTGCAAAAGGTGTTATGAAATTAAGTAATACAAGTGTACAAGTTATCGTAGGTACAAATGTTGAATCTGTTGCCGATGATATGAAAAAACACGTATAAATAATGAGATAAGAGGATGTCCAAAAAGATTGATAACATCAATTTTTTACAGGATATCCTCTTTTTTTGTTAACAATTTAACGGGAATCTTACTTTTGTAAATTTTCTTTTTCTTTTTTGTACATATGGGTTGGTAATATGTGTAGTGCGTGATAAAGTAGGGATGATATAGAATGGATTATCCATAATCTACTAAAATAAATCTTTAGTAGAGGAATTAAATTATTGGTGAGTAAGGGGAAAAAAGCAATTATGGATCAGGAAAAAAATAATGCGAATGGGAAAGCAAATCGGCCGATTGTATACATAAAAAGGACAATCATTTTCGTCTTACTATTATCACTTGTATATTTCATGTATACAAAAATTGTTGCGCATAATAAGAAAGAAGAAACTTTAAAAGCGGCAGCAGAAATGAAGAAACAAGAAGAGCTAAAAAAGAAAGAAGAAAAAAAGAAACAAGAAGTACAAAAGCAAAAACAAAAAGAGCAGGAAGAACAAGTGAAGCAAGCGCAAGCTGCGGAACAGCCTGTTGAAGGACCACCTCAAGAAATTAATGAAAACGCTCAATTGGACCAGTATTTACAAAACGCAGGATTTAGCGGGACAGCTGTTATTGTGAAGAACGGAAAAGTTCTTCTGAATAAAGGGTACGGTATGGCAAATAAAGAGCAGCAAGTACCGAATAATTCAGAGACGACTTTTTATATTGGTTCTATTTCAAAGGCGTTTGTAGCAACTGCTATTATGCAATTGAAAGATCAAAATAAATTACAAGTTGAAGATACTGTTGCGAAGTATATTCCAGATTTTCCACAAGGTAATAGTATTCAGCTAAAACATCTATTAACACATACATCAGGGATTCCAGAATATGAGCAAGGAAAAGAAGATATTTCCCATGAAGAACTGATAAAGCGGATAGGAAATCAAAAGCGTATTGGTGGTCCAGGAGAGAAGTGGAAGTATTCCGATTCGAACTACTCTATACTTGCATACATTGCCGAGAAGGTAAGTGGACAGTCGCTTGAAGAATATATTAAACAACATATTTTTGCTACTGCCGGTATGAAACATTCTGGTTTTGGCACAGCGTTAGAACAAACAAGATTCCCATCAACGGGTTATAAAATAGTAAATAATAATATGACAACACCTAATATTCCGAGCATGTCACAACTATATGGTTGTGGTGATATATATACGAGTGCACATGATTTATATTTATTTAACGAAGCGTTATACTCTGGAAAGTTAATTTCAAAAGCGAGTTATGATCAAATGTTTACAGCCGTGAAAAAAGATTACGGATTTGGCTGGTACGTAGACCCAGGAAGCTATTCGAATCACGGTGTAATGCCAGGTTGGAATTGTTTAAATGGATTTAGTAAAAATGGTAGTGTGTATGTTGTTTTATTATCTAACATTCAAAACAACATTAAATCATTTGGTAAAGTGAATAATGACATTTATACGATGTTGCGAAATATTGAAGTGTAAGAAACTATCCTTTTGGATAGTTTTTTTTTGCCCTGAAACAAATAATTCTTTTAGAAAATGTATGCCTTACCTATCACAAAAATATCTATTTTGTATACATTAAGATGTATGGATGTAAAATTTTATAATCTAAAAATAATAGGAGGAGAAGTGTATGTGTCTGTTCAGAAAATATTGGCATAAATTATCAAGATTGTTTAATAGACAATTAAGCTATTTTTTAGATGATAAATTATTGCCTGCTGTGGAACGACTTTTATTTTCGCAAAACTTTGCAAGGTTTATTCAAAGAAACTCTAAGCAAGCTACGGAAGAATTTATAAAATCAAGCCAATTTCAATCTATTATTTGCAACATTTTAAAAGAATGCAATACATCACCTTTTAAAGAAATTGCAAAGCAGTATTTAGGTAAAAATGTTGAAATTACGGTGACAGTTGGACAATTAACAGGCGTTATTGTAGCAGTCGGTGATGATTTCTTAACATTGCAAGAAGGTATAGGAACTGAAGTTTTATTACCATTTACAAGTATTATATCAATTAAAGAAGTGTAAGAAAGGAGAGCTATATATGTTATTTACTGATGAATTACGTAACCATGTTGGTGAATTAGTGCAAGTTGTGACAGCTGTGGAAATTGTTACAGGCATTCTTTTATCTGTGACAGATGGGGCGGTAAGTGTTCGTACTTCTCCTTCTTATGGACCACCGGAAGATGTAATTGTGCGTACTCCTATTATTGCTTATGTTCGCTTGGAAGGGTAAGCGTGATACAAGTATGAGAGTATCAGTTGTTATTCCAGCGCACAATGAAGCGAGTACTTTATCACAAGTTTTAGTAGAAGTGGAGAAGCTCAAGCCTTACGAAATTATTGTAGTAGATAATGGCTCGACAGATGGAACGAAAGACATAGCGTTACAACATCATTGTCACGTGATTTATTATAAACATTCTCTTGGCAATGATGTTGGACGGGCTATTGGAGCTAGAGAAGCAAAAGGTGAAATTGTTTTGTTTTTAGATGGTGATATTGTTATTGATAGTAAAGAGTTACAACGTTTCGTGAAAGGAATTCGACAAGGGCATCAAATTGTTGTGAATAATTTAACATGGTCGGTTTATTTAAAGATGAGACCACATTATACGACAGTTGGAAAGTTCATGTTGAATCGTTATTTGAATAAAAAGGAGCTTGTTGTTGGATCTTTAATTGCAATTCCACATGCGATGAGCAGGGAAGTTATCGAGAAACTTGGGTGGTGGAATTTAGCAGATCCAGCACTATTTCAAGCGATAGCGATGTCTAGAGGAGTAGATATTGTTGATACGGCTTCGGTCGATGTAATTCACACAAATAAGGTTCGTCCTGTGCATACAGGAACATCACCTGGTTCTCCTTATCCGAAAGCGACTAGCCGTATTATGGGTGATCATTTACGTGCTTTGCAATATGTAATCGAAACATATGGTAAACGCGGCGGTTTTTCGGAGGGAAACAGGGATAGGGAGTTTATAGGGAACTATAAACCAGTTGTATTAAAGAAGGAAAAAGCGAAATATAGTGCGATTATACCAGTGTCAGAAGAAAAAATGACGATAAGATTTGTTATACAAGAAGTAAAAAAAGCAGGGGTAGATGAAATTATTGTTGTCGCGAATGGAGCAGATTTTGAGACTGTTAAACAGGCAAAGCTAGAGAATGTTATTGTTGTTGAATTCGGGGAGGCGCTTGGACATAATGTAGCACGAGCGATAGGTGCCATGCATGCTACGGCAGATATTTGTTTATTCGTTGATGGTGATTTTGTTATTCCAGCAAAAAAGCTCACTCCATTTTTGCAAGCTGTTGAAGATGGAAGTGACGTGGTTTTAAATGATTTACAATGCTTATTAGATATGTTTCATCCTGCAGATCCAATTAGTATGGGGAAATATTTTGTGAATTTAGTAGCGAAAAGACCGGATTTATGGAATAACTCATTAACGGCAGTACCACATGCTATGCATAAAAGGGTAATAGAGAAAATAGGATATGACTCGCTTGTTATTCCGCCATTAGCTCAAATGAAAGCTATTTTGGAGGTTTTTTCTATTACAGCAGTAGAATTTGTAGATGTTATAAAAACCAATCGGGTACGCCCGGAGCAACATGGATTTGTAAATGGACGTATTCCGGCATTTGACCGTATTTTCGGTGATCAACTTGAGGCGATTGCTTATCTATTACAATATACAGACGAACGTGGGAGTTTTACAGATGGAGATCGCGATAGAGACACTATTCAACAATTGAGAAAGGAAGAAAAGAATACAGATGAATGCTAGTAGTAAAGTAGCTATTATTGGATTAGGGTATGTTGGTCTTCCTTTGGCAGTCCATTTTGCAGAAAGAGGACATACCGTACTTGGATTAGATAAAGATACTAGAAAAATAGAATCGATTATAAAAGGAGAAAGTTATATTCCAGATGTTTCTTCTAAAGTGTTGCAAAGTTTATTGACTAAAAATAAATTAATAGTAAATACACCAGATAAAGGTATTACTGATTTCCAAAGTAGTGATTATGTTATTGTTACTGTTCCAACTCCAATTAATGAACGAAGAGAACCAGATTTAAGTGCCCTCATTTCAGCTTCGCATTATATACAACAAAATCTCCAAAAAGGACAAACCTTCATTTTTGAAAGTTCCACATATCCAGGCACACTTGAGGAAGTTATTATTCCTATTATTTCTCAAGCTGGCCAAAAGGTAGGAGAAGATTTCTATATCGGATATTCCCCTGAGAGAATTGATCCAGCAAATAGTCAATATTCAGTTCAATCTATTCCAAAAGTTATTAGTGGACAAACAGAAAAGTGTAAACAAAAAGTACAGGATTTATATAGTACCATTTTTGACGTAGTTGTACCTGTTAGTTCGCCGAAAGTAGCAGAGATGTGTAAGCTATTTGAAAATATTCAGCGCTTAGTTAACATCTCTTTAGTAAATGAGTTAAACACATTATGTGAAAGTTTAGGGATTGATTTTTATGAGGCCATTGAAGCGGCATCTACAAAACCTTTTGGATTTACTCCGTATTGGCCAGGACCAGGGATAGGGGGGCACTGTATTCCCGTAGACCCCTTATATTTTCAATGGAGAATAAAAAAGAATGGGGCAATTAGTCAATTAATTGAGGCGGCACATGTAATTAATGAAGAAATGCCAGAGAAAATAGTCCGGAAAGTAAAGGGTATGGTGCAATCACCCGGACTAGTTTTAATTGTAGGAATCGCATATAAGAAAGATGTAAATGATTTGAGAGAATCACCGGCTTTGCCAATTATTCAATTACTAATAAAAGAAGGATACGAGATAAAATACCATGATTCATATATTTCTTCCGCGGAAATTGGAGATAAGGTGTATCAATCTGTTGCTTTGGATGAACAAACAGTTAAAGAGGCAGGTTGTATTTTAATTTTAACTGACCACTCTAATATCGATTGGAAGCTTTTTAAAGGAATGAACCGAGTAATAGATACAAGGGGAATTATAAAGAAGGTGAGTGTATGAGTAAGAAATGTTTAATTACAGGTGGGGCCGGATTTATTGGATCTCATTTAGCTGAAGAGTTGGTGAGAAGGGGTTATAAAGTCACAATTGTGGATAACTTCTATAAAGGGAAAAATAAGTATCATAATGAGCTAATGAGAGAGATTCGAGTTATTCCAATAAGTGTTTTAGATAAAAATTCTATTTATGAATTAGTAAATCAACATGATGTAGTGTTTCATTTAGCAGCAATTTTAGGTGTTAAAACGACAATGGAAAAAAGTATAGAGCTCATTGAAACGAATTTTGACGGAACGAGAAATATTTTACAAGCAGCATTAAAAGGAAAGAAGAAAGTAGTTTTTGCATCTACTTCAGAAGTGTATGGTAAAGGCAAACCGCCTTTCTCTGAAGAAGGAGATCGATTGTATGGGGCAACTTCTAAAATTCGTTGGAGTTATGCAGTTTGTAAAACGTTAGAAGAAACATTATGTTTAGGATACGCATTAGAAGGCTTACCTGTAACGATTGTTCGTTATTTTAATATTTATGGTCCAAGAGCGAAAGATGGTCCATATGCAGGGGTAATCCCGCGATTTATCCGTGCAGCTTTGCAAGGAGAAGACATTCTCGTATATGGAGATGGAAAGCAGACACGTTGCTTTACGTATGTGAGTGATGCGGTAGAAGCAACAATTCGGGCAATGGATGAGAAGGTAAATGGTGAGATTATTAATATAGGTTCTGAGAACGAACAGAGTATAAAAGAAGTAGCAGAAACAATTAAAAAACTAACGAAATCTTCTTCGAAAATTGTACAAGTTCCTTTTGAGGAAGTATATCCACATGGCTTTGAAGAAATTCCGAATAGAAGGCCGAACGTAAAGAAGTTAAGAGAACTTGTTCAATTTCAAGCGACAGTAACGTGGGAACAAGGATTGAAAGAAACTATTAAATGGTTTCGTGAAGAAAACAATGGCTAAGTCGCTATCAGTTATTATTCCTGCAAGTAATGAAGTAGATACGATTTCAGACGTTATTCAATCGGTCAAACCGTTAAATCCAGTAGAGATTATTGTCATAGCAAATGGTTGTAATGATGGTACAGAAGAGGTTGCTAATCGGTTAGGTTGTAAAGTAATCAGGTATACAGAACTATTAGGAAACGATGTTGGGCGTGCAGTTGGCGCAAAACATGCGATAGGTGATGTATTACTATTTATAGATGGGGACTTTGCTATTCCAACTTCCAAATTACAATTGTTTCTTAATCCAATTTTACATGATCAGACTGACATCGTTTTAAATAATTTGGACGCATTGTTTTTAAAGAAACAAAAACCCCATTCCGTTACAGTGTGGCGTCAAATATTAAATGCAATGTTAGAGCGTGAAGAATTAAAGATAGATTCTTTATTATCTGTACCTCATGCGTTGACGAAAGAAGTCGTCCAAAGTATTGGATATGAATGTTTAGTTAATCCTATTGTAGCTCATTTACGTATAGCACAAAGTAAATGGAGAATTAACCGTCATTGTGCTATTGATGTTATTACGCCGAATAAATTTCGACCGATTGAACATGCTGCATATGGAACGAACCTTTCTCAATCTGAAAGACGAATGATAGGTGATCATATAGAAGCAGTTGCAGAACGAATAGTAAGCAGTGATATACGCGGGGGATATTATGATGGAAATAGGAAAAGGGATAGCGTCTATCATACTTTAAATTTCGAAGATTTTTATCAAGGATGGGGCGTTACATCCAATTTGTATAGAGAAAAGCAACTATCGGTTGTTATTCCTGTACAAAATGAAGAGAAAACAATTGGAAAGGTTATAGAAGAGCTTCGTAAAATTGAACCTTTTGAAATCATCGTTGTCGTAAATGGTTCGTCAGATAAAACAGCAACGATTGCAAAAGACAAAGGCGCAACAACCATTGTATATAAAGAAGCCCTTGGAAACGATGTAGGGCGTTCACTTGGAACTTATTTTGCAAAAGGAGAAATTGTGTTATTTATAGATGGTGATTTTGTTATTCCAGCTAGTGAACTATATCCTTTTGCAAAAGCTATTGCAGATGGAAAGGACGTCGCATTAAATGATTTAAATCATTATTTAGATTTAAGAGTACCACTTCATCTTGTAACTGCATTTAAGTATGCACTAAATTTAGCTTGTGATAGAAAGGATTTAGGGGTAGGCTCACTTATTGCGGTACCTAATGCATTTAGCCACAAGTGTTTGAAAGCAATTGGATACAAATCTTTATTGTCACCTTGTGTAGCACAGGTGAAGGCTCTTCTTTCTGGATTTGAAATTGCATGTGTATGTCGTGTTGAGGTTGATAAGATGAACCGTATTCGTCCCAGTGAACATTTTGCAAAAATAGGTCATCCTCCAGCTGTACTTCGAATTATAGGTGATCATATAGAAGGACTAGAGCAAATAATTGCATCAACAGACAATCGTGGCGGATTCTATGATGGCAATAGAAAAAGAGATGTTTTATAGAAGTAACAAAAAAAGTGTACAACATGTGTACACTTTTTTGTTCTGTTATAAAAACTATAACAGATTAGGAGATAAGAGTATTACAGCTCTACAATGGGTATTGTTCTTATATTACAAAATAGGACTCGTATATAAGGATACCAAAAAAATACAATTAAGGAAAGGGTTAATTTTAAAGACTTTTAAATGAAGTTAACACTATATATATAGTAGTTTGCTCAACATTTCACAAACATGTCACAACTATTTCGTTCACTTTCGTAAAAAAGTAGTATTCTAAGTGTGTAAGCTGTTATATAAAAAATCTTAGTCCTGTACTAATCAAAAATGGAGGAGATTAGGATGACTCAAGTATTAGAAAATGTTAAAAACGCATGGGAAAACTTTAAAGGTGAAAAATGGAAAGCAGAGATTGATGTTCGCGATTTCATTTTAAATAATGTAAACGTTTTCGAAGGAGACGAATCTTTCTTAGCAGAAGCAACTGAAGCAACGAAACAACTTTGGGATCAAGTAATGGATTTAACAACAAAAGAACGTGAAAACGGTGGCGTTCTTGATATGGATACAAAAATTGTTTCTTCTATTACATCACATGACCCAGGATACTTAAATAAAGATATTGAAAAAGTAGTCGGTTTCCAAACTGATAAACCATTTAAACGTTCTTTACAACCATATGGTGGTATTCGTATGGCAGAACAAGCTTGTGAATCTTATGGATACGAAATGGACAAAGAACTTAGTCGTATTTTTAGAGATTGGAGAAAGACTCATAACCAAGGTGTATTTGATGCTTATACACCAGAAATGAGAAATGCACGTAAATCAGGTGTTATTACTGGTCTTCCAGATGCATACGGTCGTGGACGCATTATCGGTGACTATCGACGCGTAGCATTATATGGTATTGATCATTTAATTGAAGCGAAAAAAGCTGATTTGAATTTAACTGGTGGTGTAATGAGCGAAGATACAATGCGTTTACGCGAAGAGTTATCTGAGCAAATGCGTGCACTTCAAGAACTAAAACAAATGGCTGCTTCTCATGGTTTCGATATTTCTAAACCAGCAACAAATGCACAAGAAGCATTCCAGTGGTTATACTTCGCATATCTTGCAGCGATTAAAGAGCAAAACGGAGCTGCAATGAGTCTTGGACGTACTTCTACATTCTTAGATATTTACATTGAAAGAGATTTAGCAAATGGTACTTTAACAGAAGAAGAAGTACAAGAAATTGTAGATCACTTCATTATGAAATTACGTCTTGTGAAATTCGCAAGAACACCTGATTATAATGAATTATTCTCTGGTGACCCAACTTGGGTAACTGAATCTATCGGTGGTATGGCATTAGATGGTCGTCCATTAGTAACAAAGAACTCATTCCGTTTCTTGCATACATTAGATAATTTAGGACCAGCTCCAGAACCGAATTTAACAGTTCTTTGGTCTAAACAATTACCAGAGAACTTTAAAAACTACTGTGCGAAAATGTCCATCAAAACATCAGCAATTCAATATGAAAATGATGACATTATGCGTGCTGATTACGGCGATGATTACGGAATTGCTTGTTGTGTATCTGCAATGAGAATCGGTAAGCAAATGCAGTTCTTCGGAGCTCGTGCAAACTTAGCGAAAGCATTATTATATGCAATTAACGGTGGTAAAGATGAAAAATCAAAAGCACAAGTTGGTCCTGAGTACGCACCAATTACTTCTGAAGTACTAAATTACGAAGAAGTTATGCATAAGTTTGATATGACAATGGAATGGTTAGCGGGTCTATATTTAAACACATTAAATGTTATCCATTATATGCATGATAAATATAGTTATGAACGTATTGAAATGGCACTTCATGATACAAATGTTCTTCGTACAATGGCAACAGGTATCGCGGGTCTATCTGTAGTAGCAGACTCATTAAGTGCAATTAAATACGCACAAGTAAAACCAATCCGTGATGAAAATGGTATTGCAGTCGACTTCGAAATTGAAGGGGACTTCCCTAAATACGGTAACAATGATGATCGTGTAGATGAGATCGCTGTAAATCTCGTGAAAACATTTATGAATAAACTGCGTAAACATAAAACATATCGTAATTCCGTTCATACAATGTCAATTTTAACTATTACATCTAACGTTGTATACGGTAAGAAAACTGGTAACACTCCAGATGGACGCCGTACTGGAGAACCATTTGCACCAGGTGCAAATCCAATGCATGGACGTGATACAAAAGGTGCATTAGCTTCATTATTATCTGTAGCTAAATTACCATATGAAGATGCACAAGATGGTATTTCTAATACATTCTCTATTATTCCAAAAGCACTTGGTAAAGAAGATGATGTACAAGTACGTAACTTAGTATCTATGCTTGATGGCTATGCAGTAAAAGAAGGCCATCACTTAAATATTAACGTATTTAATCGTGAAACATTAATGGATGCAATGGAACATCCTGAGAAATATCCACAATTAACAATTCGCGTATCTGGTTACGCTGTAAACTTTATTAAATTAACTCGTGAACAACAAATTGATGTAATTAACCGTACAATGCATGAAAGCATGTAAATGAAAAAAGTGTCCCTTCGCTTTTAATACATAGCGAAGGGAGACTGTTTCAATAAAGGAGGAAGTAACATGGTAAAAGGAAGAATACATTCTGTAGAGTCTTGTGGTACTGTTGATGGCCCAGGGATTCGTTATGTCATATTTACACAAGGGTGTTTATTACGTTGTCAATATTGTCATAATGCTGATACGTGGGAAATCGGTAAAGGTAAAGAAATAACAGTTGAAGAAGTGATGCAGGATGTGACATGTTACCTTCCATTTATTGAAGCCTCCGGAGGCGGTATAACAGTTAGCGGTGGAGAGCCATTATTACAGCTAGACTTTTTAATTGAGTTGTTTAAAAAGTGTAAAGAGGCTGGTATCCATACAACAATCGACTCTTCTGGTGGGTGTTATTCTGAGGAACCAGAATTCCAAAATAAGCTAGATATTTTAATGGATTATACAGATTTAGTTTTATTGGATTTGAAACATATCGATTCCAAAAAGCATCGTAAATTAACAGGGAAACCAAATGAACATATTTTACAATTTGCTCGTTATTTATCGGATAAGAATAAAGCGATTTGGGTACGACACGTATTAGTTCCTGGTGTTACGGATAATGAAGAGGATCTACAAAAACTATCTAGCTTTATTCAAAGTCTGTCTAATGTTCAAAAAGTTGAAGTGTTACCATATCATAAGCTTGGTGTATATAAATGGGAGGCGCTTGGACACAAGTACCCACTCGCAAATGTAGAACCACCTACTGAGAAAAATGTAGAACATGCTAAACATATTTTACAAGCGGTCTAATCCAAATATTGGATTAGGCTTTTTGCTTTCTTTACAATAAAATCTAGAGTATATATTGATAAAAGAGTATACTGAAAGTAGAATATCCATAATTTTGTACGGACTAAGTGGATAAATTTACATAATTGTAAAGGGAAATCAAAATAGTAAAAAGAATTAAGAAGTAAAAGAGTGAGTATCATGGAATAGAGAAGATTTGTAAGTTATTGCGAAAGCTCTTATAGGAAAGTATAATGTAAAGATATGAGCACAGATAGGATTAAGGGGTCAATCTTATATGCTTTGCATATCCACGACAGGTACATAGCTGAAAAGGGAATTATTAGAATCTGTTTATGTAATTTTTAAGGAAAATGTTTTTCCTATTGTCGTATATGCAATATGGAGAAACAAAAAGCTAGGAGTGGATTTGTTTGATAAAAAACCCCAAGGTTTTAATATTAACTGCACATTACGGTAATGGTCATGTGCAAGTAGCAAAAACATTAGAACAAACATTTCGCCAAAAAGGAATTGAAGATGTTATTGTATGCGACTTGTTTGGAGAATCACATCCATTTATAACTGACATTACAAAATATCTATATTTAAAAAGTTATACAATAGGAAAAGAATTATATCGTTTGTTTTATTACGGGGTAGAAAAAATTTATGATAAGAAAATAGCATCTTGGTATGCGAACTTTGGAAGAAAACGTTTGAAAACACTGTTACAGGTGGAGAAACCTGATATTGTAATTAATACATTTCCAATTATTGCTGTACCAGAATTGAAAAAACAAACGGGGATTTCAATTCCTGTCTATAACGTATTAACGGATTTTTGCGTGCACAAAATATGGATTCATCGAGAAGTAGATCGTTATTTTGTTGCAACGGATCACGTGAAAGAATTGATGGTTGATATCGGTGTACCTGCGGAACAAATTGTTGAAACAGGAATTCCAATTCGGAGTAGTTTTGAGTTAAAGGTAAATTCAGACATCATATATAATAAATATCAGTTATGTAAGAATAAAAAGATTTTACTAATTGTAGCAGGTGCTCATGGGGTATTAGGAAATGTAAAAGAACTATGCCAATCATTTATGTCAGTGCCTAATTTACAAGTAGTTGTCGTTTGTGGAAAAAATGAAGCTTTAAAACATGATTTATTAAGTTTACAGAAGCAAAATTCCGATGCATTAAAAGTGTTTGGGTATGTTGAAAATATTGATGAATTATTCCGAGTTACTTCTTGTATGATTACGAAGCCAGGCGGAATAACATTAAGTGAAGCAGCAGCGTTGCAAGTACCTGTCATTTTATATAAGCCTGTTCCAGGACAAGAAAATGAAAATGCGATGTACTTTGAAAAAAAAGGAGCAGCAGTTGTCATTCGCGATGATAGTGAGGTTTTCGCAAAAACAGAGGCATTATTACAAGATGATGTGAAGCTTCTTCAAATGAAAGAAGCAATGAAAAGCATCTATCTTCCAGAGCCAGCTGGTCATATTGTAGATGCAATTTTGGCAGAAAATCATGCAGAACCGCGTCATATACCTATTAAATCACCTGCTCTTGCACAATCTTTTACTTAATATGAAACCCTCTTTGTATATGTAAAGAGGGTTCTTTATTATTTTTAAAGAAAATTTAGCCAGTTATCCACAAAGTAATTGCGCTTTCATTAAACAGTAAAGTCGGAATATTAACAACTATATCCACATTGTCCACAATTTTTAGAAAAATATCCACAATTAAAACAGCTGATATATGCTTTAATATAGAAAAATATTAAGTGTTTTTGAAAATTACTAACAATTGCATCAGTTTTGTGGATAAAGTTGTCCACAGCAAAAAGGCCCCTTATGCATAAGCATAAGGGGTCTTTTTGCTTACTTCTATCAGTCGAGAAAATTATGTAATGAAAATGAATAATTAGGGGGGAAACTTCTAATTATTCATTTTCACTTTAAATGCTTTTCGAGCGATATCCTGCTGCACGATCTGCTTTTTGAAATTCGCGTTGATAGAGAACTTCTTGTGTACTAGATAATGTGTTTTTTGCTTTATCACGTTTCTTTTTATCCATTACAAATCACCTCGTGTCTTAAAGTTACTATTTATCGTTTCCAAAGACATGAGGGGATATACGCATATGGAAAATGTTAATGATTGATTATCATTTCAGAAAATTTAGATTATGCTTCTTTTAATTGATGAGCATCTTGGAAGGTTGTATCTCGCATTGTAGCAAGTGTGTATTGATCTTTTGGAATTTCATATAAGTTATATACTTCTTCGTTTGCGTTAATTTCATCATATACGGCTTTTCTTGTTTCGTTTGCTAGATTCACATATTGCAGTTTTTCTGCAGCTTTAATAGAACGAATATTTATTTTACGAATACGCATGAAAATTGTTTCAATATCTAATTCGTAGAAAAGTTCACTAAAAAATGAATCTTTTGCCAATTTATTATAGCCTTTTCCATGATATGGTTTGCCAAGCCATGTCCCGAGAAATCCAGCTTTTTCTTGCACATCAAATAAAGTAATTGTTCCGATAGGGTTACCCCATTCATCTAAAATTGTGCGTGAAATTAATTCACCACGCTCTTCAGCTTCAATCGTTTGTTTCGTTAAGAATAAATATTCTTCATAAGAATAAGCCTTTTGACGCACAAAAGGGAAGACAGCTGGATCCACCATTAACTCGTATAGAACGTGGCTGTCGTGTAAGTCGCGTTTTTTCAACATACTAACTCCTCCTCACACGAGGGTAGCATGACGAAAAAACACCCCACCCTCGAAATTTTTATATCAATCTTTAAAAAATTTCGGGGTGGGAATCGAACCCACTAGAACCAGTTTCTAACGCTGGTGGCGCACCATTTGCCTTCCCCATTCATCAATTTGAAAATGATAATCACGACACAAATTGATTATGGTTTCATTCAGTTTATAATCGTATAATACTTTATCTAGTCAAAAAAATAAACTAGTTTTTTTTATTTTTTTTGTAAATTATTTTTCCATCAATCATAGTTAGTACAGGCTTGGCTAAATAATGGAAAGGATGATGAGTCCATAACACGAGATCGGCGTCTTTTCCAACCTCGATGCTTCCAATTCTATCCTCTAACCGCAAATTTCGCGCTGGGAATATGGTGATTCCTTCTAGTGCTGTTTTCTCGTCTAACCCTTCTCTTACTGCGACAGCAGCACAAATATTTAAATACTGAATGGGTGTATAAGGATGGTCTGTTGTTATAGAAACTTCCACACCATTTTTGGATAATATATGGTAAGTATCCCATGTCTTGTTTTTTAGTTCGATTTTAGAACGGCGTGTCAGAGTGGGACCAACTGAAACTTTCAAATTGTGTTTCGAAAGCTCTTCAACAAGAAAGTGTCCTTCTGTACAATGTTCAATACGTAGATCGAGGTTGAATTCCGTTGCAAAGCGTAGCGCAGAACTAATATCATCTGCTCGATGGGCGTGGATACGTACGGGTATTTCACGACGTAATGCTTTTAAAATAGGAAGCATTCGAAAATCAGCTTCGTGCCCGTAGTGTTGTGCTTCATAGAATGATTCCCGAAGTAACCCCATAATCCCCATACGTGTTATGGATTCTTTTGTTCCATTACTATGGACTTTTTTAGGGTTTTCTCCAAAGGCAATCTTTAAACCAGCAGGTTCTTGAATAATCATATGATCAATACAAGTTCCAGCTGTTTTTATTACACAAGTAGTACCCCCGATAATATTTTGACTGCCAGGCATAACGTGAACGGTTGTAATTCCATTTTGTACAGCGTCTTGAAAGGCGATATCGAGAGGATGGATTCCATCTAAAGAACGAATATGTGGTGTTGAAACTTCAGATGTTTCATTGGCATCATTTCCAGCCCAACCAGTACCTTCATCATAGAGACCAAGGTGAGTATGGACATCAATAAAGCCAGGTAAGAGATGGAGTGCTCGTGCATCTATAACGGTCATATCTTGAGTAGGTTGAATAAAAGGTTTGACCTCGGTAATTCGCTCTCCTGTAACGAGTACATCACCTTGAAACTTTGGAGATGTAATAGGGTATACAATGGCTTGTTTGAGCAATATTTTCATAGGTACCTCATTTCTGTTACTTTATAATGCTAATGGAAGTTAAGGGAAAGTAACTGAAAGGTTATTTGTATGGTAATGCTTCGGATCCTAGAAAATGAAAGTTTTAAAAGGGCCCATGTAAAATTGTGTTTTAGAAGTACTACATTGTATGCGAAAGTATATTTTGTAATGCATGGTCTATTGCCGGAAATGTGTATTGGTATCCATGTTTAATTGCTTTACTAGGTAATACATGTTGCCCTTCTAGTACAAGTATGCTCATCTCACCTAATAAGGGGTGAAGCATAAATGAAGGGACAGGCAGCCAATGTGGTTTTCTCGTTGCAGCAGCGATGGTCTTTCCAAATTCCTTCATTCTTATAGGTGTTGGTGCTGTCATATTAAGAGGACCATCAATTTCTTTTTTGTGTATGATGAAATCCATCATACGAACGACATCGTCTATATGAATCCATGATAACCATTGTTTCCCAGAACCAATGGTGCCGCCGATATAGAATTGATAGGGAAGTAACATTTTTGGCAAGGCTCCGCCATCTGCACCTAATACAACGCCAAATCTTGTGTAAATTGTTCTTATTCCGAGAGAACATGCTTTAGCTGCTTCTTGTTCCCATAAAAATACTGTTTCTGCTAAAAAGTCATTTCCAGGCGTTTCTTGTTGCTCAGTAAAAGACTCTACTTCAGATGTTCCGTAGTATCCAATAGCACTTGCATTAATAAATGTATGTGGTTTTTTATGGAGTGCCTGCAATTGTTTAATGAGTCCTTTTGTTGTTTGAATTCTACTGTTTAAAATGGCTTTCTTTTGTTTCTTTGTCCATCTACTATTAATAGACTCTCCGGCTAGATTAATAACTACATCAATAGAAGAGAGGGGGAAGGTTTGTAAATCTGGTGTCCATTGAACATACTGAAGTTTAGGGTCGGAAGTTTCAGTAGTTTTTTTTCGTGTGAGGATGTAAACAGTATATCCTTTTTGAACAAAAAAAGTAGAAAGATATTTACCGATAAAGCCTGTACCACCAGAAATTGCGATTTTCACAAATATTTCCTCCTCATTATATATATTCTTGAAAAGAAAAAATGTTCCTCGACTATGTTAAAATAATAGAGAGGTGAGAGTATGGCTGTCATTACAAAAATAGAAGTACAAAAACGATCGAAAGAACGATTTAATATTTATATTGATAAAGGCCAAGGTGAAGAGTACGGGTTTAGTGTGGATCAAGTAATCTTAATGAAACATGGATTACAAAAAGGCTTAGAAATTGATGAAATAGAGTTAGGAAATATTTTGTACAATGAAGAGGTACAAAAAGCATATTTACAAGCAATCTCCTATTTATCCTATCAAATGAGAACAAAACAAGAAATAGAAGATTTTTTACGAAAAAAAGAAGTGGGACAGGCCATCATCTCTGAAGTCGTTTCGAAATTATTACATGACCGATATATTAATGATAAAGAGTACGCTGTTTTATATACGCGAACGCAAAGTAATGTGAATCGAAAAGGTCCAACTGTTATTAAAAGAGAGTTGTTAAATAAAGGTGTTCAAGATTTACTTATTATGCACAGTTTACAAGAATATCCGAAGGAAAAGCAAATTGAGAATGCCTTGTTTCTCATAGAAAAGAAGAAAAAATCTTATCAAAAGCATTCTTTTTTACAAATGAAGCTAAAGTTAGATGAGATGCTTGTTCGAAAAGGATATTCTAGAGAAGTAATTCAAATTTGTTTGGAAGAATTGAAAGACGAAAGAGATGACGAAAAGCAACAAGAAGCGTTACACTATCATGGGAATAAATATTATGAGAAATATAAGAAGCATGATGGATGGACATTTGAAAACAAGATGAAGCAAGCGTTATATAGAAAAGGATTCTCTATTGATGAAATTGAGATATTTTTGCAAATGAAACGCGAAGAGGAATGAGGAGAATAAGATGAATATGCCAAAACGCTACAGTGAAATGACACCGCATGAGCTAAGGGAAGAAATTGGCGCTTTGAAGGAGCAAGCAGTAAAAGCTGAGCAGCTTGGGATTGTCAATGAATTTGATGTATTAATGAGAAAAATGGCAATGGCTCGTGCTTATATGACGGATATAAACAAGTTCCGTATTGGTGAAATATATGAATTAGTAGAAGAACCTGGTGTATTATTTAAAATTACGTATTTCAATGGGGTATTTGCTTGGGGATATAAGCAAAATGATAATGAAGAGATTGGCATACCAATTTCCTTATTGCAAGAAAAATAAAAACCAGAGAGCACATATCTCTCTGGTTTTCATCTTTGGTAGGCGTTAAAGGAGATAGGAGATTCTAAAATTGGCGTTTTTTACATTCATTTGCCAATATAATGAGAGACTGGGTTTGTTGCGTCTGTCCGTTAACTTGCGCTTTCGCATGTTTTGGACGAGTCCACGTATGGTTAAATAATTCAGAACGACTATCTAAGCGATCACGGTAGCTCATCTTTATCACCTCGTGTAGGAAGTTAATTTAATTTGTACTACTCTTCCTGCTGATTTGCAGCACGCATACGTTCTTGTGGGTGCGTGTTAATTGTGCCGTTAGGTCGCTTTGAAGCGAAGCGTGATTTCGCTTTCGGCTGACCGTCGATTTTGCTGTTGTTTTTTGACTCAGACCAAAATTCGGCTTGTTTACCCATTGCGAACGCCCTCCTCCTCATCAGTTGATACCTCTTTAAGAAGTATCACTTATAGAATGTGCAAAACAGAAGAAACTATCCTTTAGAAATGAAGGGATAAATAGGTAAAAGGAGATTAGAACATGAATGATATTTATGAAGCATTAACGAAAGAATTATTAGACAAGAATGACAAGCTTTCTTACGGACAAGCTCGTGCATGGGTTGAATTACTTTGGGAAGATTTTCAAACAACTTATGCAAAATCAGGGCGTTATCAAGGTGAGGAAATGACTGAGCAAGTGGTACGATCATGGATTAATAATCATGGTGTACGCCTTCATGAAATGCGTACAAACAATCCGAAGTATAGTCATTTAATTAATCAAGAAGATCATTTGAAACATTAAAAAAAGCGACTTGAGTCGCTTTTTTTAATGTGGAAGTAATTCCAGTTTTTTTCGAAGTTTTTCTTCACTAAAAATCCATCCTGTATAGGAACTAATAATATTTAAATTATGGTCGAGCTGAACAATCGCGACAAATGGATAATAATCTTTACTTCGATACCGTAAATCAATGAATCGTACTTCGTAATAATGATCATGATCAAAAATATCCCAGCGATATACAGGAGAGAAAGATAGGAAGGCTGAGATGTTTTCATCTTGTTTAGCTGCTCGCATAATATCATTGTCTGGGAACGGTACCCGATCGAACTTGTCATATATCATGATGTTACCACGGTGCCATCTCGCAACGTAGTAATAATCAGCTGTAACGACTGCTAAATGATAATGATAAAATCGGTAAGAAGGAGAAATGATAATCTTTTCGACATTTTTGAAACGTTTGTGTACAACGCTTCTTATATTTCTGTGCATCATAATTCGTCCGATATAGTAAACAATCATTAATATATATGCTGCTAAGGCAGTGTATCCTTTATGAGAACCGACGAGCATGCAAGCAATTGCAAGTATATGGATAAAGAAAATTACGGTATCGAATGTATTAATCACGCCGAGTGCGACCCATTTTTTTGTGAAAGGCCGTAATGCTTGTGTACCATAGGCGTTGAAAATATCTACAAAGACGTGAAGGAAGACTGCAATAAATGACCAAAGTAGTAGATGAAGATATGGAGCGTCTGAAAAGAAGGCGAAAGAGATGCCACTTATAAGGAATGACCAAAGAATTACCGCGGGAATGGAATGAGTAACTCCGCGATGATTTCTTATATATTTAGCGTTATTACGCAATTTTAAAACTGTGTCAATGTCAGGAATGTTGGAACCAGCAATTGTAGCAAGCATAACAGCTTGTGGGCCAATATCACTTTGTGCTATGGCTGGGTCTAATGTTGCTAAGCTACCTAAAGTGATACCCATAACAAGGTGAGTGGCTGTGTCCATAGAAATCCACCTCCGTTTTTTATTAATGTAACTCTTTTTATTCGATACCTCAAGTCCTTTGCCTTCAATTTCCTATGTCATCTTACTTAAATTTTTTCCTAAAATCTTTATAATAGTACTTATATGCAAAAAAATGAGGGGGATCAAGTTTGACACTTGAAATACTAAAAAATTTTAATATAGAGCAGTTTCAAAATGATTTAATTGGTTGGTTTGAAGAAGAACAGCGCGACTTACCGTGGAGAAAGAATAAAGATCCATACCGCGTTTGGGTTTCTGAAATTATGTTACAGCAAACAAGAGTAGAAGCTGTAAAACCATATTACGCAAATTTTATGGGGAAGTTTCCTACACTTGAAGCGTTAGCGAACGCAGATGATGAAGAAGTATTAAAAGCATGGGAAGGTTTAGGGTATTATTCTAGAGCACGTAATTTACACGCGGCTGTAAAAGAGGTAAAAGAAGTATATGGCGGAATAGTACCGAGTGATGTAAAGAAAATTGAAAAGTTAAAAGGAGTAGGACCATATACAAAAGGTGCTATTTTAAGTATCGCATATGGTATACCAGAGCCAGCAGTTGACGGAAATGTTATGCGTGTATTATCTCGCATTTTATCAGTATGGGATGACATTGCAAAACCAAAGACTAGAAAAGTGTTTGAAGAGATTGTGCGTGAAATTATTTCGAAAGAAAATCCATCTTATTTTAATCAAGGTTTGATGGAGTTAGGTGCATTGATTTGCATTCCAAAAAATCCATCTTGCTTACTTTGTCCTGTACGTGAGCATTGCAGAGGATATGCTGAAGGTGTTCAAAAAGAACTACCAGTAAAAAGTAAAGCGAAAGCTCCTACAATGGTACCGCTTGTTGCAGGAGTACTTCAAACTGAAGATGGTCGTTACGTTATTAATAAACGTCCAAGTAGCGGATTATTAGCTAATATGTGGGAGTTTCCGAATATTGAACTTGGCGAAGGGATTCGAAGTCAGAAAGAACAGCTTATAGATTATATGAAAGAAAAGTTTGAGCTTTCGATTTCTATTGATGAGTACGCAATGAATGTACAACATACATTTACTCATCGTACTTGGGATATATTTGTATTTTACGGAAAAGTAACCGGTGATATTGTTGAAACAGATACATTGAAACTTGTATCGAAAGAAGCATTTGGGCAGTTACCTTTCTCTAAATCGCATCGTACGATTTATGAGAGTTGTGTTGAGAAAATTACAATGCAATAAACAAAAAAAGTGTTCCCTAAATTGGGAACACTTTTTTAATCGTAAGAAATTTTTGTCCCATGAGTCCAACTGGCATCACCTTCTTGTAAGCCGCCCCTTGATTCGATCTCTATTACAATTTCTTTATAAATACTTTGCCCTTCCGCATTTAAATAGGGCAAAATCTGTTGTAATGAATGATGAAAATAAGCTAATTCATCTTCTTTCCATTCGTTTTTTGAAAGCATCGTTAGTTCAGTCATATCGCGTCCTATATACATATTTCCACCTCCATTTTCTATAGTTTGAATGAGTAACAAGAGATATATGCGGAATTTTTTTAAAAGAAAATTACGGATAGCTTCTAGTTGAATTGGTTACATTATTGATTGTGGAGGTGAGAAAGATGAGTAAAAAACAACAAGGTTATAACAAGGCAACTTCTGGTGCTAGCATTCAAAGTACAAATGCTAGTTATGGTACAGAGTTTGCAACTGAAACAAATGTACAAGCAGTAAAACAAGCAAACGCACAATCAGAAGCAAAGAAAGCACAAGCTTCTGGTGCACAAAGTGCAAACGCTAGTTATGGTACAGAATTTGCAACTGAAACAGACGTGCATGCTGTGAAAAAACAAAATGCTAAGTCAGCTGCAAAACAATCACAATCTTCTAGTTCAAACGAGTAATAAAAGAAAAACACTTCTCCAATTCGAGAGAAGTGTTTTCTTTGTGTGCGGGTCATTGTAATGAAAAGAAAGTGAACGACATAACTTCTAATAAGTCAACAAATGTTGTCAAAGGAGAAGGAAGTTAAAGATTAGAAATATGTAATTAGGAATAATAACTGATGAAGAAATCCAAAAGGGGGTAAGTAATGAACGATTTTGATAAGTTGGTGGGAGAACAATTGGAAACGATGGATGAGCTGTTAAAATTGCAATCACACTTAGAGAAGTATCAACAAATTGAAATGAATGAAAAAGATACGTGCGATAAAAAAGAACTGCATTTTATCCGTCAGGAAATATATAGAACAGAAGTAGCGTTGAAGATGTTACATGAGAAATTTGAAGAACAAACGAATAGTGTAATCCAATCTTTTACAACTGAAAAAATGATTTCAAATTTAGGATAAGATATATTATTGCCTTCAGGTGAAAAGTCCTTCAAATAGAGAGGGGCTTTTTCTATTACATGTCCTCGTTTATAAATAATACAGTACAATCCTTGTGTTCTGAGAAGATTGGGGATTATTGTATTCAACGATAAACCTCCTGCATATTCAGTGTGGAAAATAGAGTCTTATCCCTTTAGTTTTAAAATTTTGACAAAAAAGTTATAATAGAAGAAAAGTGAATGCCGTTCAAAGGGCATTTGCAGTTGAAAGAAGGGAGCATATATGGGATTTCCCAAAGAAGGAGAAAAAGTACAAATACATAGTTATAAACATAATGGCTCCATTCATAGAATGTGGGAAGAAACAACAATTTTAAAAGGGACACAGAGTCTTGTGATCGGAGCGAATGATCGTACAGTAGTTACAGAATCGGATGGCCGAACATGGATTACGCGTGAACCAGCAATTTGTTATTTTCATGCCAACTATTGGTTTAATGTGATTGGGATGCTTAGGGAAGAGGGCGTATATTATTATTGTAATTTAAGCTCCCCTTTTGCGTATGATTCTGAAGCATTAAAGTATATTGATTATGATTTAGATATTAAAGTGTATCCAGATATGACATATACGCTTCTAGATGAAGATGAGTATGAAAAACATAGTCAAATTATGCAGTATCCACCTGTTATCGATACAATTTTAAAACGAAATGTAGCACATTTAACACAGTGGATTCATCAAAGAAAAGGTCCGTTCGCACCAGACTTCGTAGATATGTGGTATGAACGATATTTAATGTACAGAAATTAAAACAAACCTGCAGGGGGCTTCCCGGCAGGTTTGTCCTATTAGAGGGGGGGATTATGTGCAGGGCATAAAAAGATATTTACAATTTGTTAAACCATATCGATGGCTTATCGCTATTACAATTATTATTGGACTAGTTAAGTTTGGTATCCCACTTATTATGCCGTGGTTATTAAAGTATATTATCGATGATGTAATTCAAGGCGGAGGTTCACTTCAAGATAAAACATCTCAATTAATAACAGCGATTGGAATTGCTTTTTTTATTTTTGCGGTATTAAGACCACCGATTGAATATTATCGTCAATATTTCGCGCAGCGTATCGCAAATACAATACTGTATGATTTGCGGAAGTATATTTTTGGTCACTTACAAAAATTAAGTTTACGTTATTACTCCAATACAAAAACAGGAGAGATTATTTCTCGTGTCATCCATGATGTAGAACAAACGAAGGATTTTGTAATTACTGGTTTGATGAACGTCTGGTTAGATACTGCAACAATTGCTATTGCCATCATTGTTATGTTTTCTATGAATATAAAATTAACATTTGTTGCGTTATTGATTTTACCTATTTATGTAATTGCAGTGAAATATTTTTTCGGACGTCTTCGGAAATTGACGAAAGAGCGTTCACAAGCGTTAGCGACGATGCAAGGATATTTGCATGAACGTATTCAAGGAATGCAAGTGACACGTAGCTTTGCGTTAGAAGAGTATGAGGGGAAGCAGTTTGAAAAAAGAAATAATGAATTTTTAACGAAAGCATTAACCCATACAAGTTGGACGGCGAGAACATTCTCGGCAGTAAATACGTTAACAGATTTAGGTCCATTACTTGTGATTGGTTTTGCAGCATATGAAGTAATTCAAGGGCAGTTAACGCTAGGGACGATGGTAGCTTTTGTTGGATATATGGATAGTTTATATAGTCCGCTTCGCCGCCTTGTTAATTCATCTACAACATTAACACAATCTTTTGCATCGATGGACCGTGTGTTTGAACTGTTAGATGAAAAATACGATATTGTTAATGTGCCAAATGCGGTACAAACGAAAAAATTAAATGGAGAAATTGTATTTGATAATGTTTCTTTTCGTTATAATGCAGATGAAAAAGAGATATTACACAACTTGTCATTAACTATGCAGCCTGGAGAGAAAGTAGCGCTTGTAGGAGCGAGTGGGGGAGGAAAGTCATCTCTTGCTAGTTTGATCCCGCGTTTCTATGATGTTTCTGAGGGAGCGGTTTATGTAGATGGGATAGATGTAAGAAAGTATAATATGAGAAATTTACGTAGTAATATTGGAATTGTACTGCAAGATAATTTATTGTTTAGCGATACAATTGGAGCAAATATATTATATGGAAATCCGAAAGCTACAGAGCAAGAAGTGATTGCAGCTGCCAAAGCTGCGCAAATTCATGATTTTATTATAGACTTACCAGATGGTTATAATACTGTCGTTGGAGAACGTGGTGTAAAGCTATCGGGCGGGCAAAGACAACGTGTGGCAATTGCACGAGTGTTTCTAAAGAATCCGTCGGTACTTATATTGGATGAAGCAACTTCGGCATTGGATTTAGAAAATGAAAGGTATATTCAAGAGGCGCTTCAGACGTTAGCTGCTGACAGGACGACGATTATAATCGCACATCGATTAGCGACGATTACGCATGTTGATACGATTATTTACATTGAAGACGGTGAGATTAAAGAGACTGGTTCTCATGAAGAGTTAATGCGAAAAAAAGGATTTTATTACAATTTATATCAACTTCAACATATAACAGAAACAGCTCCTTTAGCATAAAAGGAGCTGTTTTTTTATTCGTCTTCTTTTTTATCATCGATTTGGAGTTCTTTTTCTGGTTTATGGTATGTGTAGAAGCTATCTACAAGTAAATCTAAATGCTCTACTTCTTCACTATAGTTAATAATGGAAGAAATAAGAGGGAAGAGATGTAGCCATGTTTTATATGCTTCTTCATCGTCCTTATTTTGATATTCCATAAAGATATCAATTAATTCTTGTTTACCTGTTTCAACTTCATCAAGCATCTCAACAGATTGTTGTTTTTTTGCTTTACCAATAAATTTTAATAAAACTTGTTCATGATAATGCGTTAATGAGTCAAGTTCGTTTTGTATAGATTCCTGAAACTCTTCCGGCATGTAACGCAGTTCGTTTTCAGTACGGTGTAATGATTTTAACGTACTTAAAGCACGGCTTGTTGTCGCTAACATTTGTCTGAATAAAACGAGCTTACGAATTTTTGCGAACTTTACTTTTTTCGTGTAGCTTCTTTCTTCTTTATACAGCAAATAGTAATGGTTTAATTTGATCATTTTTTCTTTCATACGATCAATATCAGTTTTTAGCGTTGTAAAATCAGAAGCTTGCCTGCTATTCATTCGAATCCATTTTACAATTTCTTCTGTATTATCAACGATACGATGATAAAGTTTTGTTTCATATTTCGGCGGCATAAATACTAAATTTACAAGTGAAGCCGCAATAATACCAATCATAATCGTCGCAAAGCGAAGTAAGGCAAAACTAAAGAAATCTTCGCCTTGATACTCCATAATGGCGATAACTGTTACTAAAGCAATTGATATTGTGTTTTCTAATCGTAATTGCAGTGTAAGAGCAATTACTAATATACATGTTAATCCAATAATAAAAGGATTATGTCCAAAAGCAGTAGCAAATGCGATAGCAAATATCGCACCGATTACATTTGCTTGAATTTGTTCAAGTGCGGTTAAATAAGAACGGTATACAGACGGTTGAACAGCAAAGATAGCTGAAATTCCCGCAAATACCGGACTCGGTAATTGAAGTAAAATACAAGCAAATAAAGCTAACGTGATGGCAATACCCGTTTTTAAAATGCGAGCACCAAGTTTCATACCCTTAATAAGATCCTTTCTCTTGTCATAATGAATGTACAACATGATACTATACATTCATTACAATATGTTAGCAAGTGATATTTTAGTGACGTTAAAAGAAATTAGTATTCATTTTATCGCGCTAATTGTGAACAGTAAGATTCCCGCCTCTAAATTCAGTAGCTGGATGCCGGTAAACGCTCAATTGCTGTAGGCTAATTAAAGTTTCACTTTATAATTTTTCCTAATTTCTTTTAAACATCAGTTTTTAGTAAAAAGACCTGCTGAATTTCAGCAGGTCTCAAATTGTTACTATAGATTACTATGAGAAGTGTACTTCGTCAATTTTTTCTTAATAATGAAAATTACTCATGTTACTCTGTTGAGATAGATGGATCTGCCTGTTCTTTTTTCGGGATAATTTCAAAAAACTGGTTTTGTATATCATCTAATAACGGGGTTAACAAAGCAACTTCCTCATATTGCTCATGCTCGTTTAGTACACGAATATAGTCTAACAATAATTCAGTTACATCTTTCAAACCGTTTTTACTAATTGGTTGTAATGTAACATTTGCCCCTTTTGCGATTCTTCTTTTTAAGGCTTGTTCTGTTAAGCCTAAGTTTGAATCATGACGTAAATAAACAACACCGCCAGTCATGCCGGCGCAAATCCATGGACCAGGGTCACCTAAAACAAGCGCTCGCCCATTTGTCATATATTCAAAAGCAAACCCTTTAATATTGGAGTATGCCCCTATATTCCCGTGCTCTTTTTCACGGAGTGGTTTTGTTATTCTACCTCCAATTATCATGTCTGCCCCAGAAAGGCGAATGCCAGCGCGAGCATCAGCGTTCCCTTGCACGTATAGTGCCCCTTTTTGTGCACCATATCCAAATCCTTTTCCGACAGAACCGTTATAATATACTCCATCTTCTCCTTTTGATTTCGTTATATAAATACCACCACCAAAGGAAGTTTTACCAATGCCATCTTGTGCGCCGCCATTTACGTGTATAAATAAATTTTCACTATTGTAAGCACCTAACCCATTTCCGGGAATAGAACCATTCGTATACTTTAATGTAAGTGGTTCAAGTTGAGTAGCTTCATATAGTTTACTGCGAACGCGATAACATGATTCTAGACCACCCATAACGCGTTGCTCTACACCAACGCCTACTAATTCTTTTGAGTCAGCGGAATGAACGGTTTTAAATTGTTTTTCCGGCACGTCTTCTGTTGTTGTAACAGATGGATGTTCTATTATTTGTAGTAAATTACATAAGTTTAATAAATTTTCGCCTCGAACTTGCTCTAATAAATCAGAACGCCCAACAATTGTTTGTAAATTTGTATACCCAAGCTGTCCTGTTAATCGTTGTAGTTCTACACCGAAAGAGGTGAATAAATTTAACAGGCCGGCAACTGCGCTTTCTAATTCGCGCGGGACGAAGCGGCGTAATCCGTGTTCTTTTGCTTGTGCTTCAGACTCGATTTGTGTCGCAATTCCAACATGGCAAGTATCTAGATGGCACCCACGGCAAGTAGTACAGCCGATTGCAATCATTGATAGTGTGCCAAATCCAATACGGTTTGCTCCGAGGAGCATGATTTTCAAGGCATCATTTACACTTCGAATACCACCATCTGCCCAAATCTCTACTTTATGTCTCATGCTTGCTTCTAATAAAGCGTTGTGAGCGGCTTTAACACCAATTTCTACAGGGAGACCTACATGCTGCAATGCGTGAATACGTGCAGCACCTGTTCCGCCATCGAATCCGCTAATGTTAATAAAATCAGCGCCAGCTTTGGCGATACCGACAGCAATTGTTCCGATATTAGGAACGACAGGGACTTTCACGGCTACTTTGGCAAGTTGATTAGCTGTTTTAATTTCTGTAATCATTTGAGCTAAATCTTCAATTGAATAAATATCATGGTTATTAGAAGGTGAAATTAAATCTGAGCCGATTGTCGCATTACGTGCTTCAGCTATTTTGGCTGTCACTTTTGAACCAGGTAAATGTCCACCTTCCCCAGGCTTTGCGCCTTGACCGATCTTGATTTCAATTAAGTTTGATGAGTTTAGTAGTTCGGCATTTACTCCAAATCGTCCAGATGCCACTTGTTGTCCACGTGTATGTGGGTATTTCCCAATCATATCTTTAATTTCGCCGCCTTCACCGTTCAAGCTAATCATATTTAGCTGATCGGCCGCTTCTGCATATGCGCGAAAGGCGATTTCGTTTTGAGAACCAAATGACATAGAACTAATAATAAATGGTAAATTATGATTTTGAATGCCGATAGATACTTCTTCAGTTGGAACGACATGTTTTGTTTGTTTCGTTTGAACAAGGTGTCTGATTGCGATTGGATTATTCTCTTCTAGTTCACTTAACTTGTCACGGTAATCATCATAAGAATTTCCTTTTGCGACATCGCCAATTGCTTTCCAAATTCGCGGGAATATATGAAATGATTTTCGCATTCTAATTTTAGGATTGTTATAATCCTCTGCTCGTATTTTTGCATCTTCAGTAAGTGATTCAAGTGAAAAGGCTAAATCATTTGAACCGAAGAAATTTGTAATCTGTAATATATTTGCGATTTCTTCATGTAACCCAATAGATGAATAGAGACGTCCGTAACCACGTAACTCATGAATTCCAATTGTTGAAATGACTTTTTCTAATCCTTTATTAAGTGCATTATACAGATTCGTAATTGGTGTTTTTGTTCCATCATTTACAGTGGCGAATAATAAATATGGATTAATACCATCTGCTCCTAATCCATATAGCGTGACAATGTCATGTAAGGAGCGAAGAGCACCAGAACGTATAACGAGAGAACAATTGCGGCGTAATTTATTTTCACTTAATGCTTGATGTACTTTAGCAGTAACTAAATGTGGATCAATCCACAATCGTTCATTTAGATGGGCTTTTGCGTCATCTAATACTAGTAGGGAAGCGCCATTGTTAACAGCAGCTATCGCTTCAAAACTAATGCGGCTTAATGCACATTGCAGAGTTTCTGACGAGCTGAATGTAGCAGAGATTGTGGCGATAGAGTTATGAGTCTTAAATAGCTCTATGAGTTGTTCGTACGTAATTGTGTGTAATTCCTCTGCAATAGGTTGTGCCACGCTGCCTTCTAAAATAATTGGTGAAAGCATTTCAACTACAAATGGCCGTTTTGCGCCGCTTAATAAACTTGGACGCTCTCCAAGTACAGTACGTGTAGAGAAGTGTTCAATTTCACGGTCACGGTCAATTGCAGGGTTTGTAACAACAGCTACACTTTCTTTAATAAAGTCAGCGATATTTCGTCTATCAGTATCGAGTGCGGCAAGTGGTGAGTCATGCCCAAGTGAGCGTATTGGCTCAACGCCTTTTGTTGCCATCTGTTCAAGGAGCTGAATATGTTCTCGGTCCCATCCGAAAGCGACATATTGTTTCGTTTCAACTTGAACAGAATCACATAGCCCTTGGATTTTTTTCGTTTCAGGGATAGATAAATTTAAATGGTAATTGGTAGTATCAATTCGCTTTTTAAAACGGTTATATACTTGGATTTGATATTTGTCATATTCATAAAGAACAAGTTCATCTTGTTCATTCCATTTTAATCCAACCTTTTCTCCAGGGGCGAGTGGTTTTGGTTCTGCTACATATTTAGTTGGTGATACAACTCCAGGTTCAGAAGAGAAAATATAAGAGCTCTCTGTCTCTACTTTCCATACTGGGCGTAATCCAAGGGAATCAACACTGAAAACAGCTTCATCTTTAAAACGGGAAATGATGCCAGCTGGTCCTTGTGCAAAATGTCCCCATGCTTCACGTATATACGTATATAAATCTTTTAAAGGTGTTTCATAAAGTTTAATTTCATTAATAATTGGAGGGAACAATATTTCCATTGCTTCAAATAAGCTGTAGTCGTATTGAACAAGTAGGGTTTCTAAGGTGCGGTTTAAATCTTGCGAGTCACTGCCTCCAGCAGTAAGTGGTACATCAATCATTTCAGCCTGCTCGCGTAATTTTGCAATTGTGTTAATTTCACCATTATGTCCGAGAATGCTAAATGGTTGTACACGAAAAAAATTAGATAATGTATTAGTAGAGTAGCGGTTATGTCCTAATGTCATAGTTGAAGCGATAAGTGGATGTTGTAAATCATTATAGTAGGCAACAAGTGTATCACCAGCACCTAGAACTTTATATACAACATGATCACGACTTAATGAAGCAACATGAATTGCTTCGTTTTCCTCTATTTTTATTGTGACAGAAAATAATGTTTGCTCAATATTTGTAATTTCGTTTTCTGCGATAAGGGCAACTTGCCAAAATAAAGGTTCTTCTTGTTTACCAAGTGGACCGAGTGCATCGGAGTTTGTTACATCATCACTTTCGAAAATGATTGTAAAATTTTTGTTGTTTAATTGCGTACGAATATAATCTTTTAAGATAGTAATGTTTTCTTTTTTATTTAGAAAAAAATGTCCAACGATAAAGTGGGGATGATCCACAATCGTTGGATTATATCCGCTACTTTTTAGTTTTTCATTCCAAAGCGCTTTTGGTACATCAATGTGAATGCCGATGCCATCGCCCTCACCATTAATGAAACCAGCTCTATGATTCATTTTGACGAGTGATTGAATACAAAGGTCAATGTTTTCTTTTGTAGCAATTTTTCGTTTCTCCATAACGGAAACGATTCCACACGCATCGTGTTCTGCATTTCTATAATCTCGAAATAAAGACGGTGTCCATGTATTTTTTGTATTGAGCATCCGTCAATCCCCCCTCTTGTAAAAGTTAGAATAATCTTACTATTTAAGGTGCAAATCACCTTGTACACAGAGATAGTAATGCTGTAAAAGAATATGAAACAGATAATTATGAATAATTATACTATTAATACGGGGTTTATGAAATAGAAAAAAGGAAAAAAGAAAGGTGAGCTTTCTTTTTTCCTTTTAATGACGGGATTATTTATTGTCTGCTAGGGCAGCAAATGCTCTGCCGACAGCTTCGATTGTATATTCAATATCTTCTTTTGTATGTTCTGTCGTTAAGAACCATGCCTCGTATTTAGAAGGTGCTAAGTTAACTCCTTCTTGAAGCATAAGCTTGAAGAATTTACCGAACATTTCACCGTCTGTATCTTGTGCGGCATCGTAATCTTCAATTGTATTTGTTGTGAAGTATACAGTTAAAGCTCCTTTTAGACGGTTTAATGTAATGTCGATATTATGTTTCGTTGCTTGCTCTAAAATTCCTTTTTCAAGCATTGCACCAAGTTCATCTAATTTCTCATAAAGTCCTTCTTGTTGAAGCACTTCTAGACAAGCGATACCTGATGCCATAGAAGCAGGGTTTCCTGCCATTGTACCAGCTTGGTATGCAGGTCCAAGCGGAGCAACTTGTTCCATAATTTCTTTCTTACCACCGTAAGCACCGATCGGTAAACCGCCGCCAATAACTTTACCAAGCGCTGTTAAGTCAGGTGTCACACGAAGTAAGTCTTGAGCACCACCGTACATAAAGCGGAAAGCAGTAATAACTTCATCGTAAATTACTAGTGCGCCAGCTTCGTGAACAAGTTCATTCACTTTTTCAAGGAATCCTGGTTTAGGTTCTACAATACCGAAGTTTCCAACAATCGGTTCTACAAGGATAGCTGCTACTTCATGACCCCATTTATCTAACGCCTCTTTTAAAGTTTCTACATTATTAAATGGAACGGTAATAACTTCTTGTGCGATACTTTGTGGTACGCCAGCTGAGTCAGGAGTTCCTAAAGTAGAAGGACCAGATCCAGCTGCCACAAGTACTAAATCAGAATGACCGTGGTAACAACCAGCAAATTTCATGATTTTTGTGCGACCTGTATAAGCACGAGCAACACGAATCGTTGTCATCACTGCTTCTGTACCAGAGTTTACAAAACGGACTTTATCTAATGCAGGCATTGCTTCTTTTAACATTTTTGCGAATTTTACCTCTAGCGCTGTTGGTGTTCCGTAAAGTACCCCATTTTCAGCAGCTGTTGTAATTGCTTTTGTTATATGCGGATGAGCATGTCCAGTAATAATAGGACCGTATGCTGCTAAATAATCGATATATTTATTTCCGTCTACATCCCAGAAATAAGCGCCTTTCCCGCGTTCCATAGCAACAGGAGCGCCGCCGCCAACTGCTTTAAAAGAACGAGAAGGACTGTTAACACCGCCAACGATATGCTCTAAAGCTTCTTTATGTAATGCTTCTGACTTTGTGAATTTCACTACAATTCATCTCCTTACAAAAATCTATGTATTATTCTAACATGTTTTTCGAAAAGACGTATTGTTTGTGATAGCGAAGGCAGTTGGGTAAACTATTCGTTGTGACATTTAGGAGGGGGGTCCGATTATGAAATCGGTAATTGAGGTACAAGGGTTACGTAAAGAGTTTACAGCCTATTCAAGTCGTCCGGGCTTAAAGGGTGCATTTCGCGATTTATTAAATCGTAATTATAAAATAGTACCAGCAGTAAATGATGTATCTTTTACTGTAAAGCAAGGTGAAATGGTTGGTTATATCGGTGAGAACGGTGCTGGTAAATCAACAACAATTAAAATGCTTACGGGGATTTTAACTCCGACATCAGGGCAAATCACAGTAAATGGAATGAATCCACATAAACAAAGAGAAGAATTTGTAAGAACAATTGGTGTTGTCTTTGGACAGCGCTCGCAACTTTGGTGGGATATTGCAGTACAAGAATCGTTTCGTTTATTAAAGAAAGTGTATGGTGTATCAGACGCTCAGTATAAGGAGCATATGGAGCACGTAATTGAAACGTTAGATATAGGGCCTTTATTAGATAAACCAGTTCGAAAATTATCTCTTGGTCAAAGAATGCGTTGTGAATTAGCAGCAGCCTTAATTCATAATCCACCGTTATTATTTTTAGATGAGCCAACAATTGGGTTAGATGTACTTGTGAAATTGAAAATACGTGAATTTTTAAAAGAAATGAACGAACGTTATAAAACAACAATTTTATTAACTACTCATGATATTACGGATATTGAAGCTTTATGTGAGCGTGTTATCATGCTGGATGAAGGAAATATTATGTATGACGGTTCTTTAAAAAATCTTCGTACGCAGTGGGGAGCAGAGAAGGAAATACACTTTCAGTTTGTTGCACCAGTTTCCTATCAGGCTTTATCAATGGTTATGCCAGATAATCATGTCGTTTGGTCGAAAGCGAAAGAGGAAAACGCATGGGTTGCAAAAATTCCGAATGAAGAAGTTGTTATTTCAATGCTTATTTCTAAAGTAGTACAAGCATTTCAAATTAAAGATTTAAAAATTAACGAAGTGTCTACAGAGGAAATTATTCGTAACATTTATGAAGAAGGTATTACGCATGGGTAAGTATATTGAAATGATTCGAATTCGCTTTTTAATGATGCTTGCGTATCGCACAAACTATTATAGCGGGATTTTAATTTATACAATTAATATCGGCGCATATTATTTTTTGTGGCAAGCAATTTATAGCGGAAAAGAGAATATTGAAAGTTTATCTATTTCGCAAATGACTACGTATATCGCAATCGCGTGGATGGCACGTGCGTTTTATTTTAATAATATAGATAGAGAAATTGCGATGGAAATTCAAGAAGGCCGTGTGGCTGTAGAATTAATTCGTCCTTACAACTATTTAGGTATGAAAGTTATGCAAGGTCTTGGCGAGGGGATATTCCGTTTTGCATTCTTTTCCATCCCGGGCATGGTGATCGTTACGCTATTATTTTCATTGCAAATTACAACGAATTTTCAAACGTGGTTATATTTCTTCTTATCTTTAATATTTAGTTTTATTATTAATACACAAATTAATTTAATGACGGGAATGCTTACGTTTTTCCTATTTAATAATAGTGGAATTATGTATGCAAAACGCGTTGTTATTGATTTATTTTCAGGTCTATTATTACCAATTAGTTTTTATCCGTTATGGGCCCAAAAAGCAATGATGTTTTTACCGTTTCAGGCTATTAGTTATATTCCAAGTATGATTTTTTCTGAAGGTATACAGGGGAGTAAGTTGTATGAGGCTTTAGTATTTCAAGTGATTTGGGCAATTGTACTTATTATTCCAATTGTACTCATGTGGAGAACGGCGAGAAAACGTCTAATTGTACAAGGGGGATGATGAGATGCTATATATAAACTTATTTTTACAATATGCAAGTCAATATATAAAAACGAAATTGGAGTATCGAGGCGATTTTATCGTTGGTTTACTTTCTGATTTATCGCTTCAAGCAGTTAATTTAATATTTATTCTCGTTGTATTTGGGCATACACAAGCATTGAAGGGATGGAGTCGAGAAGAGGTAATCTTTATTTATGGTTTCTTTTTAGTACCATTTGCCATCTTTTCAGCTTTCTTTAATATATGGGATTTTAATGATCGATACATTATTAAAGGGGAGATGGATCGTGTATTAACGCGACCGATCCATAGCCTATTTCAAATTATATTAGAGAGAATGGAACTTGAATCTTTAATTGGAGCCATTACAGGGATTGTTGTAATGGGATATGCAGCTGTGGAGTTACAATTATCTTTTTACTGGTATGATTTCTTCTTATTTATATTGATGGTAGGAGGAGGAGCACTTGTATATGGAGGGATATTTGTTACGCTTGCGAGCCTTGGTTTTTGGTCGGATGCGAAAAGTTCAATTATGCCCCTTATGTATAACATAGGTAATTACGGGCGCTATCCTGTTAATATTTATAATCGTGTAATTCGTTTCATTTTAACGTTTGTTTTACCGTTCGCGTTTGTTGGAGTATATCCAGCAGCGTACTTTTTAAGAAAAACAGAATGGAATAGTTATGCATTCGCGACGCCACTTGTTGGTGTTATCTGTTTTACGATTGCAATCAACCTCTGGAACCAAGGAGTAAAAAGATACCGTGGCGCGGGTAATTAATTATAGAAGCTTGTTCGTTTCTAAGGGATAAATCAGTCCTCCACCTCATACATATAAAATGAGGTGGAGGACATGTTATGGGGATTTATTCTATTAATTGCAGCAATCGCTATTTTGAAAAGTGTCCAATTATTATGGAGTTCCTATTCAGATTCAACGCGTTTTTTTTCGCTGTATAATTTGGCCACATTATTTTTGATCTATACAACAGTACTGATCGCGTTTGGATTAAGTTACGTTGTATTAGAGGAAATGGGTTTCGCAGTTTTGAAAGAGGACGGAGAAAGTTTGAACGCTCATTCTTTTCAACTCGTTGAAGTTTGTTTATATTTTAGCGCAGTTACTTTATTGTCTGTTGGATATGGTGACATATCTCCGATTGGAATTGGGCGATGGATTGCAATTGCAGAAGCGCTAATTGGATATACACTCCCTTTTGCTTTTGTGATGAGGTCTGTAATAGACAATGAAAAATAAGGAAGCATTTGTTATAGTAAAGGAAAAGAGTAGGAGTGATAACAATGATTACAGTAGGAGAAATGGCACCAGAATTCACATTAGAGGGAAGTCACGGAGAAGAAGTTAGCCTAGCTGATTTTCGCGGTAAAAATGTAGTTCTCTATTTTTACCCGAAAGATATGACGCCAGGATGTACAACTGAAGCATGTGATTTTCGTGATGCGTATGGAGTATTTCAAGAGAAGGATACGGTTATTCTTGGAGTAAGTCCTGATTCAGCGAATAGACATTTGAAATTCATTGAGAAACATGAATTGCCATTTACACTTTTAGTAGATGAAGATCATAAAGTAGCAGAGTTATACGATGTTTGGAAGTTAAAAAAGAACTTTGGGAAAGAGTATATGGGAATCGAGCGTTCTACATTCCTTATTAATAAAGACGGTGAACTTGTAAAAGAGTGGCGTAAAGTGAAAGTGAAAGGACATATTGAGGATGTTCTTTCTTATATAAAATAAATCTACGTTGGAGATAAAATATGCAGAAACAAGGCAAGTGTCTATACATATTTTACTGCCTTACATAAAGTGGAAGTGTAGGGCATACCTCCTCAGATGATAGTATTCCAAGTGCGATTATGTCGCACTTTTTTCTATGTAATATATGAAGAAAAAGGGAAAGATACATAAAAACAAGTCCTGAATATAAAAATAAACCACATACTTATAGTAGAAATATTGACGATTTATAAGAAAAGGAGTACACTCTTTATAAGAATTATAAAATAATAATCCGTATAGAATCGGGGTGCATGACGGTGGTCAAAGAAGAATTAAAAGAAGCGCTAGAAATGCTGAAAAATACGGGTGTACGCATTACTCCACAGCGTCATGCTATTTTAGAGTACCTTGTGGAATCAATGACGCACCCAACAGCGGATGATATTTATAAAGCATTAGAAGGTAAGTTTCCAAATATGAGTGTTGCAACTGTCTATAATAACTTACGTGTGTTTAAAGAGGTTGGACTTGTAAAGGAATTAACTTATGGAGACGCTTCAAGTAGATTTGATTATGTTACAAGTCAACATTATCATGTGATTTGCGAAAAATGTGGTAAGATTGTTGATTTTCCTTATGGAGGCTTGGAAAAGCTGGAAGAGGAAGCTGCGAAAACGACAGGCTTCGTTATCAATAGTCATCGCTTAGAAATTTATGGCGTTTGTCCAGAGTGTCATAAGGCGTAATATATAATAAAGAAAGAGGCTGACGGCTATACGTCAGCCTCTTTCTTTATTATATAAGGATTAGCGTGAGGTTAATCGGGATTTACAGTGCTAAGTTAGTAAGAAGGGTTAGATAAAAGTTTGTCGAATTTACTTTGTATTGGTGGAAATGAATTCTTGGAGGGGACATTTTGAAGAAATATGAGATTAAAAGTGACATTCCAACATTGGAAGAATATAAATATTTATGTGATTCTGTGGGATGGACTAATTATATGAACTTTGAGGTGGTGGAAATATCACTTCAAAATTCGATTTACTGTATAACAGTCAAGGATAATAATCAAATCATCGGCATGGGCAGAATTGTTGGTGATGGGGCTATCTATTTCTATATTCAAGATATAGTGGTTCATCCAGAGTATCAAAAGAATGGTATTGGAAAGAAAATAATGAATACTTTAGTAGAATACTTAAATCAGAATGCTCCAGATAAAGCATTCATTGGTTTGTTTGCGTCGCAAGGGAAAACGTCATTCTACGAAAAATATGATTTTAAAGATTATTCGCCTAACATGACAGGGATGTTTACTGTTATTTCGAAAAAATAGGTGTAATAAATTTAATAAAACAATTAAAAAGTTGATTTCTTAAGAAATCAACTTTTTAATGAGTTGAAACGTTTGTAGTGTTGCAAACTCGTATTTCCCTTGATACTTATGATTTATAACTCTTCTTATTATACTTTTCATCAAATTCTTTTCCTTCTAGATCTCGATCTAGTGTTAAAGGTTGATTGCAGTGCATACATGCATCGACACGGCCGAGCATTTTTGTTGGCTTATCACAGCTTGGACAAATAATTTGGATAGTCTTAGTAGATAACATACCAATCCAAAAGTAAACGACAGTGCTAGCGATAACAGCTAAAAAGCCAACCATCATAAAAGTTGTCATGATAATAATGTTTTCGCGGAAAAAGACACCTAAGTATGCAATGAAGAGGCCGATAAATACTAAACTTAATGCAAAGGTCCGGATTTTATTGATTTTGTTTGAATACTTAATGCTCATTCTCACCACACTCCTATAATAAATAATATAACATAAAATTTAGAATTTTCACTCTCGTGTAAATTGATAAAGAGATAAGATATGAAATGGATAGGAGAGGAGTCATGAAGAATGGATGGGTGCTATAATGAATTTTAAGTTTTTAACGGGATGTGAAATTTTTTTGTAAAAAGTATTGACCCTGTATATACTGCATGATATATTAATAACCGTCGCTGATGCGGAAACGCAGAAAACGACAAAAAAGAAATTGAAAAACTTAGTTGACATTGAAAAATGAAGATGTTAACATAAGGAAGTCGCAAATGAGCGACCAATTAGTTCTTTGAAAACTGAACGAAACAAACAACGTGAAACGTCAATTTTTATTTTTAGATGCTAGACAAACTAACTTTATTGGAGAGTTTGATCCTGGCTCAGGATGAACGCTGGCGGCGTGCCTAATACATGCAAGTCGAGCGAATGGATTGAGAGCTTGCTCTCAAGAAGTTAGCGGCGGACGGGTGAGTAACACGTGGGTAACCTGCCCATAAGACTGGGATAACTCCGGGAAACCGGGGCTAATA
>NZ_FRBJ01000011.1:0-95680 GCF_900142585.1 Bacillus sp. bc15
TGGGGCCTTAGCTCAGCTGGGAGAGCGCCTGCCTTGCACGCAGGAGGTCAGCGGTTCGATCCCGCTAGGCTCCACTTATTTTAATATCATTTATGGCGGTGTAGCTCAGCTGGCTAGAGCGTACGGTTCATACCCGTGAGGTCGGGGGTTCGATCCCCTCCGCCGCTACCATAAAGGACCTTTAGCTCAGCTGGTTAGAGCAGACGGCTCATAACCGTCCGGTCGTAGGTTCGAGTCCTACAAGGTCCACCACTAAAGGTTTATATCTCGGAGGTATACCCAAGTTCGGCTGAAGGGATCGGTCTTGAAAACCGACAGGCGGCGAGAGTCGCGCGGGGGTTCGAATCCCTCTACCTCCTCCATTTTTTCTTAAATTACATATTATATCATCGCGGGGTGGAGCAGTACGGTAGCTCGTCGGGCTCATAACCCGAAGGTCGCAGGTTCAAATCCTGTCCCCGCAACCAAATGGTCCCGTGGTGTAGTGGTTAACATGCCTGCCTGTCACGCAGGAGATCGCCGGTTCGACCCCGGTCGGGACCGCCATTTTAATAAGGCTCGGTAGCTCAGTCGGTAGAGCAGAGGACTGAAAATCCTCGTGTCGGCGGTTCGATTCCGTCCCGAGCCACCATTTTGAAGTCGCAAGCCGGCTTAGCTCAATTGGTAGAGCAACTGACTTGTAATCAGTAGGTTGGGGGTTCAAGTCCTCTAGCCGGCACCACTTTCAAAATGAGCCATTAGCTCAGTTGGTAGAGCATCTGACTTTTAATCAGAGGGTCGAAGGTTCGAATCCTTCATGGCTCACCATTTTCAATTTAATGCGGGTGTAGTTTAGTGGTAAAACAAGAGCCTTCCAAGCTCTGGTCGAGAGTTCGATTCTCTTCACCCGCTTTTCAATTATGGGCCTATAGCTCAGCTGGTTAGAGCGCACGCCTGATAAGCGTGAGGTCGATGGTTCGAGTCCATTTAGGCCCACCATAATTGTTCCGCAGTAGCTCAGTGGTAGAGCTATCGGCTGTTAACCGATCGGTCGTAGGTTCGAGTCCTACCTGCGGAGCCATATTATAGAGAAGTACCCAAGTGGCTCAAGGGGCTCCCCTGCTAAGGGAGTAGATCGCGAACGCGGTGCGAGGGTTCGAATCCCTTCTTCTCTGCCAGTAATTGGCCCGTTGGTCAAGTGGTTAAGACACCGCCCTTTCACGGCGGTAACACGGGTTCGAATCCCGTACGGGTCATACTAAAAGAGATAGCATAAACTGCTATCTCTTTTTTGTTGTATAAAAGTAGACTTTGGATAGTCTGCTTTTTTTATGCAATAGAAGAAATATGAAGTATTCGCTGTTGCAGTTAGGTACATAGAGAGCCGTAAATACAATCATGTTATTTATTTGGACCTGTATGGATATGAAGGAAGTATGACTGTAGCCTCCTACACTTGGAGAAACCGATGAAAATACATCCGGGAGCTACTGTGGAAAATAAATAATATATAGAAGACAGCTTTTTTAGGTTGTCATTATTGTCGAGTTTTGTCGGTAAGTCGATATATTGCAAAAATCGCTGATATAATTTGAGTTACGGTCGATATATTCTAAAAATCGTCGATATAATTTCACTTACCGACAAAAACATAAGAAAATCCCTTTCACAATCTAAAGAAAACGCCTCCATTGAAATGGATTCCACACCTGATCTAATAACTTTACACTTTATGTGAAAAAGTTCACAAATAGGTCATAATTTGTGAAGTAATTCACAATGATACGTGCTACAATATGAGTGTAAAGAAGTTAAACAACATTAAATTAGTATTTTAATTAATTACTTAAACAATCATAAAAAATAGATGTGAACAATAGAGAGGGGAAATTACCATGAAAAAAGGTATCAATCGTGTAGTATTAGTAGGAACAGGAGCTGTAGGTTGTAGTTACGCTTACTCAATGATCAACCAAGGTGTAGCTGAAGAGTTCGTATTAGTAGATGTTAATGAAGCAAAAGCAGAAGGGGAAGCAATGGACTTAAGCCATGCGGTACCATTCTCTCCATCACCAACAAAAGTTTGGAGCGGTAGCTATGCAGATTGTAAAGATGCAGATTTAGTAGTTATCACTGCTGGATTACCACAAAAGCCAGGTGAAACTCGTTTAGACTTAGTTGAGAAAAATACAAAGATCTTTAAACAAATCGTTCGCGGTATTATGGATAGTGGATTCGATGGAATCTTCTTAATCGCAACTAACCCAGTTGACATTTTAACTTACGTAACTTGGAAAGAATCTGGTTTACCAAAAGAGCGCGTAATCGGTTCTGGTACTACTTTAGACTCTGCTCGTTTCCGTTACATGTTAGGTGACTACTTAGATGTAGATCCACGTAACGTTCATGCTTATATCGTTGGTGAACACGGTGACACTGAACTTCCAGTATGGAGCCACGCTACTATCGGTGTACAAAAACTAGAAACAATCTTAGCTAACAACGAACAGTACAATCAAGAAGACTTAGATAAAATCTTCGAAAACGTACGTGATGCAGCTTACCATATTATCGAGCGTAAAGGTGCAACTTACTACGGAATCGGTATGTCACTACTTCGTGTAACTAAAGCAATCTTAAACAACGAGAACAGCGTATTAACTGTATCTGCATACCTTGAAGGTCAATACGGAGAGAAAGATGCTTACGTAGGTGTTCCAGCTGTAATTAACCGCGAAGGTGTACGTGAAATCGTAGAACTTGAGCTAAATGAAGATGAAAAAGCGAAATTCGCTCATTCTGTAAAAGTATTAAAAGAAACAATGGCACCAGTACTATAATAATTGCTAAATAATTCAGAGGTGGGAAACTGCTTCTTACCTCTGAACTTATATAATTTAATATAAATTCCTTTTCCGGTTTCCCTTGTATATCCCCAATATACCCCTTTTGCTGGATAAGGGTCGTTTATAGAAAAGAGCACTCTACTTTACGTAGAGTGCTCTTTATTATCCCGCATTAACGGGCAGTAAGATCCCCACCTCAAAATGCAGCGAAAGCAAAGAAGTTAGTTTGGTGATCAACTGCCCGTAAAAGCCCGATTGGTTCAACTAATAATCAGTGGGGGGTGAACACCCCCCACTGATTAAAGTTTCACTTTATCATTTTTTAGGCGTTAATCCCAATTTCTTTAAAATATCTGTCAGTGTACCGCTTTTTGATTTTTCTACAGGTGTTTGTGATTTAGATGCATCTGGCCCTTTTTTCAAGAAGTTCTTTTCAACGAAGCGAATATCTTTTTCGTCGACAATCCCATCTTTATTAAGGTCTCCGTCTTTTACAGTTAGTCCTTTTTTACCATAGTTGCTAGCGATAATTTCAGCATCTTTAATATCGATTACTTTATCAGCATTTACATCGCCGGCAAGGTTTTCGTCAGGTCTTGCATAATAATATTGGCCAAGCAGCTTACCGTCTTTTTCAGTACCAAGTTTCGTTGTTAGGCGGCTTGTTAAATGTCCTGGCACTTCTACATATAGGTTATAGTCGCGTTTATTAACTGGAAGTCCATTTAGTTTGAAGTACCCATATTTATCTAGTGAGCCTTCAAACTTATGACGGTAAGAATCAGTTGCATATACTTTTACGCCAAGCTTTGCATAATCAAACTTTTCATCTAAATATCCACGTTCATTTAAGAATGCACCAGGTTTAATATTTCCTTCTACTAGTGAATTTAAGGACATAACTGAGAATGTTTGATCTTGAAGTACACGCATTCTATTTGGTTCTGATTCACCTTGTTTCCAGTAAACAAAAATTGGTGACTCTAATTGAGCGTTTGCTTCATAAAATTCATCATTTTCTACTTTGAAAGTTACATCAATGAACGGGAAATCACCATCTAATCCAGCAAAGTTTTTGTCATCGATAGCGCCACCAACTGTAACCGAACTTGCCTCTAGTTTCGGTTCATTTACTTTTGCGGTTACTCCTTTTTCGGAAAGTAGCTTTTCAAAAGCAGGATTAAACTTCGCATTTGCAAATTTGAAGTTCTTCTCTAGGAAGTTTACATTAAATTGCCCAGCAACAAATTGTTTTACGTGTTTTGCGTTTAGTGTTACTGTGAACTCGTCATTTTTATATAATTCTTTTTTATCGTAACTAGCTTTCGCATATTGAGCACCTTGTGGGATAAACCAGTAGTTATTTACACCGCTTGGATAGTCAGCTCCTGCAGTTGCATAATCGAAAATATATACGCCTGTGTTCATTGGACCTTCCGTTTTGAAGGAGTCAGGTGTAATGCCAACTTTAAAGTCGCCATTTGCATTAATCGGTAAAAACTTATGCAAGTATGGAGAATAGTCATAGTACATAACGCCATTCGCTTCTTGCGTAATGTTTAATCCTTTTCCTTTTAAGTAGTCAACGTTTGAATCGTATACATTTCCTTTAATCCATAGTGCTTTTTTGCCATCTTCTACTGTATAATTTTCTTCATTTAACTCGTAAATACCAGGTTTTAATCCAGTTAGTTTCACTTCTGGTGGGGTATTATCAATTACAACATAATCACCTTTTACACGTGCTTTCCCAGCCTTATCATAACCGACAAACTCAATTGTGTAGTCTCCTTCTGGTAAGTTGATTTTCTCATCACCAATTGGTTTTGCAGGATCATTTGTAAAAGGATACACTTTTCCATTAAAGAATGAGTCTAAGTAGTAATACACATCAGTTTTTAGTCCACTTGTGTTTAATGTCCCAATGAAGCCCAGAGCTTTATCTGTTTTGGAATCTTTTACGATAAGATCTAACGTTTCAAGTTCGCTGTTTAATTGGAATGCCCCGTGAACATACGATTCACCGTATGGATTAAATTTAGATGTATCAGTTGAAATTGCTTTTCTTGATAGTATTGCATTTTCAATACCAGGCTCTGATACACGAATAGAGAATGGGATTTGATATGTTTCTTCTTTATTTTTCGTGTTCGTAATATGAATATATCCTTCATATCGGCCTTGTTTTACACCGGCTGGAACATTAATTTTTGCTTCAATTTCATCTGCTTTGCCAGCATCAAGAGTAATTGTTTCTGGAGCTGAGATTTTTACACCGTTTGCGACAGCATCGTTAATAGTAGAAGAAGCCGGTGTATAAGAAATTTCTGTTTTAAATTCTTTTTTCTCTTGTTTATTATGATTAGTTACTTTTATATTTCGTTTTTGTTCAAGAGCTTCACCGTCTTTTTGATAAAACTTACCGAATGCAATAGATCCAGTTTCTTCGGGCACTTCAATTACTTCATCATTTACAACAGTTTGTGTCGTATCTAATACTTTAAAGCTTGTTTCTGTACGAACGGCGTTGTAAGCATCTACTCGCCCAGCTCCAACTTCATACACCGAATATTTTTCTTTTAAATCATCAGCTGTGTTCATAAGAGACGCTTTTACATCGAACGGAGAGTAGTCTGGGTGTTCTTGTAAAATTAGAGCAGCAACGCCAGCAATATGAGGGGAAGCCATAGATGTTCCTTGCATACGCTCATAGGAAACAGCGTAGTTTTCACCCTCTTGCGGGTCGTTAATATATTCAGGAACTGTTGAAAGGACAGCGACACCAGGCGCTGTAATATCAGGCTTAATATCATCATTTGCTGTAACAGGACCGCGTGAGCTAAAGTCTGCAAGATGATCGCCTTCTGTTTGAATGTAATTAATTTCATCGAAAGTTAAGGATGTGCTACCTTGTTCAATTTGAGCTTTTAGTTTTTCACCGTCTTCTTTCGTTAGGCGGAATGCTGGAATGTATTTTGTGCTTTCACCAACGTAGAAAGGAATTTCTCCATCCACGTTGTTATAAATAATAACGGCTTTTGCACCTGCTTGTTTTGCGTTAGCAATTTTTTCATCAAATGAGGTTGTACCACGTGCAACGAGAGCGATTTTTCCTTTTACATCTTTTTTACTAAACTCGTCAGGCGTACCGATTCCTACAGATTCAATAGGTAAAGTTTGTCCCTTGAAATCTTCTATTTTATCAGTGAAGTTTTTGCCGAACAAAATTAGGTTAGGGAATTGTAATTGTCCAGCATGACCTGATAGTTTCGGTAAGGAAATAGAGCTATCACTGGCTCCAACCGTAATAGCAAATGGCGAAGCACCTGGTGATCCGAGTGTTGATGGATTCGGTCCAGAGTTATCAGCAGCAACGACTGTAACAACGCCTGAAAGCATCGCGTTATTAACAGCGATAGATGTTGGATCAAGAGGATTGTTGCTATCATCACCTAACGATAAGTTAATAACGTTCATACCGTCAGAAATAGATTTATCAATTGCAGCGATAATACCTGAACTATCTCCACTTCCGTATGGACCGAGTACACGATAGTTATACAGTTCAATGTCAGGTGCAACACCTTTTACTGCTGAATCAGATTGGTTCTTCTTTTGAGCAGAAACGATACCTGCTACGTGAGTGCCGTGGGCTGTGTAGAAGGAAGAACCACGGTTATCAAATTCAGGAGCACCAGATTGTTGCCATTCTGAATAAGTAGTTTCCATTGGATCTGCATCATTATTAATAAAGTCCCAACCCTTTACTGAATTTGGATCTACTTTGCTAGAGTCCTCACCAGGTTTTGCGCGATAGCCTTTATATACGTCTTTTAAGTCAGGGTGATTGTAATCAATACCTGTATCTAATACACCAACTTTAATTCCTTTTCCGGTAATACCCTCACTATGTAACTTATCTACCCCGATTTGAGGGATGCTGTCTGTTAGTTTTTGGGGTGCTTTTTGCTCAGCTTGTTTTGGTAAATTTAATTTCACTTCGTAATCTTTCCAAATGCGTTTTACAACACCAATTCGTAACAACTCTTCAACTGTATTTGCTGGTAATGTCATTGCAACACCATTTAGCGCATGCTTATAAGAACGTTTAATTTGTACAGACTGGAAGTTTCCTGATTTTACTGATGGGCTGAATTGATAAAGACGTTTTAGTCCTTTTTCGAATTCTTCATGTTCTTGATCAATACGTGCTTTTATATTTTCAGGAGCAGATTGTAATCCTTTTTCTTTTTGTTTTAATTCATTAATCTTTACTGGAGCAGTTTGAAATTCTACAATGATATTTACAGGCTCAGAACTACTCGTATTAATATCTGGTGAAATTGTAAAACCAGGGTTGGCATCTACCGTTTGTAATGCCAGGCGTTGTTCTTTAGAAAGCTTCGATAATATAGAATGAGCATTTGAAGATTCAATTTGGTTAATAGGACTTTCAGCAAGTACATTGAACGGAATGGCAGTTGAAAACAGAACGCCAGCCGTTACAATTCCAGTAACAAAACGATTTTTCTTTTTCATTTATAGGCCTCCGGTAATTTATATTTTTAAAAATTATTTCTCCACACCTGCTGTTTGCTCAGCATGGAAAGTCCAGTTTAGCTGCAGGGAATCACCTTGAAATTTATTTTGATCTTGGTCGTTATCTTCAAATGAGAAGAGAACGTGTAAGTAATCTGTTTCACCAGATTTAATACCATCTATTAAGTTATGACGTTCTAGAGACGTAGCGACATCTTCAGGTTTCATAGTTTTTAATTTTGATAGTTTTGTTTCCCACAAAATCTCATGATCATCGTTTGGATTAGATGGCTGTCCATCATTCACTAGAAACTTGACGATAATGTGATCACCTAAATCTTCACCGTCATTATTTTGCTTTGCATCTGTAACTTCATATGATGTTTCAAGTGCTACTTTTGCGATATCCAATGTACCTTTATTTTTAAGCTTGAAGTTCCTTTCAATAAAATCACCTGGTTTTAAATCTTTCACATTAACGATTACACTTGGATTAAGAGAAAGATCTAGTGTTCCAGCTTGAAATGAGTTACTCGATGTTTCTGAATCACTGAAATAGGCGAATACACCTCCGAATGTAAGGGATAAACCAAGTGAAGCGGTGACAACTCCCATTCCTACTTTTTGTTTTAATGACATAAGAAAGCCCCCTAGTTAAATTTTTATAGCAATCGTTCGCAACAAGGATAAATAAGTAAACATAGTAGTCCGCTATGAATTATAGTTACGAAAGATCGTAGTTCTTTATTGAGAACAAGTATATGCTTATGAATTTCGCATTTCAATAAAATTGTGACAAAAAATGTTGAGAAACATTTTTTTATGACAGATTATTTTATGGTTATTTTAAGTGGAAAATAGCGTGAAAGATAGAATAAACCTAATAAAATAAAGGTTGAGAAAAAATAATAGACAGAAATATAGAAGAATAATAAAGCGTTTTCAATGAATATTCGTCAAAATTCGATATTTTACACGGAAATGTGAAGAAAAACTAACATTTTTAAGAAAAAAACGAATATTTTTTATAAATTAACAAGGATATTGCAGTTTTTCACAGAAATAGTTAAAGTATAAAAAATTCTGTCATCTAAGTGAGGTGAGCATATTGAGTGTAATAAATTGTGAAGAAGTGAAACGAGATGAGTTTCATACAGAAAAGTACTATGAAAGTTATAACATCTTTGGTGCACATGTTGTGACGGAAGGTGAGATTCAAGGGGTACGGTTCACAGTGTGGGCTCCTCATGCGAAAGCAATGAGTGTTGTTGGAGATTTTAATGAGTGGGATTATGAGCAACATAAGATGCTACAAGTGACAGAAGAAGGCATTTGGTCCTTATTTATACCGCATATTGAAGAAGGAGAAATATATAAATATGCGATTGAAACGTTGGCTGGTGACGTCATTTTAAAGGCAGATCCGTATGCTGTATATGCAGAAGTAAGACCGAATACGGCATCTGTAGTTTTTGATATAAAAGGATATGAATGGAATGATAAAAACTGGAATCGTAAGAAAAAGAAAAAATCGATTTATAAAGAAGCGATGACAGTTTATGAATTACATTTTGGTTCTTGGAAAAAGAAAGAAGATGGAACGCTGTACTCTTACAGGGAAATGGTTGAAGAGCTCATCCCGTATGTGGTGGAACATCAATTTACACATATTGAAATTATGCCGCTTGTTGAGCATCCATATGATCGTTCTTGGGGATACCAAGGAACGGGATATTATGCAGCGACGAGTAGATTTGGTACGCCGCATGATTTAATGCATTTTGTCGACGAATGTCATAAATATGGAATCGGTGTCATTTTAGATTGGGTGCCGGGGCATTTTTGTAAAGATGCTCACGGTTTATATTTGTTTGATGGCACACCGACCTATGAATATAAAGATAAAGATGTACAAGAAAATCCAGTATGGGGAACTGTCAATTTTGATTTAGGGAAGAGAGAGGTACGTAATTTCTTAATTTCAAATGCGTTATTTTGGATGAGATATTTCCATATTGATGGTTTCAGAGTAGATGCAGTTGCGAATATGTTGTACTGGAATAAAGAAGGACAAGAGCAAAGTAATGAGCTTGCTGTTTCATTTTTAAGAGAGTTAAATGAAGCAGTGTTTGCAGAGGATGAAGATTTTCTTATGACGGCAGAAGATTCAACAGCTTGGCCATTTGTAACAACTCCAACGTATGAAGGTGGGCTTGGATTCAATTACAAATGGAACATGGGCTGGATGAATGACGTGCTGAAATATATGGAGTGTGCGCCTGAATATAGGAAACACATTCATGAGAAAATGACGTTTTCTTTACTATATGCGTACTCTGAAAACTTCATATTACCGCTTTCTCATGATGAAGTCGTTCATGGGAAAAAGTCGTTATTAAATAAAATGCCAGGTGATTACTGGGATAAGTTTGCTCAACTTCGTTTATTATATGGATATTTCTTTACTCACCCAGGAAAGAAGTTACTTTTCATGGGAGGAGAATTCGGACAGTTTGATGAGTGGAAAGACCTTGAAGATTTAGATTGGAATTTACATGATTTTGAAATGCATCGTTATATGCATGATTACTTTAATGAGCTCATAGCATTGTATAAGCGCTCAAAACCACTTTGGCAGCTTGACCATTCACCTGAAGGTTTTCAGTGGATTGATGCTAATAATAATGAGCAAAGTATTTTCTCTTTTATCCGCCAAGGGGATAAACAAGAAGATGCGTTAGTTGTCGTATGTAATTTTACGAAAGCTACATATGAAAACTATAAAGTAGGTGTACCAGATTTCGAGTATTATAACGAGATTTTAAACAGTGATGCACAGCAATATGGCGGTTCGGGGCAAGTGAATAAGAAACGTCTTAAGACAATTCTAGAACCGTACCATAATCAAGCGGCACATGTAGAGATTACAATTCCACCATTCGGCGTATCCATATTACGACCAGTGAAGACGAGAAAGGGGAGCAAAAAACAAGATGGCTCAAAAACAAAAGTGCGTAGCAATGTTACTAGCAGGGGGAAAAGGTAGTCGTTTAAGTGCATTAACAAAAAATTTAGCCAAGCCAGCTGTTCCATTTGGTGGTAAATATCGCATTATTGATTTTACGCTAAGTAACTGTGCGAATTCTGGTATTGAAACGGTTGGGATTTTAACACAATATCAACCACTTGAACTTCATAATTATATCGGAATCGGAAATGCGTGGGATTTAGACCGAGTAAACGGTGGGGTCACAGTATTACCTCCTTATGCGGAGTCTTCAGGGGTTAAGTGGTATACAGGTACGGCAAGTGCCATTTATCAAAATTTAAACTATTTAAGTCAGTATGAACCGGAGTATGTTCTTATTTTATCAGGTGACCATATTTATAAAATGGATTACAGTAAGATGCTAGATTACCATATTGAGAAAGAATCGGACGTATCCATTTCTGTTATTGAAGTACCTTGGGATGAAGCGAGTCGCTTTGGCATTATGAATACAAATGAAGAAATGGAGATTGTTGAGTTTGAAGAGAAACCACAATTTCCAAGAAGTAATCTTGCATCAATGGGAATCTATATTTTTAATTGGTCAATTTTGAAAGAGTATTTAGAGATGGATGCGAGAAACCCTGAATCTAGTAACGATTTTGGAAAAGATGTACTTCCGCTTTTATTGGATGAAGGGAAGAAGTTAATGGCGTATCCGTTTGAAGGATATTGGAAAGATGTTGGAACGGTGAAGAGCTTATGGGAAGCGAATATGGATTTGCTTCGCGATGAAACATCACTGAATTTAAACGATCGTAATTGGCGTATTTACTCTGTCAATCCAAACGAACCGCCTCAATATATTGCTGAAAAGGCGAAAGTAGAAGAATCGCTTATTAACGAAGGGTGCGTCATTGAAGGGGACGTGAAGCATTCTGTGTTATTCCAAGGAGTGACGGTGGAAGAAGGAAGTATGGTGATTGATTCTGTCGTTATGCCAGGGGCTAAGATTGGTAAAAATGTTGTGATTGAAAGAGCGATTGTTGGATCAGAAATGGTTATTGAAGATGGAACAATCATTCGTCCAGAAAAGAATGTTGACGATGTAGTATTAATTGCTGAAGGGAAATAGAAAAGGGGGATGAAATGAATGGGAGAAAAAATGTTAGGAATTATTAATGCAACGGGAAGTTTTCCTTCCTTAAAGAAAGTAACAGGGCATCGTTCACTAGCGGCGTTACCGTTTGGGGGCCGTTATCGACTCATTGATTTCATGCTTTCAAATATGGTGAATTCTAGTATTCATAGTGTAGCAGTTTTTACAAGCCATAAAAATCGTTCGTTAATGGACCATGTTGGTTCAGGAAAACAGTGGGATTTAGATAGAAAACGAGACGGACTATTTTTATTCCCGCCAAACTGCCAATGTGACCAAGATGAATTTGGGTCTTTTGCACACTTTAGAAGACATATTGATTATTTTCTAAGAAGCAGAGAAGAGTACGTTGTTATTACGAATAGCCATCTCGTAACAGCATTAAATTTTCAAGCGGTGTTAGAGCGACATATACATACGGCAGCTGATATTACAGAAGTTTGCCATGAAGGGGTTTCGCTTCAAACATACGTGTTAAAGAAACAATTATTGTTAGACTTATTTGAGTCATATAAAGATGTGGAGCAATACAGTTTATTTGATGTAGTGAGAGAAAAACGCGGGAAATCATTACATATTGCTACATATGAGCATACTGGATATGTAGCAATTATTGACTCGATCGAAAGTTACTATAAGCATAGCCTAGAAATTTTGCAACCTGCTATTTGGAAGCAATTATTTAAGAAAGAAGCGCCGATCTTTACGAAAGTAAAAGATGAGCCACCAACTCGTTATCTAAAGGGTGCAGTCGTGAAAAATACAATGATTGCAAATGGCAGTATTATTGAGGGGGAGGTAGAAAACAGTGTTATTTCCCGTTCAGTTAAAATTGGAAAAGGATCAATTATTCGTAACAGTATTATTATGCAAAAGAGCCAAATTGGAGATAACTGTATAATAGACGGTGTTATTATTGATAAAGACGTGAAAATTGGCGACGGTGTCGTATTAAAAGGAAATATCGATGAGCCGTATGTTGTAGAAAAAGGAAGCGTACAAAACAGTACGATTAATAGTTATTCCTAAAGAATCAGTGGGGGCTTTTTCCTCCACTGATTAAAGTTTTAATTTAAATGAAAACTCGAAGGGAGGAAGCTGCAAGAGGAGTAATAAAAACTTTTCGCGCAGTGGGACAACAAGTGAATATTTTATTTGCAGTATCAGAATGTGTACCGTTTGTGAAATCGGGAGGATTAGCTGATGTAGCGGGTGCGCTCCCAAAAGAGTTGAAAAAATTAGGAGTGGACGTTCGTATTATACTTCCGAATTATAGTCTCATTCCACAAAAGTTAAGAGATGGATGTACGTTACATAAAGTAATTAACGTCCCGCTCGGGTGGAGGAATCAATATTGTGGAATTTTAAAAGGTGAGCAAGACGGAATTACGTATTACTTAATAGATAATGAATATTATTTTAAGAGAGATTCTCTGTATGGTCATTATGATGACGGGGAGCGTTTTTCTTATTTCTCAAAAGCAGTGTTAGAGTGTATTCCACACCTTGATTTTGAAGTGGATGTTCTTCATAGCCACGATTGGCATACGGCTATGATTAATTTCTTACTTCGTGAAAAGTATCAAGATAACCCGTTATATGAGCGTATTAAAACGGTATATACGATTCATAACTTGCAGTTCCAAGGAGTATTTCCTCCTGAAGTGATGTACGACTTGTTAGAGCTTGGTGATGAATATTTTCATAGTGAGCAGCTAGAGTTTTATGGAAACATAAACTTTATGAAAGGCGGTATTATCGCTTCGGATCAAATTACAGCGGTAAGCCCGACGTATAAAGAAGAAATTCAATATGAATTTTTCGGTGAGAAGTTAGATGGATTACTGCGAAAATATAATGATAAGCTTAGCGGCATTGTAAATGGTATTGATACGAGCGTATATAATCCAGAAACGGATTCGTATATTAAGGCTCAGTATGATGCAGAGTCATTATATGAAAAGAGTGAAAATAAACGCGCTTTGCAGCGTTATTTTGGTTTGCCAGAAAAAGAGGATACACCAATTATTTCAATGGTAACGAGATTAACGAAGCAAAAAGGTCTTGATTTAGTACGCACTGTATTCCGCGAAATAATGGAAGAAGATGTACAATGTATTATTTTAGGTTCAGGTGATTCGGAATATGAGCAATTCTTTGAGTGGATGGCATATGAGTATCCGGAGAAGGTAAAAGTTTATATCGGATTTAATGAAGAATTAGCTCACCAAGTATATGCGGGAAGCGATTTGTTTTTAATGCCATCGCTGTTTGAACCGTGTGGACTTGGACAACTTATCGCATTAGCGTACGGTACGATTCCAATTGTAAGAGAAACAGGTGGATTAAACGATACAGTACATTCTTATGATGAAGAAACAGGCGAAGGAAATGGTTTCAGTTTCACGAACTTTAATGCACATGACATGCTGCATACGGTTCACCGTGCAATTGAATTTTATCATGATAAACCAGTGTGGGAGCAGCTTGTAAAACAAGCGATGACTGAAGATTATAGCTGGGAGCAATCGGCTCTTGCTTATAAGGAATTGTATAAAAGTCTCATGGAATAACATGTAGGTGGTGAAAAAATGTTTACTCATGTTGAAAGTTTTAAATCAACTTTTCTAGAAAAGTTAGAGACGATGTATGGGAAAAGTTTCAAAGATTCTACAACTCGTGATCAATATAATACGCTCGGCCATATGGTACGTGAGTATATGAATAGTCAATGGATTGCAACGAATGAGAGTTATCGATCCGGAGAGCAAAAGCAAATGTATTACTTGTCTATTGAGTTTTTGCTTGGACGTTTGCTTGGAAGTAACATCTTGAATTTAGGTATTAGAGATGTATGCGAGCAGGGGTTATCTGAACTAGGGATTTCGTTGCAAGAGTTAGAAGAAGTGGAAGCAGATGCAGGCCTTGGTAATGGTGGGCTTGGACGCTTAGCAGCCTGTTTTCTCGATTCACTTGCATCTTTAAACTTGCCAGGACACGGCTGTGGAATTCGTTATAAACATGGTTTGTTTGATCAGAAAATTGTTGATGGTTATCAAGTTGAATTTCCAGAACAGTGGCTTCTTCATGAAAATGTATGGGAAGTAAGAAGGCATGATCAAGCTGTGGAAGTAAGTTATTTCGGCAGTGTTGAACCGCTAGAAATTGACGGGCGTTTAGAGTTTAGGCATACAAATGCAGAAGTCATTATGGCAGTGCCATATGATGTGCCGGTAGTAGGCTATGAGGCGAGTGCTGTAAACACACTTAGACTTTGGAATGCTGAACCAGTTCCTTTCCCGCAAAACTGCAAAGATATTTTGAAATATAAGCGCGAAACAGAGGCTGTATCGGAGTTTTTATATCCAGATGATACGCATGATGAGGGGAAAATACTTCGTTTAAAACAACAGTATTTCCTCGTATCAGCAAGTTTACAAAATATTGTTCGAATGCATAGAGAAAGATATGGTGACCTTCGTCAACTACATGAAAAAATTGCGATTCATATTAACGATACACATCCGGTTTTAGCAATTCCAGAACTGATGCGTATTTTACTAGACGAAGAAAAGTTAACATGGGAAGAAGCTTGGCACATAACGACGCAGACGATTTCTTATACGAATCATACGACGTTATCAGAAGCGCTCGAAAAGTGGCCAATTCACATTTTTAAACCATTATTACCGAGAATTTATATGATTATTGAAGAGATTAATGAACGTTTCTGTCATGAACTTTGGGAACGTTATCCTTATGAATGGCATCGCATCGAAGACATGGCAATTATTGCGCATGATCTTGTGAAAATGGCTCATTTAGCAATTGTCGGTAGCCATAGCGTAAACGGTGTAGCAAAAATTCATACGGAAATATTAAAGCAGCGGGAAATGCGATTGTTTTATGAATTTTATCCAGATAAGTTTAATAATAAGACGAATGGAATTGCTCATAGGCGCTGGCTTATGAAAGCAAATCCACAGTTAACAAATCTCATTTCAGAGGCGATTGGAACAGAGTGGAAGAAAGAACCGATTAAGCTTCAATCGTTGCAAACAGTTCAATATGATGCGAGTTTCCAAGAGAAATTTGCAGAAGTAAAACAAGAACGTAAAGAGATTTTAGCGGAGCGCATTCATAATACAATGGGGATTACGATTGATCCAAATTCTATTTTTGATGTGCAAGTGAAAAGATTACATGCTTACAAACGACAATTATTAAATGTTCTTCATATTTTATATTTGTATAACCGTTTGAAAGAGGATGCTAGTTTTACATTTTATCCGCGTACTTTTATTTTTGGAGCGAAAGCATCACCTGGATATTATTACGCGAAAAAAATTATTAAATTAATAAATGAACTCGCAAGAAAAGTAAATAATGACCCGTATGTCAGTCAATATATGAAAGTTATCTTTCTAGAAAACTATCGAGTTTCTTTAGCGGAAGATATATTCCCGGCAGCGGATGTAAGTGAACAAATTTCAACGGCGAGTAAAGAAGCATCGGGAACAGGTAATATGAAATTTATGATGAACGGTGCGATTACACTCGGAACGCTAGACGGAGCTAACATTGAAATAAAAGACCGGGTCGGTGATGATAACTGTTTCATTTTCGGCTTAACAGCGGAAGAGGTTCTTCATTACTATCAAAATGGTGGATATCGTGCAAGTGATTATTATCACCACAATAGGCACATTAAGAAAGTAGTTGATCAATTAACAAATGGTTTCTTTGCACAATCGGGAGCAGAATTTGAAGCGATTTATGATTCTCTCGTTATTCAAAATGATGAATATTTCGTTCTGCGAGATTTTGGCCCATATGCTGAAAAACAAGAAGCTGTCGGTAGAGCTTATGAGAACCGAACAAAGTGGCTAGAAATGTCGATTTTAAATATTGCACAGTCTGGTCATTTTGCGAGTGATCGAACGATTTTGCAGTACAGCAATGAAATTTGGGGTATTGGTAATGCAGTTAAACAGTTTTAAAGAAGTTGCTATATTGGGAGATATATTATCGATTTACCAATAAAAATGGATATTAATAAATAAAACGGGCTTAATAAAATTAAGCTCGTTTTATTTATTTTGCTTAAGAAAGAAATGGAACAGTGGTATATATGATACCTGCCCCATCATACTCTCCTGTCGCAAAGTATGAAAATGTAAAGAAACCTGTGACCGTAAAAATTACAATAAGAAAAAGTGTGAAGATAAATTTTAACATGTAAGGTCCCCTCATCCAAAAATAACTTCATAGAGTATTATAGTATACGAATATTTTATTTCCAATTGTTTACTGGTTAAAAATGAGAAGTCAGACATGTTTTGTATGTTGTAATGGAATGATTATTTGTAATGGATTTTGTATTTTTTGTAAATGTCATATTGTGATGGACGTGTGCATACTCCCAATCATGATCATTAAAATTTATGTTTCGGGGAGGGAGAAGTGGAACGACATCGAACAAGTTGACGAAACGAAAGCTACTAGCTACTTGTAGTTTATAATAATTTCGAAAAGCGATATCTCCTACTTTTGGAGAAGCGAATGTATAAAGTCCATACTGTGCGAAGGCGGTATTTATACGTGCATCTAATATGTGTAATGTGGCAAGCGCACCACCTAGACTATGCCCAGTAGCTAGTAGTTTTTTATGTGCTGGCAATGATACGAGCATATCCATAATAGAATCACGACAAGACTCATAAATAGAGAGAAAGCCGTTATGGACATTTCCGCTATTTAAAGCATAAGGATAAGGTTTTTGATTGACGAGAGAGTCAATAATCCAATCTGGGTCTGTTTGAGTGCCCCTGAAGGCAACGATAATTGTATCCTCAGATTCTAATATAAACCCGAACCATTCTGTTGTTTGAATGGCTTTTCCTTGAAACCCTTGTACATATTGAAAACCATCTGGTATTTCGAAAATACCATTTTGTTTATATTGTTCATACGTTAACTCACAACAAGAAGCTAACAGTATGGCAGTGTCTTTATCAAAGGATAAAGGAGTACGCATTAAGGAAGCCCTCCTTAAGAAAAGGTATAGTTTAATATATGCGGTGAGGAACTTGATTCATGCTTTTGGAAAAAAGACTTGAACCTACAGTTACGTGAGGGAGTATGATTTTTGTAAACATATTGTTAGGAGGAGTGTAAGATGAGCAAAAGGGAAGGCTGTTCAATTGGTGAGTTTGCAAAGAGGACAGGCACATCAATACGGACACTACAATATTACGATGAAATTGGACTACTTAAGCCTGAAAAGAATGTTAGCTCTGGTCACCGTGTGTACAAAGGAAAAGATATATTAGAACTACAGAAAATAGTGAGTCTTAAAGTATTAGGATATAGTTTAGAAGAAATACGCGTTATGCTGAAAATGCCAAGTTTGAATGTAAATTTAAAAGAAACGTTGGAACAACAAAGAAAAGCCTTTGAAGAAAAGAGAAGACACATTGAAGTTTCGATAAAGGCGCTTGAACGAACAATGGTATGTCTTGAGGAAGATGAAGAGTTGGATAGTGACATATTAATGAGTCTAATTAACAGCATTCAAAAAGAAAACGAACAACGTTTATGGCTTGAAGGATATGTATCAAAAGACTTGGCTGATGGATTATATAATAAGTCGGAAGAAGAGGGCATAGCACTTGATAAAGAGTTTGTGCGTTTAGCAAAAGAAGTGAAAAGGTTATTTGGAAGACAAATTGAGGATTCAGAAGTGCAAAAATTGGTTGATGAACATATGAAGGCGACTCTTAAGTATGTTGGTGAAGAGACAATGTATTCTTTAGGTAAATTAGAGAATGTAGAAGAACAATATAATAATATGATGCCATCTCCTTACAAAGAAGAAGAAGAGGCATGGCTTAATGAAGCGATGGAGTATTATATGATTCGAAATGGTATGTATAGCCCTCCGCAGTAAAAATAAAGTGCCATAGTCATAAACTTTAGAGAAATGCCTCCGATGTTTTTTTACATTGGAGGCATTTTTTACTCTTTTCCATCTAAAAGGTGAACAAGGCCACCTAATATACTACTTTCACCAGTACTTTATAATGCTGGTCTTGTAAGAGGTTTGAAAAAATAGCCTGTATATATTTGAACGATGATTACCTATTTACTTGTGTTTGTTCGCACTATATACCGAAAATTTCGGGAAACAAAACATATTATTTATCTGTTTGTTTTTGCCTTTTTTTCAAATACTCCGCACGTAATTGTTCAAGTTTTTGCTTTTTATCAAATTTGGCAGGCTTCTGTTTTTCATGAAACTTTGCCACAGCTACCTGACTTTTGGAATCCAATTGATATTTTCCCACTTTGTTCACCTACTTTTCTTGTCTTGAAAGAGAATCTATTCAACAAATATAATATACCTTATTTTACTGAAGTAAACCTTATTACTTTATTTCATCTGCTTTTTCTCGTTTGTAGACGTAAATTAAAACACCCTTCCACTGCATTACTGCAAGCAAGGGTGTTTAATTTTAGTATTATATTAGTCGATGGACAAGCCTGCATAAGGGCCCTTTTTACTCTTTCCCATCCAATAAACGACCAAGGCCACCTAATACACTACCTTCACCAGTACTTTGCGCTGCTGGGCTTGTAAGGCGTGCTGCTAATCGGCTAAGTGTTAAGGACTGAATCCAAACTGTTCCAGGACCTTCTAATGTTGCGAAGAATAAACCCTCACCGCCAAATAGAGCTGTTTTTACTTTTCCAACGAACTCGATATCATAGTTAATATCTTTTGTCATGGCAACGAGACAACCTGTATCAATGCGAAGTTTCTCTCCAGGTTTTAATTCACGTTTATATACAGTTCCGCCTGCGTGCATGAAAGCAAGGCCGTCACCTTCAAGTTTCTGCATGATAAACCCTTCACCGCCGAAGAAACCAGTTCCTATTTTTTTCGTAAATTCAATCCCGATAGAAACCCCTTTTGCGGCACAAAGAAAGGCATCTTTTTGACAAACTACTTTTCCTTGATATTCTGTTAAATCTACAGGAATAATTTTACCAGGATAAGGAGCAGCAAATGAGACGTGGCGTTTGCCGTGACCTGTATTTGTAAATACAGTCATAAACATACTTTCGCCTGTAACGAGACGTTTACCAGCGCCCATTAATTTGCCGAATAAACCGTTAGATGGGCCAGAACCGTCACCAAAGATTGTTTCCATTTCAATGTAATCTTCCATCATCATCATTGCGCCAGCTTCTGCGATAACGCTTTCTTTTGGATCTAATTCAATTTCAACAAACTGCATATCATCGCCATATAACTTATACTCGATTTCATGTGCTTGCATTTTTTCACCTCATAAATATGTAGTAATTATATTGTACAGAAGTTAAAAGAGTTAGAGTACTGTATTTTTGTTAATTTTTGAATAAAAATAGAATGAAAATTTAAGGTTATACTAAGATTATAAAAAATGATGGAATGAAAGTGTTCTCATTTGACGTTTTCGATATAGCATGATATAGTGAAAGCACTATTGAGCTACATAATGTGGTACGGAAATAAAGCACGTTGTATTAAAGGCTGTAAGCTTGTTATACATTCATGTCCTTTATATCCACCTTTTCATGTGGATTCATAGTTTCATTTTTATTTAGGAGGTACATGACATGCAAACAGGTAAAGTTAAATGGTTTAACGGCGAAAAAGGTTTTGGCTTCATCGAAGTTGAAGGCGGAGAAGACGTATTCGTACATTTCTCAGCTATCCAAGGCGACGGCTTCAAAACTTTAGAAGAAGGTCAAGAAGTTTCTTTCGAAATCGTTGAAGGAAACCGCGGACCACAAGCAGCTAACGTTACAAAGAACTAATTAGCTAGCGATAAAAAGCATTCCGATTTTCGGAATGCTTTTTTTTATTCTTTGGAACTAGATTCATTTGAAGATAATTCACCTTTGAAGGTACGTTCTTCAAAATCATCAAGCATTTGTTCATATTCTTCATGCTCTTCTGTAGCGAAAACTTGTGGGTTTTTCCCGTACATATCCGTACCGATAAAGTTTTCAAAATCCTCCACGTAGCCTACGTTTTCTTCACTATTTACATACATGCCATTATAGTTTTTTGAATCTTGTCTTTCTAAATCAGACGGCGTTTCAGATGTTCCGTAATTTGCGACATCTTGCCACGCATCTTCCGCATCGTACTCAACAGAATGGTCCTCATCATGCTTGTGGAAAGAAGGAGACAACACTTCTTCTTCAACTGGCCGTGTATTCATATTTAACTTATTTGTCGCGTGCTGTATGCATGTTGTAGCAGACGGCATTGCTTCCAATCTTTCAAATGGAATTTCTTCGCCAGACACTTCACAAATGCCGTACGTACCCGCTTCTATTTTTTGTAGGGCATGTTTCGTCTCCTCAAGCTGTTTATGCCAAAGTTCAATAAGCCCGAAGTCTTTTTCACGTTCATATAGCTCTGTAGCCATATCACCTGGATGGTTGTCATAGCTAGACAGTTCTCCTACTGAATCGCGTTCAGAAGCACGATCTGTATTTTCATGAGTTTGTATCGTTTGTTCCAGTTCTTGTTTTTGTTTTTCTAAAATGGATTTAAATTGACCTACTTGTTGTGGAGTTAACATAGTCGTCCACCTTCCTACAATTCAGTTTCTTTACATAGTATGAGCGTTGAGAGTAGGAATTATGAGATGAATTTCAGATATGAAAAAGGAGCCGCATAAGCAGCTCCTTTTATAGAAAGTATCCAAGTAATAATCCGATTCCCATTAGGAAACCGAAGATTGTATTTGTTTTTGCTGTTGCAATCATCGCAGGTACCATTTCCATTGGAATGCTTTTGCCGATAAAGCCTTTCGTCGCTTTAAATGCTTTCGGTGCACTTAAAAATACGATAAGCATCCATGGTGATACGATGCCCACGATAATTAAAGCAATTGTCCAAATGTAGGAAACGATGAACATCGAAGCAAGTACACCAACAGCTCTTTCACGTCCAACGAGAATTGCTAACGTTTTACGACCGTTTTCTTTATCGCCATCCAAGTCACGAATATTATTAGCTAGTAAAATGGCGCCAATTAAAATGGAGCTTGGAATAGATAGTAAAATGACTTCTGATGTTACAGTTCCAGTTTGAATAAAGAATGAAATCCCAATAATAATGACACCCATAAATAATCCGGCTGTCAATTCTCCAAATGGTGTATATGCAATTGGAAGTGGGCCACCTGTATAAAGGTAAGCAACGGCCATACAAACAAGACCGATTGCAGCAAGCCACCAGCTAGAATTCATACAAATATAAACACCTAATAGTATTGCGATGCCGAAAAATCCAAATGCTAAGTTAAGCACTGTTTTTGGCTGAATGCCATCGCGAACGATAGCGCCGCCGATACCAACTGAACCTTCGTGATCGAGTCCTCTTTTATAATCAAAGTATTCATTAAACATGTTTGTTGCTGCTTGAATGAGAAGACAAGCAAGAAGCATCATAAGGAAAAGAGGAAGATGTATTTGATTTATACCTCCGACCTGCATCGAATATGCTGTTCCGATGAAAACAGGTACGAAAGCTGCTGTTAATGTATGGGGACGCAGTAAACTCCACCAGATGCGCCAGCCAGTTTGCTTACTTGGCTTTGGCGCCGTAGGAGAGGAATTCGTTTTGACGTTCATTTCCATGTTGAATCCTCCTTTGGTCACATATTGTACACAACTAAGTGTAGAAAAAGCATCATTTAGTGTCAACGTTTATTTTCTAGGAAGAGAAGGTGAATTTCTCAGAAATGCTAAACGTTGACAGGCCTTTCGTTTGAGGTGTATCTTAAAATCAAGCGTAATTATGACTATTTTTCGCCCATAGGGGGGAGACAATTGTGATTCAAACGAAACAAAAAGGCTTGCAAGAAGTTCTTATTGCAGCTATCAAGCGTGCAACTAACGAAAAAACATTGGTTAGTTTTGTAAAACAAATAGACTGGGTGGATCCGCTTCTGTTCTATGCAGCAGGAAAAAGGATTTCATTCGAAAATAGATGTTATTTTGCAGACCCGGCTCAGCATGTAATATTTGCAGGAATTGGCTCTGTTTTCACTATAGCAAATTCTTCTCATAAGCGCTTTCAAACCGCTCGTGACGAGTGGGAGAAAGTAAAAGAGAATGCATTTGTCCAAAGAGATGAATATGAATTTGGAACGGGTCCGCTTTTATTTGGTGGTTTTTCATTTGATCCAGAAAAAGAGAAAACGGACCTATGGAAAGAATTTAAAGATACGACATTTTCACTACCAGCATTTTTATTAACTGTAAAAAATGAAAAAGCATGGTTAACGATGAATACATTTGTTGCAGCAACAGATTGTGCAGAAACTCTTTATAATGAAATGATTTCTTTAGAAGAGAAAATTTTTGAGGAGAGTAAATGTGCGCTAAACGGATCGAAATTAACTGTTATTTCTAAAGTAGAAGTGAATCCGAAAGGCTGGATGAAAGCAATTGAAAAAGTACAAGATGAGATGAAGCAGGGTAACGTGCAGAAGGTTGTATTGGCGAGGGAACTAAAAGTAGAGATGAACCATTCGATTGATTCTGCTCTTGTTTTAGAAGCACTTCGCATTGGTCAACCAGATTGTTACGTATTTTCTTTTGATTATAAAGGAGCATGCTTCTTAGGAGCGACGCCTGAGAGATTAATTCGCAAAGAAGATGAGAAATTTACATCGATGTGTCTTGCTGGTTCAATCGGTCATGGTCATTCTATAGAAGAAAGTGAACGAAATAGTAATGCGCTTCTTCATGATGAAAAGAATTTAGCTGAACATGGTTATGTTGTTAACATGATCCGCTCGGTACTAAATGAACATTGCGAATACGTTAATATTCCGGAAAGTCCAGGTTTATTAACAACGAAAAACTTAATTCACTTATATACGCCTGTAGAAGCAAAAGGCGATGCGAGTCTTTTAACAATGGTAGAAGAATTACATCCAACACCAGCTCTTGGCGGGACACCTCGTTTGGAAGCGATGAAACTGATCCGTGATGTTGAATTGTTAGACAGAGGGTTGTATGGTGCACCGATTGGCTGGATAGATGATGAAGGAAATGGTGAATTTGCGGTTGCGCTGCGCTGCGGATTATTAAACGGCGAGAAAGCATCCTTATTTGCCGGTTGTGGTATTGTAATTGATTCAATCCCGCAGCTTGAATATGAAGAAACAAGTTTGAAGTTTAGACCGATGCTTGGTGCTTTGGAGGAATTAATGAAATGAACAATCATATAGAAGCATTATCATATTATTTAGGCGCGTTCGTGGATGAACTGACGCGTCTAGATGTATGTGATGTTGTCATTAGTCCAGGCTCACGGTCAACGCCGATTGCTTTACTAATGGAACAACACGAAGGAATGAACACATATTTACATGTAGATGAAAGATCAGCTGGATTTTTCGCGCTCGGTATTGCGAAAGCGAAAAAACGCCCAGTAGCATTATTATGTACGTCAGGAACAGCAGCAGCTAATTACTATCCAGCTGTATGTGAAGCGTTTCATTCAAGGGTCCCGCTTATCGTCTTAACAGCGGATAGACCGCATGAATTAAGAGATGTGGGTGCACCACAAGCAATGAATCAATTTAATTTATACGGTACTTTTGTGAAACAATTTACAGAGATGGCACTGCCAGAAGCGAGTGAAGCGATGTATCATTACGCTCGTATGACGACGCAGCGCATAGTAGCAAATGCTTGTTTAGCGCCGCAGGGTCCTGTTCATCTTAATTTTCCAGTTCGCGAGCCACTTATCCCTGATTTCTCACTAGAAAGCTTATGGGATAAAGGACGTAGTGAATATACAGGAGTAGTTCAGCAAGGAAACGTGACGATGCCGAGTGAATATGTAGATTCTCTTGTTGGGCGCCTTTCACATATGGAAAAGGGGCTTATTATTTGTGGAGATGATAGTCATTCAGAAATTGCAATGTTTGCAACGCAACTAGCTGAAAAAACTGGCTATCCTATATTAGCAGACCCACTTTCTAATATTCGTAGCGGACACCACGATAAAACGATGGTAATTGACTGTTATGATACATTTTTACGAAATGAGCAGTTAAAAGAAAAATGGAAACCGGACGTGTTAATTCGCTTTGGTGGTATGCCTATTTCTAAATCATTAACGCAGTTCATAAAAAAACAAATGAAAGCAGTTCATATCGTTGTTGATGAATCAGGACAATGGAGAGATCCAGCTCTTGTTGCGACAGAAGTTGTGCAAGCAAGTGACATTGAATTCTGCAAGGCAGTAATAGAAAAAATGCCAGTTATGAAGAAGAATGATTGGTTCGTAATGTGGCAACATATAAACGAAAAAACGAAGGAAACGCTTCGTGAAATGGAAACATATGAAACTGCATTTGAAGGAAAGGTTATTACAGATATTGTGCGCGTATTACCAGAAGACGCAACGTTATTTGCGAGCAATAGTATGCCAATTCGTGATACAGACTCATTCTTCTTCACATCGGATAAAAACATCCATGTGATGGCAAACCGTGGCGTAAATGGTATTGATGGAATCATTTCGACAGCTTTAGGAGCGAGCATTATTTGCGATCCACTTGTATTAGTGATTGGTGATTTATCATTTTATCACGATTTAAATGGGCTATTAGCAGCGAAATTACATGAATTAAACATAACAATTGTCGTTGTAAATAATGATGGCGGGGGTATTTTCTCATTCTTACCACAATATGAGAAAAAGGAACATTTTGAATCATTATTTGGAACACCAATTGGACTTGATTATGAGCACGTTGTCAAAATGTACGGTGGTTCATTTAGCCGTGTAAATGGTTGGGAGCAATTCCGTGAAGAAGTACAAAAGGGAGCAACGACAAAAGGTTTACACGTTGTGGAAATTTGTACGAACCGTGATGAAAACTTAACATTGCACCGTACGTTATGGGCAAAAACACAGGACGTAATTACTACATCGTTGCAAGGTGAATCAAAATGAACGTAACACTGCAAGGTGTATCGTATGAATATGAAGTAGTTGGAAGCGGGGAACCACTTCTACTTCTTCATGGTTTTACGGGAAGCATGGAAACGTGGCGTTCCTTCGTTCCTTCTTGGAGCGAGCAGTTTCAAGTCATTTTAGTAGATATTGTTGGGCACGGAAAAACGGAAAGCCCTGAAGATGTGACGCATTATGACATCCGAAATGTGGCATTGCAAATGAAAGAACTATTAGATTACCTTCATATTGAAAAAGTACATATACTTGGCTATTCAATGGGCGGTAGATTGGCGATTACGATGGCATGTCTATATCCAGATTATGTACACTCTCTTTTATTAGAAAACTGTACAGCTGGGCTCGAAAACGAAGCAGATAGAAAAGAACGTCGTGAAAAAGATGATCGACTTGCCGATAAAATTGAGCGAGAAGGCATAGAAAGTTTTGTATCTATATGGGAAGATATTCCACTTTTTAAAACGCAAAAACGTTTAGCAAAAAACGTACAAGAAGCGGTACAAAAAGAGAGGCTTGCTAACAACCCAAAAGGGCTCGCAAATAGCTTGCGCGGCATGGGAACTGGGGCTCAGCCTTCATGGTGGGATGAGCTGAAAAACTTAAAAATACCTGTTCTTTTAATGAACGGAGAATATGATGAAAAGTTCTTCCGCATATTAAAAAACATCGAAAAATACGTGTCTGATGCGAAATTTGTCAAAATTCATGGTGCTGGCCATGCAATTCATGTGGAACAACCGGAAAAGTTTGATACAATAGTAAAGGGATTTCTAAAAACTATGCAGTGATACTTTTTTCAGCAAGAAGGAAGCCACACTTATAGGTGAAATCAGAAATATACAAGGAGGTAGTTGTAATGGCTATTGAATGGGTAAAAGAAGGCAATTACGAAGATATTATTTATTCAACATACAATGGTATCGCAAAGATTTCGATTAACCGTCCTGAAGTACATAACGCATTCCGTCCAAAAACGGTAATGGAGTTAATCGATGCTTTTGCACAAGCTCGTGATGATGCAAATGTTGGCGTTATCATTTTAACAGGTGAAGGTGGACGTGCATTCTGTTCTGGCGGCGACCAAAAAGTTCGCGGTCATGGTGGATATGTAGGTGACGACCAAATCCCTCGTTTAAACGTATTAGACTTACAACGTCTAATTCGCGCAATTCCTAAACCAGTTATCGCAATGGTAGCAGGTTATGCAATCGGCGGTGGACACGTACTTCATATCGTATGTGACTTAACAATCGCTGCAGACAACGCTGTATTCGGACAAACAGGTCCTAAAGTAGGAAGCTTTGACGGTGGATACGGAGCTGGTTACTTAGCTCGTATGGTAGGCCACAAGAAAGCTCGCGAAATTTGGTACCTATGCCGTCAATATAGTGCTGGGGAAGCACTTGATATGGGCTTAGTAAACACTGTAGTACCATTAGAAGAGCTTGAAGCAGAAACAGTACAATGGGCACAAGAAATTTTAGCAAACAGCCCAATGGCACTTCGTTTCCTAAAAGCTGCATTCAACGCAGACACAGACGGTCTAGCTGGTATTCAACAACTAGCTGGAGATGCAACGTTATTGTACTACACAACTGACGAAGCAAAAGAAGGTCGCGACGCATTCAAAGAAAAACGCAGTCCGGACTTCGGTCAATTCCCTCGTTTCCCGTGATCAAAAGCGAAAGCGGCTCGCTTAGAATGTGAGGGGGATGGAGCTTCTGACGTAGAGGCGTTTTTTGCCTCGTAGGAAGAAGTGAAGCCACCGAACATTCTAGCTGCTGTAGCTGGATGTTTTAAAAGCGGAGCCGACTGTTTAGCCCCGTTGGCTAAGGTTCTTTCGCACAGAAAGTGTTTTTTACTTTCTCGTGCGGAAGGTTCTTAGACGGAAGGGGCTAGGAGGCGCAGCTGGATAAGACCAAAAGGTCAAACCGGAAACAAAACAACTAAGAGACTTGATATGATATCAAGTCTCTTTCTTTCATGAAAGGAGAATGAATGATGGAGACGATGCCAAATTGGTTAATGCAACGTGCATTTTTAACACCAGATCGCACTGCAATTGAAATAGAGGAAGAGAAAGTTACTTTTATGGAGCTACATGAAAAAGTAGTATCTGTTTGTGAACACCTCACGTATGTTGGAGTGGAGCGAGGGCAAAAGGTGGCTGTTCTGATGAAAAATGGTATGGAGATGATTACAGTTATTCACGCCCTATCTTATGTAGGTGCAGTAGCTGTGCTTTTAAATACGCGTCTTTCAAGAGAAGAGCTACTTTGGCAAATGGATGATGCTGAAGTTGTTTGTTTAGTAACGGATCAAGATTTTGATGCTAAAGATGTTCCTGTTTATTCATTCGCCGAAGTGATGAATGGACCAAAAGAGGAAGCCTCTATACAAGAAGAGTTTTCTTTAGAAGAAGCGATGACAATTATTTATACGTCTGGGACGACAGGCAAACCGAAAGGCGTTATTTTAACGTACGGCAATCATTGGGCAAGCGCAGTCGGTTCGTCGCTTAATTTAGGACTTCGTGATGATGATTGTTGGTTAGCCTGCATGCCGATGTTCCATGTTGGCGGGCTATCTCTTTTAATGAAAAACATTATGTACGGCATGCGTATTTTACTTGTTCCGAAATATGATGCTGATTTTATTCATAAAGCACTTCAAAAAAGAGGAGTAACAATTATTTCTGTCGTTTCTAAAATGTTAACTGATTTATTAGAGCGACTTGGGGCAGAGACATATCCATCTTCTTTGCGATGCATGTTACTTGGCGGAGGACCAGCGCCAAAACCACTATTAGAAGCATGTGTAGAAAAAGGAATTCCTGTATATCAAACGTACGGTATGACAGAAACATCTTCGCAAATTTGTACGTTATCCGCAGATTACATGTTAACGAAAGTAGGATCAGCTGGAAAACCACTATTTCAGTGCCAACTTCGTATTGAAAAAGATGGCGTAGTAGTGCCACCATTTGCGGAAGGTGAGATTGTAGTAAAAGGACCGAACGTAACAGGCGGTTACTTTAACCGTGAAGATGCGACGCGAGAGACTATTCAAAACGGGTGGCTTCATACTGGCGACCTCGGTTATTTAGACGAAGAAGGGTTTTTATACGTATTAGATCGTCGCAGTGATTTAATTATTTCTGGCGGAGAGAATATATATCCAGCTCAAATTGAAGAAGTGTTGCTTTCTCATCCGGCAGTAGCGGAAGCTGGTGTTGTCGGCATGGCTGACGATAAATGGGGACAAGTACCAGCTGCTTTTGTTGTGAAAAGCGGGGCGGTAACAGAAGAAGAAATTCTTCATTTTTGCGAGGAGAAGTTAGCGAAATATAAAGTGCCGAAGAAAGCATGTTTCTTAGAGGAATTACCACGTAACGCTTCGAAAAAATTGTTAAGACGAGAGTTAAGACAATTAGTGGAGGAGATGTAGGTGGAAATAAAAAAAGCGACACTGTATATAACGGAAATGCCACTCGTAATCCCGTTTGCTGCAAGCTACGGGACTTACGAAAAGCGTGAGAGTATCGTTATTGAATTAGAGGATACGGACGGGTACATCGGATTTGGGGAAGTCGTTGCATTCTCTGAACCGTGGTATACGGAAGAAACGGTGAAGACAGCGCTGCATGTACTGCAAGACTTTTTAATACCTGATTTATTAAAGGCTGAAATTTCTCATCCGAATGAGGTACCGGGTCTATTTCAACATATAAAAAGAAACCGAATGGCAAAAGCCGGAATAGAGGGGGCTGTTTGGGATTTATATGCGAAGCGTCAAAAGAAATCGCTAGCGACAGTACTTGGCGGAACTAGTCATGAAATTGAAGTCGGCGTTGTAATTGGCCTTAATACGATTCCAGTTATGTTAAAACAAATCGAGAAGTACGCGGAAGAAGGATACGAGCGTTTTAAAGTGAAAATAAAGCCAGAGCATGATTATGAGTTATTAAAAGAAATTCGAAAAGAGTTTCCGCATATCCCGCTAATGGCTGATGCAAATTCAGCATATACATTAGCGGATGCAGAGAGGCTGAAACGACTAGATGAATTCCAATTAATGATGATTGAACAACCGTTAGCGGATTACGATTTTCTTGATCACGCGGAGTTGCAAAAGAAAATTGAAACGCCGATTTGTTTAGATGAAAGTATTCATGGTTTAGAAGACGCACGCGTTGCGATTACGCTTGGTAGTTGCCGCATCGTTAACATTAAGCCAGGGCGAGTGGGCGGATTAACAGAGTCGGTTCAAATTCATAATTATTGCATGGAGCATAACATACCCGTTTGGTGCGGCGGTATGGTAGAAATGGGGATTTCACGAGCGCAAAATGTTGCTCTTGCTTCATTGCCGAACTTTACGATTCCTGGTGATATATCCGCTTCTAGTAGACATTGGCAGAGGGATATTATTTCACCGGAAGTGACGCTTGAGGGCGGGAAAGTGATTGTACCGCAAAGTGTTGAAGCTGAGTATAAAGTTGACCGCGAAAGATTGGAAGAAATTACGAAGCAGCGGATTGTTTTTGAGCGGTAAATGGAAGTTTCATTAGGATGCCCGCAAATAGCGAGAGGATTTTGTCGTTCATTGTCGGTAAGTCAATATAATTGGAAAATCGCTGATATAATTTTATTTACCAAGGTTACTTTAACGAGTAGCCTTTTCGTATTGTACAAATTGGATAGACTAGTTTACAATCGAGCGTATAAAAATGGAATGAAAAAGGGGGAGTAAAATGAAACGCATTTCAATTTTAATCGCTGATGATGAGGCGGAAATTGCTGATTTAATTGAGATACATTTAGAAAAAGAAGGGTACCATGTTGTGAAAGCAGCGGATGGGGAAGAGGCAGTTCATATTATTGAAACGAAGCCAATCGACTTGGTAGTTTTAGATATTATGATGCCGAAAATGGATGGTTATGAGGTGACGCGTCAAATTCGCGCGAAACATCATATGCCGATTATTTTTTTAAGCGCGAAAACTTCGGACTTTGATAAGGTGACAGGTCTTGTACTAGGTGCGGATGATTATATGACGAAGCCTTTCACACCAATAGAATTAGTTGCACGTGTAAATGCACAACTGCGTAGGTTTTTTACGTTAAATCACCCGAAAGTAGTGGAGAGTAAATCTGCTTTAGAAATAGGCGGAGTCGTAATTAATCCTGAGCGCAGGACGGTTGATGTGTATGGTGAACAAATTGAATTAACGCCGAAAGAGTTCGATATTTTATATTTATTAGCGAGTCATCCGAAGAAAGTATACAATGTCGAAAATATTTTTCAGCACGTATGGGCAGATGATTATTATGAAGGTGGAAATACAGTAATGGTACATATTCGTACTTTGCGGAAGAAACTTGGAGAAGATAAAAGAAAGGATAAATTAATAAAAACAGTGTGGGGAGTAGGTTATACTTTCAATGGCTAATATGATGAAAAGCTTTCGATTTAAAATGATTGCCTTATTTGCGTTAAGTATGGTGCTTGCAGCAACTGTAACTTATATAATTTATAAAGGATTGCAGTTGTATTATAAAACGATGGTTCGCTACGAAGAGCCTTTAGCACAATTTAGGTCAATGGTAAGGGAATTTGGAGACATTAACTTCTTTTTAATTTTCTTTATTCCGTTATCTATTATCTTTTTCTTCTTTTTGACAAAACCGTATTTAAAATACTTTGATGAAATTTCTAATGGGATTCATCATCTTGCGAACGGTAACTTTACGAATAAAGTTCAAGTTTCATCAAATGATGAGTTTGGAAATATCGCGCGTGAAATAAATGTTGCAAGTGAAAAGTTAAAAGAAGCTGTTGAAAGAGGAGATTTTGCTGAAAGTAGTAAAGATCAGCTCGTTGTGAATTTAGCTCATGATTTAAGAACACCGTTAACATCCGTGTTAGGATATTTAGATTTAATTCTTAAAGATGAAAATTTAACAAAAGAACAAATTAAACATTTCTCCACAATTGCATATACAAAATCGCAAAGACTGGAAAGTTTAATTGATGAGCTATTTGAAATTACACGTATGAATTATGGCATGCTAAAGCTGGATAAAAAGCCGATCGATATAAGTGAGTTGCTTATACAGTTAGAGGAGGAATTGTATCCGTTATTAGAAAAACATCATTTAGAAGCTAGATTGAACGTGGCTCCTCATTTACCGATGCACGGTGATGGAAAATTGTTAGCTAGAGTATTTGAAAACTTGTTAACAAATGCCGTTCGTTACGGGTATGATGGGCAATTTGTTGATATGAATGGATATGTTGATAATGGAAAAGTTGTCGTACAAATTATGAATTATGGAGATAGCATTCCAGAAGAAGATTTACCGTATCTTTTTGATATGTTTTATACAGGTGATAAAGCGAGAACTGAGAACCGTGGCGGGACTGGCCTAGGACTATTCATTGCGAAAAATATTGTCGAGCAGCATAATGGTACGATTTCTGCTGAGAGCAATGTAGTTAGAACGCTATTTGAAGTACGATTGCCAAAAGACGAGAATGTAACAATTTAATAAAAATTTAAACTTTACCCCACTTTTTATTTTAATAGTTTTTTCTATTCTATACGTAAGTTACGTTAAGGAGGAACTAGAAATGAAAAAGTGGGTATTTATTTCTTTTTTTATAGCATTCACAGTATGTGTAGGCGTTTATATATCACCGTTATTTCAAAAGGAAATCGATGTTAAAATTGTCGGGAAAGATGAGCTAGTAAAGGCGGCAAACACCGAGGGGAAAGAGATTACGAAGGAACAAATTTATAAGGGCGATTTATTATTAGTTAACAGGGATTATCCAGTAAAAAAAGATAGTATTAGGTCTGATATTATAAATGTAAATCATAATAGTGAATTAGTAAGAGGTTATGTAATATTTGATAGAAATCTTCGTTTATCAAAGGATGTTGTGAAAAAGTTTTTGAACGTTGTCGATGCGGCTGGAAAAGAAAGTGTTAACCATTTTTTGATTAGTAGTGGTTATAGAGATTTCCAAGAGCAAAAACAGCTATATGAAAAAATGGGATCTGATTATGCACTTCCAGCAGGATACAGTGAACATAATTTAGGATTATCACTGGACATTGGGTCTACTCAAAAGAAAATGGAGAAAGCGCCTGAAGGAAAATGGATTGAAGAGAACGTATGGAAGCATGGCTTTGTATTACGTTATCCGAAAAATAAAAGTAACATTACTGGAATTCAATATGAGCCATGGCATATCCGTTATGTCGGCCTACCTCATAGCGCAATTATGCAAAAAAAGAATTTTACACTAGAGGAATATTTAGAGTTTTTAAAAGAGGAAAAAGAGGTTTCAACTGAAGTAGAAGGTAAGAAATATACTGTTTCTTATTATAAAGTTTCTGAGAATACGAAAGTGAACGTTCCAGCAAACAAGCAGTATGAAATTTCCGGGAACAATATGGATGGGGTTATTGTGACGGTTCAGGAATAGAGAAAAAGGCTGTGCCATTTGGGACAGCCTTTTCTTATATAAGAAAGGAAGTGACGTTTTTTGTCGGTAAATCGATATTCTTTGTCGAATCGTTAATATATTATAAGTTATGATAGATATAATTGAAAAATCGTTGATATATTGTAAGTTATGATAGATATATTCAAAAAATCGTTGATATAATTTCCTATACTATTAGCATTTTGGAGGAGCATCTTTTTATTTACTTTTAAACATTATAACGTTATATTTACTTCTCCGTTTTTTTATGTTACGCTAAACGTGTGAAAGAGATATAAAAAATGAAACTTAAATGTAAGCGTATTCTTATGGCTTCTTATAGAAAAGGGTGGAAATACAATGACAGAACGATTCGTACTACGTAATGTGAAACGTGTGAACGGGGAAGAGATTGACATTGTAATTGAAAATAACAAAATCGCACAGGTGACGAAAGCTGGTGCTGGCGAGGGTGGAAAGGTTCTTGATTACTCTGGTACTTACGTATCGAGTGGCTGGATTGATTTGCACGTTCACGCTTTTCCAGAGTTTGATCCGTATGGCGATGAGGTAGATGAAATTGGCGTTAAGCAAGGGGTAACGACAATTGTTGATGCGGGTAGTTGCGGTGCTGATCGCATTGCAGATTTAGTAAAAAGTAGAGAGCAGGCAAAGACAAATTTATTTGCCTTTTTAAATATTTCTCGCATCGGTTTGAAACGAATTGATGAATTATCCAATATGGAATGGATAGATAAAGAGAAAGCGATAGAAGCAGTAGAAAAGTATAAAGATGTAATCGTTGGGTTAAAGGCGAGAATGAGTAAAAGTGTCGTTTGTGATAGTGGAATTGAACCGCTGCATGTAGCGCGCGCTTTATCTCAAGAAACATTATTACCGATTATGGTACATATCGGTTCAGCGCCTCCCCGTATAGAGGAAGTTGTACCTCTTTTAGAAAAAGATGATGTGATTACACATTATTTAAACGGGAAAGAAAATAATTTATTTGATGAAGAAGGGAAACCGCTACCTGTGTTGTTAGATGCGGTGAATCGCGGCGTGCATTTAGATGTTGGTCACGGTAATGCTAGCTTTTCTTTTAAAGTAGCAGAAGCGGCGAAGCGTCACGATATTGCCTTTAATACAATTAGTACGGATATTTACCGGAGGAATCGTATACATGGTCCAGTGTATAGTATGGCTCACGTTCTTTCGAAATTCCTTTACTTAGGTTATCCACTAGAAGAAGTGATTGATGCGGTTACGAAAAATGCGGCAGAGTGGCTTAAGAAACCAGAGCTTGGCCGTATTCAAGAAGGGGATATTGCAAACTTAACTTTATTTACGGTTAAAGATGAGAAGGTTACGTTAATTGATTCAGAAGGGGATCAGCGCATTGCTGAAAAAAGAATTGATACGAAAGGGGTTGTAATTAATGGGTCATTCATTGAATGCTAAGTACGGATTAAAAAGAGTGATTAATGCGAGCGGTAGAATGAGTATTTTAGGTGTATCTGCTCCTACAGATACAGTAATGGATGCGATGAAACATGGTGGACAAAATTATGTGGAAATTGCTGATTTAGTAGATAAAGCAGGAGACCATATTGCGAGAATTCTAGATTCAGAGGCAGCGGTCGTTGTGAATTCAGCATCGAGCGGAATTGCGCTTTCTATCGCTGGTATCGTTACAGAAGGACATCGCCGTAAAAGTGAAAGACTTCATCAAGAAGTAATCGCGAAAAACGAAGTGATTATGTTAAAAGGTCATAACGTTCAATACGGTGCTCCTGTTGAAACGATGATTTACTTAGGTGGAGGAAAACTCGTTGAAGTTGGCTACGCAAATGAAGGGAAAGCAGAACATATTGAAGATGCGATTGGCGAAAATACAGCAGCAATTCTTTATGTGAAATCACATCATGCAGTGCAAAAAAATATGATTTCTGTTGAAGAAGCATGGGAAGTAGCGCAGCGAAATAACGTACCACTTATCGTTGATGCGGCAGCTGAAGAAGACATTCAAAAATATGTGAAGTATTCAGACCTTGCCATTTATAGTGGTTCAAAGGCAATTGAAGGACCTACTTCTGGTATTGTTGGCGGTAAACGAAAATATATCGAATGGCTGAAAGTGCAATTACATTGCATCGGAAGAAGTATGAAAGTCGGGAAAGAGACAACTTTTGGCTTACTTCAAGCGCTTGATGAGTACGGAGTAAAAGAAGATAAGAGCGAGCAAGAAAAAGAATTGCTACAAGTACTTATGCCGCTAAAAGAATTAAATGGTGTAAATGTAACGATCGTTCAAGATGAAGCTGGAAGAGCAATCTTTAGAGCTCGTATTCATATTAACGAGAAAGAGTTAAACAAATCAGCAAGAGATGTTGTGACTGCATTACGCGAAGGGGAAATCGCCATTTATACACGTGATTACGGAGTAAGACAAAGATTCTTTGATATTGATCCACGTCCACTTCAAGGTGATGACATACATGTGATTGAAGAAAAATTGAGAGAAATCGTAGGGGGAAACTAAAATGACAAACATTCAAAAACGTTTTTATAAAGGCCGCGTAGCATTAAATGTATTAGCAAACAATATAGAAAATGCAAAAGATATTTTTGAAGCAGCAGAAGGTTATGTAGTAGTGGGAGTGTTATCAAAAGACTATCCAACAGTAGAAGAAGCTGTTACAGCTATGAAAGCATACGGAAAAGAAATTGATGACGCTGTATCAATCGGACTAGGCGCAGGAGATAATCGCCAAGCAGCAGTTGTAGCTGAAATTGCGAAGCATTATCCTGGTAGCCATATTAACCAAGTGTTCCCTTCAGTTGGAGCAACGCGTGCAAATCTCGGCGAAAAAGATAGCTGGATTAATAGTTTAGTATCACCAACAGGAAAAGTAGGTTACGTAAATATTTCTACTGGCCCAATTAGTGCGGCTGGAGAAGAAAAAGCAATCGTTCCAATTAAAACAGCGATCGCACTTGTACGTGATATGGGCGGAAATTCATTGAAATACTTCCCGATGAAAGGGCTAGCTCACGAAGAAGAATATCGCGCAGTTGCGAAAGCTTGTGCAGAAGAAGGATTCGCATTAGAGCCAACAGGTGGAATTGATAAAGAAAACTTTGAAACAATTGTACGTATTGCGCTTGAGGCAAATGTAGAGCAAGTTATCCCGCACGTATACTCTTCTATTATTGATAAAGAAACTGGTAATACGAAAGTAGAAGATGTTCGTGAATTATTAGCAGTCGTGAAAAAGCTAGTTGATCAATATGCGTAAGAAAATTGCAGCGTTCGGCGAAGTAATGATGCGCCTGCAAGTACCTGGATATGAATTGTTGTCGCAAGCTAACACGTTAAATTACTCATTTTCAGGTACAGGTGTGAACGTTGTAGCGGCACTTTCTCACTTAGGGCATGAAGGGCTTCTTATTTCAACTTTACCGGAAAATTCGGTTGGAGATGCAGCTGTATCTTACATTCAAAAGTTAGGGATTCAAACTTCTCTTGTTTCAAGAGGCGGTAAATATGTAGGTATGTATTTTTTAGAAAATGGATTCGGTGCACGTGCAAGCCGCGTTACATATTCGAATCGATTAGAAAGTAGCTTCAATACGGCATGTGAAGAAATGTATCAATTTGAAGAAATCGCAAAGGAAATTGATATCGTTCATTTTTGCGGTATTACACTTGCGATGAATGATACGGTGCGTCATCATATGAAATCTTTAGCGAGAGCAGTTAAAGAAAACGGAGGAACCGTCGTTTTTGATTGTAATTATCGTCCCTCACTTTGGGGAGAAGACGGATATGAACAGGCAAAACCGCATTATGAAGAAATGCTGGGGCTTGCTGATATCGTTATGATGAACGAAAAAGATGCGATGTTCGTTCTTGGAATGAAAACAGAAGAGACGGAGCGAGAAGCGCAGCTGCTGGATCTTATTCCAAAGGTAGCTGAAACGTATCATATCGCTACAATCGCTGGTACTCATCGCTCTATTAACAGTGATAATACACATTCGCTTCGCGGGTTTATATGTAAAGATGGTTCGTTAACTTTTGCAAAAACACTTACGTTTTCTGTATATGATAGAATAGGTGCTGGAGATGCTTATACGAGCGGAATTATTCATGGCGAGATAAAAGAGTTTGCACCAGAGAAAGCTGTTTCATTTGCGTCAGCAGCTGGAATGCTAGCACATACAATCGTCGGTGATACGCCAATGTCATCAGAGAAAGATATACTTCGGGCGATGACGGCATCAGTAGGTGATGTAGAAAGGTAGTGGGTGTAACAGTGAACGTAACGAGGAAAAAAGGACCATTATATTTACAAATAAAAAATATTATTCGTGATCGAATATTGCATGGCGTATATGCGATTCATACGAATATTCCTTCAGAACCGCAATTAGAAGAAGAGTTCAAAGTTAGTAAGATTACAGTGCGTAATGCGATTAAAGAACTCGCTCAAGAAGGATATTTGGAAAAGAAGAGCGGCAAAGGAACGAAAGTGATTCGTAATACTTCTGCGACAAAACTGTCAAAGGGTAAGAAATTTACAGAAGTGTTAGTGGAAGAAGGATATAAAGTACAAAAGAAATTATTAAAAGCAGAAATCGTTCATAATGAGGAAGGAACAGTGCCGTTTCGATTATTCGGTAAAGAGAGTTTTCGTATCGAGCGCCTATATATGTTAAATGATACGCCGTATATTCATTATACGCACTATTTCTCAGCTCGAATGGCGAGTACAGATTTATCGGACTTTGATTTACAATCGCTTTACGATTTAGTTGAGGACCGAGGTATACATTTAGAAAACTTCAGAGATGAATTCGCGGTTGGGCTTGCACCTAATTTCGTTGCAGAAGCGCTAGGTGAAAAAGAGGGAACAGCGTTATTAAAACGTATGCGCTATTCTTATGATGAAGTTGGCGAAGTAATTGAATATAGCGAAGGCTACTACAATACAGAAATACAGCATTATGTAGTGAATTATGACGTATAAAAAAGAGGGGATGTTCCCTCTTTTTTTATAAAGTAAAACTTTAATTAGTGGAGGAGGGCATCACCCACTAATTATTAGCCCACACCAATCGGGATAAAAGTAAGGAGAATGAGAGATGGATATATACTTATTAATCGTCACGTTACTTGCGATCACAATTGTTATTTTAGGGGTATCATGGTGGAAATGGCATGCATTTATTAGTTTAACAGTTGCGAGTTTGTTTTTAGCTATTATGTCTGGACTGAACTTAACGAAAATAGTGGCTGCCTATGAAACTGGTGTTGGTAGTGTACTAGGTCATTTAGTTGGTATTTTGGCACTTGGAACTATACTCGGGAAAATGATGTCTGATTCAGGAGCAGGCATGCAAGTTGCAGATTTCTTTATTCGATTTTTCGGCGTAAAAAAATTACCTTGGGCTATGTTATTTGCAGGTTTTGTTATAGGGATTCCCGTCTTTTTTGAAGTAGGGATTGTTATTTTATTACCACTTGTAATTTCAATTCGAAAAACAACGAAGCAAAACATATTATTAATTGCTTTACCTGTTATTGCGGGATTATCTATCGTACATGGGCTAGTACCTCCGCATCCAGGTGCCATGACTGCAATCGGTATTTATAACGCGAACTTAGGAAAGGTACTTTTATATTCATTAATTATCGCGTTACCGACGGCTATTATAGCAGGCCCAATATTTGCAAAGTGGGTACATAAGAGGGTTATACCTGAAAATGAACCGGAGCTTGTTCGAGTTACGACAGTATCAACTGATTTGCCAAGTCGTAAAGTTTCATTCTTTATTATTTTATTACCAGTTGTATTGATGATTTTATCAGTAGTTGCACCATATATTTCATTACCGAAAAAAATGACTGAATTTTCCGTATTTATAGGAAGTCCAGTAATCGCCTTACTTATTTCATGTTTCGCAGCATTTTATTTACTTGGTATCAAACAAGGTATTAATAAAAAGATGATTAAAAAATTAACAGATGAAAGTTTATTGCCTGTCGGTTCTATTATTTTAATAATTGGTGCAGGCGGTGGATTTAAACAAATATTAATTGAAAGCGGCGTTGGAACAGCTATTGCACAAATGGCAGAACATATTTCGTTATCACCAATCGTATTAGCTTTCATGGTAGCTGGTTTAATTCGAATTGCAACAGGTTCAGCTACAGTAGCATTAACGACAGCAGCAGGGATTGTTTCACCAGTTATTCAGCACATGTCTGGTGTGAATTTAGAGCTTCTCGTTATTGCAACCGGTGCAGGTTCATTAATGTTTTCTCACGTAAATGATGCAGGGTTCTGGCTTGTAAAAGAGTATTTAGGTTTGACGGTGAAGGAAACATTTAAAACGTGGACGGTGCTGGAAACATTGTTATCATTTATTGCATTTGGTTTTGCTCTTTTGTTGAATATGTTTCTTTAAAGGATACCTGAATAGGTATCTTTTTTTTTGATTAAGCCCAATTCCTAAAACAAGCCCGTTTTTAGGTAAGCCAAGCTTCCTATTCGCCCTGAAAACATAATATAAATGGAATCCCCTCATTTAGAGCAAGGTGAACTTGTTATGAATGATACTAAAGGAGGAATAGGGTAATGAGCGAAAAGTGTGAACACAGACATGATGATTGTAACCGCAGACATGGTTGCGGAGGCGGTTTTGCGCTTCTAATCGTATTGTTTATTTTATTAATTATCATCGGTGCTAGCTGCTTCGGCGGAGGCGGCGGTTGTGGCTATGGTGGTTACGGCGGTTACGCAGGCGGCTACGGTGGATATTGCTGCTAATTATTAAAAACTATTGAAAATAGCCTTGTGCATATTGCACAAGGCTATTTTATTCATATTTTTATATGCTGTGATAATTTATTAATGTACAGAGAACGGATTAAGAAGAAGAAAATGATCTCGATAACCCCGAAAAAGGTGAGTACGATACATGTCTCTTTTAGTAAGGAGAAAGAAAACATGCTTTGTAAAAACTTAACCGCAAATAATGTGTGAACACCAGCAACGATGTAAGGAACGAAAAATAAAATTCCTAATTGAATCGTTGCAGAGCGAAACATTTCTGATTCAGTTAGGCCAAGCTTTGTAATCGTAATATACTTTTGTCTTTCAGTTGTTAAGTCATTATACATACGGAAATATAAAACACTAGCTGCTCCGATAAAGAAAATAAAGCCGAGAAATGCCCAAATAAAGAATTGAGCGACTGCATTTCCTTTACTATGAACGAGTTCATCCGTAGCTGTATAAATATAAAATGGTTTAATGAAATTTTCTTCATTTTTATGTGCTTCATACAAAATTTCTGCATCATGATCTAAGCTTTTTAATATATTTTTTGTTGGGACAATTGCATTTTCCCAATTTTCCACGAAGTAGTTATAGACTGTAATTGTTTCAATATGAGGAATCATATTTTCAATTACTTCATCTTGCATCACAATTAAGTGAGGTAATGCAAAGGGAGGCTCAATTCCTCTATTAATAAAACCTTTAATTTGAAATTCCTTTTTATTAGAGCCAAGTGTAATTGTGTTCTGCTTCGCAAATGGGTTAGACACGAGATTTAATAACGCTGGTGAATAGCGAGAAATATTATAAACTTGTGAAGAATCGAGAGTGATTTCTGGTCTGTTTAATTGCTGTGCTATTGCGTTATAATCACTCATTTTCATAATGGCAATTGACTCTTTTGAAGCTGTATCTTTTAAAACGGTAAACTTATATTTGTCATATTGAAAATTAGCATTTGTAAGTTCAGTTTCAATCGTAGTAATATGCTTTTGTTCAAATGCATTAACACCTTCTGATGTATAGGTGAATGGTATTGGATATCGTTCTAGTATGGGTGCTTTCGTATTATTGTTTGCAGCAAATAACCCGATAATAATTGTAAATGCAAGTGCAGATAGCATAGAAACAATAAAGAGTACATTAATATTACTGCGTGTACGAGAAACTAAATCTGAAATCCATAACATATTTATTTGTTTTAAGTAAAACTTTCTTCGTTTCTTTAAAATATAGATAAAGAGAAGAAATGTTTGTGAAAAAAATAAATACGTCCCAATCACTACAAGCGGTAAAATAGATAGCATAATTAAGAATACAGATCCATTTTGTGCATTTTTTTCCGTTATGTAGCCTTGCGGATAACCGGCAATATAATAACATAGTCCTAAACAAGTTAAAGCAAATAGTGAAATGAGTATAGATGGTTTTTTTTCGCTCTTCTCTTTGTTAACACCCTTAATAAGCTTCGTTGTTTTTCGAGTACGAATAAACATTGGTGTAAATGTAGAAACGATTAAAAATAAAATGATAAACGTTACGGTTGTAACGATAATCGCTTCTGTTGGCCAATATAAATAGAGACCTTTCGCGTTTGTTAATTTCGAAGTGACTAATAAGAAAAAGTTAGAAAATACAAGTCCACCTTGAATGCCGATAAAGATGGATAATATCCCAATTATCATGTTTTCGGTAAATAACAATCTTTTTAATTGTCTCTGTGAGATACCAAGAATAGTGAGTATCCCGAATTGCTGCTTCCGTACATTTAAAAATGTTCCAATTGAATATAAGAGAAAGAAGAACGAGAACATAACAATCACAAGCTGTGCTGTACTAGCTAAATTCATTAGAGGATCACGTTCTTGAAAGCTTTGTACACTCTGTAAGCGTGGATGATACGCGTATACAGTAAATGAAAAGAAAACCATGATAGAAAACGCACTACTTACAAAGTAGGCGAAATATGCTTTTGAATTACGTGAGACATTTTTAAATGCGAATTGCCAAAACGTCATCCACGTCTTCCTCCTAATAAGGCTAGAACATCTAATATTTCTTGATAAAACTTCTCGTGATATAATCCGCGGTGCAGTTCATTGTAAAGCTCTCCATCTTTAATGAAAATAACACGGTTACAATAACTTGCTGCAAACGGATCGTGCGTAACCATTAAAATCGTTGCATCTTCTTCTTTGTTTAATTTCGTAAATAACTCCATTACATCAATAGCGGCTTTTGAATCCAGGTTCCCTGTCGGTTCATCGGCTAGTAAGAGAGAAGGGTGATGAATAACAGCACGTGCTACTGCAGTACGCTGTGCTTGTCCTCCAGAAACTTCAAAAATACGTTTGTCCAAAATATGATCAATTCCAAGCTTTTTTGAAATGTTATCAAGCTTTTCATCCATTTCTTTTAATGGAACATTATCTAATGTTAAAGGTAGTACGATATTTTCACCGATTGTTAGTGTATCTAGTAGGTTAAAGTTTTGGAAAACAAATCCTAACTCTTGGCGGCGGAAAATAGCTAACTTCTCTCTACGAAATGTGTGTGGTTTTTTTCCGTTAATAACGACGTCACCAGAAGTAGGAGAATCAATTGTAGAAATAACGTTTAAAAATGTAGATTTCCCGCTACCAGATGGACCCATAATGGCAACGAATTCCCCTTTATCTACGTGTAAATTTATATTTTTTAAAGCAGTATGAGGGACTTTTCCCTCATATACTTTTGAGACGTTTTTTATGTGTAATACTTCTTCCATAGTAATCACCTTTCTACTTTTAAAACTTAATATGTTGTGATAATTTTTGCATATAAAAGGAACGAATTAAAAGGAAAAATAAAATTTCAACTGTTCCAAAAATCAACAGTACGACTGTAATCTCAGCGAAGAACGAGAGATGTAAAACTTCTTGTAGCATCTTTGTCGCAAACATCGTATGGATTGACGCCATGATGTAAGGCACGAAGAAAAGAATCGCAAGCTGAATTGTCGCTGAACGTTTCATTTCAGTTTCAGTTAAGCCAATTTTCGTAATCGTTATATATTTTTCTTGCTCATTTGTTAAATCTGTATACATTCGGAAGTAAAGAACACTACCAGCACCGATAAAGAAGATAACACCTAAGAAAGTACCAATTAAGAAGAACGAAGCGACATTTAGTTTTGTCTTATATAGGGAATCGCTCGCTTCACTTGCATGGAAAGGTGGATGCTCTGCTTGAATTGCTGCATTATCGTTATCAATTTTTGTTATAAACGATGAACCGATATTATGTGCTTTTTCCCAATCTGTAACTTTGAAGTTATATACACTCATTTGTTTGGAAACTGTGGATAAGGATTCTACATTTTCATCAGATAGTATGAGTAATTGGTATATTAAGCTGTTTGGGAATGGGCTATAACTTTTATATTCTTTCACTTGTAGTTGTAAATTGTTTTGAGTAAGTGTAAGAGTATTTTTCTTTTCTTCATTGTGAAGTGTTCCAATAACTTGATCATCTAAGTCTTTCATAAGAATATAAGATTCATTCTTATTTACCGTGAGTTTTTCCCAATTTAATGCTTTAGCAAGTACATTATAGTCACTTTGTTTAATTGCGTAATAGAGCTGCGTGTTATCTTCAGCTGAAGATACCTCATATATATCTGTTTTAAATTTTGTATAAGTAAAGTGCTCTTCATTAAATTTCTGCTCTAACCAGTTTAAATGTTCATCAGCTAATGTATTTTCAGTATGCGATAAATACGTAAACGGGAAAGGGTTCTGTCTAATTGCATCAAACTTTGTAAATTTCCCAAAACCGTATAAGAATGTAATCATTGTAAAAGCGAGTGTTGATAGCATCGCTACAATAAAGAGCATGTTAATGTTTGTCCGAATGCGCGCTGCTAAATCCGAAATCCAAAGCATATTAATTCGTTTCATATAAAACGTTCTTCGCGTTTTTAAAATACGAATAAGTAAAAAACTAATTTGTGAAAAGAAAAAGTATGTTCCAGCTGCAATAAGCGATGGGATGACAAATATACTAGAGACGGCATATAAAAGCCCAATGATGTCACCTAGCGACATAAAATACAACGGATTTGCGGCTAACGCATATCCACATATTAAACACGTCGCACCAAATAGAGAGATGAGCACGGATGCTTTTCTTTCTTTTTGTTGTGTACCTTCTTTTAAAAGACGTACGGCTTTTCTCGTACGAATGAGCATCGGTGTAAAAGATGATACGAGAATGAAGAGCCCAAGAAAGATGATGATAGTTAAAACGATAGCACTTGTAGGCGGATATAAATATAAACCAGGTACGTGTGTAATTTTGGCGGTAACTAATAAAAAGAACTGTGAAAAGACAACTCCAAGTTGAATGCCAAAAAATATAGAAAGAGCACCAATTAACATATTTTCTATAAATATGAGTCGCTTTAATTGTTTTTGAGATATGCCAAGTACTGTTAAAATCCCGAACTGTTTTTTTCGTACTTTTAAAAAGGTCCCGATTGAATACAGTAAAAAGAAAAATGAAAAGAACACAATGACAACTTCTGAAATTGTCATTAATATGTTCAGAGAATAATTCACGTCTGTCATATGCAATTTAGGATGAAATAAATAAACTGCAAATGAGAAAAAGATTGCGATGGAGAACGCACTGCTTACAAAATAGGCGAAATAAGCTCTGGCGTTCCGCGTCACGTTTTTAAATGCAAACTGCCAAAATGTCATTCACCTGAACCTCCTGATAGGGTGAAGATGAGAAGAGCATAAGAAATACTCTTTTCATCAAGTTTGTTTTAAATATTTTGTCCACTCGTGTATTGTGATAATTTTTGCATATAAAGTGAACGAATGAATATGAAAAATACGATTTCAACGAATCCAAAAATAATAAGAACGGCTGAAACCTCTTTGAACAGAGATAAACCAATTACATCTTGTAGCATTTTTGTTGCGAACATTGTATGAATGGATGCCATAATGTACGGAATGAAAAATAAAATACTAAGTTGAATGGTTGCAGATCGTTTCATCTCTGTATCTGTTACACCGATTTTAGAAATCGTTATATATTTCTCTTGTTCGTTCGTCAAATCCGTATACATTCTAAAGTAAAGAACGCTACCAGCTCCAATGAAGAAAATAACTCCTAAAAATGTCCCAATTAGGAAAAATGCAGCACTGCCTGATGTTATTTTGTATAACGATCCTGCTGATTCAAAGGAACGAATAAGAGGTCCTTCATACTGGGATTTATTTCGATCTTTTTGCACTTTTTCTATAAAATTATCAGCAATTTCATATGTCTGTTCCCAGTTTTGAATTTTGTAATTGTATGCTGATATATGCTTTACGGTGCTAGGTAAGTTATTTACGATAACATCAGGCAAAACTATCGTTTGATATGAAAAGCCAGATGGAATTGCATTCACATGCTCATAGCCTTTCACTCGTAATTTCGTATTTGTACTAGAGAGTGTAATGTAATCTCTTTTGTAGCTTTGCTCAAATTCGTTGAATATGGTGATATAAGATGTCCCTGTTAGCACATATGCTTCGTTATCATCCATAAATAGTTGTTTCATTCGTAAAGAATCTGCAAGTTTGTTATAGTCACTTTGCTTAATTGCGTATACGTCATTATAAATAGCTATATCTTTATCTTCTTTTAGTGGTGTTTCATATATATCAGCTTTTATTTTTTGATAGGGGAAATGCTCTTTTTGTAATTGTTGCTCAAGCCAATTTAAATGCTCTGTAACAAAAGGGTTCGCATCATAAGAAAAATAAGAAATTGGAAAAGGAGAAGTTCTATTCACCTCTAGCTTAATAAATTTCCCAAATCCATATAGGAACGTAATCATTGTGAAAGCAATTGTAGATAGCATCGCTACAATAAACAGCATATTAATATTCGTTCGAATACGGCTCGCTAAATCCGAAATCCAAAGCATATTAATCCGTTTCATATAAAACTTCCTTCTTTTCTTTAAAATATAAATAAGTAAGAAACTAATTTGTGAAAAGAAGAAATATGTTCCAATTGTAACAAGCGTTGGGATAACGAAAATACTTGAAACCATATATATAACACCGATTTGTGGGCTTACTGATACGAAATATTTAGGATTTCCAGCTAACGCATAACCACCAAATAAACAAATCGCACCAAATAATGAAACAAGTATGGATGGTTTTCTTTCTTTTTGTTTTCCACCATTTGTTTTTAAAAGGTGTACTGCTTTTTTTGTACGAATAAGCATTGGTGTGAATGCAGATACAATGATAAAAAGACTAAGGAAAACAATGGTTGTTAAAATAAACGCGTTAGTAGGCCCGTATAAATATATTCCTGGAACATGCGTAAGTTTGGCTGTTACTAATAAGAAAAATTGAGAAAAAACAACTCCAAACTGCATGCCGAAAAAGATAGATAAAATCCCGATTAACATATTCTCCATAAAAATAAGACGATGTAATTGTTTTCTCGATATTCCTAAAATGGTCAAAATACCAAATTGTTTTTTTCTAACTTTTAAAAAAGTACCAATGGAATATAGTAAAAAGAAGAAAGAGAAAAATACAATTACTACTTCTGAAAATATCATTAATGCTGAAATTTCAGAGGTCATGTCAAAGTTTTGTAATTTCGGATGGAATAAGTAAACAGCAAACGAAAAGAACACAGCAATGGAAAAGGAACTACTTACAAAGTAAGCAAAATAAGCTCTCGAGTTGCGCGTGACGTTTTTAAATGCAAATTGCCAAAATGTCATAGATTATACCTCCGGCTAGAAGATATAGAAGTAGTTGTATTGCAAAAAATGTATGAGAGTGAGTTCTCATACATTTTGCTTGCATATGTTACGATCATACTTCGGTCACCTTCTCCGTATGTTCTGCTTGATTATTTGCAGCATTGTGGAAGATGATTTTAATGGTCGTTCCTTTACCAACTTCAGAATCTAGTTTGACAGAGTGACCTAAATAATCACAAATTTTACTTACAATATAAAGTCCCATACCAGTAGATTCTCCGAAGGCGCGACCGTTTTTCCCAGTGTAAAACGGTTCAAATACTCTTCGAATATCTTCTTGTGGAATACCAACACCTTCATCACGAACTTCTAAAATAATATCTTTTCCGTTTCGGTAAGCAGATAAGAAAACTTTCTTTCCGCGCTCACCGGAGTAACGAACAGCGTTTGTCATTAATTGATAGATGATAAATTTTAGCCATTTCGCATCAGAAGCAACTTTTAAATCAGAATGGACTTCTAAAACAGGGAAGACACCATTACGAATGAATAGTTCTTTTAATCCATTAATATTTTTTGTTACCGTATCTTTTAATGAAATCGTCTCGACATGGAAATCTTCATGGAAGTTATTTAACCTAGCCATGTATAAAGCCATATCAAGCCCTTGGTTTAGACGCTCTAATTCTTTTTTAAACTTTGGAATTAAATGCTCGTCTTCCATTTCTAGCACCATAAGCTGCATAACAGAAACAGGTGTCTTCATTTGATGTACCCAATGGTTAATGAATAGTTGATGTTCTTGTTGTTTTACTTCATACGATTGTAGTTCTTTTTGGAAGAGGCGGTACTGCGTACGCACGAGTTCATTGACACCGTGAGGCATCGGAGCAGTCGCTCTTTCAATAAACGCATCTTCCATTTTTTCTGGTTGCTCACTTAATCTATGGTACATTCTACGATTGCGAACGTAACGGTAAGCGAGGAAACAAATAAATAAATATAAACTTAAAACGACGAAGTAAAATTTATTGTTTTGAAATCCATCTACTGCATCATAAAGAACGAAAATGATACCGAAGTTTAAAACGTACAGTAGGAAAAATGCAAAATGATCACGTAAAAATAGCTTCATGCTTATTCACTCCAAGTTGCGTTAAAGCGATATCCAAGTCCACGTACTGTTTCAATAGAGTTCTCAATGCCAAGCTCATTAAACTTTTTACGAAGACGCGTAATGTTTACGTTTAATGTATTTTCTTCAACGAAGCTCTCGTCATCCCAAAGCGCAGCTAATAAATCTTCACGGCTCGCTGTACGAGGGAATTTAGATAATAACATTTCAGCTAAAATAGCTTCTTTCTTCGTTAAAAGAACTTGTTCAGATCCGAAGTGAATTTCAGGACGTTCTGGGAATAGTTTTAAACCTTCTACTTCAACGATACGTTCAGAAATATTTGGTGCATAATCACCGTAAATACGACGTAATTGTCCTTTAATTTTCGCCATTACAACATCGTAGTGGAACGGTTTTGTAATGTAATCATCCGCACCGCTTTCAATTGCCATAATTTGTTCCATCTCACCAGCACGAGCTGAAATGAAAATAATTGGACAAGTAGATTCATGACGAATTTGACGGCACCAGTAGAAACCATCGAATTTCGGTAAGTTTACATCAAGTAAAACAAGATGTGGTTTCACAGCGTTAAACGATTCCATAATATCATCGAAATTCTCCGCTACCACAGCCTCATAACCGTACTTTTGAATGTGAGATTGCAGTAATGATGAAATATTTGGATCGTCTTCAACGATTAAAATTTTATACATATGTATATTCCTCCTCAAAAAAACAATTGTAGCTATAGTGTATCATGTGTTTCAAGTCTTTTCATTATGTTGAAAGATAAGCTAGTAAACAGTATAGGTTAAAAGTGAGAAAAGTAAAAAGGGCGCTGGATGAAATTGACAAATAACGGTAATCGGTTTAACATTTAGATAAATATCTAAATGTCTAATTATCGAAAGGAAGAAAGACATTGAATCAAGCATTCAAAGCATTAGCAGATCCAACAAGGCGAAAAATTTTAGACTTATTAAAAGAAGGTGATTTAACCGCTGGTGAAATCGCTGAACATTTCAATATGACAAAACCAAGTATTTCACACCACTTAAGCGCACTTAAAAATGCTGAACTTATTCAAGATGAAAAGAAAGGGCAATTTGTTGTGTACTCTTTAAACACAACTGTCTTTCAAGATTTATTAACTTGGGTGTTTACATTTACGAATAAGGGGGAAGAGGGGAAATGAGGAAGCATATATTTCCGTTATTATTAATTGCTTTAACGATTATTGCATGGTGTGCTGCATGGCCTTATTTACCGGGAGAGGTTCCGAGTCATTGGAACATTGATGGTGAAGTAAATGGGCATATGTCAAAAATGGGAATGTTGATTTTTGATGTAGCAATTATGGTTTTTATATATGTATTAGTAACTGTATTGCCTAAGATAGATCCAAGGTACGAGAACTATAAAAAATTTCCTAAAGCACTTGGAAGGATTAATGGAGCAATTTTATTTTTCTTATTTACTATTAATATGATGACACTAGCAAATGCTTTAGGATATAACATTCCAATTGGAATTGTTGTGAACATAATGGTCGGTGTCCTTTTTGTAATACTCGGCAATTATATGCAGCAATGTAAACCAAATTTCTTTATAGGTATAAAAACACCGTGGACGTTAAGCAGTGAAGAAGTATGGAGAAAAACACATAGGTTAGGGGCAAAGATTATGATGATTGGCGGTATTGTAATCATATTTTCCGCGTTTCTTCCGGGAATGTGGAAAATGATTTGCTTATTAAGTGTTGTAGTCGCACTGGTTGTTGGTACGATGGTATATTCTTATGTTGCTTATAAAAAAGAAATAGGGGCCTAATAAAAAATTATGGGGGAGAGAGGATGAAAAGACACGTATTACCATGGAGTTTAATTATTGGCATTGCAATTGGATGGTATATTGTATGGCCACATTTACCAGAACAAATTCCACGTCATTATAATGCAGCGGGAGTAGTAGATGGATATTTTTCTAAAATAGAAGCAAGTTCATTCTCGATAGGTAGTATGGTAGTGCTCTATATGATATGGCTAGTTTTTGGATTCATAAAAGATAAGTCTACACAGCAATCCAAAGTTCTTTCAGCGATTAATTATGCCATTCTCTTTATCGGATTTGGATGTAACATATTTGCACTATTAGCAGCGTCTAATTATATTGCATCGGGCTCAATTGCATTTAATTTTGGACTTGGAACATTGTTTCTTGTACTAGGTAATTACATGCAACAAACGAAGCCGAACGGGTTAGTTGGCATTCGAATGGACTGGACATTAGAAAATCCTGTAGTTTGGAGAAAAACACACCGATTTGCTTCGAGGGTATTTGTAATAGGTTCACTTTGTATATATGCTGGGGCTTTGCTTCCAGATCCATTTAATATTTTTATGGGAATTGGAATCATATTAATATGTATTATCGTATCAACAATAAAGTCATATAGTATTTATAAAGAAGAGTTGAAAATGTAAATAAAGCTGCTTTTCCTTTTAGGGAAGAGCAGCTTTGTTTTTTTATCACTTCTTCAAAACCGGTATCCAAATTTCACTTTTAAAGTTTGGAGAAGATATATCTTTCTGTTCATTCCACAATATCTCCGGTCCTTCCGCTAGTTCATAGTTCGAAGAAGGGAACCATTCAGAATAAATACGTCCCCATACATTTTGTAGTGCATCAGGAAATGGGCCGACAGCTTCGAATATAGCCCATGTTGAAGCTGCGACTGCGAGTTGTTTAAACTGCTCTGGACAATCCTTTGTTGTGGCTACTCCAATATAATGATCGAGTTCTCCTTTTTCCTCCATTCTTCCTTCAGAAAAATTAGTAGAAGCACTAATAATTCCAGTAGGTTCAATGTTTGAAAGGGACTTTAATGTTTGAATAGACTCTGGGTTTAAACTTTTCCACATAAAAGCAATTTCTTCATTTACACCGTTAAAAACGATTGGTACTCGTTTTGTAATACCTATAATTCGAAAGGGCTCTTTTTCTTCAATTCGATAGTTCATTTCATTTCCTCCTTGAATGGATAATTGGAAGGTCATTGGTGAATAAGCCTTCAAAGAATGGCTACTATTTCGGGCCTCTGAAGGTGTTATACCGTGCAAGTTTTGAAATGCACGAGCGAATGAATCTGGTGAGTTATATCCATATTTTATAGCGATATCAATGACTTTTACATTGTTGTTTTTTAGTTCAAAGGCAGCGAGAGTAAGACGTCTACAGCGAATATATTCTGATAGTGATATGCCAGCTAAAAAAGAAAACATTCTCTTGAAATGATATTCGGAGCAGTAAGATATTTTTGCAACTTCTTTAAAATCAATTTCATTCGTAAGTTTATCTTCAATATAGCGCATTGCAGCATTCATATTTTTAAGTGAATCCATATTATGACCTCCTCTGTACATAGAATAGCAGGAACGAAATGGCCCCATCCGACATTTCGTGCACAACTTTGTAGGTAACTTTTTCACCTTACAAAATTGTAATGTTCCTGTAAGGAGAATGAATGGATGGTATGATATCCCAATGTTATAGTAACAAAGTACTTTAATTCATTATGATAACTTTTTGATTTCTTTACTTATGTGCCTTACATAACTGTCATGTTTGTGTAAGAAACATCGATAGTGGCAAGAGTAGAGAGTGTATATAGTTGAAAATAGAGAATAGAAGAAATGAGGGATGTCGAGATGAAAACAGTATTAGAAGCAAAAAATATTGAAAAAGTATATGACACGGGTGGTAATAAATTTGCAGCGTTAAAAGGTATTAACTTACAAGTAAAAGAAGGTGAGTTCGTTGGAATTATGGGACCTTCTGGTTCTGGTAAGACGACTTTACTAAATGTTCTTTCTACAATTGATAATGCGACGAACGGTGAAATTTTAATTGATGGAAAAGATATTGTGAAAATGAATGATGATAAGTTAGCATTATTCCGCCGCGATCATTTAGGTTTCATTTTCCAAGATTATAACTTATTAGATACGTTAACAGTGAAAGAGAATATTGCTTTACCACTTGCGCTATCAAAGGTGAAAGCGAGTGAGATTGATCGCCGCGTTCTTGAAATCTCAAAGAAATTTGGTATTGATCATATTTTAAGTCAGTTCCCATATCAAGTGTCAGGTGGACAGAAGCAGCGCTGCGCAGCATCACGTGCAATCGTTACGAATCCAAGTATGATTTTCGGAGACGAGCCAACTGGAGCGCTTGATTCTAAATCTGCAACAGATTTACTTGAAAGTATGAAGTCATTAAATGAATATGATAACTCAACAATTTTAATGGTAACGCATGATGCATTTGCAGCAAGTTATTGTAAACGAGTTATTTTCATTAAAGATGGTGAACTATATAAAGAATTGCACCGTGGTGAATCAACGCGTAAACAGTTCTTCCAAAAAGTCGTTGACGTAATGTCTTCTATTTCTGGAGGTATGGCTGATGACCTTATCTAGCATTGCCCTCCGCAACATACAGCGGAACTTTAAAGACTACTTTGTATATTTCGCATCTATGATTTTTAGTATCGTTATTTATTTTACATTTAAAGCACTGCAATATAATTCACAAATGGAAAAAGCAGCAGAAGCTTCAAAAAAAATTAGCGGAGCATTCCAAGTTTCAAGTGTGATGCTTATCATTTTCGTAGCAGTGTTCATTATATATTCGAACGGATTCTTTACACGTAAACGTAAAAAAGAAGTTGGCTTATATTCGTTATTAGGTATTCGTAAAAGACAAATTGGTAAAATGCTCTTTTATGAAAATATGTTAATGGGATTAATGTCATTAGTAATCGGGATTGCGATCGGTAGTGTCCTTTCGAAATTATTCCTTGAGTTATTAGTAAATATGATGGGATTAAATTTAAACGTTCATTTCGAAGTACCGATGGCTGCCATTATTGATACAGCAATTATTTTCTTTGTGATTATTTTATATACATCACTTCAAGGATATCGTTTAATTTATCGCTTTAAGTTAATTGAACTTTTCCGTGCAGAACGTGAAGGAGAAGCAATGCCAAAAGGATCTGTCATCATGGCATTAATTTCAGTTTTCTTAATCGGTTCAGGTTATTTTTTAGCGCTAATGTACATGAAAGCAGTTATGTATGCAGACTTTATGGTCGTTGCATTATATATTTTATTAGCGACAGTAGCAGGGACTTATTTACTGTTCATGTTCTTCACAGTATTTGTATTGAAACGTGCAAGAAATAATAAGTCAGCATTTTATAATGGTATGAATATGGTAACGACATCGCAGTTACTATATCGTATTAAAGGAAATGCGAAATCATTGGCGACAATCGCTATTTTAAGTGCAGTTACATTAACAGCGGTTGGTACGTCAGTTACGATGTATTACAACACATTTACGCAATCAAAAGTTGCTGCGCCGTATAGTTATTCCTATGAGAAAAAAGATGCAGCATTAGATAAAAAAGTAAATGAAATACTTGCTGGAGAGAAGAATAATCACCCAGTCACATATGAATCAGAAGTTGAAATGATTCCTGTGAAAGGAACATTTAAAGGTGAAAGAGCTGATCAAGTTCTGAACACACACTATAATGTTACGAATCAGTACCAGCTTATTTCTCAATCAAGCTTTAATAAACATGTGAAACATTTAGATGTAGAACCTGTAAATTTAAGTGCGAATGAAGCTTTCGTATATGATAGCTTATATATTGAGAAACTTGATTTTGGTCCTCTTTATACAGGAAATACAGCTGTATTCCCTGTTGGAAATGAGTCAAAAGAATTAAAAATTAAAGGTGTAAATAATAGAAGCCTTACAAATTTAAATGAACTATTTGTAATCGTTCCTGATAAAACATATGAGCAAGTGAAACAAGTAAACGAAACGCGTACTGTAAAAAATATTGATGTAAAAGGTGAGCGAAATAGTAAAGAGTTAACAGCAAAATTAGCAAGCATTATGCCAGCTGGAGAATCAGAAGTTTTAAAACCATTTAACGATTTCTATACAGGGTTCCAAATGGGGCTTGAAACGACAGGCTTAATGATGTTTATTGGGTTATTCTTAGGATTAGTATTCCTATTAGCAACAGGCTCAATCATTTACTTTAAACAATTAACAGAAGCAAGTGCTGACCGTGATCGTTACATTGTCCTTCATAAAGTTGGTGTAACGAAGCAAGAAATGAAGAAAGCTATCGCAAAACAAGTAAGCTTTATCTTCGCTATTCCGTTAGTAATCGGTATTTTACACAGTTTATTTGCACTAAAAGGTTTATCAAATATATTACCATTTGAAATTATGATTCCGCTTCTCATTAGTATTGGAGTATACGGTGTCATCTATATTGGATATTACTTCTTAACAGTTCGTTCTTATTATAAGATCGTGAGTGCGAAGTAATAAGGGGCAGCTATCGCTACACGCGATAGCTGTTTTTTTATTCTTCATAAAATCTTAAGAAACTTCCTCAATTTTTATTAAGAAACGATAGTTATACTTAGACACAAGTTAAAAACTATCGAACGAATGAGGAGAGGTTTACATGCAGCTCATTACATTTTTACATGAATTTATAAAGCATCCAAAACATACTGGTGCAATTGCGCCAAGTTCAAAAATATTAGCAAAGAAAATGGTCGATGTAATTGATTTTAATAAAGCGAAATGTATTGTAGAGTTAGGGCCTGGCACAGGGGTTTTTACGAAAGAGATTATGAAGAGAAAAAAGAAGGAAACAATATTTCTTCTTATTGAAATTAATGAAGTATTTTTCAAAGAATTAAAAAAAAAGTTTAAAGATGAGCAGAATGTCATTGTTGTACACGGTTCAGCTGAAAATATAAAGAAGTATATGGAGGAGCTCAATATAGAATGCGTGGATTACGTTTTATCGGGATTACCTTTTACCTCTTTACCAGAAGAAGTTTCAAAGCGCATTTTAAATAATGCGATGGAAGCGATACATGAGAATGGTGAGTTCATTACATTTCAATATTCACTTGTGAAAAAAGGATTTATACAGCACTTCTTCCCTGAAATTACACTAGAAAAAGTATGGCTCAATTTCCCGCCAGCCTACGTCTTTAGTTGCAAAAAAGAACTAAGGAGAGCGTATGCATAATGGAATTACATGAATTATTATCCTATATCGAGCAATACGGTTATTGGGCATTATTTTTCTGTTTATGGTTAGGTATTATCGGTATGCCAATTCCAGATGAAATGATTGTTATGAGTGGTGGTTTCGTATCTTCAGTAGGTATATTAAGTGTTGTTCCTTCATTTGTATTAACATATTTAGGTGTTGTATCAGGGCTTTCTTTAGGATATATATTAGGGAAGGTATTTGGCACGAAGATACTCCATAAATTAATGAAAAAGAAAAAAGCGAAGTATTTGATAAAATCACAAGAAATGGTTGATAAATACGGACAGTACGCGTTAGTGACAAGCTATTTCATACCAGTTGTAAGACATATCGTGCCGTATTTAGTTGGAATGAATAACATGTCATTTAAGACGTATGCATTGTATTCTTATACGACAGGATTTGTTTGGACACTCGTTTATTTTGTGCTCGGTGCTTTATTTGGACAACATATTGAAAGTATTGTAGCGATCGCGATAGAATATGGCGTGTATTTTGGCGTGATTGTTTTTATAGTTACAGGTATTCTTTATTTATATAGACAAAAAAGAATCACACTGATGAGTAAATAGAAGTAAAGAAAGTTTCTTCCAGTATGAAGGACAAGATAGGATTATAAGTATAAAATTATCTTTATTTAATGGTAAAATATAGGTAAGTAGTTAAGGAAGGAAGAGCGTTGTGCTACTCATTTTTAGCCTTATCTTAATTGGAATTATGTGCAGTATGAAAATAGTATCCTTACACATGATAGAACGACAAAAGGTAGAGGAACGATATGTATATTGTCCAAAATGTGATACGAAAATTAGAAGAGGAAATTCAGCTCCTTTTTATTTTTAAGTAAACATTAATCCACCTAGTTCTCTTTCGTTTGTTTATTAGCTAAAATGGATTATGAATAACAATAGTATGTAAACGAAAATAAATATAAATGTACACATGGAGTGTTATATTTGGAGATTTTAATCATAGTAGGATGCCTATTAATAGGAATTATTTTGATTAGTATAAGTAATTATCGATTTATAAAAGAATTAAAAGAAAAAAATTCAAAGAAAGAGAAATGGAAAGTAGTAGCTGGAAATTTGATAGAGTTATTTAGTGATCCATTGCATGGAGTGCCGTTCTATTTTTTAACTGGGGGTCTCTTTTTTGTAATCGGACTGTTGTTATTTCTTTCTATGGGAATGGGTTGGCTTGAAATTGATTAAGGCGTATTAATAAAGATGTTTGATCATGTTAGTGAAGTGGCTTGGAAGTTAAACCATAAAGTGCTGCTGATGAACGATAAAGGAAAAACTGTATGGATGTTAACCTTTTTAGAGAAAGATATCCCATTATTATGAAGTCTTTCGCAGAGATGGATCGAGAAGTTTTGAGGGTTTTATTACCTGATGAAAGAGGGATTCTTCCTACGAGGCCAGAGTGTGATGAGTGTTATAAGACTCAATTGGATGATATTGAGGAGAGTTGATAAAAAAAGAGCTTGAAACTATTCAAGCTCTTTTTTTATGACTATTTATGTCCTAAAATATGCTCAATCTCATGCAAACTTAATTTACTTGCCTTAGCAATCGTTTCAAGTGGTATACCAAGATCATACATATTTTTAATCATTTGAATTTTCCCCTGTTGAACTCCTTCTTTTCGACCTTGTTCAATGCCTTTTTCAATGCCTTTTTCAAGCCCTTTTTTAATTCCTTGTTCCATTCCTCTTTTTATTCCTTCTGTCTCTGCATGGGCGAATTTTGCTGCTTCATCCATTAAAACTTTCTCCCTTGCGTCATAGGCTTGCCGGAAAGAAGAATCTTGACTCATACGTTCCCATTTATTTATCGCTTTTTGTAAAATAGGATCTTCGTTCATAGCAATATCCTCCAATAGTTTAGTTAAGTGCTCATCCTCATTTGCCGAAAGCAATAAAAGCCAACGAACAAATGGATCTTTCCACGGATTTACTTTTTCTTCATGCCATTGTTCAGTTAACTTTGGAATTTCTATAATGTGGATTTCAATGTCGTCACTCAGGAGTTTTTGTTGTTGTGTATTCCATAATATGCTTGTTGTATAGAAGGCTGGGTGTTCCGAAAACATTACGAAGTTTAGTAAGTTTATGGTGATGGTTTTGTGAAGTGCACTGTAGGGCATCCCTTTTTGTAGTTGAGATGTGTATAGTCTTCCCCAATAATATAAACTGCGTTTAACCATATCGTGATTATTATTGAGTTGTATTTCTACATTGACTTTTGTTCCTGTGTCTAATGTTGCTGAAATGTCTAAAATAGATAACTTATCCTCTTCATATTCCCTGTGTAAATGTGGATCTTCTAGTTGTAGAGAAGCAATGGGCGACTCTAAAGACTCTTGTAACATAGCATTTAAAAATGCAATTAGAATATCTTCGCTACCATTCGTACCAAACAATTGTTTAAATGCAAAATCAATGCGTAAATTAACTAATTGTTGGTTGAACAAAGTTTGTCCTCTCCCTTATATGAAGGTACTTCTTTCCTTCATTGTACATAAAAAGAACTAGAGTATGCAAACAAGCCATTCTTCTATTTTTTAGTAGTTTTATTAGAATGTCACAGGTAAGTATGGTTATGTTATACTCTAGTGAAATTAAAAAAATATTTTTGTTTATATCGGGGTGAAGATGATACATATGCAAAAAGATATTTTAAAACTATTAGATAAAAAGCAAAGTAACTATAAATTTCCTGCCTTTGATAATGAATATATGGATATTTCACAAGTGAAATTCTCTCTTTTCTTTAAAGATGCTAAGGATTGGCTAATGGTGTTTCAAATTGTGGGTGTAGGTTCATTAGGTGTATGTAATGATATTCAAGTATATGGCGATAGAATTACTCATTCAATGGGTGATGATTGCATTTTACAATTAAATAATGGCGATTATGAGTTGTTTGATGATGAAGGTGAATTTATACCGAATATTTATAACGGCAGTTTAAAAATTCGCGAGCATCATTTTGAATATGAATTTACAGAAGAAGATTATATAAATAATGGAATAGAAGTACAAACGACAGAGCATTATCCAACATACTTCATGCGTATGCTTGCTACTAATGAGGAAGCTCAAAAATTATTGTGGTGGGATAAAGGAGAAATTTTAGAAGAGTTCGGTTTAGAAGGCGACTGGGAAGTAGCGTATGAAACGGAAGAATGGAAACATGTTGAAGACGAAAAAGTAAGTGAAAATGAATTCTTCCAATCAGTAGCCTCTGCAATAGAGAAGAAAGATCCAAGTGTTATTGTGAATGAAAATGCTAATACGCATTGGAGAAATTGGGTAGAGTTTGATTGTGACTGAAAAGGATAGGAGAAAGAATAACAAATGAAAAGAAGAAGAAAATCCGGAGAAAAAGTACAAATGCATCGTTTTGCACTACCTCTATGCTACGGAAGTGAAGCGCCATATTATTATTACGAGGTAGCGCCCTATGAAAGAGAGGGACGCTTCCATTTAACATCGGATCTTTGTGTAATGGATGATGAACATTATTTTATTAGAGGATGTTTAGAGATTCCTATCATTGACTACCACGAAAATTTCATATGGACTGTTTGGGTATCACTTAGTAAAGAAAGTTATGATGAAGTATTAGAAAAGTGGGATGAGATAGGCCGAGAAAATAGTGATCCTTATTTTGGTTGGTTATCTGTAGAAATACCATTTTATCCAGAAACATTAAATTTAAAAACAAATGTACATATAAGAGAAGTTGGAACGGCACCGTATGTTGAATTAGAGCCAACCGAGCATCCTTTAGCAATCGAACAAAGAAATGGAATTACTTTAGAGAGAGTTAAAGAAATACAAGAAATGATTCAACGACATAGCTAGATTAGAAGAGAAAAAAACGAGTGCTAGCACTCGTTTTTTTCTTTACACAACCGCAGGATTATAAATCATCGTAAAGTGTCCTGTTAATAATTCAATGTGACAAGGTGTATGAAGCGAACTTTCTCCATCTGTATCTACTTCTTTTTCTTCTTTCGTTTCAATATGAATGGATTTCGCTTTTACGTGGAAGATGTCATTTTCATTTGAATCCTCGAATAGTTTCTTTCCGATGTAATCTTTAAATGCTTGAATACCTGTTGATTTGACTACGAAAATATCAAGTGTTCCGTCATCACATTTAACGTTCGGAATAAAGGATGGAATACCACCAAGATATTCACCATTTCCAACCATGACAAGGACAGCTTCGTCTTCATATACTTGTCCGTCATAAGTAATTTTTACTGGGAATGTTTCAGCATTTTTTACAGTTCGAATTGTGCTTAAATAGTAACCGATTTTACCAAGCTTTGCTTTTTCTTCTGCATCGATATTGTTTGATACTTCAGATACGAGACCAATGCCCCAGAAGTTTAAGAAATGTTGTCCATTTGCTTTTGCAACGTCAACTGGTTTTATATGTTCTTTTGTAATAAGTTTTGCCGCTTCTGCAATGTTTTGCGGAACACCAAGTGTGCGAGAGAAGTCGTTGCAAGTTCCGCCTGGAATGATTGCAAGTGTAGGTCTATTTTCGAGAGGTGCTAAGCCATTTGTGCATTCAAATACTGTTCCATCACCACCAAAGACGATAATTAAATCTACTTTACTAGCAAACTCTTGGCAATATTTTGTTGCATCACCTTGTTTTTTCGTATGAAGGATATGTAGATCAGGAAAAGCTGCGGCAAGAGGTGGTACGATTTTCGTTAAATTTGTATGTAAGTCACCTTGACCAGCTTTCGGATTTACGATAAGGAGTACTTTTTCAAATTTTGTCTTTGTCATTTTTCATCTCTCCCTGTAGTTTGTAATGGCAAGAAAGGAGCTGTTCCCATGTATTTTAGAACAGCTTCTCCCTATTAATTGGATGCTAACATTGTCAGTTATTGTCGGTAAGTCGATATATTTAAAAAATCGCCAATATACATTTTATGTACTATCAATTTTTTAAGTTATACGATTATTCCGTTACAACTGAAGCGATAAATGGTAAGTTACGATATTTCTCAGCACAGTCGATACCGTATCCAACGATGAATTCGTCTGGAATTTGGAAGCCAACATACTCAGCTGTTAAGTCTACTTTACGGCGTTCTGGCTTATCAAGTAATGTACAGAACTTGAGTGCCTTTGGTTTATGCATAAAGAAGTGGTCTTTTAGGAAATGAAGTGTTAAACCAGAATCGATAATATCTTCTACAACAATTACGTTTTTCCCAGTAATGTTTACGTCGATATCTTTTAGTAGTTTCACTTTTCCTGTTGTTTCTGTTTGATTTCCGTAGCTAGATGCAGAAATAAAGTCAATTGTTACATCATTTTTGATGTGACGAATTAAATCAGCAGCAAATACGAATGAACCTTTTAATACTGCGATAACTACGATTTCTTCTCCTTCAAAGTCACGTTCGATTTGAAGTGCTAATTCTTTAACTTTTGCTTGTAATTGTTCTTCAGAAATTAAAGTGTCTTTTATTTCAATATTCATTGTAATCCTCCTACAGTGTAAAACTTGCGAACATTTCGACTGTAAAGGATAGAATAGAAAAAGTCAAAGGAGATAGTAATTTTTTACAAAGATAACGACAAAATCATCTGATGATATGATATACTAAGTATATTAAGAAAACGCTTCCATAAAGGGTGAATATGATGAAGAAGAAACAGTACACAAGTGTAACATTTATAAAAGCATTACTTTTAACAATTGTTCTTGGCCTGTTGGCTTACGTAATTGATGTACCTGCGATTCGTATTTCATTAATTGGAATGACTTTAGTGTTAGGAGCAATTTCGCACGGTATGATGTCGCAGCTAAAAGAAGCTGGACTTGATGATATGAGAGATCATATAGATAAAAAGTAAGAAACCTTCATTATATAGAGTGAAGGTTTTTTTGTTTCTTACAAAAATGTAAGGTAGTTGTAAGGCAAATCGATAGTTGCATAATAGCATTTTGGATAAACTATGGGTGTAAGGTAAAAGGCAAGCATATTTTAGGTAATTTAAGTTTTAGGCACTCTATATGTGAAAAAGGAGTAGGAGGGCATGGAGAAACGTTGGACGACCTTTTCTTTTTTAGCGACTAGTAACACCGTAATGCTAGATGGAAAAATGGATTTTTTGCACTTGTTTGATCGTGAAGATGATCATTCTTCTTCTAAATTTACAATGAAATGGAATAAATGGAGCGAAAGTTGTAGGTTTGAAGAAGAGGCCCCTAACGAAGAGCAAAAGATTATTTTAACAAACCCTATTAAAGCGTGGGTTGTTCAACGTCGTAAGTGTAACGTCAAAAATCACTTCAAGAAAACTGAGCCGAGACAATTAGTTATCGCTCCGGCCCGTTCTACTTCCAAATCACGCGAAAGTAACATGTAAATATTGAGACACACACCCGAAAAAACATCGTACATATTGCGATGTTTTTTCTTTTTCTACAATGAAATCTTTAAATGAAATATATTTCATCTGCATCTTATATTTATATCGCTTGCTTATTCTAGTAATACATCCGATGCGAGTTGATGTGAATAAAATATAAGGAGAGAATGAAAATGAAAAAGAGACTATTACCAATTTGTGCAATGGCACTTTTAACAGTAGGATATTCTTCAGTAGCGAGTGCGGATACTGGAACAGTAACAAAGGAAGAAGAAGCGCAAGTGCAACAAGATAAAGCTAAAAAAGAAGAAGCAATTAAGGAACAGCAAAAAAATGAAGTAGAGAAAAAACAAGCGGCCCAAGTACAAGAAAAAAATGATATGGCTAAAAAAGAGGAAGCAATAAAAGCTGAGAAAAAGAGTGAAGAAGAGAAAAAGAGAATAGCGCAAGAACAGTTAAAAAATGATATGGCAAAAAAAGAAGCAGCGATAAAAGTCGAACAAAAGAATGAAGTAGCTAAAAAAGAAGTAGTAAAGCCAGTTGTACAAGGTGAAAAATTACCAAATACAGCATCAAATAATGTAGCAATGATGGGATTAAGTACATGTCTTGTAGCGATAGGTACATTATTTGGTTTGAATCGTCGTAATAAGGTTAAAGCGTAAATAAAATATTTTCCTATAAAGAATGGGATAATTTCATATATTAAAAATGGTAGGTTACTCCTACCATTTTTGGCATGGAGGAATGAAGAATGAAGTTACTCAATTATATCGGTATCATATTGATGGCTATAGGGCTATTCATGGGATCCTATTACGCTGTGGAATGGTATAAAGGAAAAAGCTCTGCCGGGCAATTAACGGCAGAAGAAATAAAGAGCCTTCAAAATATACAAGATACTCAACTTTCTCATGAAACACCTGTAACTTCTCAAGTGCCTTCTTCTCAAACAGAACATAAAGAAGGAGAAAAGGTAGCGATGTTAAACATACCGAAAATAAAGAAGAAGTTTTCTATATATTGGGGAGCGGATGATACGATTTTGAAAAAAGGAGTTGGTATGTTTGTTAGTGATTTAACGACAACCCCATCTGGAGGAGGACATACTGTACTGAGTGGACATCGAGATACTGTATTTACAGATTTAGGAGAGTTGAAAGAAAAGGATACCCTTGTTTTAGAGTATGATAATAAAACGTACACATATGAAATTCAAAAGACATGGATTACTCATGCGGATGATCGTACTGTTATTATAAAAAAAGAAGAACCGATATTAACACTGACAACTTGTTACCCATTTAATTATATAGGGGATGCACCAGATAGATATATTATCGAGGCGAAGTTAACTGGAAGTTATTCGAAGTGAAATTATAGTTTCTGAAAGCGGGAGGGGGATATAAGTTATGTCAAAAAACATTTTAATTGTTGAAGATGAAGACATATTACGTGAAATATTAAAAGATTATTTTTTAAGTGAGCAATATGTAGTGTTTGAAGCGAGGGACGGGAAAGAGGCTTTAGTTGTATTTGAAGAAGAAGAGGTTGATTTAGTTATTTTAGATATTATGTTGCCAGAACTCGATGGATGGTCTGTTTGCCGAAGAATTCGAAAGACGTCCGAGGTGCCTATTATTATGCTGACGGCGCGCGTAGATGAAGACGATACGTTACTTGGTTTTGAACTTGGGGCAAATGATTATGTGACGAAGCCGTATAGTCCGCCAATTTTATTAGCAAGAGCGAAAAGGTTGTTAGAAAGCAGAAAAGTGACAAAGCAACTTTTAGAGAATGAAGATGATACATTATCAATCCACGATATTCACGTTCATTTTCCGTCGCGCACTGTTACGGTAAATCGAACTGATATTAATTTAACACATACAGAATTTGAAATATTAGCGTATTTCATGAAAAATCAAGGAATCGTTTTAACGCGAGAACAACTCATTTCAAGAATTTGGGGATATGAATTTGCTGGCGATGATCGAACGGTTAATAGTCATATTCGTAATTTAAGAAATAAATTAGGAGAGAAAGCAAAGTACATTACAACTGTAGTACGAACTGGTTATAAATTTGAGGGGAATATATGAGAAAAGGAATTGTACTAAAATTATTTACTCTTACAACAGCATTATGTATGTTGATTTTAGCGACGATATTTATTGGACAAACGATATTTTTTAAACAATATTATGCGAATCGAAAAGTGGAAGATATTAAAGTAAATTTAAATTCCTTTGAGAAGAATTATTTAAACTACACAGGAAACGTAGAAGGAATTCAGAAACTTGAGCAAGACTTTTTAAGAGAAAATAATACGTGGATTACGACATTAGATAAGAACGGGAATTTAAAACACGCAGATGATTTTTATTTTGAAGTAACGATAGATCGTAGGCAACAAAAGAGCTTTGGACAACAAATATTCAAAATTCCCTTAGGTAATCTCGTCAATATAGAGGAAATTGATAATAAATTATCAGAGCAGTTTTTAGGACAAGAAATTTATTTTTCTGGAGTGAGAAAAGAAGATAGTTTTATTCCATTCTCTTTTTCTTTATCTAAGCAGAATTTAAGCGGATCTAATAAACCGTTAGAAAAAGCATTTCAGGAGAAAATAAAATTAGATGAGGAGAAAAAGAGAGCGGCTGGGGAGCAACTTGCTAAGGAAAAGAAACCAGCTGTTCAGGAAGAAGCTGCTCAGGAATTAGGCGTTTACATAGGAGGACGTGTTACAAAAGTACAGTTACCAGATGTAAACGGTCCTGTGAATCCAATTTATAAAAATAGCATATTTTTAGATAATATTAAGGGTTTTCAAACCGATTTATTATTAAAAGAAAGCAATAAAATACGATATACAACACAAACAATGGATTATGAAAAGAATGATATAAAATATAAATTATTAATTAAACCAATAAAAGAAAAAGACGGATCAGTAACATATATTTATGCTATGGCTTCTTTACAGCCTGTAGATGAAGCTGTACAAATGGTGCAAGATTATTACATATACATCATTGCATTTGTAGTCGTTCTTATTTTTTTAGCTTCGTTTTATTATTCAAAACAAATTGCCAAACCGTTATTAAAAATAAATGATACGACGAAGAAAATAGCACAATTAGATTTTACAGAAAAAATACCGATTACTTCAAAAGATGAAATTGGTGATTTATCGAAAAATATTAATATACTTTCTAACAAATTAAATTCTCATATCGGACAGCTTGAACACGATATTGAAAAGGAAAGAAAGTTAGAAAATACACGGAAAGAATTCATTTCTGGTGTTTCACATGAACTAAAAACACCGCTAAGTATTATGAAAAGCTGTATTTTTATTTTAAAAGACGGGGTAGCTGAGCATAAAAAGGATTATTATTTTCAGGCGATGGAGAGAGAAGTAGACAAAATGGATACGTTAATTTTGGATATGCTTGAGTTAGCTAAATTTGAATCTGGTACGTATAAAATGAAAAAGGATTCGTTTTATATTGATACAGTAATTGAAGACATATGTGAACATCTATCTGTGGAAATAGAGAAAAAAGAGCTTCGTGTTCATAAAAATATATGTTCATTTGAAGTGATTGCAAATCAAGGTCGGATTGAACAAGTCATCGTGAATTTCATTACGAATGCCATACGTTATACACCAAATAAAGAAGATATTATTATTTCTACAATAGATGAGAAGGATCGTATAAAAGTGTGCATTGAAAATAAAGGTACTCACATTGAAGAAGAACAATTAGATAAAATTTGGGATCGTTTTTATCGAGTGGATACAGCTCGTCAGCGTTCACAAGGTGGGACGGGGCTTGGGCTTGCCATTTCAAAGAATATTTTAGAACTACATGATACTGAATATGGGGCAGGAAATACAGAAAATGGTGTGTTATTTTATTTCTATTTACCGAAAAAAGCGTAGAAAATATGATCTACGTTTTTTTAAATTATTTTCATATTATCTTTACCTAATCTTTATTTTTAATCAGTATAATTTGTTTAGAATATGAGGTTATGTAAGGAGTCGATGAACCGTGCATAGCAATTGGCTAAGTATAATGGTATTTATTTTCTTTTGCGTATTTATTGTATTTTTAATTAATATTACGATATGAAAAAAGAGCGCTCATTAAGCGCCCTTTTTTTGTGTATTCATTTGATAAGCACTGATGCTTTTGAATAAGCGTGGTGAAGTGATAAATAAAAATATAAGTAAAACGGTACATAGAATATAGGAACCAATCATTGTACTACCGTTAAATATTAAAGAATATAGGAAAGCCGATTGGCCTTTTGGTGCATATTGTCCCCAGAAAATGATACCAGCGATAAAGTGACAGAAGTAACGAGCTAGACTACCGATAAAAGTAGCGACGATAATGTATCCAATTACTTTCTTTCCTTGGTTTGGTTTTGATGAAGGTTTGTCTTTACGGCTACCTAAATTTGATTGTTCTTCGCTATTTTCATTTGACGCTAAAAGCGCCTTTTGAATTGGCCGATAGAATAAACCAGCAAATCCAATGAATGCGAAAGCAACAAAGTATTCAATTAATACTTGAATTGGTGTGACGATAATGGCATTGCCTACGACAATTTGTAATAATCCCCAAATTAAGCCTCCTAAGAAAGCCATTTTGAAGCCCCAGCGGTATGCGATAATAAAAATAGGAATCATAGCAAATGAAATGGAACCGCCTGTTGCTGATATTTTTATTGAAAGTGGTAAAATGTCGATGACCAAGGCGAAGGCTGCAAGAATAGCAGATTCGATCATCGCTTGTAAATTGGTGTTACGCATGTTGTCTCCCCCTAAATCCAAGTTGTACAAAAAAGAATAGATATCATAGGAGGATACGAAATACGTAAATAAAAATGAGGTATGTATTTCGGACGTTTGCACAATCCCTGCGTTAGCATTAACTAACAGGTTCGAAGGGTCGGAACGAAGTGTTCCCTCTCAGCGGCATGGCTCCCCCAGTGATAACGAGATTCTTTATTTGCTATTGTTTATTGTAAGCGAAATGGATGAGAATGGCAAACAAATGCTGTATGACAATAATTGAAATAGAATTGTAGCGAAATGTTAATAAATATGAAGCAAAAGGGTATAGTACAAGAGAAATTGGGTGTGGTATAATTTTTTTGAAAATAATTATCATTCTCTTCTGAGGGGGAAGGTTATGAGCTTAGTAGATATTAAAATTGGAGAGAAAGTGTTAGTAAAAAGTATTCAGTCTTTAGATCAGCTATTAAAGCGTAGACTAGCTGCTTTCGGTCTTGCGGAAGGAAGCGAACTTCGCTTGAAACAGAAAGCGATGTTCAAAGGTCCTTGTACATTGGAGTGTCGTGGACAGTTAATTAGTATTCGTCATTGTGACGCGAAAATGATAAAGGTGGAATTAGCGTGAATAAGGTAGCTTTGCTAGGGAATCCGAATACAGGGAAGACATCATTATTTAATGCACTTACTGGTTCTTATGAATACGTAGGAAACTGGAGCGGTGTAACAGTAGAAAAAAAGGTTGGTAAATTAAAAGATAGACAAGGAACATTAATTGATTTACCAGGTGTGTATGATTTAAATCCAGTTTCACGTGATGAAGGTGTTGTAACAAACTTTCTATTAACAGAAGAATTTAATCATATGTTAAATATCGTAGATTCTTCGCAGTTTGAGAGAAATATGCATTTAACGTTGCAATTACTTGAATTTGGTAAGCCGGTCTCAATTGGTTTAAATATGGTTGATGTGGCGAAGCAAAGAGGAATTGTCATTGATGTAAAACGATTATCAGAACTATTAGGTGTAACAGTCGTTCCTGTCGTTGCAAGAAGTGGAAAAGGTTGTGAAGAACTACTTGCGACTCTTAAAGAAAATGACAAAAAGGAGAAAAAGCCATTCCTTATTTCATATGGTGTACAAATGGATGAAGGAATTGGAGAAGTAATTGCTCTTTTAGAGACAGCGAATTATGAGCATCCGAGATGGTTAGCACTTCAATTTTTAAGCAATAACGAAGTAGTAGAAAAAGAAATGAAAGCATTACCAATTTATAAGGAACTCATAGCCATTCGATCTCGCTTAGAAGGAAAACTTGATTGTACGTTAGAAGAGCACATTTACAAAACTCGTGAAGCGTATATTGAAAAGTTAAAAACAAATGTTATGAAGCATGAGAAAGAAGGGAAAATTCCTTTTTCAGAAAAAATTGATAGATTAATTACACATAAAATTTTAGGACTTCCAATCTTTTTAGCAGTTATGTTTTTTATTTTTCAGGTTACGTTTACGTGGATTGGTACACCTTTATCGGATATGTTAGATGAGTTTTTTGGTGGTCAGCTTACGGATTGGGTGACGGCTGGACTTACAAGTATTGGAGCTTCTGATTTTATTCAAGCACTCGTTACAGAAGGTATTATTGCCGGTGTTGGTGCTGTATTAGTATTCGTACCACAAATCTTTGCACTATTCTTTTTCATTTCATTATTAGAAGACTCAGGATATATGGCGCGAATTGCAGTTGTTATGGATAGAATTATGGAGTTCTTTGGCTTAAACGGTAAAGCTTTTATTCCGATGATTATTGGTTTTGGATGTAACGTTCCAGGTATTATGGCAGCGAGAACCATTGAACAGGAGAAAGAACGTTTACTTACCATTTTAGTAACACCGTTTATGTCTTGTTCAGCACGATTACCTGTATATGCATTATTTGCGGGCGTATTCTTCCCTAATAGTCAGGCGACTGTTGTATTTTCTTTATATGTCGCAGGTATTGTTCTGGCATTACTCGTTACAAAAATTATGTCTCTTACGATTTTGAAAGCAGAAAAATCTATTTTCGTAATTGAACTACCGCCTTATCGTGTGCCACAAGCGAAAACGTTATGGCTGAGCACGTGGGAGAAAGGAAAGGGATTTGTTCGTAAAGCTGGTACATTCATCTTTGGTGGTTCGGTTGTTATTTGGTTATTAAACTATGCAGGTCCATCAGGATTTGGCGTTGATATGGGAGATAGCTACTTAGCGATGATTGGTGGATTTATCGCACCATTATTTGCACCGCTCGGCTTTGGAACGTGGCAAGCTGCGGCATCCCTTTTAACAGGATTTTTAGCGAAAGAAGTTGTCGTTTCTACAATGGCAATTATTTATGCGGTTAAAGAAGATGTGCTTGGAAATGTAATGGGAGCACATTATACAGCATTATCAGCTTATGCATTTATGTTCTTTATTTTATTATATGTTCCGTGTTTAGCGACCGTAGCTGTTATTAAACGTGAAACAGGATCAGCGAAATGGACGATTTTTTCAGTCGTTTATCCACTCGTAGTTGCTTATGTATTAACGCTCATTATATACCAAGTTGGATCCTTACTCGGATTCTAGAAGGAGATGTATTGTGATGATGGTCAATATTATAATTGGAGCTATCATTTTTGGTTATGCAGCATATACGTTAGTTAATTTTGTAAAGAGAAGTAAAAAAGGAAAATGCGCGGCATGTTCTTTAAATAAGTCATGTCAGTCGCAAACTTGTAGCCCGGATATGGAGCAAATTGCTCATAATAAATAGAAAAAAGCTTTGCGAATTTCGCAAAGCTTTTTTGTTTTACTTTTTAATTTTTACAAGTTGAGAAGCTTCTACGCCTTTGTAACCAGGGAATTCTTTACTCGGGTCTTTATCAAATTTTAATACACCTACAGATTTTTCATCACCTTTTACATTGCTGTAAGTTGCGTCATCAACAATTGCATACATATCTGTATATGCACGGCCACTTCCGATAATTGTGTTGCCTTCATATTTTAATTTCGCTCCATCAAGTGTAGCATTTTCTACTTTCTCTTTTGCGAATAATACACCTTGTTCTGTTGTTACAGCTGGTAATTTATCAAGTGGTTTCGTGTTGTCTTTTTCATCAACTTTGCTAAGTAACTCTTTTTTCACTAGTTCTTCACCAGTTTTCTTATCCATTACAAGAACTTTGTTACCATCTAATGTTGTCATTTTCATTTTATAGAAGTCTTTTTCTTTCACTTCTTTTTTGTTTTTATCTGTAATTTGTTGAACTTGTTCTTCTGAGCCGTACAGTACAAAACCGTTCGCTTTCTCTCCTAATAAAGAACAACCTGATAATGCTCCAAATGAAATTGCTGCTGCTAATCCGATTCCTACTAATTTTTTCATGATGATTTCTCCTTTTATATGTTTTATAGTAAATACAATTTTTGTATTAGTGCTTACATGTGAAGAAGCTTGTTTGTTGCTTCTGGTATTAGTGTATAAGAAATATCGGAATGCAACTATCGAGTTAGCTTACAGTAACATTACACTTATGTAATTTAGTGAAATTGCACAAAAGTAAGTTAATTTCAAAGAGGGATAATGAGAATATATTAGAAATGCAATATTGTATATAGAATGTCATATTATAATGGATGTATTTTGGAAATAACATGTAAGGACATATTAGTTTTGTTATAATAAACACATAGGCTGTAAAAATGAATATTCTTTACTGTAAAGGGAGATTTTTCAGTTTTCCAAGTAGTGAATTTGAAATATGAGGTATATCATAGGAGGAATTTAGATGTCTGTATTTAAACGATTAAGAGATTTAACAATGTCGAATGTGTACTCGTTAATTGAAAAAGCGGAAGATCCAGTTAAGATGACGGATCAATATTTACGCGATATGCAAGCCGATGTACAAGAGGCTGAGAAAAGTGTAGCAGCTCAAATCGCACTTGAGAAGAAATTCAAAATATTATTTGAAGAGCAAGAAGCACTTGTGAAAAAACGTGAAGAGCAAGCTCATATGGCTGTTCAAGCTAATAACTTAGATCTTGCGCGTCGTGCATTAGAAGAAAAACAAAATGCAGAGCAAAAAATGAATGAGTATAAAACAAGCTATGAGCAAAATAAAGCTGCTGCTGATAACCTGCGCCTTAAGCTAGAAGAAATGCGCAAGCAATTAAATGAGCTGAAAAATAAACGTGAAACACTTGTAGCACGTGTAAATGCAGCGAAAGCACAAAAAAATATTAATCAGGCGATGTCTGGATTTGATTCAAATTCAGCAAAAGCTGGTTTAAGCCGTATGGAGGAGAAAGCTCTTCAATTAGAGGCTGAAGCGGAAGCAAGCGGTGAAGTTTATAAGAAAGAAAAGTCATTAGATGATGAATTCGCAAGCTTAAACAAAAATTCTGCTGTTGACGATGAATTAGCTCGTATTATGAAGCAGTATGAGAAATAATATAGAATAGAGACAAATGAACCGACATGTCTAAACAAATTCATGTCGGTTTTCTATTATATTTTTGAGGAGGTTTTGCAATGACATGGATGAATGTAGTTGCCATGCTTGTATGGACTGGAGCGAGTGCAGTACTTTTATTTGCAATTATGTGGGTTGATTCGATTTTTACAAAATACAATGATTTAAAAGAAATCAAAAATGGAAATACAGCTGTAACAACTCGTTTTATTATGAAATTATTTGCACAAGGGTACATATTATCTCAATCGATAACGAAAGCAAATGATTTATGGCAAGCACTTCTTGCATCAGCAGTTTCTTTCGTTATTTTATTAGTGGTAGAAATGTTTATCGAATTCGTATTAAAGAAAATGTCTGGTCTTGATTTAGAAGAAGGTACGAAAGAAGGTAGCGTTGCACATGCGATGTTAGCCGGATCATTACATATTGTTGGTGCACTTATTTTAGGTGCTTGTTTATAAAGAGAAAAGGAGGGGTAGATCATGAGTTTATTTAAACGAATTAAAAATATAATGAAAAGCCCAGAGCCACCGAAGCTGGAAAAGAGTCTTTTAACGTTAGCTCCTGGTGATATGATTGAAGTTTCATTAGTCATGTACGAATTAACTGGGAAAACGAGTATGCATTCTCGCAAGGAAATTGTTTTAACACTGCAAGACGGGAAAGACATTCGTTATTTAAAAATTGAAGATCGTGAAAATACGTATTACAAATTATATACACCAATTGATGGTCGCTTAGATTCAATTGAGGAAATTCCGACGACAATTGAAATGGATGATACAGAGTACCATATGGAAGAACAATATAACGGACGTGTTGTTGTGATGGGGAAAACACCATTCTCAGCTTCAGAGGAACAGTACGTCTGGGAATTCCAATCAGATAATCGAAAATTATTGCGTATTGAATGGCAAAATGGTCGTACAATGATGTATGAGGGAGAAGCAATCATTCCTGCTGATGTACAAATTATAAGAGCAACGTAAGGGGGCGTAATCATGTCAAACCGATTGTTTACCATGATTAAATCGTTTGTGATCCCTATACTTGCTATCGTTACATTACTTGTTGTTGCTGGTTATGCCTTATCAGGTTGTCAAGGCGGGCAGACAAAGTCGATTCAAGACCGTTATCCGCTTGAGTCTGTCGCAAAGGAAGGTAAACAAGAATCTTACGTGTATAGGGCCGCCAATCGGTCAGTTCCTGAAGTCGCGAAGGAACTTATAGCCGAAAGGAAACCGAAACAAGCATCTAAAGAAGACGAAAATCAAATGTTTCTCGTTTATTCGGATAAAATGTATAACCTTCAAAAGGATAAAGAGAAACCATCTGATACGTTAATTGAAGTAAGTAATGAAGAATTTGTCCGTCAAAACTACCAACCGTCCTTCTTGCAAGGATATATTATGGGTAGCATATTAAACGATATATTCGGTTCACGAAAATCATCATATGGTGATTATCGAGGATATAATGACAGACAAAATCATAAACCAGTTATTCCAGAGAGACCACCTACGAAAGAAGAAAAGAAAACCCCACCTCCAATTACGAAGGAAGGGAAAGGGTCTATCATTAAGCGAGGCGATAATGTAGATTCGAAACCATCAGTAGGTGATAAGGGAAGTATTACTGAAAAAGGAAGTAATACGACGCCCCCACCTTCTACTGGAAGCAAGGGTAAAATTACAAAAACACCAGGTGGTTCAAGTGGATCAGATGTGAAGCCGAAATCATCTATTAAAACGCCGCCAAGAAATACATCTCCTCCGAAAACGAGGGTCGGTGGTTCAGGGAAAATTACGAAGAGAAGATAGTAGAGAGACCGAAAAGTGTAAGTTGCTTTTTGGTCTTTTTGTGGAAATTAATTCCTTATAACTGGTACAATTGAAGTATAAGGAGGGGATAGTATGACTACGTATAAAAGATTTAGTGTAATTATGTTCCTTGTATTATTCCTCAGCTTGTTTATTAGCACGACAATGAAATTTCATTTTGTAGTAGGTATTCTATGGATACTGTGTACATGCACTTTATTGTTGTATATCCCGCTGCGTTTTCAACATGAAGTGACGGCTTTTCAAAAGTATGTAGCGTGGATTAAACGTGGGAGTCGGTGGGGCGAGTAAAAATATATCTACTTACTGAAAAAAAACTGACAACTATAGCAACTTAATAATAAAAAGAGGGTGTGCCAAATTGTTGGCACACCCTCTTTTTCATAACGATTAATGAATATCGCGTTTCTTGAAATTACCGCCTTTTACTTCTGCTACGTCATAAACTGTAATAAAGGCGTGTGGATCGATTTCATTAATAAGTTCTTTCATTTTACTTTCTTCTAAACGATTAATTACGCAAGAAATTTCTTTGAATTTCTCTCTTGAATAACCACCGTATACTTCGTTATATGTTGCACTTCGGCCTAAACGATCGCGAATTGTTTCTACCATTAATTCAGGCTCTTTTGTGATAATTTTAAATGCTTTTGAACCACTTAAACCAACTTCAACGATATGAATTACTTTCGAAGCGATAAAGTAAGCAATTGCCGAGAGGATAGCTCCTTGAAGACCGAATACTGTTGATACGAAAATAAATACGAACATGTTTAAGAATAAAATAAGGTCACTCGTTCCAAATGGTAACTTACGAGAGAGCAATACAGCTAGCATATCGATTCCATCTAATGCGCCACCGTTACGTAATGCTAGTCCCATACCAAAACCGATGATAATACCACCAACAACTGTAACTAATAATGTATCGCCTTCAATAATAGCTGGTATTCCGTGCATGACAACGGTACCTATTGCTAATGAAGCAATCCCGATAATAGAATAAATTGCAAAGCTTTTACCGATCTGCTTATATCCTAACCAAACGAAAGGAATGTTAATAACCGCGATTAGAGCTCCTAATGGCAATCCAAATAATCTTGAACTAACGATACTTAAACCAGTCACACCACCGTCTGATACGTTATTTGGAATTAATACTGCTTCTAATCCGTACGCTGTGATAAATGCCCCAATAATAATCATCAAAGCTTTCGAAGCAATTTTTAGCTTATTGGGCTTGTTTTTGATAATTTTCTCCATGTAATTTCCTCGTTTCAAACTAGTTTCTTGTTTGTTACATAATTCACACCTAAATTTTATTTTAACATTTAATTTGAAAAATTTCTCCTTTAATGGATGTATGCAGGGAATATTATGACCATATTATTATTTAAAATACAACAGTAGAAGATTAGAGAGTGGTCATAATTTTAATATGAAAAAGTAGAATGAATAGTATGGATATATACATTTGGGGCACTAACCTTAGGGAGGGGATTCTGTGGGATACTGTACGAAATGTGGAAATGAAACGAAAGAAGGCAATAAATTTTGCGGACAGTGCGGGGAGAGTCTTAGCTATAAAACGGTAGAGGGAAGTTTTCCAAATAGCAGTTCTAATAGTAGTATAGAAGTTTTTTCTTTAGTTGGTTTCATCACTGGATTAATATCTTGGTTTATAAACTTATGGGGGCTTATTGGTAGTGTAGCTATCGTATTTTCTATATTGGGTTTAAACAAAAAAGTGACAGGTACGAGTAAAACATTTGCTATTGTTGGATTGGTTTCTGGAATAATTAATGTGTTGTATGCTGTTATGTTACTTATTTAAATCTAATGAACTGAAAGATATAAAAAAGGCCCCCCTTGTATAAAGCATTCAGGGGACCTTTTATTTAATAGCTATTAAGAAACAATAAAACTAAGGGCTGTTAGGAATAAAGCGAAACCTAAAATAGTTCCACATATTTTCATATGGCGCTTACGTCCCATTACGACAATCGCAACATATTCACGGATCATTGCGTTAGGCCAATAATAAAATGCAGTTTTTGATCCGATCCCTTGGCTGTTAAGACCAGCTTGTCTTGCATATATACCAGCGCGGAAAAGGTGAAAATTATTTGTGGTAAAAATACTTTTATATTTACCTTCAGGCTTTAAAGAATCCATAATTTCTTTAGAGAACAACATGTTTTGATATGTGTTTACAGAGCGATTTTCTTGCACTGTATGTTCAATCGGAATGCCTTTTTCAACAGCGTAATTTTGCATTGCTTCTGCCTCAGGAAGTCCTTCATCTGGACCTTGACCGCCAGAGAAAATAATTGTTGGTGGTGTATTCACAGCAGCTTGTTTCCAATAAAAGTCGATAGCTTTATTAATTCGGCTTGCAAGTAAAGGTGGTACTTTATCATTAATTAAGCCGCTACCGAGAACGATAATGAAATCTTGATTACGTCTTGGTCTGTTGAATTGGTATAAAAAATATGCGCTTAAGAAGTTAGATAAATGCACAAAGAAATACATAGTTATAAGAGAGATAGCAGCAAAGATAAATTGAAAATGCTCTGAGAATAAATTTGCTGGATTTATGATAGGGAGCATTATAAAGAATAAAATCCCTAAAGCAGCAATTAAAGTTAAAGAGTTTGTGAAGCGTCTTCCTTCACGTTGCATTAAAATTTTTGCATTAAGAAAGAGTCCAAACATTAAAGCGACTATAGCAAAAGGAATCATTACAAGTAGTGCTAGCATGGGGATGATAACGATAAAATGTAAATCGTTATTACCAGACTCAAATGAGGCTATAGCGCAAAATAATAGAAATGAACAGATAAAGGCATTAAATAAAAAGCCGTTTATTATTTTTCGCGGATCTTTTAAATAGGAAATAAGAAAAATAATAAATAGTATAAGAGGAATAATTCCGAAATACATCATAAATATAGTACACCTCAATTTGTATAAGAATTTGACATACCTTTTATATTACATGATTTTATAAGTAAAAATGAAAGAAAAAATGATTTTGAATTTTCTCAATAAAATATATAGATACGTATGTTACAATATATTCAAAGCGATATATTAAAAGTAAAATGGTTGAAAAGGCACTCAGTAGAGTGCTTTTTCTTTTTGTATGCAATTGTGCATATTATATTTTTTTTCAAATGAAGAGGATTACAATATAAGTTGTAGACAGACTTTATAAAGCAGAATTTCATACAAACATTTCCCTCTACTTTTTGTATCTAACAATCGTATAACAATAAATAATTCTGTTTTATAGTGTCTGTTTTTGAAAGGTGGCTTCTTTGAAGGCACCTTTTTTTTTATTAGTATAGATAGTTTTCACTGTTAGCATAGTGTAAACTATCTATACTAAACATTAGCAATCTTCCGTATAAATATTATCAATTTACTATATATTCCAGTAGTGTTAACCTACATATGAAAGGCTTTCTTTTTCAAAATATTACCCCTAATAAAATTTTGAAGAAGTCAACTGTCTCCAAACTTGTCTTTATGCTTAAAGAAAAAGCACTCAATTTGAGTGCTTTTTCTTATTGAAACATGCTATTTTTCTAGGCGATTTTCATAAAATAAAAGTAAAGAAATGAAAGTGGGTGACAAAATGCCGGCAGTTGTGGAAGGTGTTATTATTGAAAACTGCAATGGAACAATTAATGTAGGTGACAAATATAACGTACAGCCGATTGAAAAGACGAAGGCTTATAATGGATCGGGATCTTCAAATACAGGAATGAAAGTACAAACGTTTAGCGGGATTAGTACAGCTGATGTATGGGATAATGATGCGAATGATCAGGGGATACAGTTTACTTTATAGTACAGTATGTAAAATTGCATAAAATGATGAAGTTGCCCTATGATACAATCTAGCTGTGAGCTGTTAATGATTCTTCTATAGTGTAGTTGTTAGATTAGAAATATAACATCTTATCGAAAATCATACGTACAAAAAAAGACACTTCAAACGAAGTGTCTTTTTTATTTTAGTGATATCCTTTAGCAGAGTCTTTATGAATTTTATTTTTAAAGATACTGTAGCTCCAAAGCTGATATCCAATAACAATTGGTACCATGACCATTGCAACGAAGAACATAATTTTTAAGTTTAATTGACTACCGGCTGCGTTGTATAACGTTGTACTGTATGCATCGTTAATACGAGATGGTAACATTCTTGGGAACATACCTGCAAAGCCAGTTGTCATAAACATTGCGATTGTTAGGCAAACGAATGTGAAGGCAAGGCCAATTTTATGTTTGTACACCATAATAAGTGCGAGTACACTCATTAGCATTGCAAGTACTGGAAGAATGAATAGTACCGGATATTCCGTAAAGTTTTGGAATAAGTTTGTTCGATTAGCAGTTGCTACATAGAAGATAGCTAAAATAATAGCTGCTGCCATTGAAAATGGTCTTGCGATTTTATAAGCACGGTCGGATACTTCACCAGTCGTTTTAATCATGACCCAAAGGGCACCGGATACGACAAATATAGCAGTGAAGAACAACCCTCCTAAAATACCGTAATGGTTTAGTAAGCTAAGTAAATTTCCTTCATAGCCATTTTTTCCGATTTGTAGTCCGTAATAAAGATTAGCGAACGTAACACCGAATAGGAAAGCAATTAAAAAACTGCCAATTGCAAATGCCCATTTACAAGTTTTTTGCCAAATCGGTGAATCATCTTTATGCATGAATTCCAGTCCAGCGGCACGAGCAAACAGTGCAAGTAATACTAAGAATAACGGTGTATATAGATAACTAAACATATTTGCATATGTGACTGGGAAGGCAGCAAATGTTGCGCCACCAGCTGTAATTAACCATACTTCATTACCGCCCCAGAATGGGCCAATTGCTTCTTGTAATTGATTTCGTTCTTGTCGATCTTTCGTAACGAAAGGAAAGATCATTCCGTTACCAAGTGCATACCCGTCAAGAATGAAGTAAACTGTCCAAATCACGCCCCATAAACCAAACCAGATGATTGCAAGCATATCATGAGACATGGGCCACACCTCCCTCAGTAGCAGGTTCTTCTAATGCTGCAGGTCCTTTTTTCGCGAACTTCAGCATTAAGTATACGTCTGCGATTAAAAGTAAAGTGTAGAACAAAATTAAACTAATTAATGAGAACCAAATTTGCGGGACAGATATAGGTGATACAGATTCTGCTGTACGCATTAGTTTATATACTGTCCAAGGTTGGCGACCTACTTCAGCGACAATCCATCCTGCGTTAATCGCGATATAAGGAAGTAAGACAGACCATATTGTAATTTTTAAATAACGTTTTGAGTTTTCTAGTTTTCCTTTTCGGTTTAAATAGAAGCCATACCAAGTTAATGCCATAAAGAACATACCAAGTGCAACCATTAAGCGGAAGCTATAATACACGAGGTTAACATTTGGACGTTCATCTTTCGGAATATCTTTTAAACCAACAATTTCGCCATCAAATGAGTTTGTATAGAAGAAGCTTCCGAGTTTTGGAATCGTAAGGAATTCAAAGTTTTTCTCATTTTTCACATCAGGAATTTGAACAATTGAGAAGCCTTGTCCTTTTCCAGTTTCCCAAACTGCTTCCATCGCAGCTCCTTTTGCTGGTTGATATTTAGCTGCTGATACACCAGATTGATGTCCCATAAACGGTGTAATTGTTGCGGCGAATAAGCCTAACATTAAACCAAACTTAAATGATTTTTTGAAGAATTCCACTTCATTTTTACGTAATAAGTGATAGGCACTAATTGCCATAACGAAGAAAGCACCTACGATATAACAACCAATGACAGTATGGAAGAACATATTCCAAGCATATGGATTTGTAACGAGTGCCCAGAAATCATTTAATTCAGCGCGGCCATTACGTACTACGTAGCCAACAGGGTTTTGCATAAATCCGTTTGCTGTAATAATCCAAAGTGCGGAAATGTTTGTTCCAAGTGCAACCATCCACATACAGAAGGCACGGAACTTTGGTGAAATTTTGTCTTTACCGAATAACCATATTCCCATGAAAGTAGATTCTAAGAAGAAGGCAACGAGTGCTTCGATTGCGAGAGGTGATCCGAAAATATCTCCCATATATTTGGAGTACTCAGACCAGTTCGTTCCAAATTGGAATTCCATCGTAATCCCAGTTATAATCCCCATTACGAAGTTAATTGTAAATAATTTACCCCAGAAATTTGCCATTTTACGGTATGTTGGATTCAATGTGCGGGCGTATTGAGTTTCCATACATGCTACTAAAATGACAAGTCCGATTGTCAAAGGTACAAATAAAAAGTGATAAAAAATAGTAATTGCAAATTGAAAACGACTCAGTAACAGAACGTCGGACATAATAAATATTCACTCCTTTTTTACATTATCTACAATCAGTTTATAGTGAAAATACGTTTAAAGTATGTGAGACTTGTTACAAAGCTGTGTGTATATTTTGAAAGAATTATGTCGATTATCTGAAAATATCTTATTTTTACTATAAAGCGATATCCTTTTTGAGTTTTTCATATTTTGGTACACTATATAAGTAATGTAAATGAGAGAAAAGAGGGTTTTTTACTATGAAGTCATTAGAAGAGATTTTACAATACAATGAAAAATTTGTTGAAGAGAAAAGATACGAAGAGTATGAAACGGGAAAATTCCCGAATAAAAAAATGGTAATTATCTCTTGTATGGATACTCGTCTTGTTGAATTATTACCAAAAGCAATGAATATGCGTAACGGTGATGTGAAAATTATTAAAGTAGCAGGAGCTGTTATCTCACATCCATTCGGAAGTATTATGCGTAGTATTTTAGTTGCTGTATATGAACTTGGTGCTGATGAAGTTTGTGTAGTTGGTCACCACGATTGCGGTATGGCAAAAATTCAAGCAAGCAGTACAATTGAGAAGATGAAAGAGCGGGGTATAACAAATGAGAAATTAGATACACTCCGTTATTCTGGAATCGATTTAGAAAGATTCCTACAAGGGTTCTCTAGTGTAGAAGAAAGTGTAGAACATAGCGTATCGATACTTCGCAACCATCCATTACTTCCAGAAGAAGTACCTGTTCACGGTCTTGTTATAGATCCTGATACAGGAAAATTAGATTTAGTTGTGAATGGTTACGACAATTAAGAATTTACTTTGTCATCCTTTTTATCTGGGACAGGATCAAATCCTCCCGGGTGGAAAGGGTGACATTTTAATATACGCTTACAAGTAAGCCAAAAGCCTTTGAGGGCACCATGTTTTTGAAACGCCTCTAATCCGTAATGAGAACAAGTCGGATAAAAGCGGCAAGTTGGTGGTGTCATCGGAGAAATGAACTTTTGATAAAAGCGTATAATCCCAATAAAAATCTGTTTCATAATGGTCTCCTTTTCAGCATAGTCTTAAAGTATTATAGCACGACTGTACATAATACTTTACTAATGTGCATTTCCGTTATATCATATTGGATATAACGGAATTAAATTAAAAGCGGGAGAGATGTTGTATGCCATCAGTAGAAAGCTTTGAATTAGATCATACGATTGTAAAGGCACCTTATGTAAGACATTGCGGAGTTCACAATGTAGGTAGTGACGGTATTGTAAATAAATTCGATATTCGTTTTTGCCAACCGAATAAACAAGCAATGAAACCAGATGTTATTCATACGTTAGAACATTTATTAGCATTTAATTTACGTAAATATATTGATCGTTATCCGCATTTTGATATTATCGATATTTCACCGATGGGCTGCCAAACAGGATATTATCTTGTAGTAAGCGGAACACCGACAGTACGAGAAATCATTGATTTATTAGAACTAACATTAAAAGATGCGGTTCAAATTACAGAAATTCCAGCTGCAAATGAAACACAATGTGGTCAAGCGAAGCTTCACGACTTAGAAGGAGCACAACGCTTAATGAACTTCTGGTTAAGCCAAGATAAAGATGAACTTGAGAAAGTGTTTGGATAAAATAAAAAACTGCCTGTGAAAGGGCAGTTTTTTATTTTATTAAGAGCGAACATGTTCTTTTTTTATGAAAGTATACTAGACACTCCAACATATAAAACAAAGGCAGAACAGAGAAAATAAACAAATGCTTTCGTTTTTTGCGGCTTCTTTATTTCATCGATTCCAAAAAGGATACACATAATACTTAAAAGGATAAACACGTAAGGTAAAAGAATAGTGAAGTTTGCAAAGAAGCTAAATAGGGCGAGAGAAAGAGCGATAGTGGCGATTATAATTTGAATGTTTTTTAACATGGAATCCCCCTTAAGTAGAAAGAAATAGTTACTGAGAGAAAATAATTATAAATGCTAAATTGGTCAAAATTTCATTCTACATATAACGAAAGTAGTTTGATATTAAAAAGAAGAATATGAGACTGGAAACGAAAAAATACGGGATACTCATTGATTTTCGTCCGGATTTCAATTCATTAATTCCTAGAAGAATAAAGAAACAACTGAGAATAAATTGTACGTATGGGAGAAGTGAAAAATTATCGGTAACATGGATATAAGTGCTTAGAATGAGTAAGAGAAGCATGAGAAATGCTAAAAAACTCCGTAATATAGTTAGAGTTAGCATTGTATAGCCTCCTTTAGACCATTTATCGGAATATTTCTGTGAAACCAATAAATAAAGCAGCGGCTCCTGCTAGTAGAGCGAGCACACTACCTCCTGTTTGCCTTTTTAATATTTCCTCTAAACTTATGGTGAGGGCCATAACTCCTAAAGAGATAAACATATACGGCATTATTTCTCTATTACTAGTAAAAAATCCATAGATTGCTATAGATAAAGCAATAAGTGATAAAGTAATCCGTACTCCTTTTAGCATGCATGTACCTCCTTTTATTTGATATAGCTAATGATGAGAACAATCCAAATGAAAGCACCGGCAATAATACAAATAAATCCAGTTGCTGCCTCCTTTTTCTTTATTTGTTCAAATGCGATGAGAAACATTAAAGCCCCTAATAGAAATTGTGAAAGAGGTAAAAAATTATTTTGACCTGTATATAATCCAATTGCCGACATAACGATCACAGTGAGTGCTACTATGATGCGAAGTATACGAAGCATATTAGGAATTCTCCTTATTCTTTTTTGTATAAGGATTGTCTTCTAGTTTATCGACGGAATGTTTATAAGCATAGCCTTTATTAATTGTCATGATGGAGAGTACGAGGATGATTAGGACGATGATAATACCGATAATTAATATTTTGAACATAAAATCCCTCCTTTTCTTTATTTTACATAATTTTGTAATTAATGAAAACAATAGAAAATAAAAGGATGAAAGAAGGGTGTTACATGGAGACGAAAAAAACATATTATATATCAATAGGAAATGGTCAAATTTCACAAGTGAAGACGGCGGATACGTATAATTTTGAGATTTCCGCAAATGATGAGGAAATTACGGAATTAAGAGAGCACTTTGATCAAGCATATGTAGAAGATTTAGGGTCATTTGTACGCTCCCACGTTCCATTTGTTGAGTATCATCACGATTCAAATAATGACCGATATGATGAACAACTACAAAAAGCATATAAAATGATTTACGATTTAGGAAATCATGAGACGAAAGAATTAGTCGCACAAATGGGAATAATCAATGGATTGTAATTGGATAATATTATGCAGAAAAGCGAGAATATGCTACAATTTGTGGTAGGAAAAACTTGTAACCATCAATAGGGGAGTAATGGCATGTACAAATTTAAAGATTATTACCACAACACTGTACAATTATCGTTTGAACGTTATCCATTTTCTCCTGAGCCAAAGCATGTTTGGGTTGTATGCCGGTACGGGGATCAATGGTTATTAACACATCATTTACGTCGCGGTCTTGAATTTCCAGGTGGTAAAGTAGAAATAGGGGAAACACCGGAAGAAGCGGCAGTTCGAGAGGTTCATGAAGAAACCGGCGGCATAGTTTCTGATTTAACTTACTTAGGACAATACAAAGTATCTGGAAAAGACAAAATAATCATTAAAAACATTTATTTTGCAACAATTAGTGCGGTAGAAGAACATACGCATTACGAAGAAACGAAAGGGTCTGTTTTATTAAAAGACATTCCTGACAACATTAAAACGAATAGAAAATTTAGCTTTATAATGCGCGATGACGTATTAGCGCGTACGATGAAACATATAGAAGAAATCGGCTGTTTTACGAAGTAAAGTGGCCGGTTTCTTTTTTTTGTATGTAAGAATAAATGTAAATATATCTTCACATTATTTTTGGTATATTATACAATTTTGTAAAGATATATTTACATTTTAGGAGGGGGAAGATGGATAAAAGAAAAGAAACGACTGTTACTGTTTCGATGGTTAAATTAAACTTTTCTTTATTTTTTATAATAATTGCTTTGTCGTTTGGAATTGGTTATTTGCATATATTTCTTTCAGGTGGGGTTCAAGTTGAAGTTACATTATTAACGATGTTTCTTTTTATTATCGCAATGATTGTTCTCGTTTGTATTCATGAAGCGATACATTTAATTGGCTTTCGCTATATCGGAGGTGTTCCGTGGAGTGAACTAAAATGGGGCGTTAATTGGAAATTAGGTGTTGCATATGCTCATTCTAAACAGGCGGTTACAGTAAAGCAAATGAAGAAAGTGTTAATGCTTCCGTTTTTACCAACTGGAATTTTGCCAATTGTATTGGGATTAGCTATGAATCTGGAGCCACTCTCATTTTTAGGAATTCTACTAACAGCAGGTTGTATCGGTGACATTGCCGTATATCAAAAAGTTTCAAAGTTTCCAGATGATGCGCTAGTAAAAGATCATCCGAGTAAACCGCAGTTTACAGTGTATGAATAATAAGAGGAGGCGTTTGTGAAAAACGCCTCCTCTTATTATTGTTACTTTTGGTTGGTGAATTGATATATTGTGAAAATCGCTGATATAATTTATTTGTTATTATTGTGTTGATACCTCCACCTCTAAAAACGAAAGCACCCCCAACAAATTATCTACGATACGTGAATGCTTAAAATCACCCCAAAACGAATCTTTTTTCCAAACACCAAGAATTCCTACTTGTTCAGAACCAAGCACATCGTTTTCTGGATGATCTCCAACATAAAGACATTCTTCTGCCTTAACATCTAGTCTTTGCAAAGCACGTTCGAAAATTTCAGGGTGAGGTTTTTTAATTCCTTCAGCTTCTGAAACGAGAATGGTGTTTGTATACGTATGTATATGTAGTGCTCGAAGGTTGCTCATCTGAAATTCAGTAAAACCATTTGTGATAATACCAATTTTAATGTTTCGCTGTTTTAACTGTTGAAGTAGTTCATGCGTGTTTTTGAAAGGAATACAATGATGTTGGAAGTTTGTAATATAGTCGTGTAGCAGTTGCTCTTGCGTTAAAGTAGTAATGTTGTATTCGGAAAGGAGAGTAGCATATACTTTATCCTTCCACGTATAGCCATTATTATCGAGTTCAAGAAATCGAGAACAATACTCTGATTTCTCTATACTCATCAAATGTGAGGAGAAGCGATTATATTGCTCACAAATAAATTGTTCTAAAGATTGGCGCCGATCTAATAGTGTTCCATCTAAGTCGAATAAGATTGCACGAATCATGAGAAGCCTCCTTGCAGTTTTTATAATTAATTATCGCATATTCGTAAAAAAATGATTATGATATTTTGTAGAATGGAATAATGGGGGATTGTATGAAGAAACTGTATGGCAAGTTAGTGTGTTGTATTATAGCAAGCAGTTTAGTTGCAGGATGCGATAGTGCTATCGAGGTTACGAAAGAAAAAGAAATTTGTAAAACAGAAGAAGAGTGCACGCAAATAGGAGATAAAACATTACAAAAAGTATATAAAAAGATAGAGGGACTTTCAGAACTTGAAAAAGTAGAAGATTATGACATAGAAGAGTATGAAAGTGTGAATATGAAAGAGGCGGAACAGAAAAAAGAAGAGGATGACAATTATTTCTTTTTAGCTTCTTATTATATCGATGGTGATGAAATTGTAGATCCTTATTTTGAGAAATTGGATCGTAAGAGATTGAATAAAGCTTTTACAGATGACGAAGTAGCAAAAGATGATTTGTTAAGCCACCGGCAAGATAGAGAGTATCATGAAACTTTATGGGACATGTATCGCACTCTCATTCCAGTGAAATATCGTGAGAATATAACAGGGTTTGATCTAATAACGGATGGTTATGATGGCGTTGTTGCTCATGTCATGCCAAGTATGGATGATCCGAGAGATTGGTTGCTTAGTTTAGACGTGCTCGATTCTGGGGTGAATATAGATGAAGTGATGAAAACATTAATTCATGAAACGGCTCACGTATTAACGATTGGGCATAAACAAGTACCAGTGGATAGGAAATATTTAGAGGCGTTTGATGAAGAGAAAGACATTTCATCATATCGAAATAAATGTAAAACGGTGTTCTTGAAAAATGGATGTGCGAGAAAAACTTCGTATATTAACCGATTTTATAATGAATTTTGGAAACCAATTGAGCAAGAGTGGACAGAAAAGAAAGTAGAAGAAAGTGAAGAGGCACAAATTAAATTTTATAAAGAAAAGCATGATGATTTTGTATCGCTGTATGGAACAACAAATGTAACGGAAGATATCGCAGATACATTTACAGCGTTCATTTTACAAGATTCAAAAAAGGTGAAAGAAGGGACAGAGTTAAAATATAAGAAAATTGCTTTCTTCTATCAGTTCCCTGAGCTTGTAAAAATGAGAGCGGAAGTGCTGTCAGGATTATATGATGTTTCGAAAACGATAGAACAACAAAGTGGAGACTAATGTGAGTTATGCGTTCGATATAGTTTCGTTAAAGTAAAGCGTGAAGAATTTTTAATTCTTTGCGTTTTTTCATGTTGATAAAATTGAAAATTCTGTATTTTCATTAAAAAGAAGAAGGAACTGGCGGTATAAAATAGAATTAGTATAAAAATGTCACAATTTAGACACAATTATAATGCGCGTGTTGTAGGGACTATAAGTTTACTCTCGAGGAGGTAATGAAACGTATGAAAACGATTCTTGCTGTTGCTGGTCTCATTTGGGTAATGTCTCACGGTTTTCCGATTTTTGAAGGGGAGCAAATTCGTAGTGCTTTGAATGAAAAGTTTAATGATTATCATGTGATAGATCGAAAAGATAATGTCGTTACAGTACGTGTGAAAGACTGTTTCCATACAGTTACGGTTGCGGATGGAAACATTACAAATGAAACGAAAATGTGTGATAAAAGGTAAAAGAAAGAAGCTGACTATAGCGTACTGTTTTGAGTCAGCTTCTTTTTCTTTTTCCAATTAGAATTTTTTCAAATGCCTCAACAAATACATACATAAGAGTTGCAAGAACACATGTGAGTAGTACGCTAAGTAAGACGAGTGTGAAGTTAAAGACTTGGAATCCGTAGCTAATTAAGTAGCCAAGTCCTTGTTTGGAAACGAGAAGTTCTCCGAAAATAACACCGACCCAGGATAAACCAACGTTTACTTTTAACGTTGAGATAATTGCTGGAAAGGATGCAGGGAGAACGACTTGCTTATAACATTGCCATTTATTTGCACCAAATGTGTCCATCACTTTTATATAGTTAGAATCGACTTCTTGAAATGCACTGTAAATAACGAGAATGGTAATGATGATGGAAATGATTACTCCCATTGCGATAGAAGATGAAATGTTTGGACCGAAAATAACGATGATGATTGGACCGAGTGCAACTTTTGGCATTGCATTTAGGACGACGAGATAAGGATCAAGTACGCGGGCTAGAAGTGGCATCCACCAAAGGAACGTGGCAATAATAGCACCAAGTACTGTTCCGAGAATGAAGCCTACTCCTGTTTCCAGTAATGTCGTCCATATGTGGACCCAAAGTGAACCGTCGATCCATTTCGTTAAGAAGAGATCCCAAATACTCGAAGGAGAGCTAAAGAGTAAAGGATCAATCCATTCTTTTTTACTAGCTATTTCCCATAGTGCAAAGAAAAGAATAAGTAGTAAAAGTTGTAGCGAGCGAGCAATCCAAGCGTGTCTGCGTTCGTTCTTTCGAAATTGTTCATGTAGTTGTTTTATATTATCCAAGTCGTTCCAGCTCCTTCCATATATCTTGAAAGAGGGCTGGGAAATCGTAGTGATGGCGTGCTTCTAACGGTGATAAAGAACGGATACTTTCCGGGACGATAAAGGTTTTTGCGATTTTTCCGGGATTCGCTTGCAGTAAATAAATACGATCACTCATCGCGATCGCTTCTTCAATATCATGAGTAACAAGTAGTGATGTTTTCTTATATTTATTTAGTAAGTTGAAAACGAGTTCTTCTAGTTTTAATTTCGTTTGATAATCGAGTGCGGAGAATGGTTCATCTAGTAATAAAATTTTCGGATCAGTCGCTAATGTTCGAACGAGAGCGGCACGTTGACGCATACCGCCGGATAGTTCACGAGGATATTGTTCTTCTACACCATGCAGACCGACTTGTTTTAAAAGATTTAAAGTATGTTCTTTCATCTGCTCATCATAAATCTTTCGAATATGAAGTCCAAGCATAATATTTTCTTCAATCGTTTTCCAAGGGAATAAGTAATCTTGTTGCAACATATATCCCATAGATGATGTTTTCGTTGTAATCGGTTCACCATCTAAAAAGACGATACCGTCAATTGGATCAAGTAGTCCAGCAATGATTGAGAGGAGCGTTGTTTTACCACAACCACTTGGACCGAGTATAGAAATAAATTCGCCTTCTTCCACTTGTAAGCTCATATCTTCGAGAATAAGTTTGGCATTCTCTTTTGCAAAAAAACAGTGAGAAACGTTACGTATTTGCAAAAAACTCATACACTTCGCCTCTATTTCTTAATAACGCTTTCGGCAATTTTTGTATTGACGAGCGCTTCATGTGGGACTTCTTTTTGTAATTCACCAGCGTCTTTCATAATAGTTTGGAGCTGTTTCCATTCTTCTGCATCTAATAGTGGATTTGTCGCATAAGAATGTTGCTTTTTATACCGTTCAATTACTTTTACTGTAATGTCTTTTGAAGTGTCTTTAAATAGCGGGGAAACAGTATCAGCAATCTCTTCTGGACTATGTGTATCAACCCATTGCTGTGCTTTATAGAGAGCACGTGTGAACTTTTCAGCTGCAGCTTTATCTTTCTTTAAGAAACTTTCTTTTGCCATGAACGTTGTATAAGGAACAGTACCAGATTCATTTCCGAATGAAGCGACGATATAACCTTTACCTTCTTTCTCAAGTATACTTGCAGTCGGTTCAAAGAGCTGTACAAACTCTCCAGTACCAGATGCGAAGGCATTTGCAATATTAGCAAACTCGATATTTTGAATTAAGTTTGTATCTTTATGAGGGTCAATGCCATTTTTCTTTAAAACGTATTCTCCAACCATTTGCGGCATGCCGCCTTTACGCTGTCCTAAAAATGTAACACCTTTTACGTCATTCCAATTAAAAGAGTCTAGTTTTTTACGTGAAACTAAAAATGTCCCATCTGTTTGTGTAAGCTGTGCAAAATTAATGACAGGGTCTTTCGCTCCTTGTTGATGAACGTAAATAGACGTTTCAGAACCGACGAGAGCAATATCAATTCCGCCAGATAATAGGGCGGTCATCGTTTTATCGCCACCAGCTGTTGTTTGTAGGTCAATATTTAGTCCTTCATCTTTAAAAAATCCTTTTTCAATCCCAACATATAATGGGGCATAGAAGAGAGAATGGGTAACTTCGCCGACGCGAATGTTTTGAGTTTGTTCTTTCGTACCTTCTTTTTTACTACTACAAGCAGCAAAAGTAAAAACAGCTAGTAACATGATGCAAAAAATCGCGATTAATTTTTTCACTATATAACACCTCCTAGAAGTCACTCTACAAGCATGATATGTAGGTAATTGCCCATATGTGAGTGTAGATAGCAGGAATTTTTTGGGTGATAAAGAAGTACAAATATAAGGGGTGATAAAATGGAGTACGAATACGATGATAGCGTACATTTACATCTTGATTATTTCGGGACAGAATGTGATATGGAATCGATTGCTTATAAGAGGAAGAATGAAGACGTATGGGATGTGTATTTTAATTTTGGAGTATACGGTATTCAGAAAGACGATGTAGAGTTAGGAAGATTTATGGACGAATATGCTGGTCATTACGTTTTTTCTGTACATGCTCGCGATCTTAGCTGGGAATTTGGAAGTGCCCAGTTTGAAGAGTGGGTTTTGAAAAATCGGATAGTAGAAAAAACGCTACAAAAATAGGAGGAATTTTGTGATTGGATTTCTCATCTTATTATTTATTTTTGTGGCCGGATTTTTAATCATGCAAATGCTTATTTACCGATTTGCAAAGAAAAACATCCATAAATATACAAAAATAAAATGGTTTCATATGTGGCTACATATGAATATGAAAAAAGGTCCGAGATTAGATTTTTTTGATTTTGTAATTATAGTACTCGTATGTATCGTATGGAAAATATGGCTGCTTCCTTTTATATAATACACATGCTAATCATTTTCTCTTTTATCATAAAATAACGAAAAGAACCTGTCTTGTGGCAGGTTCTTTTCGTTATAGTAATAGTTGTTAAAAACGTGCAACGCCTTTTTATTAATTCTTTCGTATTTTCATGTGAAATCTTTAATAGCAGGACTTCTAAAAAATAGTTATTGTATCATAAAGTGGAATGCTGAAATTAAGTTTTTCAAGAATGAGTAATTTGTATGCCACAATTTAACTGTTGATTAAGGGAATATTAAAATACATTTATGATAGAAACAAGTATGCAGACGAAATATGTAATATATGTTATTTTAATAGAAATAGTTCTTTCGATGCGGGGGAAATTAAGACATAGAAACGAGGGAATGAATTGAAGTATGGTTCTACACTTTTTCATCTTCCAAAAAGAAATATATTAATTTCTAGCATTATAAGTAGTATGGTGACTTTATTAGTAATAACTATGCTGTTTATGATTTTAAAGGTTTTTAATTTAGACATGATGAAAGATCATTTAAATCAAAAGCTTGTTTTAAGTGTTATGATGATTTTCATATGGGGCATAACGTTTTATATTACGCATTTCAATAAAAAAGAGATGTCTATACTTAGAGCATCCCTGCGAGTGCATTTTATATTACTTTTACTAGCTCATACAGTAGCGTTATTTTATATTGTCATGCAAGTTAATATGATTTTCATAGAGGCAATGAATTGGATTTACTTTTATAATATGCAGTTTATATTAAGTTTTGTAGTAATTTATGCAATATATATTCTTGTATATAATTTAATAGGTAAGGTTTTTCTAAGTATGGTTTTAACGAGCTGTACGTTAGTCATTTTAGGTATTGTGAATTATTTGAAGCTTATTTTCAGAGGTGATCCGTTATATCCTTCTGATTTCACACAAATTACGCATATGCAATCTGTTATACCGATGGTGATGGACTATTTTAGTTGGAGTTATATTTTTATCATTATCGTAAGTATCGTAGCTTGTATTGTAGCAGGGATATATATGAGAAGGTATATTCAAAATGTAAAGATTCATCTAGGAATAAGAGCCTTATTAGTAGTAGGATCTATTTTTGCTCTATATGCGTATGGTAATTTTTCAAATACATTTATGAATAAAGTATTTCAAAAATCAGGTGTAGATTTTGTTTTGTGGAATCAAAATGAGAACTATGCTTCAAATGGTTTTGTACTTGGGTTTATTAGCAATTTAGATACAACAGTTATGGAAAAACCAAAAAATTATTCTAAAGAAAATATGCTTCAAATAGCAAACGATATAAAAAAACAATATAGTGGAAATATAGGGAGCCAAAAGAAAAAAGAGAAACCGAATATTATTTTTGTAATGAGTGAATCGTTTTGGGATCCGACGAAAGTAACTAACCTTTCTTTTAGTGAAGATCCTGTACCAAATTTACATCATTATATAGAAAACTTTCCTGGTGGACAAACTATTTCTCCTACATTTGGGGGAAATACGGCGAACGTTGAATTTGAGGCATTAACAAGTTATTCAATGAGTTTGTTAAAGCCAGGTTCTATACCATATCAGCAGGTTATTACAAATAAGAAAGAAATTCCATCAATCCCTACGGCGTTGAAAAAAGAAGGTTATTATACAAGTGCAATTCATTCATTTGGTCGCACATTCTTTAAACGTGACGATGTATATAAGGTGTTAGGATTTGATAAGTTTAATGCAGAGGACACGATGGAAAATGTGGATATTGATGGAGATTATATTAGTGATTTAGCGATGAGTAAAGAGATAATTGCTGAGTTAGAGGAACAAAAACAGCCAACATTTATTCATGCAGTTACGATGCAAAATCATTTTCCATTTACAGAAGGCCGATTTGGTGAAAACCTAATAGAAATTAGCGGTCTAGAAAATGAAGAATCAAAGGGAGAATTAGAGACGTATACAGAAGGATTAAGACGTTCAGATGAGGCCCTTCAATATTTAATAGAGCAACTAGATAATTTAGATAGACCTACATTATTAGTATTCTTTGGAGATCATCTTCCATCATTAGGAACAAATAAATCTTTTTATAAAGAAAATGGGTATATAACGAATGAAAAAACACCGAGCGAACGTTTAGCGATGGCGCAAACTCCGTTATTAATGTATGCAAACTTTGATATGCCAAATGATAATTTAGGTTTAGTAAGCCCAATTCATTTTTCTAATCTTATTTTTGATTATGCAGGATTAAATAAATCCTTATTTTATCAATTTTTATCGGAACTTTACAAGGAAATACCAGTGCTTAGAGATGAATTAAAAGTTGATAAAAATGGAGAAGTAATCAATGATTTAACAAAGAAACAAAAAGAAATGTTAGAGCAATATAAAATGCTTCAATATGATTTACTCGTTGGAAATCAATATAGTAAAGATATCCTCTTTAAATAAAAGAAACAAAAAGAACTTGTATAACGATACAAGTTCTTTTTTCATAGTATTTAACGGGGTAACCAGACAAGCTGGGTTTAGGGAGTATTACTTGTACATTTAGTATATATGAAAATATAATCGTTTTATTTGTGTATTTGTGAGAAATGTGTGAATTTTATGTTTTATAAAAAACGATTATGTTAACGTTCATTCTTATATTGCAGTTGTTATGTTTGTAAAAATTTTATCAGTTCTTTATTTAATTCATCCGCTTGATCGATTGGTGAACCATGACCACTATTTGTAAGAGCATGTAACTGAGAATTTTTAATTCGTTGTTGCGTAAGCTCAGCACTTTTGTAAGGAATTAGTTGGTCGTGAACGCCGTGGAAGATTTTTGTTGGGACGTTAATTTTATTTAAATCTTTCGTTACATCTTCATTTGCAGCTGCTTGTAAAATTTTGATAAGGGCATAAGAAGCGGACTGCATACCGAGATAAGAAAACCATTCAAGGGTTGCAGCTCCTAAGTTTCTATTGAAAAAGGATAAAGATACATCATTTAAAAATTTTGGTAAATTAGCATACATTTGATTAATGAGAGCATCTGCTTGTTCTTTCGGTACACCGTAAGGGGACTCTTGATTTTTAACGAAAGAGGGAGAGACAGCGTCAATTAATGCGAGCTTAGAAATGCGGCGCCCATTATAGCGAGACATATATCGAATAGAAAGAGCACCACCAACTGAGAAACCGACTAACGTAGCGTTCTCTACTTGGAGTGCTTCTAGAACAATTGCGATATCATCGGCTAATCGATCATACGTGTAACCAGTCCATGGCTTATCAGATTGTCCATTCCCTCGTATATCCATGGCGATACAGCGAAAGCCATGCTCTGGTAAAACATTGAGTTGATATTGATACATTTGATGATTTAAAGGCCATCCGTGAACGAAGAAAACAGTCTTACTACCTGGACCAGGATTAACGTCTTGCACAAAAATATGCACATCTTTCTCGACAGTAATAAACATAAATTTCCCCCTGTTCTATCAATAGGCTCCATTCTAAAAGCTTTGTTTTACTTTTTAGGCCGTCTATATAAAACATCCTCCATAATATACGTATTAATGATCATAGATTTTATGCTCTGTATATAGTCTAAATATATTGCGTTTTTGGTACGATTTTCCTCAAATGTTCGATTTATCTTTGTTTGTCTATGAAAATCATTTATTATAATAAATGGTATTCTTCGAGATATTATTTTGAAGGGGTGTTGAAGTGAAAGAAAGTTTTCTATCATATAAAGAAGAAGAAAAGAATGCAAAAATCCTTTTATGGGTGTTATATGTCATTGTTATTGTATATCAAATTTTCTATGCAATCGTATTAGAAGATAAATCAATAATGGATAAGGGATACAACATAATATGGCAAGTTATTTGCGGAGTAGCAATACTGTGCGTGAATATATATTTAATGAAAAAAGAGAAGGCAAACCTTGTTAAATATGCATGGATATTTGCATACATAGCGATAGAAATCGCTAATATATTTGCATATGTTTTTTATAATAAAGCGGCGTTTGATGCGACAAATATAATAGAAATTATTCTCATTTTCTTTGTACCTATATTTTTAAATAAAAAATTCTATGTGTTTTTACTTTCCTCTATTGTAGGAAAATATTTAATTTATTTATTTGTATTAGAGGAAGTAAAAGCATTTATGTTCCTTATTATGTGTACGCTTATGTTAATAGCTGCATATATCATTTTAAATCGATTTTTACAATATCTTTCAGCCGTAAAGGAAAGTATTGCGATTGCTAGCGAATCACAGAAATTAGCAGTAATCGGAAAAATGGCAGCGACGGTTGGACATGAAATTAAAAATCCACTCGCTTCATTAAAAGGATTTACGCAATTACAACGAGAGAAGCATGAAGAGGATCCTATTTATAAACGTATGATTTTTGAAATAGAAAATATGAATAATATGATAAGTGAGTTAATGGAAGTTGCTACATGCAAACCTTCTATTTATAAGAAACATGATGTAGGAAAAATTGTATTACAAGTAATAACAAGTCTTCGCGAAAAAATGAATGAATTAAACGTACAGTTTATTTCTAATGTGGAAGAAAAAACAATAGAAGTTGAATGTGATGAACGAAAAATAAGAGGAGTCTTTTTATATACGATAAAAAATGCTTTAGAGGCAATGGAACAAGGTGGCATATTACATTTGCAATTAGAGAATAAAGGGAAAGAATATGTAATAATCAGCGTAATCGATAATGGTTATGGTATTAAGCAAGAAAACTTAACCCGTGTTACAGAGGCCTTTTATACAACGAAACAAGATAAAATTGGTCTGGGACTTACGGTAGCGAATCGAATTGTCGCCGAGCACCTTGGTGAGCTGCATATTTCAAGTGAAAGAGATACTGGAACGAGAATAGACATCATTCTCCCAAGGGAGTGTGGAAATACTGAAATCCAAGTGGAAGAAAAGCTAGGAGTTACCATATGAATAAAGGCTATATATTTAAAAATGAAGAAATAAAGGCGTTGAAAGTATTTTTAAGTTTATTTTTTATTATATTTTTTGTGTATGATCTTGCCTATGAATTTATCGTACCTTTAATCGCGGGAGAGCAAGAAGGCGTAGGAAAGTTTGAAGATGGTTTAGGTTTATGGCTTTACTTTTTGACGGTAGTATTGTTTTGCATTGGAATATACTTTATGAAATGGAAGAATGTTTTTGTGGTAAAGTATATTATTCTAATTGGCTATAATGTATTAGATTGTATCCATAACATTATGATTTATTATGGTAGCGATGCGGAATTTGACGGTGGAAATATAGTAGAAGTATTTTTTATTTTGTTCGCACCAATCTTTGTGAACAAAAGATATTTCTGGTTAGTTCCAGCGATACTTGTCGGGAAGTACGCTCTTACAGGAATCATTATTCAATCTTCTCTCGTTTTAATCCCAATGGCATTATATAGTGTATTTACTATCATATGTTGGATTATATTTTTGAGGGTTCAGTCTTACGTTCGTACGCTTGAGATGATGGACAAAGAAATAAAACAGACAGAAAAACTAGCAGCTGTTGGAAAAATGGCGACGGTTATTGGTTATAAGATTAGAAGACCTTTAGCAAACTTAAAAAAACTTGTGAATAAACAAGCAGACAAGCATCCAGAGGATAAAATTTATAGTGATATTATGAAACAAGAAGTAGATCGGATTCATATAATTGCTACAGAACTTAGTGGATTTGAGAAATCTAAATCACTAGAATCAGAAACTCATAACATACAAGGAATTATCTCTTATGTTATTCGAGTTATGGAAAAGCCTGCTTTAAAACAAGGAGTCTACATACAAGGTATTTACAGTAAAGACTTACCATCAATTACATGTGATGAAAAACGATTAAAACAGGTCTTTTTTAACTTAATTAAAAATGCAATTGAAGCAATGTCAGTTGGCGGAACAATTACGATTAAAGTTACTGTAAAAGATGGAATCATCATTCAAGTGAAAGATGAGGGATGCGGCATTCCGAAAGATAAAATTCCAAAGTTAAATGAAGCCTTTTATACAACGAAAGAAACAGGAACTGGTCTAGGTTTAGTAGTTACAGAAAAAATTATTAAAGACCACAACGGTAAAATGAATTTTGAAAGTGAAGTTGGGGTTGGAACGACGGTTGAGGTTATGTTACCACTGCATTAAATAGAAAAAACATCACTTCCAAATAAGTGATGTTTTTCTATTTTATCTTGCTATTTGTGGATAGTAAAAATCTCATTTTATCGATAAAGAATGTATGATGTATTTCTAAGATCAAAATGTTTTTTTTAGTTTTTATTATGGATTTTTCAGTGAAAAATTTAGACTATAAAAATTAATTGTTTTTTCTAAAAAAACTATTTTCTTTTTTTGGGTTTTAATGGTATATTCAAAACACGATAAATAAATACCTATTTTTGGCACACTATTCGAAAGGATAGGTCGCAAAGCTAAGAGTCTAAGGTAATGAAAATTACTATGATAGTCTGGTTGCAGTTTGGATTTT
>NZ_FRBJ01000011.1:95690-145149 GCF_900142585.1 Bacillus sp. bc15
TTCGAAAGGATAGGTCGCAAAGCTAAGAGTCTAAGGTAATGAAAATTACTATGATAGTCTGGTTGCAGTTTGGATTTTCACACATGTTGTGATGTATGAAAATCGAAAAGGCAACCAGGCTTTTTATTTTCTAGGAATACACATTATGATTGTAAATTTAGTTGAATAATAAATTTAATGTTCGAAATATTCAGTTCATAAGAAGTGAGGGAGGGAAGTACATTGCAAAATCAAATAGGTAAATTTGGGCGTATACTTCTCGCTGGAGGAATATTATTTACGCAAGTTGGTGTGCTAGATTACTCTGCAACGAAAGTTTATGCGGTTACAAACGACGAGCAAGGACGTTTTATCGTTCATATGGATAAACAAGAAATAAAAGTTGATGAAAATGTAGTATTAAAGATTACAAATACAAATAAACAAGATGCTAATATCGAGCTGAAATTATCTAATGAACAGCTGTTCAATGAAGCAGAAACGAAAAAAATGAACGAAAACAATAAAGCGATTCAAAACATTTCAGTAACAGAAGATCACATTGTAAAAATTGAAAAGAATGAACAAAGTAATTTTATCGGTGACGTATATGTAGTCATTCAAATGAAAAAAGCTGGAGAGTACAAATTTGAACCGATAGTGAAGTTTGAAGGGAATGAAAAGAAAATTGAATCTCCTTCTCTACATGTTGTAGAGAAAAAAGAGGCTTTAAATGTAGCCATTTCTGATGAAAATCCAAAGGCTTCAGAGGAAGTTATGAAAAAAGAAATAAGTGAAAAAGTGAAAGTATCGGAAGAAAATAAAAAACAAGAAATAAATTCTACTAATGCTGAAGTTCCAAAAGAAACGAAGACTTTAGCGAAAGAAAAGGTTAATGAAGAACTCGTACCAAAGGAAAATGAATTAAAAGAGAGCAATAGGATAAACGAAAATAATCAGGAATTACCTGCTATTCAAGCTGAGAAGGTATTAAAGAGCCAATCTCTACTAGCTGCTAGTCCTGTTACAAGTATTCTTAAATATCCAAATGTAAAGGTAATAAATAATAGAACAGGTGAAGGGCCTTCTATCTCGGGTAAATATGCTTTTAGATTTGTTTGGAGCCCACAAGTAACATATGAGGTAAAGGGTAGTAGCAATGACAGAACTGGTCAAAGTCAATATACATTTAGAAATTCAAATAGAGAACAGTACGTATTAGTAAAAAAAGCTGGTGAATATCAAGGGAAATGGATTGATGTCCGTATTAATATTCACTCTATGACAGCTTCATCTGTAGATGTTAAAACACCAATAACTAAAGGTGATGCAAAAAACTTTTTACAATTATATGGGAACGGAAGGTCAGGACAAACTTATAATGCTTCCTTTGAATTTTATGAACACGGAACAAGTAAAAAAGTACCATTAACGGCAATGTGGAATTTCAAAAGGATAAATAGTTATAAAAATGTAACGTTACGTAATGATGGTAGTCATTTAACGAATTTATACGTGTATGATACGAGTTCAATTAGGTATCAAGACAAAGGGAATAATAAAATCGAGTTTTCTGGAACAGCAGGTCCAGTAGCTACTCCAGAAGCAGATATGACAATTACATTTGATAATTTAACAGAATTACCGCTAGAAGTTAGATTAAATGCTTCAGGTGTTAATGTATCATACGACCAATTAGCGATTGCACAAATTGAAATTCCAGCTCCAAGTGTAATAGGAGATATTGTGGAAGATAATTCCCGTCAACTTTCTTATAAGGTATATCAAAATATGCCTGCTCAATCGAAAGAGATTCACTATGCGAAATCTTTTGTATTAGAAAGTGAAGTGAATAAGGATTTTACTGTGAATGATGTTTCCATTCAAGATGTGGAGAGTGGAGATGATGTAAGTAGCTTCTTTGATATTAGCAGGACAAACAATAAAGTCACTGCGGTTGCGAAAGTAAATGCGCTAAAAACAGAAGAATTCAACGGGAAAATTTATGAAATGACAATTACAGGTTCTCCTGTAAAAGGTGCTAATGTAATGAAATATTACAAAGATGGTTATCTTGAAATACCGGTGTCAGCTAAAAATTATTTAGATGGCGATAAGAATGGACAAGATAGTAATCGAGATGGAATCGCAAAAATAAGGTATAAAGGTATTCCAACTGGGAAACCAGTCCCACAAAAAGTAGTGCAAGGAACAGATTTAACAAAAATGGATATTTCTAAATTTGTGACAGATTTATCTGTAGATACGAATTTGGATGTAGATAAACCAATATCAGTAGTGAAGTTAATCAATATTCCAGATACCAAAACAATAGGGAATCATACTGTAACGGTTGTAATTGAAACGAAGCAAGGTGTACAAGCGGAGATTCAAGTGCCGGTTACTGTCGTTGATGGGACTTTAAAGTTAGTAGACGTACCAAAAGAAATTACATTTGGAGATTTAACAATTCCATCGAAAACAACGACATACGCACCGAAGACGATTTCAAATCCTTTAAAGGTAACCGATGATCGTGCTAAAAAGCAAAAATGGAGTGTATATGTAAAGGAAATCACACCATTAACTTCAGCGCAAAATGACACATTGACAGGAGCATTGATTTACAAACGAAATGGAAAGGATACACCTTTAAGTACCTCTAGTATAGAAGCATTCTCGTATATTTCTAAAAACGACGAGGAGGTTTCACTAAATTGGAAGGAAAACGAAGGAATTCATTTACAAGTAAAACCAGGGCCGAATGTCAAAGCAAATACTAAATATGCTGGACAGCTAGAATGGACATTAACCGATGCTCCTCTCTAAAAATATATGAAATATATAAATTTTAGAAAGGAGAGAGTAATGAAAAAAATAGTTGGTATTATCGTTTCCACAGTTATATGTGTGCCGTTTCTTATGGCAAATGTAGTAACGGCTACAAGTACGAATTCAAAAGCGGGTATTACATTTTCGAATAGCTATACACCAAATACATCAACTGATCCGACAAAGATAAATACAAAAAAAGAGACAGTTGATAAAAATAAAAATGGAGATAAATATTTACCGAAAACAGGAGGCCAGACACGGGACTTCAAACAATATATAGGATTGTTTTCGATTGTTTTATCTCTATATGTATTCAAAAGAATTAGGGGAAAGCAAGTGTATTCAAAATAAAAAATAGATGAAAACAGAGAAAAGGGGAAGGTACATATGAAACTAGCAAAATTAGCATTAATCGGTGCAGTATCATTAACATCAGTTGCAGCAGTAGGAACTTCAGCATTTGCGGAAGAGAAAGCAAATATGAAATCAAAAACCGATGTAACGTTTATTGAAGATACAAGCACAACAGATCCAAACAATCCAGAAAATCCAAATGAAAAAGTTACACCAGAGAACCCTGGTGACCATGAAAAAGGAACAAAAGGTCCATTAAGTATTAACTACGTTTCTAACTTACACTTCGGCGAGCAAGTTATCTCTGGTAATGATCAAACATACTTTGCAAAATTGGATAAAGTGAAACAAGGGAGCAAAACAGTTGAAGTACCTAACTTCGTATCTGTAACAGATAACCGTGGTACAAATGCAGGATGGAAATTGAAAGTAAAGCAAAATGCACAATTTAAAAGTGGTAATAGTGAGTTAACAAATGCAGCTTTAAGCTTAAGTAACCCAGCTGTAAATTCTGTAACTGATGCACAATATGCACCTACAACATTTAAAAATAAAGTAACGCTAGCTCCAGGTGGAGATGCGGTGGAAATTACTACTGCCGCAAAGAATAAAGGTATGGGTGATTGGACGACTGCATTCGGTAAAGGAACAGAACAAGGTAAACAGAGTGTGAGCTTATTCGTACCAGGTACGACAGCGAAAGAAAAAGGTGCGAAATATTCAGCTGAGTTAACTTGGACTTTAGAAGATACACCAAACTAAGTTTATACAAGATTGAAAATTAAGAATGACTGAATTTTAAAAATGATCATAAAGGGGTATAAAACTATGAAACTAGCAAAAATAGCATTAATTGGAGCGGTAACATTATCATCAGTATCAGTAGGAACGTCTGCATTTGCAGCTGAGAAAGATGGCGGGAAATTAGACTCAAAAGCATTCATTAAATTCGAGAAAAATACAGATAAAATTGATGTTGTTAATCCAGAGAATCCAGATGAAACTGTAGATCCAGTTGATCCAGATAAAAAAGGTACAGATGGTCCACTAAGTATTGATTATGTATCTAACTTCAACTTTAAAACACAAAAAGCATCAGGGAATAACGAAATCTACTTTGCAGAATTAGATAAAGTAAAGAAAAAAGTAGACGGTTCTGTAATTGACGTGCCGAACTACGTTCAAGTAACAGATAATCGTGGTACAAATGCTGGATGGCATTTAACAGTAAAACAAAATGGTCAATTCAAAACTGCAGATGATAAAGCGTTGGGTGGTGCGGCATTAACATTAAAAAATTCAGCTTTGAAATCAAATGCAGGTAGCGACGCACCAACAGCAGAACAATCTATCACATTAAATCCAAGTGGTGCAGCATCTGATTTAATCGATGCAAAAGAAAACCAAGGTATGGGTACATGGGTAAATACGTTTGGTAAAGATGCAACAGAAGCGAAACAAAGCGTAGAGTTATCTGTACCAGGTAAAACGAAAAAAGAACAAACACAATACACAACTTCACTAACTTGGGAACTAACAGACGCTCCTATGTAAGTAAGAGGAATTTTAAGATAAAAGAGGAAAATGAGAAGAGATAAGGGAATGGCTTTAACCTTGTCTCTTTCTTGTCTATAAAATGGATATGAAGGGGATTACATAAGAGATGGTAAAAAAACTATTTACTAGCTTACTATTAATTACATTCTTCATGGTAAACGCTTTTTCAGTATATGCAGCTGAAATGAAATTCGCTGTGACAGCAGTTATACCAGAAAATCAAATTGATAAAAATCAAACGTATTTTGATTTGAAAATGCAACCTGGACAAAAGCAAACAATTCAAGTCCAAATGAAAAATGATACGAATAAAGAAGTTGTGGTAGAATCGTTTGCTAATACAGCAATTACGAATAGCAATGGTATTACAGATTATAGTACAGTAGAACCAAAAACGGATTCTACTTTGAAATATCCGTTTTCTAAAATTGCTAAAATGCCAAAAGAAACGAAAGTCCCAGCTAACAGCATAGTGACAGTTGATATAAACCTAGAAATGCCAAGTGAGTCGTTTGATGGTGTTATTTTAGGTGGTTTATACTTTAAAGAAAAAGAAGATGAGAATGCAAAGAAAAAAGATGAAGGTGTGCAAATTGAAAATAAATATGCATACGCAATTGGTGTTGTTTTAAAAGAGACGGATGCTGAAGTAAAACCAGACATGAAATTAAACGAAGTAAAGCCAACACAAATTAACGGGCGTAACGTTGTTACTGCAAATTTACAAAACGTAAAGCCAGCAATGTTAAAAAATTTAAGTGTTGATGCAAAAGTATATAAAGAAAAAGGTAGAGACGTTTTATTTGAAGCGAAAAAAGAAAATTTAAGAATGGCGCCAAACTCAAACTTTGATTATGCTATTAGCTGGGAAAACAAAGCATTTGATCCAGGAACGTACCGAGTAGAAGTGAAAGCCACTGATGGCGATCAAAAATGGGAATGGACGAAGAAATTTACAATTGAAGGAAAGACAGCTGATAAGTTAAATGATACAGCGGTAGAAGCGAAAAAAGACTACACATTATATTACATTATCGGCGGAGTACTACTGTTAATTATATTATTAGTTCTTGTATTCTTCTTAGGTAGACGTTCTAAAAAAGAGGACGATAACGAAAAATAATATATTGATAGTGTAAAAAGAAATTAATGGATGTTTTACTACGAAAAATATATAATGGCTTTGTCTGTTATTTGTTGTAGTTCATTTATATTTCTATTTGTTGACCCGAATCTCGGGTCCTTTTTTATGAAATGAATTGCTATATGTTAGTAATTAGAAAAACAGAATATACAGCACTTGCAGTAATTCCAGGGGTAATATAAAGGGATATAGCATCTCCTCTTGCAACTGGGTTTCCAGTTGTAATGCTAGTCCAAGTTACATTAGCGGGACCTACTGCCGGAGAAGGATTAAATACTTGAATTTGTCCTGCTCCGCTATCCGTTGGTTTAATGGAAAATACCATAGTTCCGGTAATTTTGTCAGTAGTAGTTAAGGTAATAGTAGATAGGATGTAGCTAGAAGAAGGGGTTGTGAGATTTGTTGGGACATTTCTGCAAATATTAATCGTATAAATAGCAGCAGGTAAATTATTTATATTTATAGACGCAGAAAAGCCGACAATACTACCGGCTCCAGCAGTGACATATGGAATAACATTGGAGTCAATTCCAGGAGAACCCGCTATACGTTGAAAACCAGCATTTGTTCCTTGAAAAACAATACTTTTTGCTGAAGCACTATCGGCAGATCCCGTAGGTCCAGTAATGCCAGTAGGCCCGGTGTTCCCCGTAGGGCCAGTGATGCCAGTAGGTCCGGTATTCCCCGTAGGCCCAGTAATGCCAGTAGGCCCGGTGTTCCCCGTAGGGCCAGTGATGCCAGTAGGTCCGGTGTTCCCCGTAGGGCCAGTGATGCCAGTAGGTCCGGTATTCCCCGTAGGCCCAGTAATGCCAGTAGGCCCGGTGTTCCCCGTAGGGCCAGTGATGCCAGTAGGTCCGGTGTTCCCCGTAGGGCCAGTGATGCCGGAAGGTCCAGTGTTCCCCGTAGGCCCAGTAATGCCAGTAGGTCCGGTGTTCCCTGTAGGCCCAGTGTTCCCCGTAGGCCCAGTAATGCCAGTAGGTCCGGTGTTCCCCGTAGGGCCAGTGATGCCGGAAGGTCCGGTACTACCGGTAGGCCCACTTTCTACTAATACGATATAATCTGGAGATATATTAGGAAACCCTTGAGGTGCATCTTTTTTTACAACATAGCCGCTGCCCGTATAAGTGACAACTTGTCCTTTTTTATAGTTGGGAGCCGCTGCTAGACTGAAGGTGGTAGTACTTTGGAAACCCGCTCCGGAAGGTCCAGCATTACCAGTAGGTCCGGTGTTCCCAGTAGGTCCGGTGTTCCCTGTGGGTCCGGTGTTCCCCGTGGGTCCGGTGTTCCCCGTGGGTCCGGTGTTCCCCGTGGGCCCAGTGTTTCCGTTAGAACCGCTGTTGCGCCTGCCGTCGCAACTAAAATAATTACGTGGGTACATATATGTTCTCCTTTCTATATTTTCAAAATCTAGTTTTTAAAATAGAACTACTATATATATATTATGAATTCTATAATTTTGTGTGGCAGATCGTATTTTGTGTCTAGATTTCAAAAGATAGCGGGAGGAGAATTAAGTAGTGTTAGAGCCACCATTTCTCCTGCGGAAGCAAAATAACATCCACATCAAAATTCTCTTTAAACCAATCATACATCAATGTCTCTTTTACTAAATATTCAGAGGCAGAGTGTGACACGCCAATTAGAGACATATTCGTTTCTTTTACATAATCCATAATGAGCGAGTATTTATGTCGGCCGTAATCATTGTCGATATGGCAATGGATTTCTCCTGTAATATATGCTTCAGCACCTTTTTCTTCTGCTTCCTTCATTAAAGATACAACATCGCCACATCCAGCGATAATTGCGATTTTTTTGATGGAATCATGTCGTTTACCTTCGAAGTCTGTGTAAGGAATCTGGAAGAGTTGTTTTAGATGTTTTTGGAGTGCTTCTGTTGATGTTTCATCTATTTCACAAATAAGGCCAACTGGTTCTTGTTCTGGACCTCCATATGCAAAGTTGTCCACTACAGTAGCATTTAATGCTTTTGCAATTGAAATACTCGTTCCATGTGTTTGATGAAAATCCATTGGTACGTGACATGTATATATAGAAAGTTGTTTTTCCTTTATTCCTTGCAAATATTTTTCAGGAATTGGTATGAAACCGCGGCCTGATCTTCCAATTGGATCACCGCACTCCATTACAAGGGGATGGTGCATAAAGAGTAAATCACCGGGTGTGGATTGTGAAATGAATGTTTCAAGAACGTCATCTGTAGGGAATACAGCTAAAAATACTTTGTTTACATTTTCAGATCCGTGCATCATAAGGCCGTTAAATAAATCTACAAAATTTGCTTCGAAAAATTGTTGCCAAGGAAATTTGATAGGATCATATACGGCTGGGATAAATCGACTAAAGGCGCTATCTTTTCCGTATTTTTCAATTTGAAATAAGTGATCGAGTGATTGCTCTATTTTTTTTAAGGCTGGCATGTTTGATAATCCTCCTTAAGATGATTCTTGCTTTATGAGTTGTTTGTATTCTTCGTAGCAAAATAAGAAGCGGATAGGAAACAAATAAAACCTAGAATTCAGCCAATAGAAGGAGAATAGGGAAGTACATGCTGTAATAGCATTCCGCTAGAAATGAAGAAACTACTAAATAGACCTAATAACATAGGATATCGTTGTAGTTTGAACACAGATAGTAAACATCCTTTCTCCTGCATGAACTACTCATAAAAGCTCGATTGCTGAAACTTTATCACATACATTGTATATTAGTCTTAATTTTCTGTATATAACTTTTAAGAAAAATGGTGATACAATATATGAATGATAAGAGAAGAGAGGATGAAGATTAACATATGTACGTTACTGTAACAGAAGCAGCATATAAAAAGATTATGGATACGATTCCAAGCGAAGCGAAATATATAAAGTTATTTTATGATAATGAGGGTTGCGGTTGTGTCATGAGCGGAATCATCGATTTAGTAGCTGTAGCAGAAAAAGATGAGCGCGATGTGGATATTGAATCAAGCACAATGAATTTTATCGCTGATCGTACAAAGCTTGTATTTATGGACGATAAGTTAACGGTTGATTGGCATGAAGGTGGAGGAACTTTTCAGTTGAAGAGCCCAAGCCAGTTTTATAATCCAAATATGAAATTACACGTTCGAGTATAGTAAAGGAAATGTGAGTCCAAAATGTATTTTGGACTCACATTTTTTTATTTTATAAGTCGCTATTATTGTCGATATATTGAAAAAATCGCCGATATAAATGGAGTTGCGCTGATATATTTGGGGAATCGCCGGTATAAATGGAGTTGCGCCGATATATTCAGAAAATCGCCGATATAATTTCATTTACCAAAACGTCCCAATAGTAAAAAGATTTTTTCACATAATGAAATGTACATGTGATTGAATTTTCTGTATAATCTTCTTTGCGGAGGGGATACGCATGAGAAGATGGGGAATTGAGTTATTAATTTTAAGTGTTGTTATTATTTGGGGGATTAACTATACGATTGCAAAGTATGGATTTTTAGAATTTACAGCAATTGAATTTACTGCACTTCGTATGATGGCGGCGGCACCGCTCCTGTTACTTCTTACCTTTTTTATTGAAAAGTCGGTTTATATGGAGCGAAAGGATATACCTAGACTAATCATCGTTAGCGTTGTAGGTATTGTACTGTATCAAACGTTATTTATGGAAACTGTCAAATATACATCCGCTACAAATGCCTCTTTACTCATTTCTATTTCACCTATTTTTACAACTGTATTTGCGATTTTTCTGAAACAAGAAAATTTTTCTTCTCGAAAGTTAATCGGTTCTATGATTGCTTTTGTTGGTGCAGCATTAGTTTTAGTAGCAGGACATTCACTTACTAGTTCTTTTTATGGCAATGGAATTGGACTTATTACATCCATATGCTGGGGGCTTTATCCTGTTTTAGCAGGACCATTAATTAAAAAATATTCAGCATTACGTGTTACAGCATGGTCTGCATTAGTGGGTGCGATTCCGCTATTATTGTTAAGTGGTCCGTATGTGTTTGTCAGGCCATTTCACATTACTCACGGAATGACACTATTTGCTTTACTATATTCTATTTTCTTTGTCACAGTATTTGGTCTAGTAATGTGGTATGTTGGTGTTCAAAAAATTGGGGCGTCACATACGATGGTATATATGTATATAACGCCGCTTGTAGCTGTTTTATTTGCAGCTGTCTGGGCAAATGAATATGTATCGTTTCAACAAATCATCGGTGGAATTATCATTTTTGTCGGTCTATGGTTTGTGAAATCGGAGAAAGTAAAAGTTCATTCTATTGCAGGGGAACCTATATCAAAATAGGAAAACAGATCACCTATGATCTGCTTTCCTATTTTTTTATTTTTGGTAAGAAGATGAGAAATAAGATAGCAGTAATAAGTGGAATTAAGTTTAAAAATGGAATACGGAAGAGTGTAATAAGAATAATACCTGGAAGAAGAACACCGAGGACAGCGTAAAAAATGCTATGGTTTTTCGTGTACCAATACAATGAAAGTCCGATAAGTGCAGGGATAATGAGGTGAATGAGAGCCATTAAAAAATAAATCATTAGACGCCCCCTTTATTTGTGTGCTTATTACATCATATCCGTATGTTCATAGATTGATATCATTTTTTTCATAAATGGACGAAAAAAGTTTGAAAAACCGTCACAAAATATGAGAATATAATGTTTGAAATCTTGTATAATATTATTTTCTAAAAACATTTAAACAACATAAACATACTGTTTATGTTGTTTTTAATTTGAGTGAAATGGATGTAAGGAATATGAATTTGAAAGAAATTTTTTGTTGGATAGATAAGAACGAATGAAGAGAGGTACAGCATGATTAGTATGTCACTAAGATCATTTAAAATCCAATCGTATTATATACTAGGTATTTTGTTACTAGGTTGGATGTTAACACCGTTTTCAGCACACTTTTTAGGCGCTGGAATTGGGCTTATTGTAAGTATGTATTGCGTTTGGCTTCTAGGGAGAAGAATTGAGAAGCTTGGAGATAGTATTGTAAAGAAGACGAAAGCACCGACACTCGGTATGTTTAACCGTTTTGCAGCTGCCATTTTGGGTGCTATTATTATGTACGAAATTGAGCACCACATGGTTATGTGGGCATTTGCAGTAGGGATTATGGGTGGTTATTTCTTAATCGTTGTGAATTTAGGATACTATAGCATGAAAGATGAGAAAGAACTAACAAAGAGCTAAAAGAGATAAAAAGATAAAAGACTTCTTTTTAGATGGAATAGATGATCCAGCCACGAATAGAAGCGGTCAGGGCCTTTTTTAACCCCATACGATGTGAAACCCGAGAGATGTAGCGAGTAGGGATATAATGTATATATTCGAAGCTGTAATTTTATAATCTAGATCACAGATGAAGAGATTAGCATTTCACTTTATATAAGATATAGAAAGAAGCTTACGTTTTCACGTAAGCTTCTTTTTTATGTAAGTGTGTGTAACCGTTAAGCCGCATTGGGTTTTGTCGGTGAGTACGCGAAACTTTACGGTTACACGACACTTATTCATATGAGTAAAGGGTTATTCCAACAGAAAGTTTTAATTTAAGCGATTGGACCGCCTAAGTTAATGATATCTTCAGAAACGCTTTCGAACTTTTTGAAGTTCTCTTTGAATTCATTTGCAAGCTCGATTGCTTTTGCTTTGTAAGCAGCTTTATCAGCCCAAGTTTGTTCAGGCATTAACACTTCGTCAGGTACACCTGGTACGTGAAGTGGAACTTCAAGACCGAAGATGTCATGTTTAGCTGTTTCAGTTTTTGCAAGTTCGCCGCTTAATGCTGCTTGAATCATTGCACGAGTATAACCTAAGTTCATACGTTTACCAACTCCGTACTCGCCGCCGGTCCAGCCAGTGTTTACTAGGAATACTTTCGCATCGTGTTTCTCGATTTTTTCACCAAGCATTTCAGCGTAGCGAGATGCATCAAGTGGTAAGAATGGTGAACCGAAGCAAGTTGAGAATGTAGCTTGCGGAGATGTAACGCCGCGCTCTGTTCCTGCTAGTTTACTAGTGTAACCACTTAAGAAATGATACATAGCTTGCTCTTTTGATAACTTACTGATTGGAGGCAATACGCCAGATGCATCAGCAGTTAAGAAAATAATTGTATTTGGGTGTCCAGCAACACTTGGCAGTACGATATTGTCGATCGCATGCATAGGGTATGCAGCACGAGTATTTTCTGTTAAAGTAGTATCGTTGTAGTCGGCGATACGCGTTTGGTCATTAATGATAACGTTTTCTAAAACAGATCCAAATTTGATTGCATCGAAAATTTGTGGTTCTTTCTCGTGAGAAAGGTTTACACATTTTGCATAGCAACCGCCTTCAATATTGAATACACCGTTATCAGACCAACCGTGCTCATCATCACCGATTAATTTACGGTTTGGATCAGCAGATAATGTTGTTTTACCTGTTCCAGATAAACCGAAGAATAGTGCTACGTCGCCTTCTTCACCTACGTTTGCAGAGCAATGCATAGAAAGGATATCTTGTTCAGGTAATAAGAAGTTCATAATAGAGAAGATTGATTTTTTCATTTCTCCAGCGTATTCTGTACCACCAATTAGTACGATACGTTTTTCGAATGAAACCATAATGAATGCTTCAGAGTTTGTACCGTCAACAGCTGGATCAGCTTTGAAATTCGGTGCAGAAACAATTGTGAACTCTGATTCATGAGTTGTTAATTCTTCTTCAGTTGGACGAATGAATAATTGATGTACAAATAAATTGTGCCATGCATATTCGTTAATAACTTGAATTGGTAGGCGGTAATTGCGGTCAGCGCCTGCAAATCCTTTGAAGACGAATAACTCTTCTTTTTCTTTTAAGTATTCTAAAACTTTAGTATATAATTTATTAAAATGTTCTTCAGAAATCGGTTGGTTCACAGCTCCCCAAGCAATTTTGTCAGCAACCGATGCTTCTTTCACAATAAATTTATCTTTAGGAGAACGTCCTGTATATTTTCCAGTTGAAGCAGAAACGGCACCAGTCGAAGTTAATTTCCCTTCATTTCGCATTAATACTTTTTCCACTAATTGCGGAACACTTAGTTGAATCTGTGCATTGCTTCCGTTCAATAATTCGTGTAAACCAATTTGGACATTCACAGTACTCATATTTATATACCATCCTTTTCATTTAATGAAATATTTCTCGTAATCCCCAACAAGAGTATAACACAATTATATAAATAATGTATACTATTTATTTCTTTTTGTTTGTGTGAATGCATTATTTCCCTATTAATATTTCATTTCAGGCGTATTGAGAAAAACTTTCAGGAAAATGTGAATATTAATTGACAAATGAATATCATTTCTTTAGTATAGGTTGGGACGGATACTCTCTTATCCCGAGCTGGCGGAGGGACAGGCCCGATGAAGCCCAGCAACCTCACTTGTATTGATAAATGCAGGTGAATAGGTGCTAAAACCTGTGCGAGGCTACAGGTCTCGAACGATAAGAGCGAAGGGCAAAAAGCAGTATGCAAGTAGCAAATTAAACCTTTCCTCTATGTAAAGTAGGAAAGGTTTTTCTGTATGCTTGTGTGGGAGAATAAATGTATGTCGCAGTTTGTGGCAAATTAAGGATGAGTTCCGTACAATATATACAATTACTGTAGGGAGGTTTACCACATGACAAAAAAACGTCATCTGTTCACATCTGAGTCTGTAACTGAAGGACATCCAGATAAAATTTGTGACCAAATTTCTGATTCAATTTTAGATGCGATCTTATCAAAAGACGCAAATGCACGTGTAGCTTGTGAAACAACTGTAACAACTGGTTTAGTATTGGTAGCGGGGGAAATTACGACTTCTACTTACGTAGATATTCCAAAAATCGTTCGTGAAACAATTCAAGGCATTGGTTACACACGCGCAAAATACGGATTCGATGCAGAAACTTGTGCTGTTTTAACATCTATCGATGAGCAGTCTGCTGACATCGCTATGGGTGTTGACCAAGCGCTAGAAGCACGCGAAGGTCAAATGACTGACGCTGAGATTGAGGCAATTGGTGCAGGAGACCAAGGTTTAATGTTTGGTTTCGCATGTAATGAAACACAAGAGTTAATGCCACTTCCAATCTCGCTTGCTCACAAATTAGCTCGCCGTTTAACTGAAGTACGTAAAGATGATACATTATCATACTTACGTCCAGATGGAAAAACGCAAGTTACAGTTGAGTATGATGAAAATGGTAAACCAGTACGTGTTGATACTATCGTAATTTCTACACAACATCACCCAGATGTTACATGGGAAGAAATCGATCGCGACTTAAAAGAGCACGTAATTAAAGCTGTAGTACCAGCAGAATTAATGGATGGAGAAACGAAATTCTTCATTAATCCAACTGGCCGCTTCGTAATTGGTGGACCACAAGGTGATGCTGGTTTAACAGGACGTAAAATCATCGTTGATACTTACGGTGGATACGCTCGCCATGGCGGTGGTGCATTCTCTGGTAAAGATGCAACAAAAGTTGACCGTTCTGCAGCATATGCAGCTCGTTATGTTGCGAAAAACATCGTAGCAGCTGGTCTTGCTGACAAAGCAGAAGTACAACTTGCATACGCAATCGGTGTAGCACAACCAGTATCAATTTCAGTTGATACATTCGGCACAGGTAAAGTATCTGAAGACGTACTAGTAGAACTAGTTCGTAACAACTTCGATCTTCGCCCAGCTGGTATTATTAAAATGCTAGACTTACGTCGCCCAATTTACAAACAAACAGCAGCTTACGGCCACTTCGGACGTACTGATGTAGATCTTTCATGGGAACGTACAGACAAAGCTGCAGCTTTAAAAGAGCAAGCTGGTCTATAATATATGAAAAAAAGCTTTGCGCGGTGAGCGCAAAGCTTTTTTTATTTCGTTTTACTTACAATTTGAATGCATGATTTGCAATATACTTCGCCTTCTAGCTCAATATACTTTTTCGTATTAGTCATGCCTTTTCATACGTTTGTATTTCCTTTTTACATGATTTACAAAGGATGGGTTTCTTCTGGAACATACGTGATCAACCTTTCATTTGACGTACTTTACCTGCGCAAAAGGCACTACTTAGTAAAAATAGTGTCGCGAATATAATGCTTACTAATGTAGCGTATGGAATTGCACCTTTTAAGGAAAAGCCGACAGTGATGGAAGCGATGAATAAGAGGATGAATGTTGTTGTTAATTTTTTATAAAGTTCCATACTATGTAGACCTCCAATTTATTTTTTAGTACAAGTTTTAAAATTGAATTCTATTATGTAGAAAATATAAAGAGTAACTAAAGATGTGTAGTCTAGGAGTATAAGAAAGTGCACTTTCCTTTTTGTGGGTTAGTATACTTATATTGTATCATGGCGCATGATTGGCTTCATACATAATTGTGTAAAGATATGTATGATAAAATGAAGAAAAGTCTTTAAGAAAGGAAAGATAAAAAATGAGTGTAACTGAACATAAAAAACAAGCTCCAAAAGAAGTGCGTTGCAAGATTGTTACGATTTCCGATACACGTACGGAAGAAACGGATAAGAGCGGACAACTATTACATGAATTGTTAAAAGAAGCGGGCCATACAGTAACCTCTTATGAAATTGTAAAAGATGATAAAGAAAGTATTCAGCAAGCAGTGTTAGCTGGTTATCATAAGGAAGATGTAGATGTTGTATTAACAAATGGCGGTACTGGTATTACGAAGCGTGATGTAACAATTGAAGCAGTGTCAGCTCTATTAGATAAAGAGATTGTCGGGTTTGGTGAGCTGTTCCGCATGATTAGTTATTTAGAAGATATCGGAAGCAGCGCAATGTTAAGTAGAGCAATTGGCGGTACAATTGGACGCAAAGTAGTTTTCTCGATGCCAGGGTCGAGCGGAGCGGTTCGTCTTGCGATGAATAAATTAATTTTACCGGAATTAGGCCATATTACATTTGAGCTGCATCGCCAATGAGTAAGTGGGCTGGAATTGTATTAGCGGGCGGTATGTCGAGTAGATTCGGTGAGCCAAAAGCTTTAGCGAGCTGGAAAAATAGTACTTTTATTGAGCATATTTTGAAAGAGATGACAAGTGCGCTCCAAGAAGTTGTAGTCATCAGTCACTCTGATATAAAAGAGCGAGTAGAGCAATTCGTACAAGTTCCTGTTATAGAAGATATTCCGCACTATAAAGGGAATGGACCGCTGGCCGGCATTGTATCAGGAATGGAATACATAGAAGCAGATTGGTACGCTATTATGCCTTGCGATGCGCCAAATGTTTCGCATGAATGGTTTACCATTTTACTGGAGCAAACGAGCAATGAATATGATGCGGTTGTACCTATTATTAATGGAAGAAAACAGCCGCTACTTGCAGCGTATCATAACCGAGTGAAAGAAAAGATTTATGCTTTGCTTCAAGATGAAAAAAGAAGTATGGGGCAGCTTTTATCACAATGTAATGTGAAGTATGTTTCTGGAGAAGATGTACAAGCGAATACAGATTGGTTTATAAATGTAAATACAAAAGAAGAATATGTGCAGGCTCAAAAAGACCTTTCAAATGAATGAAAGGTTTTTTGATATACAGAATTGGGGAACAATTGCTGTATAAAGGTATGCGAGTAAGTTGATTTTAAGGGGAATTCTTAAAATCATTATACAGCAAAAACACTGTATAACCATATATTAATTTTTATGGGTTTTTATTACAAGTCTGTTTAGTTATGTTTATTTTTGCTATAATAAATATGGAAATAAATGATATTTCACCTTATGTATCATTCATTCAACTAAAATTTACAAGTGTGTAATAAACTCCCTTCGTTTTTTGAAAGGAGTTTTTCTGTTCAAGCAAGTAACTCTGATGCGGTATGCTGAAGGACTTCTTCATACTGGTTAAGTAAGCCGCGAAAGATCTCATCCCAGCTATTTGATTTTGCAAAAGATGAAGCTGCTATTCCCATCTGCTCAAGTTTTTCTTTATTTTGCAATAAAGAATAAATGGATGATAGAAATGCATCCTCATTTTTAGGGGGACAAAGAATTCCCGTTTTTCCATCTGTAATAATATTTTTAACCCCGCCACTATTTGCACCAATGACAGGTGTGCCACATGCGAGTGATTCAAGTACGACATTTCCGAATGTTTCAGTAGCTGATGGAAATACCATTATGTTAGAACAAGCATATGCTTCAGCTAAATCTGCACTTTGTAAATAGCCAGTAAAAGTGACATTTGTTTGCGGAACAGCTTCACGCAAATTTGTTGCTAGAGGTCCGTCTCCTGCGATGAGCCAATGAATGTCGTTTCGAGTATGCGATGTTTTAACGATAAGGTTTTGCAACGTATCAATATCTTTTTCAGGAGCAATTCGTCCTACATAGGAAAGAACGTACTTCGCTGTAATATTATATTTTTTTCGGAATAGGTCTGTATTGTAAGCTGGATGAAAGAGTGTGCAATCTACACCACGTCCCCAAATGGAGAGGGCCTGAAAGCCTTTATTTTTTAATTGATGTAATGTTTCAGAGGAGGGAACAAAATTTTTTTGCATATGACTATGAAACCATTTTAAATAGTTCCAAAGCATATTGGAGAGAAATTCAATTTTGTAATAGCGTAAATACGCATCGAAATCAGTATGATAAGAACCGACAACTGGGATGTTTAACTTTTTGGCGTAATACAGTCCACAAAGTCCCATGTTGAAAGGTGTGGCAATGTGAATAATGTCAGGTTTAAAGGAATGAAGTTCCCGTTTAATACGCGGAGTAGGAAAAGAAAAGCGACATTCTGGATATAATATTGTTAACGGGATACTTCTCATCTTGTTCACATTAGCTACGAAATTATCTTCAGCTGTATGCTGAGGGGCGAAAACAGAATAGGCGATCTGTTCTTTCTGAAAGTAACTTGTTAATCGTTCTAACGTTTTCGCAACCCCGTTAACTTGTGGCGTAAAAGTATCGGTAAAAATGGCGACTCTCATCATATCACTCCTTTATGTGAAAAGTGGGATGAATTGATAAAAAGAGATGATGCCAGAGCAAGTGCCAAGGCACATGCCGACGAACACATCTGACGGATAGTGAAGTCCTAAATAAATACGTGAAATACCGACGCATAATGCTAACGGTAATAGGAAAGCAAGTAAGCTTGGATTATAGCAAATAAATGGAATGAAGACAGAGAAAACGGCTGTTGTATGACCAGACGGGAAAGAGTGGTCTTTTAATGGATGGACTGGATATTTCGCATCCTGAATTGTTAAATAAGGACGTTTTCGTGGATACCACCTTTTTAATATTTGTACAGGAATATGGCTAATTGCTAAAGAAATAGCAGTAGCGATTGCTGCTTGGTGTAAAGTCCCTTTTGCAAAAATTAAAAAGAAAAGTGTAAGTGCAATGGAGAAAGTAGCACCACCGATATGGGTAATATTGCTGAAAAAGATATTTAATGTTTTTTGATCAAAGTAGCGATTAATTCCTTTAAAAATGTAACATTCTATTTTATATAATCCACTGACCTTCATGAAAATTCTCCTCCCTCGTTTACATATATATGGAGATATTAGCTTTTATTTTAATAAGATTTTGTTGAGGGAGTAATAATGTTTTGTAAAGAAAAAGTTAGTTTTTATATAAAAAAGCTGCCAGTATTATGGCAGCAGTAAAATCATTTTTGTAGTGATTTATAATATTGACCTTTTTCAACATACTGCGTACGAATACGCTCCATATCTTTACGGTCTTCTTCTGTTAATTCACGAATGACTTTCGCGGGACGACCGAAAGCTAACGTGTTTGGTGGAATTTTCTTTCCTTGTGAAACGAGGCTTCCAGCGCCGATAAAAGCTCCTTCACCAATTTCAGCACCATCTAATATAATGGATCCCATTCCAATTAAAGCATCCTTTTTAATATGGCAGCTATGTAAAATAACTTGATGCCCAACTGTAACATCATCTTCTAAAATAAGAGGATATTGAGGGCTTTGGTGGAGTGTACATTGGTCTTGTACATTTACTCGGTCTCCAATTATTGTTGGTGACACATCACCACGGATGACTGTATTAAACCAAATACTTGATTCCTCGCCAACGGAAACGTCGCCTGTAATCGTAACATAGTCAGCGATAAAAGCACTACTCGCAATTTTCGGATTTTTTTCTTTGTAAGGATATATCATGTAAAGTCTTCCTTTCCTAGAGACTAGTTTTAGTGTATCAAATTATGAGAAAGAGTGAAATGGAGGAGGTCCGTATGTGGAATTATGAAGCAGAGGAAGCAAAAGCTGTCATTGTTATCGTGCACGGCGCAATGGAATATCACGGACGTTACGAAGCCGTTGCGGAAATGTGGAATCACATCGGCTACCACGTCGTGATGGGAGATCTTCCATCACATGGAACAACTTCAAGAAATAGAGGACATATTGATTCATTTGATGAATACATAGAGGAAGTTAAATTATGGGTGAAAGAAGCAAGAAAGTATAGGTTACCTATTTTTCTATTCGGTCATAGTATGGGTGGTCTTATCGTCATTCGTATGATGCAAGAAACGAAGAGAGAAGATGTAGAGGGTATTATTTTGAGTTCGCCTTGTTTAGGGGTAGTGACTGGACCCTCTGCTCCGCTTCAATTTGCTTCAAAAATATTAAATGTTGTGGCTCCAAAATTGCAATTTGCAACGAATCTTACGGTGGAAATGTCAACAAGGAATCATGAAGTGAGAGATGCAATGGAGAATGATTCATTGTTCTTGCGCAAAGTATCAGTACGTTGGTATAGTGAATTGATTAAGTCTATCGAAATTGCTCATAAAAAAATAGACGATTTTCCAGACGTTCCGCTCTTGCTAATGCAAGCATGTGAGGATAAACTTGTAGATAAAACACGTGTCCGCATGTGGTTTGATAATGTTAAAATAGGTGATAAGGCTTTTAAAGAATGGCCGAATTGTTATCACGAGTTATTAAATGAGTATGAGCGTGATGAAATTTTGAATTATATTCAGTCATTTACTGAAATACATGTCAATAATATAGTAAAAACAAACAAATAAATCATTATTTGTACATTTAATAGAGGAGATGAAGGAAGAAGTGAACGTACCGAGTAATCCCATAACGCTCATGGCGAAAGTATACCGTGATGTGTTTCCGGTTGTACACCATGAGCTAGCGATGTGGAAAGAGCGTGCCTACCATATTCCGAATGATGAGCTTCATAGTCAGGCAATCGCAAGTATTGAGCATAAAACGTTTCATTGTGAGGGTGGTGGCATTTTATCGCTGCTAGCAAATGAACACCGAGAGGAATGTATTCGTTTTATCGTAGCGTATCAAACAATCAGTGACTATTTAGATAATTTATGTGATCGCAGTACATCACTTGATCCAAATGATTTTGCCGCGCTACATGAATCAATGTTAATGGCACTATCACCTGAAGTGGAAGGTGGCGGTAATTATTATCGTTACCGTGATGATCAAGATGATGGTGGTTATTTAGATGAACTTGTTGAAACGTGCCAAGATGTTTTAAAGAAAACGAAGCACTATGACAAAATCGCTCCTGTTCTCCATGAACTTGCTTGTTATTATTGTGATTTACAAATTCATAAACACGTGAAGTTAGAAGAGAGAGAACCGCGCCTGAAAACATGGTTTGAAGCACATAAAGAAAACTTACCTGAGATGAGCTGGTTTGAATTTTCAGCATGTGCCGGTTCTACGCTTGGAATTTTCTGCCTTGTAGCATATGCATTTCATGATGAATTACATGATGAAGATATTGCGAAAATTAGACAAGGATACTTTCCTTACGTACAAGGACTTCATATCTTACTTGATTATTTCATCGATCAAGAAGAAGACCGCATAGGCGGAGATTTGAATTTCTGTAGTTATTATGAAAACGAGCAAGCTATATTAGATCGTATGAAACACTTTGTAGAAGAAGCAGAGAAGAGCATTGGTGATTTGCCTCATGCGAAGTTTCATCGTCTTATAAGCCGAGGATTACTTGGTATTTATTTATCAGATCAAAAAGTATCAGCACAAAAGAATATGCACAAAATGGCACGGCGCATTGTAAAGTACGGAGGCCTCACTTCAAGATTCTTCTATTGGAACGGGAAGATGTACCGAAAGAAATTGGCGCAGTGATGAAGAAAACCACTCATGTAGAGTGGTTTTCTTTTTATTATGATCGTATTTTTGAAAATACATATATGAGAAGTTCAATCGCAAAAATAACTAAAACAGATAGTCCGAATAAAGGCATGACAGCGCCTAATATAACCATCATGATAAAGAAAACGAGTACGCTTTTCTTATCTCTTTGCTTTGGAGGTGCTGCTAATTTTCCTTTTGGCTTTCTTGCTAACCACATTTTTACTCCGTAATAAATAAGAAGTAATAGAGATAATGTCGTTAGTAAGCATAATATTTTATTTGGCCATCCGAATAAATGTCCTTCGTGAAGTGGGATACCGTAAGTGAACCATTGTGCAAGTAATCCATAATCACGATAGTCCGTTTTTGAAATGAGTTCCCCGCTATATTGATCAAAGTAAGCTGTTATCTCTTCACTTGGTGCAACATGCATCCCTGTAATACCAGAACCGCTCGATTTCGAAACAGTGAATACACCTTTCGGATCAGCTGGTAGTGAAATAACATATGGCTTCTTTATTTCAATTCCTTTTTGTAATTCATCGACAGAAATTGCTTTCGGTTCATTTGAATTCGATTCAGGAGGAGCTTCTTTTCTTGTTGCCCACGGCAATTCTTTTACCTTTGATTCAGGCGGTGCCATGTACAATTTTGGATATCCGAGTGATTCATTAGAAGATGCAATTTTATAAATTTGGTTCCCCATAAATCCTGACCATGGCAATCCAGATGCGATTAGCAGAAAGAGAGGAATTGTAAATATAATACCGATAATAGAATGACGTCTTTTTGCCTTTTCTCGCTTATTGGATGATGGTGTGTTTTTGAATTGGCGTATACTCATGTACAATCCGGTTACAATTAAAAAGATTGTCCAGCATGCTGCAAGTTCTACAGTATAGTTGACGACAGTGCCACCAACTAAAAGAGAACTATGTAATTCCCTCATTATATTGGCAAACGTTTCACTTGCGTTTTGATCCCCAACAATTTGATTATTACTATCTAAATACACATATTTTTGTTGCCCAGTATACTCATTTGCAATCGTAAGTCTCGTATTATAATCCCCATTAAACTCACTAATTTTCGCCACGCTATAATGTGGATATTTTTTCTCTGTTAAGGAAATAGAATCAGCCATCGAAATAGATTCTGTTTGAGCGCTCTTTCCAAAATATAAATCTTTATAGATGAAATCTTCAACTTCCTCCCGAAATAAATACCCAATTCCGCTCAGTGACAAAGTAATAAGAAGCGGCGTAATAAAAAGTCCAGCATAAAAATGCCAACGCCAAAAAATGTAATGAAGCGAACGATTTTGTTTCATACTTTCAGTTCCCCTAACCTTCCCTATATGAATAACTACTTATTTAATATAGCGAGATTAAGTGTGATTACTTTGAAAGAATTGTGAAGAAAGTTAAAAGTTTTTAGGGTTTTCAACGTTTATAAATGTTTCTTCTTATTTGATAAATACATTTCAACAACCGCTTCAGCAAGATATTGAGAGGAATCAACAAAATCCTCATTCGCCACCACATTCAAATCGGTACACGCGATAATTGCAGTATCTACTTCATCTCTCAGTTGTAAAACGAGCGCATTCCACAATTCGCGAGCTTCTTCAATCTCTCCAGATTTAATGCAAGTAATAATTTGATTAATGCTTTCCTGCCATTTTTCATGATGAATGTATTTTATATTACGCTTTGCAATCCCATCTTGGTAAATCCTAGCTTGAACAGTTGCTTCTGTTGCGAGAAGAGCGACTCTTTTTGTATTTTCAGGAATTGCTTGTAACGTTTCATCGACTATATTTAAAATCGGGATAGAAAGCGAACGCTGTAATTCTTCAAAATAAAGATGCGCCGTATTACACGGCATAGCAATAAAGCTTGCGCCAGTACTTTCAAGTTTTTGTGCTCCGTCAATAATTGCTTTTTTCATCGCTTCGTGATCAATAGGGCGATCCATGTAAAATGGTGTTGGGCACGAGTAAATCATCATATGAGGAAAGTCCATATCATACTTTGCTCCGTATATTGTTTGGCACCTTGCTACAACTGTATCGACGAATGGTCCAGTTGATTTTGGACCCATTCCTGCTAGTATTCCGATCATTGTTTAGTCCCCTTTAATATGTAATTAAAAACGTTTTTTGCGAACGATAAAAAGAAATAAAGTAAGTAATAAAAATGAATATACGATAGCCCAAGCTGTGAGCCATAGCGTGTGAGTAAGTATATTAAATTTATATTGGCCAAGCATTAGAAAGCTTTCGATAGGTGGTAAAAACCATAGTAACTCTTTTTTAAACCGGATGGAGGCAATCGTTATAAGTAATATAAATGTCAGGCTAAGACAAGCTGTGCTTGCTTTTGGAATAATATTTCTAGTAAATAAAGTTGCAATTGAAATTCCTAGTATAGAGAAAGACATGTGAGCGAGAAATCCGACTAATAATAAAGAAACAGTCATTTTTTCATTAAACATTTGCAAAATAATTGGATAGATTACTGATATAAAAGATAATACAGTACAAATGAGAAGAGCTGTAATATATTTACCAACGTATAATGCGGAAATATTATTTGTGTGAGAAATAGTAATTTGTTCTTGTACAGGGTCTTCAGTATGAAAAATTGTGACCGTAATCCAGGCAGATAATAAATAAAGCGCGAGAGCTGTTTCTAAATATGTCGGTACAATAGGAGTCGGTTTATATGTATATACAAAAAGCAAGCTCACAAAGTACATCGCAATAGGAGGGACATACTTATACGATTTTGTATAGTCGAGAAAATGGTAACGAATAAGCGCAAACATAATAAACCTTCTTTCGATTTAAAAGTTAGGTTGTAGCAGTGTGATAGATGCTTTTTTATGTAATAAAAACTGAAGTATTTCGTTTGTATATTCTTTTTCGATTTGTAATTGAATAAGATTTTGATTTGCATTGTGTGCAACGTGTATAAAACCGGATTGCTTTTGTAGTTCTATTGCTGAAAATGTGTCGTGAACGATTGCCTCAATATAGACCTGTTCTGCTACTTTTTGTGCAGAGGTATTTTCTGCAATTGTATGATTTGCTAACGTCACAATTCTATCGGCGAAGTTTTCTAATAGTTGTTTTTCGTGACATGTGAAGAGTATAGATATACCTTGTTGTTTTAATGAGAGTAAAATATGTTCTAATTCTTGCTGAGAGTTAGGATCGAGCCCAGAAAGCGGTTCATCTAAAATTAATAAATGGACGTCTGTAAGTAATGCTTGCATAATACTAGTTTTTTGTTTCATACCTTTTGAAAAGTTTCGTACAACAGAATGTCTTGCATGCTGTAAATGAAAAGATTCAAGAAGCATCGGGATTTTATCTTTTAAATATTTGGTTGATAAACCGTGAATGTGGCCGAGATGATATAAATAATCCTCTAATGTAAAACGAATCCCTTCAGGAAAATGTTCAGGTACATAGCCAATTTGTATATGTTCTTTTCTTTGAAGTGCCCCTGCCGTAGGTGAAACAAATCCTGCAATTATTTTGAGTAGAGTACTTTTTCCCGTCCCGTTTCCGCCAACAATGGCGAGTGCTTCTCCTTCTGGAAGGGATAAATCAATATTGTCTAGTATAAGTGATTTGCCGTACTTCTTTTGAATTCCCCGTAGTTCTACTAGTAAAGTTCTATCCTTCTTTCTTTAAATAGTCTATATATCCATTATATAGGAGAATAAAAAAAGACGTGCAGTGAATGCACGTCTTTTTTTGTTATGTTTTGTCGAACAATCGATATATCCGAGAAATCGTTGATATATTGTAAGTTATGATAGATATATCGAAAAAATCGTTGATATATCCCGAGTTACGATAGATATAATTGAAAAATCGTCGATATATTATCGCTTCTCAATCGCCACAATAAATGGCGGGTTATTTTGTTGATTAATGAAGCCGTATCGCAGTACGTGTGCTTGTTTTTGGTCTAGTTCTTCAGCAAATGTAAGCACAGCGTCGCGTTCTACTTGTCCTTCTGGGTGTCCGTGGTAAATAACAAGGACGATGATACCTTCAGGTGCCATTACTTCTAATAATTGTTCGATCGCTGAGATTGTTGAGTTCGGTTTTGTAACGATATGCTTGTCTCCGCCTGGAAGGTAACCTAAGTTGAAAATTGCACCTGTTACTTTTCCTTTTGCGTCTTCCGGTAATACGGATAGAAGTGTATCGTGACTATCGTGAACTAAAACAGTACGTTCGAAAAGTTCTTTTTCTTTTAGACGAGTTGTTGAGCTTTCAATTGCCCCTTTTTGAATATCAAATCCAAATACTTTTCCGTTATCTCCAACGATTTCAGCTAGGAAGCAAGTGTCATGGCCGTTTCCTAAAGTTGCATCTACAGCGTAATCGCCTTCTTTTACTGCCGTTTGCAAGAGAGTACGAGCAAACGGTAATACACGTTCTAATTTCATTTTTGTTTCTCCTCATTTGCATATTTTCCTTGCCAGCTTCCGCGGCGTACAAATTCTGCATCGATGGAATTTAATACTTCCCATTTATTTAAGCTCCACATTGGACCGATCATTAAATCAGGCGGACCGTCACCTGTGATGCGGTGCACAATTACGTCTTCTGGAATAATTTCAAGTTGGTCAACAACGAGGCTTACGTAATCCTCAAGAGAAAGGAATTCGAGTTGTCCTTTTTCATATTGCTTCACCATTGGCGTTCCTTTTAATAAATGAAGTAAGTGGATTTTAATTCCTTGTACGTCAAGCTTCGCTACTTCACGTGCTGTTTCCATCATCATGTCGTAATCTTCAAGAGGAAGACCGTTAATAATATGAGAGCAAACTCGAATGCCATGCTTACGTAATTTATTTACACCTTCCACATAAGACGGATAATCGTGAGCGCGATTAATAAGATTTGCAGTACGTTCATGAACGGTCTGTAGTCCGAGTTCAACCCAAAGGTACGTGCGTTTATTTAAGTCCGCTAAATATTCAACAACATCGTCTGGTAAACAATCTGGACGAGTTGCGATAGAAAGACCGACAACGTCTTTTTCTGCTAGAAGCGGTTCGAATTTTTCTTTTAACACTTCAAGTGGTGCATGTGTATTTGTGTACGCCTGGAAATAAGCGATACATTTTCCATCTTTCCACTTTGAGCGCATTTTTTCTTTCATTTCATGATATTGCGTTATAACATCATCGCGGCGATCGCCAGCGAAGTCACCAGATCCAGCAGCACTGCAAAATGTACAACCGCCATAAGCAACTGTACCGTCACGGTTCGGGCAATCGAAGCCAGCATCTAATGAAACTTTAAAGATTTTTTCACCAAATTCATTTCGTAAATGATAATTCCATGTATGATAACGTTTATTGTCGTTTGTATATGGAAAAGGGTTTTGAACCTTCATTACTTTCCCTCCTAAGCCGAGTCAAAATAACACAAAATCCATTATAACATACTCATAAGGTTCATAAGGAAGGGACACACTAAAGGGGAATTGAAGCAAGGAGGGACAATTATGGCAGAGCGTCAATCACTTGAATCGTATATTACACAAGCGGAACAAGCGGTGGAATATGCGAAAGAACAATTAGACCAAGGTATGAGACAAGAGCATTATAATACGATGGAGTATTCGGATGCGCAGTTGCAATTAGAACAAGCATATAACGATTTACAAACGATGCAACAACATGCGAATGATGAGCAACGTGAGCAATTAAATAGAGCACGTATGGCAATTCGCCAATTGCAACATCAAATGATTATTACACCGCACTAATAAGGAGTGAATGTAATGGCGAAACGTTCAGATCAAAATAATCCAGAGCAAAAAACACAAAATGGACATAACGCTGAGTTTTCGAATGAACTTGATCCGATTGTTCAAGTAAAACAGCGTAATAGTAAAAAAGGACAACCTCAAAAATCAAAACAATCAGAGTAAACCAGGTCGAAATATGACCTGGTTTTATTTTGCTATATGACAATAATGTAAGATTTATGTAAGGTTTGTCGATAGTTGTGAGCAGCTTTCTCCAGTAGAGTAAGGAAGGATTAAATTTTATACAAGGAGTTGCTTTATGGGGAACAATATTACAAACAAGCGAATTGATGAGTTAGATTACATTCGTGGCTTTGCACTACTGGGAATTATTTTAGTAAATATTCTCGCATTACTTAACATTAAAATTCCAGATCCTAATACAGTGGATGCTAGCTATCAAAGATTTTTATACTTATTTGTAGAAGGTCGTTTCTTCTCAATCTTCTCATTCTTATTTGGAGTGGGATTCTATATCTTTATTTCAAGAGCGATTGCGAAAGGGAAAAATGGCTATGTTTTATTTTTACGTCGCTTAGTAGCATTATTTATTTTTGGTTTAATTCATCAAATGTTTCAGCCTGGAGAAGCACTAGCGTTATACGCAATTTGTGGGTTAATCGTTTTACCGTTTTATAAAGCGAAAAAAGAAGTGAATGTAGTAATTGGTCTTATTCTTACGATAGCTTTTAGTATTATGGCAGCTAAGGAATTATTACCATTAGGGTTAATTTTATTAGGTCTTGCTGCGGGGCAGTATAAAGTATTTGAAAATCTTTCAGCAAAAATTAAACAAGTCGCTATTTTTACAGGAATTATGTTTGTTTTAAGTGTTGTCGCGTTATGGTATCAATATGGACACGTTCCTGCCGAACCATTTGTAAATATGATGCTCATGAATGAGGATGGAACAGTGGACGCTGCAGGTCAATTCTTAAAAATTGGCATTACAGTTGGACCAATTATTTCAGCTTTCTATGTAGGAGCATTAATTTTATTACTTCAGTTAAAACCAGTTCAAACATTATTAGCACCATTGAAATATTATGGCCGCATGGCTTTAACGAATTATATTGGACAAACTGCAATGATTTTAATCGCAGGAAGTGTATTTAACTTTGCAGGAAACTTAACGTACATGCAGACTTTATATGTGTGTATTGCAATTTATGCAATTCAAATTGTCTTTAGCGTAATTTGGATGAAAATCTTTAAAATGGGTCCATTAGAATGGATTTGGCGAGTTGTTACGTATTGGACGGTAACACCTTTAAAGAAATAGAGAGAGAAATGGGCTATTCCTTTTGTGGAACAGCCCATTTTTATTTTCATTTTCATCTTTTTCGGAAAGTTGATATTCCTTCGCGAATCGCCGATATATTTGAGAAATCGCTAATAAAATTTCATTTATCAACGAACCTTACACACTTATCTTTTTTATATTACAAAAGTGTAAGGTAAATGTAATGTTAACAAATAGCAGTTCGCCTCTAAAAAGCGCAAAATAGGTAATGGAAAAACAAGCGTAGGAGGATATATATGACGAAACCAGTTGTAGACGTGAAAAACGTTCAAAAAGTGTACGGTAAAAAAGGTGAGAACCAATCACATGCATTAAAAGGTGTTTCATTCTCAATTCAAGAGGGTGAGTTTGTAGGGATTATGGGACCATCTGGTTCTGGTAAAACGACATTATTAAACGTAATTTCAACACTTGATAAAGCAACGGGCGGCGTTGTTGAAATTGCGGGTACGGATATTACGAAAATGAAGCAAGGTGAACTTTCTGATTTCCGTTCACAAAAATTAGGATTCATTTTCCAAGACTTTAACCTATTAGAGAACTTATCTATTTATGAAAACATCGCACTTCCATTATCTCTTCAAGGTGTCGCATCACGTAATATTGGACCGAAAGTAGAAAAAGTAGCGGATATGTTAGGGATTACAGAAATTCTTCAAAAGTATCCATCTGAAGTATCTGGTGGACAGAAACAACGTTCAGCAGCAGCGCGTGCACTTGTGCATGAGCCGGCAATTATTTTAGGGGACGAGCCAACAGGAGCGCTTGATTCTAAAAATGCAACGAGTTTACTTGATGCGATGACAAACTTAAATAAAGATCAAGGCGTATCGATTATGATGGTTACGCATGATCCATATAGTGCAAGTTACTGTCAGCGTATTTTATTCATTCAAGATGGTGAGCTATATAAAGAAATTCATCGCGGTGGTACGCGTGAAGAGTTCTACAAAGAAATTTTAGATGTACTTGCAGATTTAGGTACACAAAAGGCGTAAGAAAGGAGGTTCCAGTATGTTATTTAAACTTTCCATGTCGGGGCTGAAAAGTAAGCTGAAAGATTATATCGTCTTACTTGTTGGTCTTGTCATGTCGATTTCAATTTTTTACATGTTCCAAACGTTAGCACTGAATAAAGCATTTTTAGAATCTAATTCAGTGATTAAATCTATTGGATTCGTATTCCAAGCAGGTTCATTTTTATTAGCAATTATAACGTTCTTCTACATTTTATATGCAAACTCTTTCTTATTATCTCTTCGTCAAAAAGAGTTCGGTATGTATATGATGTTAGGTGCGAAAAAACATAAAGTTACATTACTTATGTTTATTGAAACAATCGTATTAGGTGCTGCGTCTCTTGCAATCGGGATTGCAGTTGGAGTAGGACTTGCAGAAGGTATTGGACAGTTATTAATGAAACAGCTTGAATTTGCTGGTGAAGGGTATAAAGCATTTTATCTACCATCTATGACTGTTACTTGCATCTTCTTCTTTGCACTATTTGTATTATCAGCAATTATGAACAGTATTAAATTGTCACGTATTTCTGTATTGCAACTAGTACATGCAGATGCACAAACAGAGCGTGTTGCAGTAAAAGGTAAAAAGACAGTTGTAGTGGCATTCCTTGCTGTTATTTTATTAGGTATAGGTTATGCATCTATGATCTATATGGAAAAACTAAAAGAGATGGGAATCCTTATTGCATTAATTACAACGACAGCTGGTACTTACATGCTATTTGGCTCACTTCTTCCAGTCATTATTAAAAAGTTAAAAAGTAATAAAAAGCGTAGTGAAAAAGGACTTAATGCTTTTACATTTGCACAATTAAACTTCCGAATTAATAGTTTAACGAAAGTACTTGCAACAGTGGCAATGTTAGTTGCACTTGGAGCTGGTGCAATTTCAGGTGGTATGGCATTTAAAAATAACGTTATAAAAATGGTAGATGGTTTAGTAATATATGATTCAGTAGTTCATAATCCAACAGCTGAAGAAAAGAAAATTTTAGATGGTATTACATTTAAAGAGAAAAGCGAATATCGTTATAAAGTTGATGATAAATACGTTTACTATGTAAAAGAAGATTTAGAGAAAAATCGTCCTTTCGTAAAAGATATGGCAAAGATGAAGTCTATGAAGGATTTAGTAAATACGAAAAAAGTTTCAGAGGAACTACCGGTAGGTGCAGTTTCTAGAGAGATGAATCAAAAAGATGCGAATACTAAAGAACTTTCAGCGGAATGGACAGATGCTTTTAGTACAATCCATCCATATTATTTATACAATGATCATGCAATTAAAATTGTAGATCAAAAAATGTACGATGGGATAAATGGTAAAGAAGGTATAGCATTTATCGGAAAAACAGATGATTTTTTAACATATAAAAAAGAATGGAAAAAACTTGATGAGTTGCAGCTAGATAAATATAAAAATGTAAAAGCTGAACAAATGGATAGTAAATATCAAGCTTATAGTGGGTTCTATGGCATTGCGAGTGGAACAGTATTTATGGGATTCTTCCTTGGAATTGCGTTCTTAGCAATGATGGCAAGCTGCCTTATGTTTAAAATTCTTTCTGGTGCATCAAAAGATATTACGCGTTATCAAATGCTTCGTAAAATCGGTGTGCGCCGTGAGTTACTAACGAAATCGATTTATAAAGAGTTATTCTTAGTATTCTTATTCCCAGCAATTGTGGGTATCGCTCACGTATTAGTTGGTATGAATATTTTCGGATTTATTTTAATCGATCCGTACTTCCGTATTTGGGTACCAATTGTAATTTTCGTAGTTATTTATGCGATTTATTACTTCATTACCGTTCAATTGTATAAAGGAATTGTTCTTCCGAAAGAAGATTAATAATAAAAACCGAGCAAAAACGCTCGGTTTTTATTATTTTCAGAAAAAAACACTTTAATGTTACTGAAATGTATAATATAATGTAAGTAAGTAACGTAATATAAAAGTAGAAGTAGCTGTATAAGGAAAGGAGGAATGCAATCTGTAGAAAGAAGCTGAACTTTTATCCCCACATTTTTTTACCGCAACGTATTTATACAATCGTAAGTTTCCACATTGAAAGTTTTCAGAACCACCTGAGTATATTGTGAAAATAATGGATAACACATGGAAATCTCATAGCATGATAAGGTAAAATGGACAACATAATGAGAAAATTACCGTTCATAAGATGAGGAGAATACATGTATGGAAGTTGTAGAGGCATTAAAAGATATAAGCCAAATTGAGGCTATGAAAAAATATTTAAAAGAGCACTCCCAGCGAGATTATCTTTTATTTGTTATTGGAATTAACACAGGATTAAAAATTACAGAACTACTTAGCATGAAATTTGAAGATGTATTAAATGAAGACGGGACTGTTAAAGAGTTTTATGCTCTTCCTGTGAAAGATGAAAAATTTAAACAAGATATTTATTTAAATACAAAAGTAAAAGAAGCGCTTTTAGATTACGTACAATCTATTGGCGTTAAAAGAGAAAATTACGTATTTCAATCTAATAAAACGCCAAATTCAATTACGCGCCAACAAGCGTATCGTGTAATTCATAATGCTGCAGAAGCAGTTGGAGTTGTTGGTAAAATCGGAACGAATTCAATGCGAAAAACGTTCGGATTTCATGCGTACAAAAGAGGGATAGCGATTGCGCTATTGCAAAAACATTTTCATCACGCGACTCCATCAGAGACACTAAAGTATTTAGGTATCTCAAAGGATGAGACCTTTAAAACGGAGATTGATGTCGATTTATAAAAGCCGTAACTAAAAAATTAGGAGGCGGAAAATATGAATATTAGAGAGAGTGAACTGCCGGGTATTGGATGTAAGTTTGAAGTGATTACAAAAGGTAATGAAAAGATGGTTATCGTTATTCATGATGATGGCCGAAGAGAAATGTACCATTTTGATGCTGATCATGAAGAGAGTATTTCAAGTGTCTCTCTTCGTGATTCTGAAGCGAGACAAATTGCAGCTATATTGGGCGGAATGGTATATAGGCCACAAGCTTTAGATACGATTGAAATGGCTTTTGAGGGATTATCAATTGAGTGGTTTAAGGTGGAAAATAATGCACCAGTTGTACAAAAAACAATTGGTAGTTTACATGTTCGAAACACATATAACGTAACGATTATTGCCATTTTGAAAAAGAATATGAAGAAGTTCTTTAATCCAGGCCCAGATTCTATCATTGAAGCTGGCGATATGCTCGTATTATCAGGCGAAAGACATGAAGTAAAAAGAATTATTAATGAGTTGCTTTCAGTAGGAGGGGATTCATAATCGATGGATACTTTAATCTTTGAAGTTGGAACTGCGTTAGTATTAGTCGCTTTTGCAGCTATTCTCGCTGCAAAGTTAAAGTTCTCGATTATTCCGTTTCTCATTATACTCGGTATGCTAGTGGGACCACATGCCCCAGATTTAGGGCTTATCGATTTAAGATTTATTGAAAGTGGAGAAGTTATTTCCTTCCTCGGCCGTGTTGGCGTTATATTCCTCTTATTCTATTTAGGCTTAGAATTCTCAATTAAAAAATTAATTAAATCAGGAAAATCAATTGCTTTTGGGGGAACTGTTCATATATCGCTTAATTTTATATTAGGTTTACTTTACGGATATATAATGGGTTTCCCCTTATTAGAAACATTAATTATTGCTGGGATCATAACAATTTCATCGAGTGCAATTGTTGCGAAAGTAATTGTTGATTTAAGAAGATCTGGTAATAAAGAGACGGAGCTAATTTTAGGAATCATTATGTTTGATGATATCTTTTTAGCGGTATATTTATCAGTCGTTTCAGGATTAGTACTCGGAGGGGCAACGTCATTTGTAGGTGCTCTTACATCTATTTTAATCGCAGTAGGGTATATGCTACTATTCTTTGTAGTTGCTAGAAAAGCTACACGATTCTTAAATAAAATGTTAGATATTTCGTCCAATGAAATTTTTATTATCGTAATATTCGCTATTTTATTCTTTGTAGCAGGATTTTCAGAAACGATTCATGTTGCAGAGGCAATTGGAGCATTATTACTAGGACTCGTTTTTTCTGAAACAGAGCATAGTGATCGAATTGAACAGCTTGTCGTTCCGTTTCGTGATTTCTTTGGAGCTATATTCTTTTTCAGCTTCGGTTTAAGTATAGACCCATTTTCACTTGGCGGAGCAGTGTGGTTGGCATTAGGAGCAGTTTTCATTACTCTTATCGGTAATTTTACTGCTGGAATGGTTGCGGGGCGTAAAGCTGGGTTATCGCATAAGGCTTCTACGAATATCGGTTTAACACTTGTATCACGCGGAGAATTTTCCATTATCGTCGCGAATATTGGAATTGCGGGCGGCTTAATGGCAACGATTAAACCATTCTCAGCTTTGTATGTTTTAATATTAGCATCGTTAGGACCTTTGTTAACGAAAGAATCTGGGAGAATATATTCCTTACTAGATAAAATATTTAAATGGAGCGCTAAAGAAAGTGCGAAGCGAGAAAAAGAAGTTGGATAGTACAAATAAGGGTAGACTGCATGAAAATTTCATGCAGTCTACCCTTTTATATATTGTTACTGTCGTCGTTTTTTGTCGGTAAGTCGATATATTTTAATAATCGCTGATATATTTGTAGTTGCGCCGATATATTTTGATAATCGCTGATATATTTGTAGTTGCGCCGATATATTCTAATAATCGCTGATATAATCCAAGAAGTAATCAATATAATTTCATTTACCGCAAAACCATTATCTGAATTTCATCAACTATTAATCAGTTGCCTTCCTATTTAAAAACGACTACAATTTTACTGTTATATATATGAACGAAAAAAATAGAATAGGAGGGGAAACTATGCCAAGGAAAGTATGGCTATTAGTAGCTGGGATGATTATTAATGTCACGGGTGCTTCTTTTTTATGGCCTTTTAATACAATTTATTTGCATGATCACCTAGGCAAATCTTTATCTGTGGCCGGAATGGTATTAATGATCAACTCGCTTACTGGTGTAATCGGAAACTTGCTCGGCGGTGTTTTATTTGATAAATGGGGCGGTTATAAATCAATTTTAGTAGGGATTGTCATTACACTTGTATCGATTTTAGGTCTTGTGTTCTTCCACGGTTGGCCGTTATATGTTGTGTGGCTAGCGTTAATCGGCTTCGGTTCTGGGATGGTCTTCCCATCGATGTACGCGATGGTTGGTACGGTTTGGCCAGAGGGCGGAAGACGAGCGTTTAATGCGATGTACGTTGGACAAAACGTTGGTATTGCGATTGGAACAGCGTGCGGTGGTTTAGTTGCTTCATATCGTTTTGATTATATTTTCTTAGCGAACTTTATTTTATACTTTGTTTTCTTCTTAATTGCTTTTATTGGATTCCGTGGTATGGAAGACAAGAAAGAGCCAGGAGTGCAAAAAGAAGTCGAGACGAAAAAAGGTTGGTCACTTACACCTGGATTCAAAGCACTTCTTATCGTATGTGTAGCATATGCTTTATGCTGGGTTACATACGTACAGTGGCAAGGAGCGATTGCAACACATATGCAAGAATTGAATATTAGCCTTCGCCACTATAGTTTATTATGGACGATAAACGGAGCGATGATCGTTTGTGCGCAGCCGTTAGTTAGTATGTTAATTCGCTGGATGAAGCGTTCTTTAAAGCAACAAATTATGATTGGAATTTTTATTTTTGCGGCGTCATTCATTGTGCTAAGTCAAGCGCAGCAATTTACGATGTTCCTCATTGCGATGGTAACATTAACAATTGGTGAGTTATTTGTATGGCCTGCGGTTCCAACGATTGCAAATATACTTGCACCAAAAGATAAATTAGGGTTTTATCAAGGGGTCGTAAATAGTGCGGCGACTGTAGGGAAAATGTTCGGGCCGGTCGTTGGCGGAGCAATTGTGGATTTATACAATATGGAAGTATTGTTTATAGCAATCATGGTAATGCTTGTAGTAGCGCTTATAGCAACGAGTATTTATGATAAACGAGTAAAAGTAGAAGAAGCAGTTGAAGAAAAAATTGCAGTTTAGTTTGACGGAACATGTTCACATGTTTTAGAATATATTTAAATAAAACAACCTTTAGAACAAGGGAGATAGCTCGGCTGTCTTAAGATGAATTCGTTAGTTATTAAGAGTAAAGATTAACCGAGAAGTCCTCGCTTTAAGTAAGCTCTTAAGAGATACTAGATGAAGGATAGTTCACTTAACTTATATGTGTAATAACAGTGAGAAGGAGTAGTAGTAATAGAAGCTGGTTTAGAGAGTTGACGGTCGGTGCAAGTCAATCCACGTTTCGTTATGAACTCGCCTTTGAGTTGCAGTTGTGAAACTAATAGTAGCAATTGCCGTTAATCCACGTTACGGATCTAAGCGAATGTATATTTTTACATTAATTTAGGGTGGTACCGCGGGAATCTATAACCTCTCGTCCCTTTCTAGGGATGAGAGGTTTTTTGTATTTTGGGCGGTGAAAATAAATAGAATTTCAAGGAGGGTATCTCATGAGCTTTAATCATCAAGATATTGAGAAGAAGTGGCAAGGGTACTGGGAAGAGAATAAAACATTCCGTACGCCAGATGAGACAGAAAAACCAAAATTTTATGCACTAGATATGTTCCCATATCCATCAGGTGCAGGCCTACACGTAGGACATCCAGAAGGTTATACAGCGACAGATATTTTATCTCGTATGAAGCGTATGCAAGGGTATAACGTTCTTCATCCAATGGGATGGGATGCATTTGGTCTTCCAGCAGAGCAATATGCACTTGATACTGGAAACAGCCCAGCTGAATTTACAGAGCATAATATTAATACGTTCCGTAACCAAATTAAATCATTAGGTTTCTCTTATGATTGGGACCGTGAAGTAAATACAACAGATCCAAACTACTATAAGTGGACACAATGGATCTTCTTAAAACTATTTGAAAAAGGTTTAGCTTACGTTGATGAAGTACCTGTAAACTGGTGTCCAGCACTTGGTACAGTACTTGCAAACGAAGAAATCATTGACGGTAAGAGTGAGCGTGGTGGACATCCAGTTGAGCGTCGTCCGATGAGACAGTGGATGTTAAAAATTACAGCTTACGGAGATCGTCTATTAGAAGATCTAGATGAGCTTGATTGGCCTGAAAGTTTAAAAGATATGCAACGTAACTGGATCGGTCGTTCTGAAGGTGCAGAAGTACACTTCAACATCGACGGTACAGATGAGAAGTTCACAGTTTTCACAACGCGTCCTGATACACTATTTGGTGCAACATATTGTGTACTTGCTCCGGAACATGCACTTGTTGCAGAAATTACAACAGCAGAACAAAAAGAAGCGGTAGAAGCTTACATTAACGCTGTAAAAATGAAGAGTGACCTAGAGCGTACAGAACTTGCGAAAGAAAAAACTGGTGTATTCACTGGTGCTTACGCAGTTAACCCAGTAAACGGTGAGAAATTACCAATCTGGATTGCTGACTATGTTCTTGCAACTTACGGAACAGGTGCTGTAATGGCAGTTCCAGCTCACGATGAGCGTGATTATGAATTCGCATCAGTATTTAATCTTCCAATGAAGGAAGTTGTAAAAGGCGGAGATATTACGAAAGAAGTGTACACAGGTGATGGTGCACACGTAAACTCAGCATTCCTTGATGGATTAAATAAAGAAGAAGCAATCGCAAAAATGATTGAATGGCTTGAAGTAACGAGCGCAGGAAATCAAAAAGTAACGTACCGTCTACGTGACTGGTTATTCAGCCGTCAACGTTACTGGGGTGAGCCAATTCCAGTAATTCACTGGGAAGATGGTACAATGACAGCTGTGAAAGAAGAGGAATTACCATTAGTTCTTCCGAAAACAGAAAACATCCGTCCTTCAGGTACAGGTGAATCACCACTTGCTAACATTGACGAGTGGGTAAATGTTGTTGATCCTGAGACTGGTAAAAAAGGTCGTCGTGAAACAAATACAATGCCGCAATGGGCTGGTAGCTGTTGGTATTACCTACGTTACATCGATCCAAACAATAGCGAAGCACTTGTAGATCCTGAAAAAGTAAAACAATGGCTTCCAGTTGATATTTATATCGGTGGTGCAGAGCACGCTGTACTTCACTTACTATATGCTCGTTTCTGGCATAAAGTATTATACGATATCGGTGTAGTTCCAACGAAAGAACCGTTCCAACAATTATTCAACCAAGGTATGATTCTAGGTGAAAACAACGAGAAAATGAGTAAATCAAAAGGTAACGTTGTAAACCCTGATGATATCGTAGCAAGCCACGGTGCAGATACACTTCGTCTATACGAAATGTTCATGGGACCATTAGATGCTTCAATCGCTTGGTCTGAAAATGGTCTTGACGGAGCTCGTCGTTTCCTAGACCGCGTATGGCGTCTATTCGTTCAAGATAACGGTGAATTAAGTGAGAAAATTACTGACGCACCAAATAAAGAGCTTGAAAAAGCTTACCATCAAACAGTGAAGAAAGTAACAGAAGACTATGCAGAGCTTCGCTTCAACACAGCGATTTCTCAAATGATGGTATTCATCAACGATGCATACAAAGCTGAAACACTTCCAAGAGAATATGTAGAAGGTTTCGTAAAAATGATTGCACCAGTTGCACCTCATATCGGGGAAGAGCTATGGAGCAAACTTGGATACAATGAAACAATCACATATGCAAGCTGGCCAACATTTGATGAGTCTAAACTTGTAGAAGATGAAGTTGAAATCGTTGTTCAAGTTATGGGTAAAGTTCGCGCAAAACTAACAATGAGTAAAGACGCATCAAAAGAAGAAATGGAACAACTTGCACTTGAAGCAATTCAAGACCAAATTGAAGGGAAAACAGTTCGTAAAGTAATTGTTGTTCCTGGAAAACTTGTTAACGTTGTTGCAAACTAATTTATTCTAAATGAAAGCTCAGAGTATTTATACTCTGGGCTTTTTTGTGTAAAAAATAATCTTTGGATCACTTTTATATAAGTTTTTAATTTATAAAGAAGTTTACTTTAAAGGCGTTTTGCATCTTTTCCTTTAATTTGTTTGTTGAGGAATTCTTATAAAGACAAACACCTATTCTTCACTAGGAAATATGATAAAAAAGGTAGGTAAAATTGAGCAGAAGAGGTGAAAGGAATGAAAGGGATGGACAATAATGCACCACATGGTTTCTTCGGGGGTGGATCGGATAGTTATGAACAAATGATGTTAATGGGAGGAGGACAACAAGGATACGGTGGAATTCCGAGCTGGATGGGTGGAGCAGCAGGAGGATTTCCAACATCGGTAGCTGGCATGCAAACTGGAATGCCTACATTAATGGGAGGATTTTCGACATCAGGGGCTGGAATGCCTACAGTAACAGGAGGATTTCCAACATCAGTAGCTGGCGTACAGACAGGAATTCCAGTAGGGGGACCAACTACATTTCCTTCTTTCGTTGGAGGAGTGCAGACAGGATTCCCTGTACCGGGAGTAGGTGTAGTGGCAGGAGGAGTAGGTGGTTATCCACAGGGTGTTCACGATCATCATGTACATCACCATCACCAAGGCCACCACGGTCATCATGTACATCACCACCACCAAGGCCACCAAGGCCATCATGGTCATCATCACCATCAAGGCCAACATGGCCACCACGGTCATCATCACCATCAAGGTCACCAAGGCCATCATGGTCATCATCACCATCAAGGTCACCAAGGCCATCATGGTCATCACCAACAACAAGTACATCATCAAGGTCACCACCACATTCATCCGCAAGCTGTTCTTTATCAAACTCACCAAGGCCAACATGGTCACCATGGACATCACCACCAAGGCCAACATCATGGACACCAAGGTCACCACCATCACCAAGGTCATCAAGGTCATCAAGGCCAACACGGTCATCATGGGCACCAAGGCCAACATCATGGACACCAAGGTCAACAGCACCAACATCATCAACAATATCAGCAATATCAGCAATATCAACAACAGCAACAATCTTCTCCTTGGACAGGTGGAATTGGAGCAGGAGGAGCAGGGGCAGCAGCAGGAGCAGCTAGTATTAGTGGAGCAGCAGGACACGCAGGGCACGTGGGTCATTAATGATTGGCAGAAAAAAAGCCATAATAAAAAACTGCTAGGAAATCCTAGCAGTTTTTTTCAGCTTCTTGACGCTGACGTTCAATTTCAGCACGAAGTTGTGGTTCCGGTGCTTGCCAGCCTTCTGGCTTTAGAATCTTACCGTCGCCTTCACGGAATCGAGGCTTCCCATCAGGGAATAGTTTTGCCATGTTGGCGTTGTTTACAATTTCGAATCCTTTATCTGGACGTACGCCCATTTCTGCAAACGTTCCGAATGCAAAGTAAATAAGGTCAATCAGTGCATCGTATTGATCTTCAACAGTCGTTGCCTCTAGAAATTCTTCTAGTTCTTCCTGCATAAAACTTGCACGGATTTTTGCACGCTCTTCTGTTAATTTTGTTGGAGTATTTGTCACAGGATGTCCGAATACTTCATGCATTTTCGCAACAAGTTCGTATCCTTTATCTAAACCTTTTTCGTTTGTCATGTTGTTTCATCCTTTCTTACGTTATGCCGAAGTTTATTGTAACATAAGGTGATTATGAAATGAAAAGAACATCTTATCGAAATAAGATGTTCGCTCGTTATTCTTCTTTTTTTATTAAAAGCGATGAAATAAGATCGATGCCAAAAATACCGACGAGTAACATTGGTATAACGACAAGCAAGTAACGTGTGAAGGAAACATTTTTTAAGTATGTATGAGCAAATAAAAAGACGCCGAGAAATAAAATACCATTTAAAATAGGCTTTACTAATTTTTTAGACATAAGCTCCCCCATAAATATCTTCTCTCTCTATTTGATAATAAAAAACTCCTCTCTCCGTTGTATCATGCTGGAGAGAGGAGTTCAATCATTTCTCATTCAATGACACCAGAATTTGTAATATTTACGGTGTATTTTATATGAACCGGAACATCTTTATACATTTGTCTCCATTCTTCTAATTTGAATGGGCGATAATGTTGTTTATACTTTGCACCTAGTCCGAGAGGATCGACGCCTAAAGATTTAAATTGCTTAATTAACTTAGCAGCTTGTTTATCTAATTGTTTTTGGACATCTTTTTCAATGTTTTTTGTGTTCTTGTTATTTTCTAAGTTAATTTGTTTTGATAGTTCTTGAATACGTGCGTCAAGACGAACGTGAATGAAAAAAGAAGGCTTTCCGTTTTTAATTTTTATATCGTAAGTTGGAACAGAACGAATATTATTAATCATTACGTACGCAGAATCTGTTTTAAATTCATGTGAATCTAATTTATGTTTCTCTAATAGTCCTTTAAATATGAACATATCTTTTTCCGCAATTTTACCGATATATTTATCCTTTTTAAAAAGGCCAATTCCGGTAATTTTTATTTTATCACCATGCTTCTTTAGAATGGGAATATAGTAGTCTTTTCCTTCTTGATAATAGCGAAATGCTCCTATATGTAGATTATCCGCTGGTAAAGGTCCGGTCTCCATGTTATGTTCTAGCAATTTTTTTATATAAATTGCAACGTTGTATGAAGTCGAATATTTGCCTTTTAAAAGTTCAGTACCATTCCCATCTAATAAAGCAGCATATAAAGCGTTCCCTATATTCACATCTCGGAGTAATGTATCGAATGAAGTAGACATTCCTGTTTTGGCAAGTCTTATCGTATATAGAGCGACACGCATTTGTCCACTAGCAAAAGGTTGAGAAGACTCTAAAGATGTGTCTGCTTTTACTTGTTTTACCGCATTTGCACTGCCTTCAAAAACTTGAACTTTATTTCCTTTTTTTTGAATGGGACAAACGAATGTCACTTTTACTTTATTATCTTTTGCGACATCAAAAACGCTTCCTTGAATAAGTTGTACATCATCGATAATATTTTTTTGTAAACATCCAATTAGACTGAAGAATGTTATACAAGAAATAAGTATTAATTTGCTTGTGCTTTTGATTTTTTCCATTTTCTTTTCACCCACACAATAATAAATAGGATTGGGATGTATACATAAATGAGCCAAAAACTAACTTTTGATACATTACTAATAAAGTTATTAATATCGTGTCTGTTTGTTAAAAGTTGCGAAACAATGAGAGTGATAAAGATAAAAGCAATTAAAACACCCCTTTGTTTTACACGGAATATTTCATGAGTTCCTCTCATTGACGCCCATAAAGGGAGGATAAAACTTGAAATAATAACGAGTGCATAGCCTGAAATTGCAATATATTCGAGTCTTTCTATAAATGGTAATTGAATGACTTGGGTCATAGAAAGTTGTGCCCATATTGTTTTTAACAATTGCTTCTCACTAAAAAATGCAAAGGCTAAAAGGGTACTAAATAGATATAGAAGATTTGAAAATAGTGCTCCAAGCTGAGCGTATTTATGAGATTGCATAGGCTTTTTCACAAATGGATACACCATGAGGTAAATCTCAAAACCGGTCATACTGTAGATTGACAGTTGAGCGGATTTTAAAATGTCTGAAAAAGAATGTGTGAATATAGGTAGTAAATTATCCCAATGTGAATATTTCAAAACGAATAAGCTTAGAAATAAATATCCTAATGTACCACCAACAGAGATGACGCAAATACCGGTAATTACACGAAATCCAGAAGAGATAATGTAATAGCTAACTAAGCATAAAAAGAGTGTTAACATAAAGGTGGAAGCGGTAGGAAACATCCATACTTGAATAATTTCAACATATGTTCGGATGACTGAAATACTAACGATTAAAAAATAAGCCATAAAGATGATGCTAATGCCATTTCCTAGCCATTTTCCAAATGTTTGCCGATGTAAATCAACTAAATTCCCATTTGTTTCTTTTAATAAGACATACATCATCCATATAATAATATGGATGAAAATTCCCGTGATTATAACTCCCATCCAGCCGTCGTATCCAGCGGCTTTTGCGATAATTCGAGCGAATCCGAGAACTCCAGCACCGAACTGTGCACCGTGAATTAAGAAGAAAACAAAGACAGGAGATATTTGATATTTTTCTTGAACTTTACTCATCGAATGCACCTCATTTCTTAATCATCAAAGTCTGATCTATGTTTTGTTGAAATTCCTTTCGCTGCTTTTTTTACATGTTGTGGCCTTGCTTGTACATCTCTTGTATCAATCATTGTTAAAGGAAAACGAATCCAAGAATCTTTAACAGATTGTTGTCTTGTTGGATAAAACAAAGCGTATGGCTTGCGTAAAGAAGTAAGCCTGAATAGATGAGTAAATAAGAAGATAAATCCAAGAGAAATCCCGAACAATCCGCCTATTTCTGCAAACATAAGAAAAGGAAAGCGTAGTAATCGAACAGCGTTACCCATTTTATAAATAGGTGTAATAAAGGAAGCAAGTGCTGATAAGGCAACGATAATTAATAAAATATTGCTCGTTAAACCAGCTTGTACAGATGCTTGCCCGATTACGATACCGCCTACAATACCGAGCGTTTGACCAACTTTCATTGGTAACCTTGCGCCGGCTTCTCTTAATAAATCAATTGCAAGTTCTAAAAAGAGCGCTTCAATTAAAGGTGGGAATGGTACTTGTGCCCTTGATAAAATCAAAGTTTCAAGTAAATCACTTGGAATAAGTTCATAATGATAATTTAAAACTGCAACGTATAATGGTGTAGCGCAAATTGAAAATAGAACGGCAATTAATCTTAAAATCCTTGAAAATGTAGCGTACATCCAGGAGACGTTATAGTCTTCTGGTGAAATGAAAAAATCGAAATAGGATACAGGTGTTAGTAAAACACTTGGAGAACCATCAACGAAAATAGCGATTTTTCCATCAATTAGTGCTTTTGTAACTCTATCAGTGCGTTCTGTATTAATATAGAGAGGGAAGATCGATTTTTCACCCATCAATTCTTGTATATAAGCACTATCATTAATTTGATCATACTCAAGAGCGCGTAATGATTCTTCTAGAAAATCTACATTATCTTTTTCAGCGAGGTTGTCTAAATACATCATGACAACTTTTGTTTTGGAAAACTCGCCGATAATCATTTCTTTTGTTTGTAAATCCAAAACAGGAAGACGTTTTCGAACTAAATTAATGTTTGTATCAATATCCTCTACAAAACCTTCTTGCGGACCAATAACAGTTGATTCGTTTAAAGGAGGGGTTGGTGCACGATAATTATCAATTGCAATGTTTGCAAGCATACATTTTTGATCTTGCTGATTCAATTGAATAATCGCATGCCCCTTTAAAACCATATCCTCAATTTTTTGTAAGTCGTTCGTAATTGTAATGCCGCTCATCGGGATATGTTCCTTCAGCTCTTCTAGTGATGCGTTAGGTCGTTCTAAAAGAGTGGGCATTAAATACTTTTGTAATTTTTCTCCATCAAGTGAAGGTCGATAGTAAGAAATCCAATAAGGCATCGTTTCATCGTCGGATGTATGATAATTTACAAAATCACTAGACTTTTTCAGCTTCTCTATTAAATTTTGTAAAGAATGAATACGATCTTTTTCTGGTTTTGTAAAGTCATAAATACTATTACCTTTAGAGTTTTGCTGCTGTTGTCCTTGAGAAGATTTGTCTTGTTTAGCACTTTGTTGTTGATCCTGCTCGGAGTCGTTTTGCTTAGAATGTTGCTGTTGCCCTTGCTCCGAGTTGTCTTGCTTAGAGTGTTGTTGATTTTGCTCTGAGTTGTCTTGCTTAGAATGTTGCTGTTGTTCTTGAGAAGGTTCGTCTTGTTTAGCACTTTGTTGCTTACCTTGAGAGGAATCCTCTTGTTTAGCACTTTGTTGTTTATCTTGAGAGGAATCCTCTTGTTTAGCACTTTGTTGCTTACCTTGAGAGGAATCCTCTTGTTTAGCGCTTTGTTGTTTATCTTGAGACGAGTCCTCCTGTTTAGCACTTTGTTGCTTATCCTGAGAAGAATCTTTTTGCTCGTTATTTTTACCTTTATTATGTTTCGTACTTCTAGTCTGTTCTTTGTTATCATCCTCTTGATTGTTAGAATGCTGCTCCCAGTTATCTGTTTTGTTTGCTTCTGGTGTATTTGATTTTTTTTTCTTACGTAACCAATTCCAAATCATATGTACGCCCTCTTTAATCTTGTAATATAGTGCTATTTTGTGGCTAATTTTGTATATTATTCATTTATTTATGAAAAGAAGAAGGAGATTAGTTTGCATAGAAAAAAATCTTTAGTAAGCAGTTCATACTATAACGGGGAGAGGGAGAGTCTGTGCAAATTGTAAAAAAGGAGAAGTTTGTTTTAAAAGAGTTTACGTTTGAAAATGGCAGGGAAATTCCTGTTCAAATGGGATACGAGACATATGGTACGTTGAATAGAGAAAGGTCAAATGTGATTTTGGTTTGTCATTATTTTAGTGCAACAAGTCATGCGGCAGGAAAATATACAGTGCATGATGAGGAGTCTGGTTGGTGGGATGGGCTCATTGGACCTGGGAAAGCAATTGATACAAATAAGTATTTTGTTATATGTACGGATAATCTTTGTAATGTGCAGGCGAGGAATCCATATGTGATTACAACAGGACCGAAATCGATTAATCCAGAAACTGGAGAAGAATATGCTATGGATTTTCCGGTTTTTACATTTCTTGATGTAGCTCGTATGCAATATGAGTTAATAAAAGGTATGGGAATTTCAAGGTTACACGCTGTAATCGGACCGTCGGCGGGGGGGATGATTGCACAACAATGGGCGGTTCACTATCCACATATGGTAGAGCGGATGATTGGCGTTATTACGAACCCACAAAATCCAATTATTACGTCTGTAAACGTAGCACAAAATGCGATTGAGGCAATTCAACTGGATCCAAGTTGGAAAGATGGAAAATACGGAGAAGAGCAGCCGATAAAAGGGCTTCATTTAGCAAATAGAATGATGTTTATGAACGCGTTTGATGAGCATTTTTATGAAATGGCATTTCCTCGTAATAGTATAGAGATAGAACCTTATAAAAAGTTTTCTACATTAACATCATTTGAAAAAGAGATAAATAAAGCGACATATAGAAGTATAGAGTTAGTAGATGCAAATTCATGGATGTATACTGCGAAGGCAGTTTTATTGCATGATATTGCACATGGGTTTTCTTCACTAGAAGAATCTCTTTCTAACATAGAAGCGAATGTACTTATGATTCCGTGTAAACAAGATTTGCTTCAGCCGTCTCGTTATAATTATAAAATGGTAGATATTTTGCAAAAACAAGGAAAATATGCGGAAGTGTATGAGATAGAAAGTATAAATGGGCATATGGCAGGAGCATTTGATATTCATTTATTTGAAAAGAAAGTTTATGAATTTTTGAATCGGAAAGTATCTAGTTTTGTGTAGAAGACAAATGATGGGGAAAAGGTGCAATGTTTGTAATAGGCACCTTTTTTTACATGATTTGTAGACGGAAAATATATGTAGCTATTGCTATACCGAAAAACGCTATGCTAAGCAATAGAAATAAGAATGACATTTCTTGTGAGGATTTTATTTTTCTATTATTTTTCATACTAAGAGCAATAATTGCAGCGAGTAAGAACACAATGCCCATAATGAAAAGAAAAAGTGTCATTTTAATCGACTCCTTTCATAAAACAAGTATATTGAGGATACAATGTGCTAGTTATGTTTGTAAAGAATAAATTTTGAGAGAAAATTGAGAAATAGTTTTTCGATTCTTTGCGTTCTTTCTTTTGCGTGCTAAAATTGGTAGAGAATGTTTGTGAAAAAGAAAATAAAGGTTTTATTGTATATAAGGAGGAACTACATATGACAGAAGTTAAAACAATTACTACAGAAGAGGTACAAGAGCGTTTAGAAAATGGAGAAACGTTATTTCTAGTAGACGTAAGAGAAGATGAAGAAGTAGCGGCAGGAAAGATTCCAGAAGCTGTACATATTAAAATGGGCGATATCCCACATAAAGTAGATTTCTTTAATAAAGAGAATGAATATATCTTTATTTGTCGTTCAGGAATGCGCAGTGAAAATGTATGTCATTATTTAAATGAGCAAGGATTTAAAACAGTGAATATGGTTGGCGGTATGCTTCAATATGAAGGTGAAACGAAATAGTTAATAGTTAAAAACTTGAAACGAGTCTGTTTCAAGTTTTTTTCTTTTGCATACAGTATAAAAAAGGAGGAGGGGTCAATGGGGATTAACTTGCGTAAAGTAAAAATTATTAATAATACAGGAGCTGTTAATGTCGGCGACTGTTATGATATCTCGCCTTTAGCTGTAGCAAAAGTATATGCAGGTGCTGGAGGGTCGAGTGCGGCTATTTTTTTAAATGGGAAAAGACAGCCAGAAGCAGTCATTAGAACATCAGTGTTTCTTCCGCCATTAGCAACGAGTACACGTACATTAGGTTCATAGAGGAAAGGTAGAGTGTAATTATGCCTGCTCATATAAAAGAATTTGTTATTGTGAATAACACTGGAAATATATTTACCGGTGATAATTTGAGTGATACTTCATTTACTGCTTCGAAATCATATAGTGGTTCAATGGGGTGCACTTGGATTGATGTTGTTACAGTAATAGGGACGGAGACAAAGCTTTGTTTACAGCCGGGTGATTCGGTGACGACAACATATACAAGAGGCACTCCTGCTGGTACTGTAACAGGAATAAATATGGGGCAAAGTGTAAATGCATCGGGTATAGCACAAGCTGTCCCTAATACAGATAATATGGATTCAGTTGCTGGACTCCCTTAAGGAATTAAGGGAGTTTTTATTATTTAAAATAAAAATAGTCTTGGAAATTATTTTTGTAAATAGATTAAGAAGAGGTTTATTTATTATGAAAAAGACGGTTTGTAGGTGGTGAAAGTGTGAAGAAACGTGATAATAATGGGGGGCAAAATTCGTTAAGCTCTAATTTTAGAATTCCCCCCGAACTTATTGGGCCTACTTTCCCTCCTGTTCCAACTGGATTTACAGGTATAGGGATTACTGGCCCAACAGGTCCACGGGGTCCAACTGGTCCTCAAGGACCGAGAGGGTTACAAGGTCCGATGGGGGAGATGGGCCCGACAGGACCTCAAGGTGTGCAAGGGATACAAGGATCAGTTGGGCCAATAGGTGCAACTGGACCAGAAGGACAGCAGGGGCCACAAGGATTGAGAGGACCACAAGGAGAAACTGGAGCGACAGGACCTCAAGGGGTGCAAGGGTTACAAGGTCCGATTGGTTCAACGGGAGCGACTGGGGCACAAGGTATACAAGGGATACAGGGATTACAGGGGCCAATTGGAGCGACGGGACCTGAGGGACCTCAAGGAATTCAAGGCGTCCAAGGGTTACCGGGTGCAACTGGTCCACAAGGAATACAAGGAGCACAAGGGATACAAGGAACACAAGGACCGAGTGGAAATACAGGTGCAACCGGAGCGACTGGTCAGGGGATAACAGGTCCGACGGGAGTAACCGGTCCAACAGGGATCACTGGCCCGTCAGGAGGACCTCCTGGTCCGACGGGGCCGACTGGTGCGACAGGTCCGGGTGGTGGACCAAGTGGAAGTACAGGTGCGACTGGAGCAACGGGGAATACTGGGGCTACAGGAAGTACAGGGGTAACAGGAGCAACGGGAAGTACAGGTCCGACTGGAAGCACGGGAGCACAGGGCTTGCAAGGAATCCAAGGGATTCAAGGGCCAATTGGGCCAACAGGTCCAGAAGGTCCGCAGGGTATTCAAGGTATTCCTGGTCCGACGGGAGTAACTGGTGAACAAGGAATACAAGGAGTTCAAGGTATTCAAGGGGCAACGGGAGCAACAGGGAATCAAGGTCCACAAGGAATACAGGGGGCTATAGGGCCTCAAGGGGCCACAGGAGCAACAGGAGATCAAGGTCCACAAGGAATCCAAGGAGTACCAGGGCCATCAGGAGCAACAGGCCCACAGGGAGTTCAAGGGATACAAGGTCCGATGGGTGATATAGGACCAACAGGTCCAGAAGGCCCAGAGGGACTTCAGGGCCCGCAAGGAATCCAAGGTGTGCCAGGGCCAGTTGGAGCAACGGGTCCAGAGGGTCCTCAGGGGATACAAGGTATTCAAGGACCGGTAGGAACAACAGGCCCACAAGGTCCACAAGGAATACAGGGAATACAAGGTGTGCAAGGGATAACGGGAGCAACTGGAGTACAAGGAGCAACTGGAATTCAAGGGATACAAGGGGAAATAGGAGCAACGGGTCCAGAGGGTCCCCAAGGAGTGCAAGGTGCTCAAGGGGAGATTGGTCCAACAGGTCCGATGGGTCCCCAAGGTGTGCAAGGAGTACAAGGAATTCAAGGAGCGACGGGCGCACAAGGAGTGCAAGGTTCACAGGGAATTCAAGGAATCCAAGGTCCGACGGGGGCAACAGGAGATACAGGAGCAACAGGGGAAGGCACTACAGGCCCAACAGGAGTAACCGGTCCAACAGGGGTAACAGGCCCATCTGGAGGACCAGCAGGACCGACCGGCCCAACGGGGCCATCAGGTCCGGCGGGAGTAACTGGTCCATCTGGTGGACCACCTGGCCCGACAGGAGCAACAGGTGCGACAGGAGTAACAGGAGATACTGGGGCGACAGGCTCAACTGGAGTGACAGGAGCGACAGGAGAAACGGGAGCAACCGGAGTGACGGGTTTGCAAGGTCCGCAAGGAATCCAAGGTGTGCAGGGAGAGATAGGTCCGACGGGTCCCCAAGGTGTTCAAGGTCCCCAAGGAATTCAAGGAGTAACGGGGGCCACTGGAGATCAAGGTCCGCAAGGGATTCAAGGCCCACAAGGCGACATAGGTCCAACCGGCCCACAAGGAATTCAAGGCCCACAAGGTTCTCAAGGAATCCAAGGAGCGACAGGGGGAACAGGAGCACAAGGTCCACAGGGAATCCAAGGTCCGCAAGGTGACATAGGTCCGACTGGGCCACAAGGTCCAACTGGAATCCAAGGGATACAAGGAGAGATAGGTCCAACAGGTCCAGAAGGCCCAGAGGGACTTCAGGGCCCGCAAGGAATCCAAGGTGTGCCAGGGCCAGTTGGAGCAACGGGTCCAGAGGGTCCTCAGGGGATACAAGG
>NZ_FRBJ01000034.1:0-1071 GCF_900142585.1 Bacillus sp. bc15
CTCAATTTTCGCATCTGATAAATCTTTTACTTTATCCAATTGGTATTTTGTTTTTACACTCGAGATTGCTAAATTTTTCAGTTTGTCATACTCATTGGTGGGCAAAGAAACCTTATCACCAAACATAGCTTTTTTTGCTGAAGCTTCGATGTTTTCTAAAACCTTTTTAGGCTCTTTATAAACTTTTACTTCTGCGGTCATTTCTGTAATCATTTCTTCTTTTTGTCTTTTGATTTCTTCAGAATGCTTTTTCAAATCTTTAACGGTATCAACGCCAATTGTTTTATCGTTTAAAATGCCTTCTTTGTAGATATGAGGAATTTTCCGTTTTAAAAATTTATCTAAGTCTTGATGAAATGTTTTTAACTCTTTACGAGTTAATACATCATTTGCACAAACCTTTTCACGTTGTTTTTTCTCATCCCAGACAACAGGCATAAAAGCAAAATGCATATGTGGTGTTGTTTCGTCGTTGTGAACATTGGCGGACAAAACATTTTTTTCTCCGCCATAGCGGTTACTTAAAAATTCATATGTTTTCTCGAAAAATTCACGTTGTTCTTTTTCGGAAATACTCTTCAAATTCTCAGGTAAAGTTACAACCCAATCTGCACAAACTTTTACATCTTTTCGATTCATACAATACACTTCACCTAGCCGATCTTTCATGCGAGAAAGTGTATCTCCTTCTTTTTCGCACAAATCATAATTCAAGTGTGAACGTTCATTATCAATATCTAGATTCGAATGATTTTCTGTTTTTCTGTCCCAATGATTTGATAATCCTTGTACATTTCCTTTTGCATATTTTTCTACATGAGCCATGCCAAAGCACCCCCGTTTCGTATCACCAGTTTACCATGGATATAGTGGAGGGAAAATATTTTGCCCTAGCACGTTATGGCAAAATTCTTTGCCCCGTGCTCTGCGAGGCTTTTCGGCTCCGCCGAGCCATGCCCATGCATGGCAAAATCCCTCAAGCCAAAAGGCTTTTTTTTCATCAAGGTACGGGTAGTATTTTTTGAGAAAACCACTCAAAAAATCTCCACCCTTTTCCCCTTGATAAAAAAA
>NZ_FRBJ01000012.1:0-98385 GCF_900142585.1 Bacillus sp. bc15
AATATAAGGATATCGCTAGAAAAAACAAACTAACAGTTACAGGGAAAAAGTTGTACAAAGTACGCTGTTCAACTATAGAGCGAAGCTTTGCAGACGCCAAAGAACTACATGGCTATCGATATGCTCGATTTCGAGGGCTGAAGTCTGTCCAAATGCAGGCTTATCTCACCGCAGCTTGTCAAAACATGAAAAAAATAGCCCTCCATCTGACCAAAAAAGGTCTGGTGGAGGGCTATTTTTTTGAAACTCTATTATTTTATGTTGTTTTTATTCGCTAAAATCAAAATGATTACAGAGTGTTGGGAACCCCTAAAGGGTTTCCCAACACTCTGAAAAAAAGAGCTGCTTAATTGCAGCTCTTTTTATTAAAGGGGATGATAGAATGGGTCATACATATACAGTAATGAAGCAAGAAGAAGCGGAGGAAATTGCGTATAACTGGCATTATGAAGGGAAATATTCTTTTTATGATATAGAGGCAGATGAAGAAGATTTAGCTGAATTTTTACATGGTGAGAGTAGAGGAGATCATACATTTTCTGTGAAGCAAAATGGCATTCTCATTGGTTTTTTTACTGTTTGTAAAATGAATGATGGAACGGTTGATATAGGACTTGGAATGAGACCTGATATAACTGGCAATGGATTTGGTTTACAGTTCGTGAATGCTGGACTAGCTTTTAGCAAAGAAAAATACGGATGCAAATATATAACACTATCAGTAGCGACATTTAATGAGAGAGCGATAAAAGTGTATAAAAGGGCGGGATTTGAAGTGGTTGGAACGTTTATACAGAAAACAAATGGTAGTTGTTTTGAGTTTTTGAAAATGAACTACATATGTAAACGTGATTAAAAAACAGAGGGATCTTCTGTTTTTTTATTTTGATTTAGAAATATATGATACATATTTTTTTACTTGTTGTAATTGAGGGTTTTGAAATTTTGGTAAAGGATGTGTATGATAGAAGTTTAGTAGCGAATAGTAGGTTTAGCAAGGAAAGGTAGAGGTAGTATGATTACAATTAAAACGAAAAATGAAATAGATTTGATGCATGAATCTGGAAAATTACTTGCTTCATGTCATAAAGAAATTGCGAAAATGATAAAGCCAGGTATAACGACGCAAGAGATTAATACGTTTGTTGAAATGTATTTAAAAAAGCATGGTGCCACATCTGAACAGAAAGATTACAATGGTTATCCATATGCGATATGTGCATCTGTAAACGATGAAATGTGTCATGCGTTTCCGGCCGATGTTCCTTTAACTGAGGGTGATATTGTAACAATTGACACGGTAGTAAACTTAAATGGGGGTCTTTCAGATTCTGCTTGGACGTATAGAGTTGGAAAAGTTTCTGATGAAGCAGAAAAGTTGTTGCTAGTAGCTGAGAATGCTTTGTATAAAGGAATTGATCAGGCGGTAATTGGTAATCATGTAGGAGACATTGGCTATGCAATTGAAAGTTATGTAACAAATGAAGGTTTTTCTGTCGCAAGAGACTTTACGGGACATGGAATCGGTAAAGAGATTCATGAAGAACCAGCAATTTTTCATTTTGGGAAACAAGGACAAGGACCTCAGTTACAAGAAGGAATGGTAATTACAATTGAACCGATTGTAAATATAGGTATGCGATATTCTAAAGTAGATTTAAATGGGTGGACTGCACGAACGATGGACGGGAAATTATCAGCTCAATATGAGCATACAATTGCGATTACAAAAGATGGGCCAATCATTTTAACTAAATTGTAATTGGGAATGAAAGAGTTTGCAAAACTCGAACGAAAATAGTGGTTTTTAAAAATTTGTACGTGTTTTTTTGATAAATGCTTTTCAAAGTATAAAAAGTACGTTATAATCCTTCTATAAAATAAATAGTTAGCTACACTCATATAATCGCGGGGATATGGCCTGCAAGTTTCTACCGAAGTACCGTAAATACTTTGACTATGAGTGAGGACGAATATAATTGCTTGTTTAGCATTCTTTTTTTGCGAAACTCCAAAAGCGCGTCTCTCACTTGTAACGAGTGGTGGCGGCTTTTGGAGTTTTTTTATTGCATAAGAGGGGGAACAAACATGAAAGTATTACAAGAAAAGATTTTGAACGAAGGAAAGGTTTTATCTGGTGATGTATTAAAGGTGGATGCATTTTTAAATCACCAAATTGATCCAGTACTTATGCAAGAAATCGGAAAAGAATTTGCCAAACGTTTTAAAGAAGAGAACATTACAAAAATCGTGACGATTGAATCTTCAGGCATTGCACCAGCGGTTATGGCTGCATTAGAGCTTGGTGTAAAAGTAATTTTTGCACGAAAACGTAAATCGTTAACGTTACAAGATAATATGTACGTTGCAAACGTATATTCATTTACAAAACAAGAAACAAATGAAATTTCATTATCTCGAAATCATATTGATGAAAATGATCGCGTGCTAATCATCGATGACTTTTTAGCAAACGGTCAGGCTGCTTTAGGTTTAATGAGTTTGGTAGAGCAAGCAGGAGCAAGTATTGCAGGAATTGGAATTGTTATTGAAAAAGCATTTCAAGATGGAGGAAAGAAGCTTCGTGAACAAGGCGTTCGTGTTGAATCACTAGCAGAAATTGCATCACTTGATAACGGCACAGTTACATTTGTACAGCAAGAAACTGCGGAGGTGAAATAAACGATGAAGCAGCATCCATTTAAAATTGCATCGCTTGGTATGCAGCATATGCTTGCAATGTATGCTGGAGCAATTATCGTTCCGCTTATTGTGGGCGGTGGACTTGGTTTAAATCAAAAAGAATTAACATATTTAGTCTCAATTGATTTATTAATGTGCGGCGTTGCAACAATTTTACAAGCATTATCAAATCGCTTTTTCGGTATTGGACTTCCCGTTGTACTCGGTTGTACATTTACAGCCGTTGGACCGATGATTGCGATTGGAAAACAATACGGTGTGTCTTCTATTTATGGAGCAATTATTGCTGCTGGGTTATTCGTTGTTATTTTTGCGAAATTATTTGGAAAGCTTGTAAAACTATTTCCACCTGTTGTAACAGGATCTGTTGTTACTGTAATTGGAGTTACACTTGTTCCAGCAGCAATTAATGATATGGCTGGAGGAGTAGGAAGTAAGGATTTCGGTAGTCTTGAAAATTTAGCATTAGCATTTGGTGTGTTACTATTTATCATCATTATGTATCGTTTCTTTGATGGATTTATTCGTTCAATCTCTATTTTACTAGGTCTATTATTCGGTACAATCGTTGCAGCGTTTATGGGGAAAGTGAGCTTGCAAGCGGTTGGAGAGGCTGATTGGTTCCATGGTATTCAACCATTTTACTTTGGTACACCAACATTTGAATTAACACCAGTTATTACGATGATTCTCGTTGCTTGTGTAGGGATTGTAGAAGCAACGGGTGTATACTTTGCATTATCTGATATTTGCAATAAAAAAATCGGTGAAAAAGAATTAACAAAGGGCTATCGAGCAGAAGGATTAGCGATGGTGTTAGGTGGTATTTTCAACGCGTTCCCATATACAACTTACTCTCAAAACGTAGGACTTGTTCAATTAACTGGAGTAAGAAATCGCGTTATTATTTATACTTGCGGTGGTATGTTAATCGTTCTTGGATTCATTCCTAAAATCGCAGCTATTACAACAATCATTCCGAAATCAGTACTTGGCGGTGCTATGCTCGCAATGTTCGGTATGGTTATGGCATATGGTATTAAAATGTTAAGTAGCGTTGATTTTGGCAAACAAGAAAACTTATTAATTGTTGCATGTTCTGTTGGAATTGGGCTTGGCGTAACAGTCGTTCCTACATTATTCTCACAACTTCCAGAAAGTATTCGTATTTTAACAGATAACGGAATTGTACTTGGAAGTGCATCAGCAGTATTGTTAAATATCGTATTTAATATGGTGCCGCAGCGCAAAGTGAAAGTAAAAGAAGAGCCGGTGTCTATGCAAAGTGCAGTAAGAGAAGCGTAAAAAAGCAAGGTCTCGTTATGAGACCTTGCTTTTCTTTTTAAGTGGCATCATTTTCCCATAAGTACCAAGACGCCAAATGTACTCAAGTGGCCCGTATTGGTAATGTGAAAGCCACCAGCGGCTAATAAAGATTTGTAACGTGTAGAAACCGACGCAGAATAGTGGTCCAACCCATAATGGAGCAAGATAATCATTTTTGAATAGTAGCCCGAATACAAGTAATGTAACAATTGTATGTGAGATGTAATTCGTTAACGCCATTCGTCCAACGTATTGGAATGGACGTAATACTGTTTGCCATTTTTCTTTTTGTAATAAACGCATTAACGTGACAATGTAGAAGATGAACAATGTCTTTCCGCTTATCATCGTAATGCCCATAAGTGAAAATGGTGTGTATGGTTGATTGTTCATAAAGAAGTAAACCATAATAAACCACATCGGTAATGTTAAAATGAACATAATGATTTGCCATTTTTTAAGTTTTGGATCTAATTCCTTAGCACGGCGGAAAATGTCTTTTTTACCGGCATATAATCCGAGTAAAAACAATCCTAGTGTTTCAGGAAGCATAATAAGACTGTTACTTATTGCTTCAGAATAGAAAGAATAGAATCTGTCTGTAATTTGTAAGCCCCAGTTTTCTAACGGCATAATGGCTATGGAAAGGCCTAGTTCATCTACCGGCACTAATAACATGACAAGAGAACCTAATAATGTGAACAATTGCATGAAACTTAATAGTACAATTGACCATATTAAAATAGTACGTGTCTTTCTTTTGTAAAATAAAAATAAGAAAAACCCGGTAATTGCATAAGTATGTAAAATGTCACCGTCCCATAAAAGAACGTAATGTAAGAACCCGAATAATAATAAGATAAGTAAGCGGCGAACAAACAAAGTTTTTGGACGATCGGTCTTCGCCTCAGCACGATTCATAAAAATATAAAAACCTAATCCGAATAAAAACGAAAAAATTGTATAAAATTTCGTTTGAATAAACATATCGTAAAATAGGCGAATATAGCTGTCTATCCCTTCGTAAATTCCTGTAATATCACGTGAGTCAACCCCGGCAATAATTGGCCAGTTAACAAGAAAAATACCTAATACAGCTATTCCTCTAATAATATCAATGGAGTGTATCCTCTCGCCTTGTGTGAGATTTTGTGTCATTTTTTTCCTCCTTGTTAAGTAATTCCCTTTTATTATACAAAATGTAAGATGGAGGGGATAGGGGATATTTCCATTTTTTTAAACTGTTAAGTTATGTAGGATGAGATATAATAAGAGTGCACAACAAGTTTTAACCTTTTTCAAAACAGGCAGTAAAGCTCCTTCTTATAAGGAGCTTTCTTTATGGAAAGTGTTGATAATGATTCTCTTTAATGATAAAATGTATTCAAAAGTGATAATCATTATCAAAAAAGGTTGGTGCATGAGTATGGTATATGCATTAGTAGCAGGTACAGTTGCTGTATATGCAGTTATTGCAAAGTATGTTTTAAATGGAGTAGGAACAGCAAAATGAGTGATATGACATAAAATCCCTTTCATTTGTAAAAAGAATGAAAGGGATTTTTTATTTTTAATGAGAATATGCTGAAAATTTAGTATGATAGTAAAGTGAAACTGTAATCAATGGGTATGTGTAACTCTCACTGGTTATGAGCTCGCAATTAGCGGGGAAAAGTATATACATCTTGGATAAAGGGGAACAAGGGGATGACAAACATAGTACAGACAAACGGTATGAAAAAACTTGTTTGTTTTTATGAAGAGTGGCAAAAACACGGCGATGCAGAGAATAGCTTAAAGTTGTTTGAAGTAATTCAAAAATATAAACGAGAGCAGCTTATGATAGCGTTCTGCGGTCACTTCTCAGCAGGGAAATCAACGATGATGAATCATCTATATAAAGCGCAGTTGTTACCAACAAGTCCAATTCCGACAAGCGCTAACGTCGTTAAAATTGAAAAGGGATTTGATCGTGTTGTTGTTACGATTAAATCTGGAGAACAGTACGAATATGACGGTGCATATTCAGCAGAAGAATTAAAGCAAATTTGTAAAGATGGCGATGAGGTAATTGGTGTTCATATTTATCGGAATGATGCACCAATTCCTGAGGGTGTTATGTTAGTTGATACACCAGGGATTGACTCAACAGATGATGCCCATCAACTGGCGACAGAATCAACGCTACATCTAGCAGACGTAATTTTTTATATGATGGATTATAATCACGTCCAATCGGAAGTGAATTTGCAATTTGTTAAAAAATTGAAACAACGTAATAAAACGGTTTATCTCGTTGTAAATCAAATAGATAAACATAAAGAAAATGAATTATCATTTGAGGATTATAAAGATAGTGTGAAACAATCGTTCTCTAACTGGGATATTGAAGTAGATGGAGTTTATTATACGTCATTACGAATGATGAACCATCCACATAATGAAATTGGAAGCTTAGAAACATTAATTACTTCTATTATGAAAGAAAAAGAGCAGTATGTAAGAGAGGGAATGGAGCGAGAAACAGAACATTTAATGGGAGAACATTTCTCGTTTATTGTTTCTGAAAATGAAAAAGCTCTTTTGACATATGAGGAAGAGTTAGCATCACCGCTTTTGATTTCAGAAATAGTTGAAAAGAAAGAAGAGCTAACGGAAACTAAACATCGCGAGGCTAGTAAAGAATCTCATGTGAGAAACGAATTTATAAAAGGTTTACAAGCTATATTAGATAACGCGTATTTAATGCCATTTGAAATGAGAGAATTGGCAAATGCATATTTAGAAACGAAATTAACAAAGTTTAAAGTTGGTTTGCTATTTGCGAAAGGAAAGACGGAGCAAGAAAAACAAAGACGTGTAGAGGCGTTTTGTTCTGCCCTTCAAAAGACTGTTGAAACGCAACTTGATTTTCATGTGAAAGAATTTATTGTAGCCTTCTTAAAAGAAGAAGGATTGTTCACGGAGGAAATTGGGAAAGACATATATGCTTTAGAAATTGCTTTTGGACCAGAAATGTTAGCTGAAGTCATTAAACAAGGTGCAGGTTTCACAGGTGATTACTTACTTCTTTATACAGCGGATGTAGCGAATGAACTGAAGAAACGTTATTTTACAAAAGCACAGCAAATTTTTGATAAAAGTGCAGTTGTTTTAAAGCAAAAAGTGAAGGAAGCAGTTGCTCGTATGGAAGAAGAGATTGAAAAATATACGATGTTGCAAACGGCAAAAGAGACGGAATTACAATACAGTAACAATTTAGAGACATATGAAAGTTATTTACAAAATGTTTGGCACGAGCGTGTTGCTACACCAGAAGGATTGCAAATAGAGGAGATATTGCAACGTGAAAAACAAATTGTTAGTGAGAAATTCACACTACAAGAGCAGGAAATGGTAAATGATAACGTAGCGGCTCATGAAGAAGAGATAAAAGGAACGGCAGCTTTAAATATTCAGCGTATATTAGAGAAAGTGAAGAAAGCTGAAATGATATTAGAGCCATTGCCAGCGCTGAAACATGTACAGCAAGAGGTGATAGAAAAAAGGCGTCGTGTGGAAACGAAACAATTTACAGTAGCGTTATTCGGAGCTTTTAGTGCTGGGAAATCATCATTTGCCAATGCCTTACTTGGTGAGAAGGTACTTCCTGTATCACCAAATCCGACGACGGCAACGATTAATCAAATTTTGCCGGTTACAGAGGAAAAACCACACGGAACAGTAATGGTTCAATTCAAATCAAAGCAAGCTCTATTAGAAGATATGAAAGCTGTTTATAAGCTGTTTCATTATGAGATTACTACGTTAGATGAGGCGTTAGCACAAATTGATAAAGTTATGAAATATCCTTCACCGACTGGGAAGCAAAAAACAACATTTAGCTTTTTACGAGCGGTACAAAAAGGGTATGATGCAGTTTCTACTTATTTAGGAGAACAAGTACAAGTCACATTAGAAGAGTTCTCTGATTATGTAGCGAATGAAGAAAAATCATGCTTCGTTGAGTATATGGAGCTTTATTATGATTGTGCTTTAACAAGGCAGGGAGTAGCGCTTGTAGACACACCTGGAGCGGATTCTATTAATGCTCGCCATACGGATGTTGCATTCCAGTATATTAAAAATGCAGATGCTATTTTATTTGTAACATATTATAACCATGTATTCTCTCGTGCTGATCGTGAATTTTTAATTCAGCTTGGGCGTGTAAAGGATACTTTTGCCCTTGATAAAATGTTCTTCTTAATTAATGCGGCGGATTTAGCAGAGTCTGAAGAAGAACTTGAAATGGTAAAAGGTTATATCGCAGATCAGCTACTGCAATACGGTATTAGAAATCCGCGTTTATTTGCAATTTCAAGTTTATGTGCGCTTGAAGAGAAACAAGGAAAGAATGTTGAAAAAGAGAAGTATGGTATTTTACAAAACTCTGGAATTACTAAGTTTGAGGAATCATTTACGTCCTTTATGATGAGAGATTTAATGCTTGTTTCTGTGCATGCTCTATATGGTGCGTTGCAAGGGGCAGATCAGCTTTTAGTAAACATGATAAATGGTGCAAAGCAGGGGAATGAAGAGAAAGAGAAGCAAACGAAAAAATATGAAGCAGAGCGTGATCAACTACTTCATATTATTTCATCATATAGTGTACTTGCTGAAGAACAGGCGATGCAAAATGAAGTGAAAGAGTTGCTTTATTACGTGCAACAGCGTCTATTCCTACGTTATAACGATGTGTTTACTGAATTTATTAATCCGGCGTCACTTCGAACGGATGGAAATGTGAAAACACAATTGCAACAGTGTGTTATGGAATTAGTAGCATTTATTCAGCATGATTTATTACAAGAAATGCGTGCGACATCATTACGTCTTGAAAAATGGATAGACGAAGCGATGAAGCGTGCAAAGGACGAAATTGTAGTGAACTGTAAAGTAGAAAATCAATCAATTTCTATGAATGGAACAGTTGAGTATGAATATAAAGATATTACACATAAAGAACCGTTCCCTTCAGTTGAAATAAAAGATTTCAAAAAAGCACTGGCACATTTTAAAAATGAGAAAAGCTTTTTTGAAAAGAATGACAAAGCTTTTATGCAAGAAGACGCTAAATCTGTATTAGAACCGCTTGTATCAAACTATGTAGCCGATGAAAAAGATTTATTTGTCCATCATTATAAGCAAGAATGGGATATGAAGTGGAACTTATTCCAAAAAGTGATGCAACAAGATGTAATGAACTATTATGAAAGTATATTGTTTGCATTGGCTGAAACGATCGATGTATCTCTATATGAACAAAGTAAAGAACAATTGCACAATCAGTTAGTAGAGATTGAAAAAGAAATTTATGTTATATAGTCGTTATGAGAAAAAGATTCGTTCAATTTTCTTTTGCAGTACAGTATCTAAAGATTTGACAAATCCAGCAAATTCATCGGTAGAAATCATATGAGTAAGAACGAGTCGTCTGCCATCTGGTGTTTCACCGCATAAGACGAATGAAGAAAATTCGTATGTTTTATTTTCAACTACTAATTTTGGATAGGAATACGTGTCGCTTTTCTTCTTCTTTCCATCAATAGAGATGACGTTGCATTTTTTCTCATTGTTGTCCATGGTGAATCCCTCCTTTCTATTATTTATGGTAGACAAGGAGGGTTTAGAACAATAGAGATGGGGGGATTTTTTATGTCTTTTGTAATAGAACGTATTTTAAAAGAGGCTATACCGAAGTCTTTATTGCTACTTGCTGATCCAAGTGAACGGCAAATAGCTATATATGTACAAAGAGGGTTAACATACGTAGCAAAGCAAGGGGGCAGCATCATCGGTGTGTATGTTCTTTTGGAAACAAGGCCGAAGACGATGGAAATCATGAATATTGCGGTTGCAGAGCATTTGCAAGGAAAAGGGATTGGGAAGAAGCTATTAAGGCATGCCGTAGAAACTGCTAAAGGATATGGTATGTCAAAACTTGAAATTGGTACAGGCAATTCTAGTGTTTCACAACTTGCTTTATATCAAAAATGTGGATTTCGTATTTTTTCTATTGATTTTGATTACTTTTCGAAGCATTATGAAGAAGAGATTATTGAAAATGGTATTGTATGCCGTGATATGATTCGGCTTGCAATGGAATTGAATTAGAACGTATAACTTATTTAGGGGGAAGAGAAGATGGAAGTACATAAAGCAATTACAGCACATTCTCGTAAACAAAATGAAAGTGTAAAAGCATGTTTACAATTAGATGCGCAGCGTGAAGCAGCTATTGAAGCAGCCGTATCTCTTGCGTCAAATGGGAAAGAATTTTCGGTTGATGTCATTAATGTTGTAACAAAGCAAATTAATGATCTTGCAAAAAATGGTGTTACCTTGCAGCGTAAATATGTTACAGAAGAAATGGTTATGGAGTATGTAAGTCGTTTACAAGAGAAAGAAGGTCGTTAAAGATGATAGTTACAGTCGAATGGTTACGTGAGCATATAGAAGATGAGAACGTCCGTGTAATCGATTGTCGTTTTGATTTAGCGAATCCTAATTGGGGTAGAGAAAAGTATGAAGAAGAACATATTCCTCATGCGTTATATTTTGATTTGAATTTAGATTTATCAAGTCCTATAGCAGAACATGGTGGCCGCCATCCGTTGCCAAGCATTGAAGAGTTTGCGGACAAGCTTTCGGAGGTTGGTATTGATGAACATATGACAGTAATTGCGTATGACAGTCAAGCTGGTGCAAATGCTGCTCGTTTATGGTGGTTATGTAACTATGTAGGACATGAGAAAGTATATATATTAGATGGTGGTTTCCCGGTTTGGAAAGAGAATGGACTACCGACAACAACGGAAATTCCTGTTGTTATACGAAAAACATTTAAAACAAACATACAAGATCATATGCTTGTATCGATGGAAACAGTAAGAGAGAATATCCAGGCAGGTGCAGATGTTACGTTAATTGATTCAAGAGAGCCAAAACGTTATGCTGGTGTAGAGGAACTTGTCGATCATAAAGCAGGACATATTCCGACAGCAACAAACTATTTTTGGAAGGATGGAATGTTGCAATCAGGACAATTTAAGAATGAAGCTGAGCAACAAGAACGATTTCAAAATCTGTCGAAAGATAAGGAAACCATTGTATATTGTGGTTCTGGTGTTACGGCATGTCCAAATATCATTGCGTTAAAATTGGCTGGATTCCAAAATGTTAAATTGTATGCAGGTAGCTGGAGTGATTGGATTTCTTATCCAGAAAATCAAATTGCAAAAGAAGAAGATTAATCACTTGCATGCAAAAATAATTTGTATTAAAATAAGGTCACAAGCAAGAGATTGCTCGAAAAACTTTGTATTTTACACATTGGAAACAATGTGATAATATAACGACAAGTAAATAATACATCCTGCGGTGTACGTAACTTATTTATGTCTAAAACCGATGTTAGTTATACGGAAGCTCAATATTTAGCGACCATCATCAAGCCTTCCTTGTGGAGGAAGATGTACGGTAACTGTGAGGGCATCCACCTGCGAGTAGCGGGTTTTTGGACATTTACGAGGAGCGGCACGTGCGGGGGTCTTATTTCAACTAACCTTATATAAAATTCCTACGGTGTACGTAGCTTATGCATGTCTTAAACCAATAAGTTTAATATGGAAGTTCAATATTTAAATGTAGCTAACATGCCATCTTTTTAAGAAGGAAGTTACAAACATTTGTGAGAGCATCCACCTGTGAGAGCAGGTTTATGGACATCTAGAGAGAACGGCATATGTGGGGCTATATAAAAACCTTACGTTTTATACGTAAGGTTTTTTTGTTGCATAGATATATCAATATTATCTTGATTCACCTGTGAAGTTTCCGTAATAAATGTAGCACTTTCTGTCTTCATCAATCTCTCTTGAATCCAAGGAGAATTCCATAGACATGCCGTCTCGCTGAATATATATAATATCTGAATGAAGAGATGGTAAAATTTCTTCGTAGTTCCATACATCTTGACTATCTACTAAGCTTGAACTCGTTTCACTTAGTTCTCTAATTTCAAAACCGATGTGGGAGTATGTAGGGTCTGAAGGGTCATTGGCGAAAACTTCTTTTTGAATATAAATAACTGCTGTTCCGTCTGGATCAACCGAAGTTGCAGTAACAACATAAGTATTTTTCTCTTTAATAAAATATTCACAAGTCATGCGTGCGATAATTTCAGAATTAGAAATATTGGCGTAGTTCCATAAAGCAGGATACCCTTTCGTTTCATCATTAAGTCGATATTCTAAGCGCATTTAATCCCTCTTCTTCCTTTTTCTTCTACTTTATCATGCCATCCTATATAATAGGAATAGAATTTAAAAAGGGGAGTGCGAAGGTGACAAAAACGAAATGGCTAGTAGGTGGTGTCGTAACGTCTTTAATGACTGGCACTTTATTTGGTTGCGCACAAGATCTTCCCCCAAAACCGAATGATAATAGTTGTTCTGATTGGGATTGGGATGATGAACTTGGGGTATGGCAGTGTGATGATAGTAGTTCAGGTTATCGTGGGCATTATTTCTATGGTGGGCGATACTATCAAAATAAATCTACTTTTAAAAATTCATCGGCGTTTAAATCGTATCAATCGTCTGCTGAATTTAAAGGTGGAATTGGAAGCGGTTCAAAGGGAGGATTTGGGGGCTAAAATATGTCGCAATACATAAGGGATCGAAAAGAATTTTATTTAAAATATCCGAATTTTTGGTCGGATTTATATGAATGTGAGTATAGTTTGTTTCATGTTTTTTCTATAACAAATCAGACTTTGGACCAATTACACTTAGCGACTGAACGAATGGGGAAAATATTTTTTAAGACTGCTAGACTGCTGCGTAATTTAAGTGACGAACAGCTTCTAGATCTTGGCTTTCCATCCGCGAGTTTATCATTCATTAGAATGAAAGGGCTTTATCCTGAATCTGTAATTTCGCGATTTGATTTTGCTGTAACAGAGGATAATAAAATCAAAATGCTTGAGTTTAATAGTGATACACCAACTTTTATTGTGGAATGTTTTCGAATGAATAGGAAAGTATGTGAAAATCTAGGCTATGATGATCCAAACTCGGATCAAGAACGATTGCTATCTTCTGGTGTAACGAAAGCAGTAATGGAAGCGACAAAGGGATTAGATAATCCAAATGTTGTTTTTACAGCACATCATGAACATATCGAGGATTGGAATACCACTATGTATTTAAGTCAGCTATGCCATGTTGAAAATAAAGTAGTGCCAATGTCAGAACTTAGAATTACAAAGGGTGCTCTAGTCGATAAAGATGGGGCGAAGATTGATGTTTTATATCGCCAAACATATCCGATAGAAGATTTAATTGAGGATCAAGATCCTGAAACAGGAGATTTGGTAGGTGTGGAACTGTTACAACTTGTAAAAGCCGGAAAGCTTTTTATAATAAATCCTTTGTCAGCATTTTTACTTCAGCCAAAATCAATTCAGTGTCTTATTTGGGGGTTAGCAGAAGAAGAGGTCTTTTATACAAATGAGGAACAACAGTGGATTAAAGAATATATGTTACCTACATATTTAGAACCAGATTTATTTTTAGGAAAAGGTTCTTTCGTTCAAAAACCTTCATTTGGGAGAGAAGGAGATACAATTACGATTCGCGATAAAGACGAAAATATTATGCTTCAAAATGCACACGAAACGTATAAAGCGTCACTGCCGATATTTCAAAAGTATACCGAACTGCCAGTCGTATCCTTGGAAACAGAAAAAGGGATCGAGAAACTGTCATATGTGTTTGGTTCGTTTTTAATTGCTGGAAAAGCGAGTAGTATCGGTATTCGTGCGGGAGAAAAGATTACAGGAAATGAATCGTACTATTTACCGGTAGGTATAAAAAGGAGGGGGAAAAATGATTAATTTTTTATTATATTTAGCAGTAACACTCGGCCTTTTATGTATAGGTCTGTTCTTGATGGAAGTGACAACGAGAGTAAAGGAATTTAAGTTAATGGCTCAAGGAAATAAGGCGGTAAGCTATGTGCTTGGAGGACGATTACTTGGGTTAGCTGTTGTTTTATATTCGACAGCAGCTAATTCAATTTCACTTCTTGATATGATTTCGTGGGGAGCAGTTGGGATTTTGGCTCAAATTATCGTCTTTTATTTAGCTGAGTGGCTTACACCACGCTTTAATATAAACAAAAGTCTCGAAGAAGATAATCAAGCAGTCGGTCTTTTTCTTATGTTTTTATCGCTTTCGATTGGGATTGTAATCGCTGGTTGTATAACTTATTAAAAACTTTACGTTTAAACGTAAAGTTTTTTATTTTATCCCGCTATTTGCCGGGCAGCCCGATTGGTGAGGGCTAATAATCAGTGGGGGATGAACAAAACCCCCACTGATTAAAGTTTCACTTTATATACGTTAGTTTGCCATACCTTTTGAAAAAATTGTAGGCTACTGTTGACATCTATTTTAAATAAGAGTAACATTTTCAATGTAATGAAAATAAGTCTCTGTTAGGTGAGGCTCCTGTATAGAGAAATGCTACTGCCCAAAAATGTCGAGAGACGCCAATGGGTCAACAGGAATGATCGAATTAAGGTTTTTCTTAACGTAGCTGGTAATGTACCTATGCTATACAGTGCTAAAACTCGGCGAGGGAGAGGTCCGTAGATTTCTAATTATATTAGAAATCGTTTATTTGTGTATGTAATGGCCACTACTCTCTTAAGGGTAGGGGTCTTTTTTGTTACCAAGCTATGAGTAATTTCATAGTATAAACTATAAAATTAAACGAGGAGGTGAGGAGCATGTCAAATTCTGACTCGGTTCCGTTACCCATATACTTCAAATCAAAAATATATGATGTAGGCAGGAAACGATTTGTTCCTCCCTCTATATTTATCACAATGTAGCGTTTATAAAGCGCTAGACACTTTCACAGTAAAGTGGATAAATTGAGAAACAAAGCGTTTCTTCCTATGTTGTAAAGGAGGAGACGATAATATGTTATATGCAAACAAAACTGTGGGTAACACGTCATATAAACTAAATAAAAAATCAATAAAAGAACAAACAATGCTCCAAAAAAATAAAGATTTATTAATTGAAATTGCAACAAGAGATGTAAAATCTGTATTTGCATATTTTAAAACAACAAGAGACGGACTATCAATGAAAGAGGCGCAAAAACGTATTCAAGTATATGGCCGAAATGAACTAACTTCAAAAAGAGCAATTCTTGCAGAAGTAATGATGAAGCTTGGTGGCATGATTCCAGGTTTTTCAAAACAACGTGTGTGTGATGAATTACAACGTGAAACGATTACTGTATCTAGAGTAGAATGTTCTAGTAGTACAGGGCTAAATAGTGAACTGAAAATGATGGAGATACCAGTGCAAGAACTTGTACCTGGAGATATGATTTTTCTTTCGGCTGGAGATGCTGTGCCAGCTGATGTACGTATTATTTATGCAGATGATTTATTAGTGAATGAGTCTGTGTTAACGGGAAACGAAGCGAGTATAGAGAAGTTTGAAAGCTGCTATCACCTTGAACGTAAACGATTTATTCCATTAAAACGGATGAAAGATTATAATCCACTTGAGCTTGAAAATGTATGTTTTAAAGGTTCACATATCGTTAGTGGAAGTGCAAAGGCTGTCGTTGTTTCTACTGGAAAAAATACGTATTCAGGCATATTGCATACTTGTTGTAGTAGAACGTCTTAATGTGTTAATGGTGCTAAATATACAAAAACAATGTATAATAGACAAAGTTGAGCAAAAACGTAGAATGGTAATCTATTTATATAACCTTACGTGATAACGTGAGGTTATTATTTTTTTAATAGGAGAGGAATTATGAAAAAAGTATTATTAGTTGATGGTATGGCACTATTATTTCGTGCTTTTTACGCAACAAGTGTCTACGGACAATTTATGAAACGACAAGATGGAACCCCTACGAATGGGATTCATGGTTATATGAAACACTTGTTAACAGCTACGCAAGCGATTGAACCAACACATATCGTTACATGCTGGGATATGGGAAGTACGACATTTAGAACAGAATCGTTCTCGAATTATAAAGCAAATCGTGCAGCGCCACCAGAAGAATTAATTCCTCAATTTGATTTAGTGCAAGAAATGACTGCGAAATTATCCATTCCAGTTATCGGTATGAAAGGCTACGAAGCGGACGATTGTATCGGTACGCTTGCAAAACAATACTGCAATGAAGCTGAAGTTTATATTTTAACTGGTGATACAGATTTACTTCAACTTGTTGATAAGAACGTTACGGTTATGCTTCTGCGTAAAGGAATTGGAAATTACGAATATTACACACCGGAGAAAATCATGGAAGAAAAAGGTGTAGAGCCGTGGCAAATCGTCCATGCAAAAGCTTTCATGGGAGATACAAGTGATAATTATCCAGGTGTAAAAGGTATCGGTGAAAAAACAGCGTATAAGCTTATTCAAGAGCACGGAACAGTATCCGCTGTACTAGAAAATGTAGAATCATTAACAAAAGCGCAGCGTACGAAGATTGAAAGTGATTTAGAGAACTTAAATATTTCGTTGCAATTAGCACAAATTCACTGTGAAGTTCCAATTTCATGTTTACTAGAAGAGGGATTACACACAATGGATGAAGAAAAACTTAGATTTGTTTGTGAAGAAATGAATTGGGGAAGACCTGAAATATTAATAAATATGCTATAAATAGTTTGGAAAGAGGGATGTTGCATAAGTCGAAATTTGACTTGGTGACACCTTCTTTTTGTTTTTGTAAACAGTATTATAGTAAATAAAATTATGTCGAACTCAATTTTAAATATATAAATGTTTCGACAAGATATAATGATAAAAGTTGATGGGAATAGTAATTTTTATAATGAAGTGAATTAATTTCAACATAGTTTTAGAGAGTCTTTTTTTCGTGTTCACAAAGTTGTCAGAAAATAAACGGAATTTTCATATGAAGTTCAAATAGAATTCACAACAATCAATTATTATAAGGACACACAGATAATTCTTTATCTTTTATATAAACCATCCCCCAAGGAGGACAATGAAAATGAGAAAAAAAGTGAGGAAATCTTTTAAACAATTATTAATTGAAAATAAACAATCACTATTAAATAATAAAGAAAATATGAAAGAAATTGAAGAGAGAATTGAGAAACGACATGTAGCATATAGTGGTGCGAGTAATTAAATAAAATAAAAAAGATAGCCTATATAGGCTATCTTTTTTATTTTATATTGAAAAAACGCTATTCATCTCTTTAATTTTGTAAATATGCAAGATATTTTTATAGTGTTTTTCTATCAATATTACTCATTTTTCGAGGTTGAAATTGGTATATACCAATTTTTGAGATTCGCTATTCATAATATTACAAAAAATGTTACAATACACTCAAATTTATACTATAAAATCATTTTAATATGAAAAATTGGAATGAAAAGAAAGGAGAGGAATATGAATAAAGATGTCGCTTTGAAATGATTAGTATCATTTCATTAGGAGTTGATGTAAAAAGATGAAGAGATACGAAGAATTGGACTCTATAAGAGGGATTTCTTCATTAGTAGTAATGATCGGTCATCATTTAATGATTTTTTCAGCATTTCAAAATTACAGTTATGAAGATAATAAACCATTTGTTGTGTACCTATTAAAAGAAACACCTGCTCGTCTAATTTTTAGTAGTGGTAACGAATCTGTTATTATCTTTTTTGTTTTGAGCGGATTTGTTTTGTATGAATCTATTCAAAAAAACTATAGTAGCTATGGATCATACCTTTTAAAACGTATATGCAGAATATATATTCCTTATATTGTGGCAATAATAATAGCTATTATATGCCAGGCTACAATTAGTGAATATGGTATTTCTTATTTAAGTGAATGGTTTAATCGCTCATGGACGATTGAAAGTTCTTCAAGCTTAATCGCACAACATATTTTATTGGTGGGGAAATATAATACAGATGCATATAACGGTGTCATTTGGTCACTTGTCCATGAAATGCGAATATCAATAATTTTTCCGTTAATTTTGATGATTTGTTTACGAAAAACGTTAAGGTGTTCATTACTATTATTGTTTAGTTTTAGTATATGTTCTGTCGTAATATTATTTTTGTTTCGCTCGGGCTTAACATTAACAAGCTATGCATTAACATTGCATTACACGGTGCTGTTTTTACTAGGAGCACTAGTTGCGAAGTATAAAAATAATTTAATAGTTTTTTATAGTAATTGTACTAAAAATACGAAAATTGCATGGTTTTTATTTGCGATTTTACTTTTTATGTATGAAGGGCTTATTGGAGAAATGAAAGTACTCAATAATTTTATATTTCGAGACTACGTAGTGGCGATAAGTGCATGTCTATTTGTCATATTAAGCTTGTCAATATCAACTTTGTCGTCCTTACTACGTAATAAATACTTGTTATATTTGGGGAAGATTTCTTACAGTCTTTATTTATATCATATTATATCGTTATTTTCCCTTATATACATGCTCCATGAAATATTACCGTTGCCAATTATTTTAATTTTTTCACTTGTTTTTTCGTTTATACTTGCAATACTTTCGTATATATATATAGAAAAATTTGCATTCAGAGTCGGAAAGTATGTAACAAAACAAGTGGATAGAAAGAAGAGAGGGGTATCTGTAAAGAGTGACTTGCAGGATGTTATTCAGAAAAGGGCGGTGAAATAATTGAAGCAAGAAATGAGTATAAAAGATTTTCAACAATTATTGAAAAGAAGATTCGTAACGATTATTTTAACGATGTGTTGTTTAACCGCTTCTTTAGTTCTTATCTCTATGTATGTTTTAAAGCCGTCATATCAATATTCAACGCAAATTCTTGTTGGGAATTTAGATGAGTTTAATAAGGAAAATTCAACAAATAAAACACAAGAAAATAAGCAACTAGTAACATCGTATGTTGATATTTTAAAAAGCCCATTAATTATTTCAACAGTCAAAAAAACTTTGAAATTAGAGCAATCAAGTTATGAATTAGCACAAAAAATCTCGGTATTGAATACGGACAACTCACAAATTGTAACTGTTACAGTAAAAGATTCCAATCCGAAAGTCGTGAAAGATATTGTAAAGACATTGGCAGAGCAATCACAAAAAAGCTTTCAACAGTACACAAATGTACAAGGAGTGAAAGTATTGACTGATCCTGAGTTACAGGAACAGGCTGAAAAATTGTTTCCGAAATTTCAACTAATCATTCCTATTTCTTTAATTGTTAGTTTTTTTGTTGGGATAGGTTTAGCTGTATTTCGAGATTATTTTGATGAACGTATATACATGGAACAGGATTTAGAGAAAATAACAACAGTCTCTGTTATTGGTCACATAAATATGAAACCGAATAGAAAAAAGAAACTTACAGAGGTTGATAAACAATCATCTATATATCGAGGTGAACATGTCGATGTTTAGGACAAAGAAACAGCTGCCATTCGATCTGCATGATGATCTGATGAAAGAGCAGTTTTATACGGTGTATCACGAGTTGAAAAAATCTGGAAAACAACTGTTCACAGTTAGTTCAACGAAGGACAGAGGTGTTGTTGCCTCGCTTATAGTAAATATGGGTCTAGTGTTTGCTGAAATGAAGAAAAAGGTGTTACTTATTGATGTGAATTTTTCTGACCCCAAATTACATGTATTATTACAAAGTGATCACATGATAACAGTAAACGATATAATAAGCTCTTCCCCCTGTAATTATGAATCTTTTTCTAGTAATTTGTCTAAATACTTATATTGTATTCCTGCAAAAAAAACAGTACACACAGGGACGCCCTTAGTTGCTATGGATGAATTTGATAATGCAATTGCTAAGTGGAAAGAAGATTTTGATTACATTTTCTTTTATTCTTCTGAAGTATTTGATCTTCCTGCTACGCACATTATTGCAGGGAAATGCGATGGAGTAGTCTTAGCAGTTAAAAAGCGAAAAGATTCACTACGTACAGTGCAAAAAGTAATAGCGAATATAAATAGAAAAGAATGTGAATTAATAGGGATAATTTTATATTCTTGAATGTGGGGGTAACGATCCATGATTCGTGAAACAAATCAAGCCAAGTTGTATACGATTCCAGCTCAAGAAAAGCCTAGCATATTGAATCGAAGTGTAAAACGCTTGTTTGATATTATATTTTCAATCATATTGTTACTATTAACGATACCAATTATGTTGTTCTTTTGTATTATGATTACTTTAGAAACATCAGGGGCTCCAATTTACTTTCAAGAACGTTTAGGTATAAACGGGAAGAAGTTTAATGTATTTAAATTAAGATCGATGGTAAAGGATGCTGAAATAAATGGCCCACAATGGGCAAAAGAACATGATTCAAGAATTACAAAAGTTGGATTGTTTATAAGAAAAACGAGAATTGATGAATTACCGCAACTTTTAAATATTTTAAGAGGGGATATGTCTTTTGTAGGCCCTAGACCAGAGAGAGAGTTTTTTTATAATGAATTTGATGCGTATATTCCAGAATTTAAGGAACGTTTAATGGTAAAACCAGGATTAACAGGATGGGCGCAAATAAATGGAGGGTATAATCTTGATCCAAAGGAAAAGTTGAGGTTGGATATGGAATATATTGAAATGAAAACGATTCGAATGGACATCCGTATTTTATGTAAAACCGTTTTAATTGTATTGAACGGTAATGGTGCAAGATAAATATATATGTAAACAAACAACATATGCAAGTAGGTTACTTGCAAAGGAGAACTGGTATGGGTAGATCTATTCTAAACAATATTATCCATCTATTTTATAGTACGATTTTAGCTAACCTTCTTCAGGCCGTCAGTTTAATTGTTTTAGCAAACTTTTTTAACGCACAACATTATGGGATGTTTAGTGTTGCCATAGCAGTGACGTTTGTTATGTTATTTTTTACAGACTTAGGACTTAGTAATACGTTTCTTCGAGAAGGGGCAAAGGATGGGGCAGATTTAGAGAAGATTTTATCATCGTATATAAAAATAAGGATGATCCTACTTATTTTTATTTCTATAATCGGTTATATTGTTATTCATTATATTTATGCGGACAAAAATTTAATTTATATGATGATAAACGTAATGTTTTTCATGTTAATAGGATTAACTTGGCAAAATATAGGAATTGCCTATTTTCAACTGACGGAACGTATGAAGTATATAGCGCTCATTAAAGTTGTATCAGCATCGGTTGTCATTATAATTACATGTTTTTGTATTTTCGGAGAGTTACCGGTGTATGTAACGGCTCGCTTATATGCTTTTGGGTATATGATCGGTGGTTTATTCAGTATATATATCATGAGAAGAAAGACGAAAATGAATATGAAAGTCGTAATTCATAAAGCGTTATTTTGGCAATTAACTCCCTTTATTATTAGCGGTTTTTTAATAATGAGTACGCCACAATTAGCACCTATCTTGCTTAACTATACATTGCCATTAAGTATGGTAGGTGTTTTTGCAGTGGCGTACCGGATGCCGGCAGCTTTATATCAAGTACCAGGGGTAATTGCAGGTGCATTTTTTCCAGTGCTCTTTAAGCATTATAACCAGAATAATATAGAAGAGCATACGAAATTAAATTTGCTTCAAATTAAATCAATGGCGATTGTAGGGATATGTATGACGATCGGTTTATATCATTTAGCACCATACTTTATTTCTATATTTTTTCATGAAGAATGGAGCAATGCAGTAGAACCACTCCAAATATTATCATTTCTTATTGTGCTACAGAGTTTAAATATTGCCATTGCTGATGGTTTAACGACGAGTGGATGTCAAAATAAGAGAACTGTTGTGCAGTGTGTAGCATTGGTGATAGGTGGGGTTATGCTTTATAGCTTTAGTAGTATTGGTGGAGTGATAGGAGCGGCATACGCTATGGTTTTATTTGAAATCGTCGCTTTAGTGGGATACATAGCGGTAAGTGTAGTGAAGAAAAAAATTGTATTCCAAATTGTAATACCGTATACAATTTATTTTGGTGTAACCTTTATTGGAGTGCAATATATATTGCATACATATCATTTAATTGCGCTTGTTCTTAATATACTAATCGTAGTAGCTGCCATATTCCTATATGATTATGAGCTGAAAAAACTTCTTCTTTCTTTTATAAGAAAAATACGCAAAAAGGATTATATTACGAAACAGGGGATATAGCCTATGGAAAATAATATGAAAGTATCGATGGGATGGATTATTCTTCTAATATTATTTGTTATGTTAAGTAAATACAATTTATATATTGGATTTTCATTGAAGATATATATGATTTTTTTAGTCATATATTTTTGTTTAACAATTAAAAACTTTCATATTCAAAAGTTATATTTTCATGAAGTTGTATTTTTACTGTTTTATTTCATTTATTGTTTAAGTGGAATTCTTTCTATGTATTTAAATGCTAGTATTCGTATGATTTTTGGCGTGCTACTCGTTTTAGGATGCTATTTTATAATGAGGAATTTATTGGGGAATACTGAAATAGTGGTACTTGAATCATCTATTGCTTATGTAGGAGTAGTATTTAATGTTGTAAGTCTAATACTATATATAATTGGTTTACAATACTTTAGTTTATACGGTGGAGAAGAGAGAGAAATTTTTGCTGGGTTATTAGTGGATAGAGGATATCCACGATTAATTGGATTGCTAGATGATCCTAACATTTTTATTTTTTATAATACAATATTTTTTATGTACTATATGACGAATTTACAAAATATTACTAACATCTTAGGATTGATTTTATGTGTTACGACAAGTCTATTAACCTTTTCAAGGGGCGGTATATTAGCGCTTGTACTTGTCGTTTTTGTATATATATGTATGTCTAGTTTCGCCAAAAAAATAAAAATAATTATGAGTTTAGTATTGTTTAGTGTAGTTATTTTTAGTTTATCGAATAGTGTAATGGGGGGCCAATTAGATGATATATTAAATAAACGAATTTCTGATTTTTCCCATGATAATGGAAGTGGTAGATTTACATTATGGGAAGCTGCTTTTAAATATTATTTATCCAATCCATATATTGGAATCGGCGCTTTTAACTTTTCGAATTATTATGAGTATCAATTTAATGAAAAATTATATGTACACAATACATTTTTAGAAATTTTGTCTGAATCGGGTACAATTGGTTTTCTTCTATATAGCGCGTTTTTATTCATATTAATGTTCAAGCTAGCGCAGCATACTTTGTTTCGTGAAAAACCATATCTTCTATTGACTATGATTGCATTTTTATTTCAGATGATGTCATTGTCACTCATTATTAACGAAGCGTTCTTTTTATTTTTAGCAGTTGTTGTGAAGTATATTTCAATATATGAAGGAAGGGGAAAGATAGATGGTAAAATGTCTATCAGTACATAACGAGCCTAACGAGCCGCCTTATGTTTCTGTAATAACACCTTCTTATAATAGTATACGATTTATAGGTGAGACAATTTCATCTGTACAGAATCAATCGTATAAAAACTGGGAAATGATTATCGTTGATGACGGTTCAACCGACCAATCTGCCGCAAAAATTAAAGAGATAATAGAAGGAGACTCACGAATTAGGTTATTATCATTAAAAGAAAATGTTGGTGCTGCTAAAGCTCGGAATTTAGCGATCCAAGAGGCAAGAGGAAGGTACATTGCCTTTTTAGATAGTGATGATATATGGTTGCCACATAAATTGAAGACACAATTGTTATTTATGGAAGAAATGAATATAGCTTTTTCATATGCGTCGTATAGTTTAATTGATGAAAATGGTAATGAATTAAATCGTGAAGTGAGTGTACCAAAATCTGTTGACTATCATTATTTAGTAGGAAATACAATTATCGGGTGTTTAACAGTGATGATTGATCGTGAAAAAATTCCGTATGTCGAAATGCCTAGTATACAGCCGGAGGATACAGCGTTATGGCTGAACTTATTACATGAAGGGTATGAAGCAAAAGGGATACAGCAAGTGTTAGCAAAATATAGAATTGTTACAAATTCTGTTTCTAGAAATAAAATTAGAGCAGCTTTTCGGTATTGGAAATTGTTAAGGGAACAAGAACGACTGAATTCGGTGCAAATTTTTTACTATTTTAGTAAGTATGCTTATCATGCTTATAAAAAAAATAAAATCAATGTAGTTGGGAAGACGCAATTATGAATATACTGTTGATGACAGATAAATTGATAACTGGCGGAGCCGAAAGCTATTTCTGTAAATTGGAAAGTAATTTGCGTTATGATGATTTTAAGATTTATACAGCTGCAGGTGATGGAGAACTATATGAATCTCTTACTAGAAAAGAAAATTTTATATCACTTAGTCGATGGAATCATTTGAGAAATATTTATTATTTACGAAACGAAATTTGTAAACGAAAGATAGAACTTATTCATGCAAATAGTTTGCGAATGGTATTATATGCTTTTCTAATTCAAAAGTTTATTAAAAAAAAGATGAAAATTGTTTATACGAAACATAATGTAACGATATTAGAAAAGAAAATGCCAACGCTTTTTCGTTATTTCATGAATAAATATGTAAACAATATTATTACAGTAAGTGAGTTTGAAAAGAATAATTTAATTTCAATGCATGTAGCAGAAGAAAAAATAAATACAATTTATAACGGTGTCGATATTGAAAAGTTTTTATTCCAGCAGAAGAAGAAAGAACCTACATATAAAATAGGGATATTAGCTAGATTATCCAAAGAGAAAAACCATCAACTATTTGTCAAAATTGCAAATGTGTTGAAAAAGAGAAATGATTTTATGTTTTATATTGCTGGTGATGGACCAGAGAAAGAATCGATTATGAAAGAAATAGAAAAATATGGATTGCAGCAAAGGGTGAAGATGCTAGGGAATATTTCAGAGCCGCATGAGTTTATAGGGAATATGGATGCCTTACTTTTATTATCTTTTCGTGAAGTGTTTCCAATGGTAGTAATTGAAGCGATGGCTACAGGGACACCAATTGTTTCAATAGATGTTGGCGGAATACATGAAGCGGTAATAGATGGAGAATCAGGCGTTTTGATATCTGAATATTGCGAATCTGAATTCGCAAGTGCACTTGAAGAACTACAAGGGAATGAAGAAAGGGTAAATGATATTAGATTGAAAGCACGAGAGAAAGCAGTGAGGTATTTCTCGTTAACTAAAATGATAGAAGAAACGAAAAATATATATGAGTTAAACAAATGACCGGGTAGGTCGTTTGTTTTTTTTATTATAGAAACTTTTAAGAGAGAACTCACATATTATATGAAAAAAGGTAATATGAGGAGTGAATTTATTTTGTCAGAATATATTTCTTCCCAAGAAGATTGTGCGCCAGAAAGTAGCGTTCACATTGATTGTTTTGGCGCAGTTCCAAACTCGGTAAATGATAGCTCATTAGCAATTCAACAAGCTATTGATTATTGTGTAGCTAACCGAATTTCGACAGTAAAAATTACAGGAGTAAATACGTACAAAATTGTAAAGCCGATTGTTATTAAATCAAACGTAAGATTAGAGTTAGATCCTACCGTAACGCTGCAAATTGATGGAGATTTTAATGCATTTGAGCTACAAAGTAACGCTTCGATAGTTGGTGGTACTATTCAAGTTATAAATCCATTGTTTCAATCTGCTGTTATTTATGTTTCTGGTTCACAACAAATCGAAGTACCTAATCAATCTGTTATATCAAATATAAATATAATAAATACAACTCCATCGTATAAAGGAAAAGCTATACATTTTTATTGTCAAAAGGCATGGGATTATATTAGTTTCTTTCAAGTTAAATTTATTCAAATTAAAAACTTTCAAACTGCAATATATTTGAAAACAGAGTATATAGATGATATTAATACACCTTGCTGGATTAACGCCAATGTATTTCAATCAATATTTATTGATGGATGTGTGTATGGGATTGAAGTCGATGGAAATAGTGATTTGCCAAATGAAAGTTCAGGAAATACGTTTCATGATATTCAAGTGCAATGTAGACAACAAACGAAAAAAGCAATTCGTTGCTCAGGTGCGTATAATACATTTGATTGTATGATTTGGGATACGTACCGGATGAGTAGTGAACAGATTGTCATTGAATTTTCTTCTAATTCGCATCGTAACTACCTTTTTTCAAATTTACTTTCTACAACTATTGTAGATAAAGGACAATACAATGTTTGTAAGTCTACCTATGAAGAATCTCTTCGAATTCAGTTACCGATTACGTTAAATAAACCACATTTAATAGGGAATCAAGATGATATTTTAGTAAATGCTCAGCAGAAGTATACGATTAAGCAAGTAAGTGGGAAAGTGCCTTACGGGGGGAATCTCGCAAATTGCTTTAATTTAATAGATGAACAAAGTGTAAACTATATTGACGTTCCAGATAGTAATCCAGTTGTAATTGAACTGGATTTTACGAAAAAACCAATACAAATGTTAAATTGTTTTGGAATGTATTTTGGGTGGGGAGAGAGCCCAAAGAAAATTAAAATTGAATATGCATTAAGCGCAACTGGAAGCTGGGTTATCGCGTTGGATGTTCCATTAAATGTTGGCGATACAATTATATCGAATATGAAGGCGAGTCAGTTATATAAAGTTAGAATTACATTAAGTGGTTATTCTCAAGACCATAAGCGTTTTCGAATTAATCGTATCTTTGCAAGATCTTCTATGGAAAATGGGAGTGCTTGGTTAGCGACAACTGGAGGAAGAATGTTTGGAGATATTGAAATAGAGGCAAGTAAAGGTATAATCATGAAGACTGCTAGTGGAGTGAAATGGAAAGTTACTATTAATGAAGCTGGCCAACTTATTACGACTAAAATAACTTGAGATGGTGTTTAATCGTATATCATTGGACGAGTTACAACGTAGTGGAATATAGGTAATGAAAAAGAGATTGTAATTTGGTTTCAACCAAACTACAATCTCTTTTTTGTTTCAATTACTTCCACCAAATCCAAGTCCAAAGGTAATTTCGTACATTTCGAGGAGTAATACGAATGAAGCGCTCACCGTCAAAGAAGCAATTTAAATTTGGAAGTGTTTCATCTGGATTTTCTGGAACAAAGGTGACGATGTTTTCGTTACTTGTAACGGTTACTGTAATTGGTGGGTCGGTAGGTGAGACTTGAAGTTGTAACGAAATATTGGCCGTATTTTTAAATTCATTATTAACAGGTGGACTTATTACTTGTACTGTGAATAACACGATAATTGTTTCGTTTGGTTCCAAATTAGTAGCGACTAGGAAACCGATATTCGGATTCGCTAGTGGAGAGCGTTCACCGTTAATAAAGACAGTGCCGTTTATAAATTGTAAACCTGCTGGAATAGTATCTTGTAATGAAATATTTGAGAGTGAAATTTTGGAAGTATTCGTAATGCGCACCGTATAATCAAAATATTGATTTAAATAAGCAGAGCTGACGGAAGCATTTTTCGTGACTGTTGTAGTTATAAATTGAACTGGTATACGAACGATATTTGAATTAACAATGAAAGTAATAATTGGATCCTGTGGTGTCAATTGAAAGGCAGCGGTAACTGTTGCAGAATTTATAATTGTACTGTTTGAAGGAATAGAAGTTACGAGGACTTGAAATGTTATAGTTGCTACTGAATCTGCAGGTAAAGAGCCGATATTAATACCAGTGTCTGGACGAACATTTGGAACGGGAGTACCGTTAATTGTTACGCTGTTTTCTATAAATGTTGTACCAGCTGGAATTGTGTCTATAACAGAAGTGCTGATTGTCGGAATTGGGGAGTGATTAAATACCGCTAATGTGAATGTAATGATATCTCCTATAACGACAATAGATTTGTCAGTTGTTTTTTCAATACGAACCATCGGATCAATGACTGTCGTTGTAACGGTATTTGTTTGCTTTGTAATTGTAATAGGTGGTTTTGTTGGATCAATGATAACGGTATAGGAAACAGAAGTATCGTTATTAATTGTAGGTTGAAGAGTAGAAGAAGATATTGTCACTTGGAACGTAATAAAGACAGAGTCATTAGGAGCAAGATTTCCTAACGTAATACCATTTTCAGGATTCTCATTAGGCTGATTGATTCCGTTAATCGTAACACTACCAGCAACAAAAGTCGTATCTATTGGTACGGTGTCTATGGCAAGAAGGTTTTCAATCGTTACATTACCGCTATTCGTAATCGTAATTGTATACGTCAAAGTTTGAGCAGGTAAGGCATTCGTTACATCAACAGATTTTATGGCAATGACATTATCATTTTGGACAGTAGTTGTGACGGTATTTGTTGTAGTCGTATTTGTAACAGGTACGTTATTTGGGTTGACTATATAGTTAAAAGTAGTAATTGCGTTGTTGTTTAGTTCATTTGGTGTTGGAATAGAAGTCACAGTTACTTGGAATGAAACGATAGCATTTCCGTCAATAGTTATAGTACCAAGTGGTATGCCGCTTACTGGATTCGCTCCTGGAAGAGTTTCTCCGTTTACAATGACGCTATTTTCTATAAACGTAGTACCTTGAGGAATAATATCTTGAATGATCACATCATTTGTTGCAACATTACCGGTTTGATTTAGTGTAATCGTATATGTTAACGTATCACCAACCGTTGCAAATGCAAGGTCAACAGCTTTATTACTATTCAAATTTGCGTGATTAATTTCTGTTGCGGCAGCTGATGAAATAATAGTTTCGGTAATAGGTGGTCGATCTGGTACCGTGTATTCATATTTAATTGTACTCGTGTTAGAGATTGGATTTGTTTGTGGAATCGAAGTAACCCGTACTTGGAATAGAATAGTTGCTGTCGTATTAGGTGGAATGGTATCAATTTGTATACCGTTAAGAGGGTTGTCATTTGGCCGAGCGTTGCCGTTCACGATAACACTATTCTCTATAAAGCTCGTATTTACTGGGATGATATCTGTAGCAATAATGTTTTCTACTTGTATATTCCCATTGTTTGTAATGGAAATGGTATAAGGGATAATAGTTTGTAGGTCAGCATATTGGATAGGCGTTGTTTTTGTCGCAATTACATTAGCAGAAATAACTTCAGTGGAGGTAATATTGCTAGTCGATATTTGTTCTTCCACGTTTATTGTATAACGAGAAGTTGATTGATTTTGAACATGGCCGCTAGCAGGAAGAGTTACGACAGTAACAGAAAATGTGACTGGGATAGAAATATTAGGAGCAATCGTTCCTACAAGTATACCTGCACCTGGATTGGCGTTAAGCTGAGGAATGTTATTTACTAAAACGCTACCGTCAATAAAGGTTGTTCCATCGGGTATATTGTCTGTAAATACAACAGCAGTGGCATCCGTATTCCCTGTATTCGTTAAAGTTGTTGTATAAGTTAAAATGTCACCAATTGTTACAGAGGTCAAATCAACAGTTTTAAGTGAAACGATATCAGCATCATTAATTTGAACGAAAGTAGTATTGGAAGTAGTAGATTTTTGAATTGGTGCAAAGTCAGGATTGAAAATAAAGTCGTAGACGATGTTTGCAGTATTAGGTGTTGGATTTACAGCAGGTAAATTCGTAACGGAAACTTGGAATGTTATTGTAGCCATTTGACCTGCTGCGACATTAGGAATGGAAAAGCCGATATTCGGATCTGCTGCAGGAAGTACAGTATTGTTAACTATTACACTTCCTGGAATAAATACTGTTCCATCCGCTATAGTATCTGTAAAAAAGATGGAGTTAGTTGTAGTCGATCCATTATTTTGAATGAATACTGTATATTCAATGGTTTCATCAATGTTAGCTAATACAGTATTAGCGGATTTTGTAGCAATAAGAATAGCATCAATAAATTGTATATTTGTACTATTGGAAGAGGTTGTTTCTGAAATTGGTGGTCCGCTTGGGTCTGGTCGATACTCATAGTGAATGACGGCGATATTATTAATGTTATTTTGTGGCGGTATAGAGACTACACTTACTTGGAACGTAACAATAATCGTATTATTTGGAAGAATTATATCAAGATTGATACCGGTAATTGGATTTTCGTTAGGTCTTGGTACGCCATCTACAAGAATGCTATTTGGAACGAATGTGGTGCCAGCAGCAATTGCGTCAAGTAGGAGAGTATTTGTAATAGGTATTGTACCGGCGTTTGTAACTGCGACTGTATATGTGATGATTTGACCGATACGTGTAATGGATCTGTTAGCGGATTTAATTGCACTAACATTTGCCGTTCGCACTTCAGTATTTACTGCATTTGATAACGATCTACGCTGAATAATTGGAGAACTAGGGTCAATTTGGTATTCGTACGAAGTGTCTGAAATATTAATGACTGTATTGCCCTCTGGTATATTTGTAAGTTGTACTTGGAATGAAATAGTGACTGTTTCATTTGGTTGTATCGTGCCGAGAGTTACTCCGTTTTCAGGATTAGCGCCAGGCTGAGTTACATTATTTATTGCTAAGCTATCCTCAATGAATATAGTACCCTCTGGAATGTTATCAATGAACACGGTATTGTTAGCCGGAACGGTTCCTATATTTTGTAGTGTATTTGTGTAGGTAATAATTTGCCCGATTGATATGAAATTTACATCCGCGCTTTTAACAGAAATAATATTTGCATTTTGAAGTGATGTTGTAACAATGTTAGAATTTGCAGAGCGATTTACTGGTGGGGCTGTAGGAATACTTACATATTGGTAAGTTGCTGAAGATTGATTTGCAATTTCGGTTTCAGTAGGTGGATTATTTGTTTGCACTTGAAATAGTATCGTTTTGGAACTGTTTGCTGGAATTGTTCCAATCGGTATTCCGTTTTCAGGATTTACACCTGGCTGAAGGACACCATTAATTGTGACACTATCGGGAACGAATGTAGTCCCAGCTGGAATGAAATCTGTGAAATTAATATTTATTGCGTCAACATTACCGATATTTTTCACTTCAGAAATATAAAGTATAGTTCCACCGATATCTACAGTTGTTGGATTGGATGTTTTAGTAATTGTCAATTGTGCTTGCACGAAATTTGTAATGACGATATTACTAGTAGATGTTTCAGTAATAGGCGGTTGCCCTGGGTCTGGTTGGATTGTATATGTTGTATTGGATTGATTTGTAATCGATTCTTGCGAGAATGAATCGTTAATAAGAATTTGGAACGAAATAAGATGAGTAGCGTTTGCTGCTAGGGTAGGTAAAGTAACACCTACATTTGGATTAGCACCAAGTATAGTTGTTCCGTTAAGTGTAAAACTATTTTCTACGAATGTAGTATTTTGGGAGAGAGTATCTGAAAATATGAGATTAGTAGCTGGAATATTTCCGGTATTTTCTAGTGTTATTGTGTAAGTCAAAATATCACCTGTTGTTGCTTGTTGTGAATTGACTCCTTTTAAAGAAAGGATAGTCGCATCCGAAATTTGTGTGAAAGCAGGATTAGACGTAATTGTTCGAGAGATGATAGGGGCAGTTGGATCGGCGATAAAAGTATAGTCAATACGGGCTGTATTAGAAATTGGGTTCACGCTTGGAATAGATTGAACGATAACTTGGAATGTTACAGTGACGTTTTCTGACGGTGCGATGGAGTTTAATGGTATTCCTACGTTAGGATTGGCACCTGGAACGGAAATACTATTAATAGTTACGCTATTCGGAATAAATGCAGTTCCTTCTGGGACCAAATCTGTTAAAGTAACTGTATTTGCAGTAGTATTTCCGTTGTGTTGAACGACTACTGTGTAAGTGATTGTACCGTCAGTAGATTGTACGAGAGAATCTGTACTTTTAATTACGGATAACGATGCATCAACAACAGCTGTATTAACCGTATTAGACGAGGATGTTGCTGTAACAGGAGGTTGATTTGGATCGACAATATAGGTGTAACTTGTAAGTGCTTGATTTATAATCGCTCCTTGCGGTGGAATAGAACTTGCAAGAAATTGGAACGTAATAGTAGCGGAATCACCTGGTGCGATAATACCAACTGGAATACCGAGAGTTGGACTTGCATCTGGAAGTGAAATCCCGTTGAGCGTAACACTATTTGGAACAAATAATGCTCCTTCAGGAACTCCGTTAATGAGTAATACAGAGTTTGCAGGGAAGTTTCCAGTATTCGTTAATGTTGCTGTATACGTAATTATATCCCCGATAGATACAATTGAACGATTTGCTTGTAAAACAGTTGTAACAGTCGCGTTATTAATTTGTGTTGAAGCGCTATTAGAATTTATTGTGCCTGTAACAGGAGGAGAGGTCGGATCAACGATGAATGCGTATTGAATAGATGCTACGTTTGTAATCGGATTTGAAGGTGGAGTTGATGTAACTATGACTTGGAAAGTAACGGTTAAGGAACTACCTGCGCTAACTGTTCCGACATTAACTCCATTATTTGGATTTGCGCCTGGAATGGTACTTCCATTTACAGCAAAACTATTTTCAACAAAGGTCGTACCTGCTGGAACCATGTCTGAGAAATTTACATTCGTTGCATTTGTATTGCCGCTATTTTGAATCAAAACTGTATAAGTGATCGTATCTCCAATATTTGCAAAGGCTGTATTAGCAGTTTTTACAGCTGAAAGTATTGCTGAATTAATAGAGGTAACGAAGACGTTCGTTTCCACATTGCCAGGTTGAGCCTGTAATGCATTGCCTACGTTATATTGGAAGTTAACAAATCCTAAGTTTTGGAGTTCAGGTGTGAACGTTGTTGGATTACTTACGATTTGTACTTGGAATATGATTGTAACAGTTTGATTTGGATTGATTGTATTTATCCCAACACCGTCAATGATAGAAGCCGATGGTAATGGAGTGCCATCAACAATAACTGATCCTGCAACAAATTGTGTCCACGATGGTAAAGGGTCTGAGAATATAGCGTTGTTAGCAGGAATATTGCCTGTGTTCGTAATAGTCGTTGTATACGTAATTGTATCACCAATCGTTGCAAAAGTTTTATCTCCTATTTTAATAGTATTTAAAATAGCACTTTCAATTTTTGTTGTAACGTTGTTAGAAATAATATTTTTTGAAACTGGAGGATTAGCTGGATTAACGATATGTTGAAAGCTAACGCTAGCTTGATTAGTAATTGGATTTATAGGCGGAATTCCATTGGCGATAATGTGAAATGCTACGATGACAGATTCGTTTGGCGCGATATCACCGATTGGAACGCCTGTAATGATATCTGCATTTGGGATGCTAGTTCCGTTGAGTGTAAAGCTATTCGGTTCAAAGGAAGTTCCGTCTGGAATAAGGTCGGTAAAAATAACATTCGTTGCACTCACATTTCCGCTATTTGTAATTGTAACGGTGTAGGTAATATCCTGCCCGATATCTACCGTAGATACATTTGAATTTTTTTGTGCAGTAAGGATAGCGCTATTAATTTGTGTTGTCGTTGTATTAGATTGATTGGAAATTGTAATAGGTGGTTGGCTAGGATCAACGACATAATGATATGCGGTAGAAGCAGAGTTAGAAATGGGATTAAGTGTTGGAAGCGTAATAACAGTTGCTTGGAATGTAACGATTGCCGTATTACCACCATTAATGGAACCAATATTTACACCAGTTGATAAATCGGCGTTTGGAATGGTTTGCCCATTAACTGTGAAACTATTTGGAACGAAACTTAAATTGCTATCAAGAATATCGATAATAGTTACATCAGTTGCGGTCACATTCCCGGTATTAGGAAGGTTAAGTGTAAATGTTATTGTATTACCAACATCCGCAAAAGTAAGATTTGCTGTTTTGGTGCTAATAATAGTTGCGTTATTTATTTGAAGAAGTGTAGTGTTGGAAGTAGCTGCACTTGAAATGGGAGGGTTAACAGGATCAACAGTAAACTCATACGTCGTTGCTGCTGTATTTGGTGCAGGATTAATAGGTGGGATGCTGTTCACTGTAACTTGAAAGACGATACTATATATTTCATTTGGTGGAAGTGTTGCAAGTAATATGCCTGTATTTGGATTCGCATTCGGTTGTAAAACGCCATCGACCGTTAATGTGTTAGGAACAAATGTGAGTCCACTTGGTAATGCATCTGTGAATACTATATTAGTTGCATCGGTATTGCCTATATTGGTAATAGAAGTAGTATAAAAAGCAGTTTGCCCGATATCAGCAAAGGATACACTTTCATTTTTCGTCATAGATAATATTGCTTCTTTAATTTGTGTTGAAACAGGATTACTAATTGAAGTTTCTGCATCAGGTGGTGAGACTAATTGGTACGATGTTGATGAGAAATTTACAATTGGGTTTTGGGTTGGTAATGACGTCACATTTACTTGGAATGAAACAGTTACTGTAGCCCCAGCTGTTATCGGCCCAATATTTACACCGTTTGTTGGATCTGCACCACTTTGAGGAATTCCATTAATAGAAAATGAATTTGTAATAAATGTCGTTCCGCTCGACATAGCATCTGTGAAAATAACATTTTGTGCGGAGGAATTTCCATTGTTTGTTAAAGTGACAGTATAAGTGAGTGTATCTCCGATGTGGCTAAAAGCTTTATCAACTTGTTTCGATGAAAGAATGGTAGCAGTATTAATTGTAGTAAACGTTGTGTTTGAAGTAACATTTCTTGAAACAATCGGTGCATTTGGATCAGCGATAAATGTGTAAGAAGCAGTAGCGGAATTGGCAATAGGATTTTGAACAGGGGTAGAAGTAGCGGTCACTTGAAATGCTATAGATATTGAGCTGTTAGGGGCAATTGATCCAATCGTTATGCCTGTATTAGGATTCAATCCAATTTGTGTGATTCCATTTATTGTAACGCTGTCAGTAATAAATGTTGTACCATCTGGTATAAGATCAGTGAAAGTAATATTCGTTGCATTTGTATTGCCGTTATTCGTTAAAATTGTCGTATAGGTAATGGTATCGCCTAGTGTTACAAGCGTTTGATCGACCGATTTTATCATCGTTATCATAGCATCTAATACTGGGTTTGTGACAATATTCGTTGAAGTAGAAGTAGTAGCAGGAGTTCCGTTTGGATCAACAGTATAAGAATATAAAATTGTATCGTTACCCATAATTGAACTTGAAGGAGGAACAGAAATAACATTTACTTGGAAGGTAACAGTTACTGTTTCACCAGGCGCGATATTTGGTATATTTACTCCGAGTGCTGGCTGTGCACCAAGCTGTTGGATGCCATTTATTGTGACGGAATCTGGTATAAAAGTAGTACTAGCTGGAATTGCACTTGTAAAAGTTATATTTGTAGCTGGTGTATTTCCTGTATTTGTAATAGTTGTTGTATACGTAAGTGTATCCCCGACGGAAATAATAGATTTATCCACACTTTTTTGGGTTGTTAATATCGCACTGTTAATAGTTGTCGAAACCGTATTAGATACATTCGTTTGTGATACGGCAGGTTGGCTAGGGTCGACCACATGTGAAAATTGTACAGAACTAGAATTAGAAATTGGATTTATACTTGGAATGTTTGTAACAAGTACGTTGAGGGTAATAACGGCCGTTCCATTTGGGTTTATATTTCCAATCTGAATCCCGTTAGCTGGATTTCCGATTTGCTGTGTACCAGAATCGTTTGTAAGAGTGCCAGATATGAATGTCGTTCCGTCAGGTAAAATATCTGTGAAAATTATATTTTGTGAAGTGACATTTCCAGGGTTATTTAATGTAATCGTATAAGAAATTGTATCGCCAATTGTCGCGAAAGTTTTATCTACAGATTTGATTGCCACAATTTCCCCAGAATTTATTTGTGTCGAAACGGGATTAGATGTCGTATTTCTTGAAACGAGTGGTAAATTAGGTCCTGTCATAAATTGATAATCAATGGAAGCTCCGTTTACAACTGGTGAGTTTGGCCCCCCAGGTCCAATTGTGAAAATTGGATTTGGAATGCTAACTACTTGCACACGGAAGGTAACGTTTGTAAAATCTCCTGCAATAATATCCCCAATTGGTATCCCATTCGCGGGATTTACCCCAGGTAATAAAACCCCGCCTACTCGAACGCTATCCTCTATAAACACTGTATTATTTGGAATTGGATCTGTAAAAATGATATTCGTAGCAGTAGTGTTTCCTATATTATCCAATAAAACAGTGTACGTTAAAAATGAATTTCCAGGTGCTACGTCAGAAAATAGTCGATCTACACTTTTCGTTGCTTGAATAATTGCTTCATTTATTTGAACTAACACTGGATTACTAGTAGCGGTTTCTGTCACAGGCGGCTGGGTAGGATCAACAATGATCGAGTATGTCGTGCTAGATTGGTTCAACGTTGGGTTTGTAGCTGGTATTGAGCCAACGATTGCTTGAAAGCTAATTGTTGTCGTTTTTCCAACTGGAATTGAGTCTAAAGAGATCCCGCTATCTGGTCTAAATCCAAGTTGTGGGATGGTATTAATTTGTACGCTATCAGGAACGAATGAAAGTTCAGGTGGTAATATATCGATAAAAACAGGTGTGTTTGCGGTAGTATTTCCGCTATTGGTGAGGGTAGTTGTATACGTAATTGTATCTCCAACAGCAGCAAAAGCACTGCTTGCAGTTTTTGTTGCGATAACAGAAGCAGTATTTACTTGTGTAAAAGTTTTATTAGATTTAACTGTTCGTGAAACTGGCGGTTCATTTATATCTACAATAAAGCTATATTGAAGCGATGATTTGTTCGGGATGGGATTCGGGTTTGGAAGTGTTGTAATGTTTACTTGAAAACTGAGTGTAGCAGATGCATTTGAATTCAAGTTACCAATATTGATACCGTTTTGTGGATTTGCATTAGGAATAGTTGTTCCATTTACCGTAAAACTATTTGGAATAAACGTTGTACCATTTGGAATTACATCTGTAAAAATGACATTGTTTGCGGTAGTATTACCGGAATTAGTAATGGTAGAAGTGAAAGTAAGTGTATCTCCAATAGTAGCGAATGTTGAATTGACAGTTTTATTTATAGAAAGAGTAGCATCAATAATTGGAGTAACCGTCGTATTCGTAATTGTACTACCAACAGCAGGAGATTGGTTTGGATTCACGGTATATTCATAATTTACAAGAGCATTATTTGTTAATGTGCCACTAGGTGGTATCGCTAAAATTTGTGCTTGAAAAGTAATGAATACAGTATCTCCTGGCGAAATATCTGCCAAGTGAACACCAAGTGATGGATCTAATCCTGGTTGTGGAACATTATTGATAGTTACGGAGTTTTGGATAAATGAAGCTCCTGCGCCAAGCCCATCTGTTAAAACAGTTGCACTAGCAGGGATATTACCTGTATTTGTTACTGCAATCGTATAGGTAACAATATCACCAATTGCAGCTGTCGGTGTATTCACAGACTTCGTAGCGACAATAGTAGCGTTATTAATTTGAGTTGTTATTACGTTACTTAACGTATTGGCGGATGTTGGAGGTAAGTTAGGATCTACGACATACTGGTACGTTGTATTGCTTTGGTTCGGGATTGGATTTGGATTCGGGATAGAATTTACTTGTACTTGGAATGAGATGATTGTATTTGCATTCGGATTTATTGGGTCGATTGCAATTCCGCTTGCTGGATTGACATTAGGCAGTGTATTCCCGTTTACAGTAACACTATTAGGAATGAACGATGTCCCGTTTGGAATTACATCTGTAAATATTACATTTGATGCAAGTGTGTTCCCGTTATTCGTTAAAGTAGTCGTGTACGTAATAATATCATTTACGTTAGCAAACTGTTTATCTGCCGATTTAGTAGCAGCAATTGAGGCGTTATTAATAGTTGTCTGTACAGTGTTAGAAGCAACCATCTGCATTACAGCTGGTTTGGATGGATCATACGTATATTGGAATGTTGTGCCTGATTGATTTGTAATTGGGTTTACAGCAGGGATAGTTGGTACAAAAACTTGGAATGCAACGGTGCGTGATGAATTCGCTCCTATCGTACCAATTGAAATGCCGTTAGCAGGATTTGCATTAGCTATAGGGACATTATTAATCGTTACAGTATTAGGAATGAAGAGGGTACCCGTTGGAATAATATCTGTAAATGTTACATTAGCAGCAGGGATATTCCCGTTATTCGTTAAAATAGTCGCATATAGTATGACATCACCAATATCAGCGAAGTTTGTACTCGTTAGTTTTGTAGCAACAATATTAGCAGTATTAATTTGTGTAGTTACTATATTGCTAGCAGTGTTTCTAACAAGAGCAGGTAAGTTTGGATTAGCGATAAAGCTATATTGAAGTGAAGCGCTGTTTTGAATTGGGTTTGGTGAAGGTAGCCCATTTGCACTTATTTGAAACACAATCGTTGTAAAACCACCCGAAGGAATGGAGCCCACTTGAAGACCGGCACTAGGGTCTGCACCTAGTTGTAAAGCACCACCTATAAAAATACTATTTGGAACGATAGTGGTGCCATTAGGGATTATATCGGTAACAATAACATTATTTGCTGTAGTATTGCCAAGATTAGCTAAAGAAATTGTATATGTGATTGGTTGCCCGACGTCGGCGATAGTTAAATCTACTTCTTTGACAATAACGACATTTGCTAAATTAATTTGTGTACTTACAGTGTTACTTACAGATGTTTCTATAGTTGGTGGATCGCCCGGATTTAAAATAAAGCTATACTGTGTACTAGATGAATTTAATGTTGGATTTTGTGTTGGTAAAGAGGTGACGGTTACTTGATAAGAGACGGTAAGTGAACCGTTAGCAGCAATGGAAGGTAGCGGAACACCTATATTTGGATCTGCGTTATTTTGAAGTACACCATTAATAAGAAAAGTGTTTGGAATAAAGGTAGTACCGTCTGGATTCGTATCTACGAAAGTAGGGCTATCAGCAGAAACACTTCCTGCATTCGTCAAAGTAACAGTATAAGTTAATATATCCCCTACGGTAGCGAACTCTCGATCCACTGTTTTGGCTGAAATGACATTTGCATCGTTTACTTGAGTAAATGTAGTGGTTGAAGTAGTGTTCTTACTTACAGGTGAAGTGTTTGGATCAACGATAAAGTTATAGGAGATGGAAGCGCTATTTGAAATAGGGTTTGGATTTGGAATGCTAGTTATTACTACTTGGAATGAAGCTGTAATTGTAGTATTAGCATTGATGCTACCAATATTGATGCTAGCTGGTGTAACGCCTGGCTGAGTAACACTGTTAACTATAACGCTGTTTGGGACAAAGGCGGTTCCATTCGCAATTGAATCAGATAGTAATACATTGTTCGCTGCAACATTTCCATCGTTAGTAAGAGCAAAGGTGTAAGTTAATACATCGCCAACTTCCGCAAACGTTTTATCTACAGATTTATTAACGTGGAGATTTGCTAGTCTAATTGTTGATGTAACAGAATTAGAATTTGCTGTTTTTGAAGTCGGTGGCAAACTTGGATTTACAGTGTAAATATAAGAGGCGAAAGCATTATTAATAATAGGGTTTTGGGCAGTAATGTTAATGACTGTTACTTGAAAGGATAAGGTAAAAGTAGCTCCACCAGGAATTGTGCCGATAGGTAAAGCAACGAGAGAATCTACATTCTGCAAAACTCCGTTTAGTGTTACAGTACCAAGAGTCAATATCGTTCCGTTTGGAAGTGGATCTGTTAGTTGAACGTTATTAGCGGTTGCATTTCCACTGTTTGTAATAAGGATTGTATAACTTATCGTTTCGCCAATTGTGGCAAATTGTTTGTTAGTTGATTTTGTTAATGTTAAATTCGCATTGTTAATTTGAGTGGAAACGAGATTAGAAGAAATGTTTTTTGTAACGGGAGATTGGCTAGGGTTGACGGTATATTGATAAGAAGCGCTTGATCCGTTAGATACGACATTTGACGCGGGTATTGTGTTTACTACTACTTGAAATGCAACAGTTTTTATTGTGCCGCTTGGGATGGATCCAATGTTCACACCGCTAGCGGGATTTGCGCCCACTTGTGTCGTGCCATCTATTGTTAAACTGTTTAGAACGAAAGTTGTTCCAGTAGGAATGACATCCGTAAAAATAACATTGTTCGCATTTGTATTACCTGTACCTGTAAAGGAAACGGTGTACGTTAGTGTATCACCAATATCTGCAAAATTTTTATCTACTGCTTTTGCCATTGTTACAGTAGCGTTATTCACTTGAGTAGATACGATATTGGTCGTATCAGTCCCACTTACTGCAGGTTGATTTGGTACAGGAATGTATTGATATGTTGTTGTACCACTATTTAATATTGGATTTGTTTGGGGGATAGAAGGAACAAATACTTGAAATGAAATAGTAGTAGTAGTAGAATTTGCAGCAATTGATCCAATTGATATACCATTAGCGGGATTTGCGCCAGCTTGAGTAACTCCGTTCACAGTTACACTTCCTGGAATGAAAGTAGTCCCGCTAGGAATCGGATCCGTATATATAACATTTGTTGCAGCAATATTTCCTATATTAGCTAGGGCAATACTGTAAGTTAATGTTTCACCAATATCTGTGAAAAGTTTGTTAACTGATTTTGTTCCATTAATATCTGCCAGGTTAATTTGTGTTCCAGCAGAGTTGCTTGTTGCAAGACCGTTAAAGGTTGTTCCTCCAGCGATAGGTGTATATTGAAATGTAATATTAGCAGTGTTAGAGATAGGATTTTGACTTGGAAGAGAAACGACAGTAGCTTGGAAAGTTACTGTGCGAGAAGTACCATTATTAATTGTTCCAAGAGATATACCAGCTGCAGGATTTGCATTTGTTTGTGGTACGTTATCTACTGTTACAGTGCCGGGTATAAAAGAAGTACCGTTAGGGAGGCTATCTATAAAAATAGCGTTATTGGCAGGAAGAAGCCCGGTGTTAGGGATAGTAACTGTATAAGTGAGAATATCTCCAATTGCAGCAACACTTTTATTTACGCTTTTCGTTGCTTGTATATTTGGGGAGTTTATATTAATTTGTAAGCCGACTGTATTTAACATATATGCATCTCCGTTAGTAGTTAAACGGATTGCGGCGGATACTTGTGAGTTTGTTAAATAAGGAGAAATATCAATAGAAGTAATATCCCAGCCCTGTCTTCCAGCGGAGATGTTTGTACCTGTAGAAGCACTTTGATTTCGCGTTCCAAATGTCCCAGTTGTATCTAAGTTTCCTGCAGCATTATTAACTTGAGAACCGAAGAAATTATTTACAGCATTATTTGGCCCAGATAAAGCATTTAATGAACTGAAATTTGGTCCAAATAATGCTTGATCCCCTATTAAATCTGCATCTCCTTCAATAGAACTTAAAAATAACCTCCCGCTTACAGGTCCTCCTGAAGGTGTTAAAAATCCAGAAACAGCTACATCTGCACTACCGGTATCAGCAGAAACACGGTTACCCGCTACATAAATGGTTAAGTTTCTTGCTGGCAATGTCCCGTTTTGATAAGCGACGATAAGCGTCCATCCAGCCGAATTAATTGTTCCATTAGAAGCATCTATAGGATCTACAAGTCCAGGAACCGCGCCTGTAGTATAGGAACCAGAACCTCCCGCTTGAATAAGGGTTGTTACGTCTGCTGAACGAGTGTAAAAGCCAAATGTAATAGAGTTTGAAACAAATGTTTGATTTGAAGCCGTAACAGCTGAAGGGGTAATCGAGTATGTTGAAATAGGTGTTGTAAAAGAAACTGGATTTCCTAATACACTCGTAATGTTTTGATCACGAGATAAATAGTTGCCACCCCAAACGAGTTCTGCGTAAAGAATAGTACTACCAGCAGGGATATTTAAAATAGCGGTAGAACTATTTTGTGTATAGTTTAACGTTGTACCAGCAGGAAAAGTAGGTACTTGTAAAGCAGTATTCGTAGTTGCGAATGCACCAATTGCCCCGATTGTACCAGCACGGTTTTGATTACTAATTTTGCTTAAGCCTAAAGTATTTCCAGTAATAGCGAGTGCGCCGTTAGTGGTGGTAGAAAATCGATTCGTAATGGGCATGTTGTCACCTCATTTACAATATAGTCTTGGTCAAAATAACATATGTATGTGACAAATGAATGGAAACATGTACAAGTTGATTTAGTAATAATGATTTAAATGTCTAGATAAGGGGATGGAGTATGATTGAATTGGAAATTAGGGTGGAGCGTCTTAGGAAAGAACAAATAGGCGATATTGTAGCATTATCTTCTTATATTGGCAGGGATTATAACAGAGAAGAAATTGATACAGTTTTTAACTCAGGTATTGTATACGGCGTATGGAATGAGCGAAAGGAACTTATTGCTAGCGCAGCAATAATATTATACGGGGAGGCGTTGGCATCTATCGGAATGGTAATTGTACATCCAAATTATAAGGGAAGAGGAATTGGAAAGGTGATAACGAATTCATGCATGAGTAGCGTATCAGCTCAAACTCCAATTATGCTTATTGCTACGGATGAGGGAAAGCCTCTATATGAAAAATTAGGATTTAGAGTAGTAAGCTATGTTTCTAAATACATATGTAACTCGTACAATGTGAATGATTATTGTGTAGGAAATGAAGATTATATGGTGAAGTATGAAGAGTGTGATTTAGAAAAAATAATAAAAATAGATGAAAATGCGTTTGGAACAAATCGAAAGGTGTTTTTAAAGAAAAGGATTATGCAAAGTGAACAATGCAATGTTGTGAAAGATAAGGAGCAAAATGTACTAGGATATGGTTTGAGTATACAAACGCCAGAAAATAAAATAATAGGACCAGTCGTTGCTAAAAATAATGCGATGGCAATGAGAATAGTACATGATTTAGCAAGAGGGCATAATGGAAAATTAAGAATGGATGTACCAGAAGGAAAGAACGATTTTATGAAAGAATTAGAGATTGCTGGTTTTAAAAAGGTGAATACACCACCAATTATGATGAAAAATAGTAATCGGTTATTAAAAAGAAATGGTGAACTATATAGTATTGCAGCACAAATTTTTGGATAAAAAAGAATCCTTTTAAATGAAGGATTCTTTTTTTATCCAAAAATTTGCCGGGCAGTAAGACTCCCACCCAAAAAATTCAGCGGAAGCAAAGAAGTTAGGTGGGGGATCAACAAACCACCACTGATTAAAGTTTCACTTTATCCAATTTAATCACGATATTGGTCATGAGTTGGCTGAAAGAGGTCTTCCTCGATATCTCTCACCATAGAAAAATTATCAACGTTATAATGACCGTGTAAAGTTTTATTGTGATGACCAATAATTTGTTCTGCAGACAATACGTTAGAATCAGTTGTTGAATGCCCGTTTTTAATTAATGTAACGTCAAATCCTTGTACAGTTGCTGTTCTAACGGCAGTGTCGATACAATGTTCTGTTTTACATCCGCCTATAACAATATGATTAATGTTTTCTTCTTTTAAAAGTTCAAGTAAAGAAGTGCCGTAGAATGAATTGGTTGCTGCTTTATTAATAAGGATTGCAGACTGGGGTACTTGAATTTGATTATGTACTTCAAATCCTTCGCCACTACCAGAAGCAACATCGATATCTCTTACGAAAACAATAAGAGCATTTGAATCTATTGCTTTCTGCAGTGCTATATTTAGTGTAGATAATAGCTCGGTTTTACGAAAAACTTCATTTTCTTGCTCATTTCCATCAATTAATTCTTGTTGAGCGTCGATAATTAATAGTGCTTGTTTCATCGTGTCTCCCCTTTAATATGAAATAAGTTCCACTTTACATATTCCTTCAGATTGTTAGAAAATCCTCCATTGTAAGCGAAGTAGAAGATTGATTTACAAAGTTGTCAAAGAAATTTCATTCTCATAGCGTGTAAAAACATGTATCATAGGAGATGGAGAATTTTTGAGTAGGTGGGAATAACATGCAAACAGTAGAAGATTATCTTTCATTCTTACATACGAAAGGATTTAAATTATCAGAGGAAGCGCAAGGGTTTATTATGTTCGGACAAGGATATACTGGTGCGTCTGATGGGATTGTGAACGCAGCAATAGAAGCGACAATTAAACATCAATTACAGTTTGATGGTAGTTATTTCGTTGCGTTATTAGAACGATTGAAAGAGGAAGAAATTACAGATAAAAAAAGCGCTAAGGCTTTTATGCGGAAGTTACAAGCGTAACTTCACGCAGCCTGCGCTTCTTTTTTTGTTTTGGAAGGTAATTCAACAAAAATCATGCCTAGGAATATACAGAGGCATCCGATAATAGCAGAAATAGAAAGTTGTTCGTTTGCAACGAGAACGCCTGTTAAGGCAGCAAAAACGGGTTCCATGGCGAAAATGATTGCTACTCTCGTTGGAGACGTATGTTTTTGTGCTGATGTTTGAATGAAAAAAGCAATGGATGTCGCAAATAGGGAAGTTAAAAATAGAGCGAATAAAAAGGAAGAATTCGTCCATAGTACTACTGAAAATATTTTTTCCCAATCTTCAAACAAAAAGGCGCAAATAGAAGAAAATATACCGACAGCTAATACTTGCGACGTGCTTAACAATAAAGGTGATATTTTCTTAGAGAAGAAGCCGTTAACAAGAATATGGGCAGCGAAAGCGACTGCACAACCGAGAACGAGTATGTCTCCAATGTTTAATTGAAAAGAATCAGCAGCTGTTAATAAGTATAAACCCGTTGTAGCTACAGCAATACCAAGTACGATGAAAATGGTAGCTTTTTGTTTTAAAAAGATAAATGATAAGATTGGGACCATAACAATGCTTAGCCCAGTTAAGAAACCTGCTTTTGAAGATGTTGTATAGAGTAAGCCAAATGTTTGCAATAAATAACCGACAAATAAGAAAAAACCAACGATTATCCCTGCCGTGCTACTATGTTTTATATCTTGTTTTGAAGTTTTTTGTGAGAAAATAATTTGAACGAATAATAAAATAATTCCAGCGAATAAAAAGCGAATACCATTAAACGTAAATGGACCAACGAAAGACATAGCGTTTTGAACGACAACAAACGTAGCTCCCCAAATAAAAGAGACAAATAATAAAGCAAGAGGAGCAATCCACTCTTTTTTCACACTCATACCCCCGTTAATTTTGTAATATAGCTTTTCTAGCTAATTCATCAGCTACTTTATTTTGACTACTTGGAATCCACTTAATAAAAAAGAGATCGAAGTTTTTTATGTACTGCAGTGCTTCATCTAAAAGAGGTGCAAATATTTTATTTTTTGCGTATTCCTTTTCAACAGCCCGTTCGACAAGCTGGGAATCTGTACGAAAAGAGACAGTGCTATAATTATGCTCGATGCAATATTTTAATGCTAGAAGTAAAGCGCGGTATTCTGCTTCATGATTGGACATTGTTCCAAGTGGTAATGATAATTGTACAGGTGGCTGAACGCCTTTAATAAACACTCCTGCACCAGAAGGACCAGGATTTCCTTTTGATGCACCATCAATATATACTTCAATCAAAATGAGAAACCTCCAAATTATAAGATTATCCCCTACTTAAATGCTTTTTGAAGTAGGGGATAGAGTAGTTATCCGATTGTGATGCTATAACGACATGTAAATGTTTCATTCGCTTGTAAAGATTGAATTCCCTTTTTGTCCTTGAAATCTTTTGCTGGATTTATTTCATCAGCGATTCCATACCAAGGTTCAATACATAAGAAAGGTGCGTTATTCCCTGGTGTCCATACGCCGACAAATGGGAAGCCATCAAATTCTACTTTTACAAATTTATTATGTTTATGAGAACGAATCGAAATTTCATTCGTATTCATATTTTCAAAAATAAGCGCATCATTTTTAAATAAATCATATGTAAGTGGCAATTCAGTTGTATTTTCAGCGATTAATTGCTTTTTGTTTGAAAGATAAGGTCCTTCTAATACGCTTGTTTCTAAGCGTTCCGAACCATTAAACGATAAATGATAATCTGTAAATGATTCACCGTCCAATAAAGGGAAGTTGAAGCCAGGATGTGCTCCGATTGAGAAGAACATCTCTTTTGAAGTAGGATTGTTTACTTCATATGTTACATGAACGATTTGTCCATCTAGCTCATAAGAAACGAGTAGTTCGAATTCGTATGGGTATTTTTTTAATGTTTCTTCATTACTAGTAACGATATAAGTGATTTTTGTTTCGCTTTGTTCTTTCACAGAGAAAGTAAGATCACGAGCGAAACCGTGTTGTGTTAATGAATATGGTTTACCGTCTACGTAGTATGTATTATCTACTAATCGGCCGACAATTGGGAACAAAATTGGTGCACGGCGTCCCCAATAAGTAGAATCACCTTGCCATAAATATTCTGTGTTGTCTTCTTTTAAGCGAACGCTCTGTAATTCTGCACCTTTGTCAGAAATGGAAACGATCACTTTTTCATTTTGAATTGTTGCTGTCATGAAGTGAAACCTCCTAAATCTTTCATATGTTTCATTATACGTTGTCTAAAAGGAAAAAGGTAGTTTATGATAGGAATCTATTGACGAAAGAGGGGCTACCACGTAAAATATAATCTTGTTGCTTAAAAAACGAATAACGTGGTTCGAAACCATCCCACGTAAAAAAACTAAGGAGATTTTGTCATGAATATTAGAACTTTAGTCGGTAATGGTATTTTAGCGGCATTATATATTGCTGTTTCTATGCTTATTCAGCCATTTGGCTTTACGAATGTACAATTTCGTATTTCAGAGATGTTTAATCATCTCGTTGTATTTAACAAGAAAGCAATTTACGGAATTGTATTAGGTGTATTTTTAACGAATCTCTTTTTCTCACCTATGATCGCTTACGATTTAGTATTTGGAGTAGGGCAATCTATTCTTGCGCTAGTTGCAACGATTATTTCTATGCGATTTATTAAAGGTGTTTGGGCTCGTATGATTTTTAATACAGTTATCTTTACAATTACAATGTTTATGATTGCAATTGAACTTCATCTTGCATTGGGTTTACCATTTATGTTGTCTTGGTTAACTTGTGCAATTGGTGAATTTGTTGTCATGGCGATCGGTATGCCTGTAATGTACTGGATTAATAAGCGAGTACAATTTGAAAGATTTATGTAATAGATGAAAGAGCTATTCCTATAGGGATAGCTCTTTTTGTATGTAATCATATTGAATATAATGCTGTGACTCTAGATAAAATATAATAAAATAAAGTGAGGCTTCAATTAGCCGGATATATATAAGAAGTCTTACATAAGGGGAATGTAGTATGAAATATAAAATTCATTGGTTGTATAAAACGAAGCGTGGATTGCAGACGGAATTAACAACAGAGTATATGAACATAGAAGAAGTACTTCAATTTGCAGAGGATTTTGAGAAAACAGGAAGAGTAAAAGAATTTTCATTTTATGATGAAATGGACGCAGAATGGTCATTAAAAGAGATGAAAAAGTTAAGTAAGCAAGTAGAGGAAGAGCCCCAAGAAATACTCGTTTATTTTGATGGGGGGTATGATGTGCAAACGAAAGAAGCTGGCGTTGGTATATGTGTGTATTATAAAAAAGGAAATACAAACTACCGCATTCGCCGCAATGCATATATAGAAGGTATAGATGATAATAATGAAGCGGAGTATGCATCACTATTATACGGTATGAATATACTCGAGGAATTAGGGATTAAATATGAAGCAGTTACACTTCGCGGCGATTCTCAAGTTGTATTGCAGCAATTAGCCGGAGAATGGCCTTGTTATGATGAGCATTTAAACCATTATTTAGATCAAATTGAACAAAAGGCGAAGCAAATGAAATTAAAACTTGTATGTGAACCGATATCTAGAAAACAAAATAAAGAAGCACATCAATTAGCAACGCAAGCATTAGAAGGGACAGTCATTGATAGTCATAAAGAAATAACCGAATAGAGAGGTGCAAAGGTGGATAAAAAGCAACTCATTACAGAGGTAAATGACTTATTAGAAACATACTGTGAAGGATGTTTCTTGCGAGAACATAATCGAAAGACAAATAGTAAGTATTATGCTCATTCATTTTGTATAAGACAATGTACAGTTGGAGAAACATTGAAAAAGTATGGAGAACAGTTGTCATAAAAAAACATCCAGAGAAAATTCTCTGGATGTTTTTTAGTGCTTTGCTTCGTTTAATTGCTGCTCGCATTTGCTTAGTTTCTTTTCCTCGTTCATTAAAAATGGTTCATCTAAATCTACTGCAACAGATTTCATAATTTCAAGCTGTGAGCGAGCTGCTTCTACTGCAGTAGTGGCATGCTCTAATGTGTCTGGATCCATTGAAATTGTTGCAGAACCTACCATCTTTTGTGCTGTTTCTACACGGAATTTTACTTCTTCAAAATCATTTACTTCTGATCCCATTGTTACTGCCTCCTTTGTATATTGCGCATTTCACATAGTTTTTGCTCTGTAAAACGGAAATATACAAAGGAATAATAAAGGAGGTTACCAAGTAAGGTAACCTCCTGTTATATGTTGGATTAAAGTTTTACTACGTTAGCAGCTTGAGGTCCACGGTTACCTTCAGTAATGTCGAAAGATACTTCTTGACCTTCTTCTAAAGCTTTGTAGCCATCTCCTTGAATAGCAGAGAAATGTACGAATACATCGTCAGCGCCTTCCATTTCGATAAATCCAAAACCTTTTTCGTTGTTAAACCATTTTACTTTTCCTTGCATGTTATAATTCCTCCTAAAAGCGTTTACTATTTTCATTTAGTGAAATTCATTTGAAAAATAATATAAACTAAAAATGCTATATTCTTGAATATTCTGCTAAATGATTAATTTAAATATACACGAATTGGGAGAATTTAGTCAAGTAAGCGATTTTATTTTTTGTATTTTTAAATAATTTTTCAGTCGAATTTTTAAATAGGTATAGGACAGGCCGAGTATGTAATATTCTTAATTGAATGCTATACATAATGAGGTGAAAGAATGAATAAGTCTTACTTATTAGATAATGAAGAAATGAGAACGAGAACCGACATACCGGATTGGGTTGCAAAAGAATTTGAGATTTTTTCAAGTGTCGTGTTAGAACCAACTTTTCCATGTTATTTCGGTTTAACAGCTTTGAAAAAGAATGAACTTCGCTATTCATTTCTTTCTCATAATGATTGGAGTCATTTGCCACATACAATGTTATCTTTTTTAGAGTTAATGAAAGAGAGGCCGATTGTAAGAAGGGGCTTTTTCCTTTTTGTAGAACCGGAATGTGAAGAACAATCACTCGAATATTACCGTGATTCCTTTTGGAAAGTGCTACAGTATTTACATGAAAACGATAATCAAGCATGGCCAAAGCAAATTCCTGAAGATCCAGATCATTATTTATGGGAATTTTCATTTGGTGGTGAGCCAATATTTGCATTTGGAAATGCGCCAGCTTATAAACAACGAAAAACTAGACATTTAGGGAATTCTCTCGTTATTGGGTTTCAGCCACGCACTATTTTTGATGGATTAGAGGGAGATCGTCCTAAAGGAGCATATTCAAGACAAATGGTCCGTGAGCGAGTTGAAAAGTGGGATCAATTGCCGAAACATCCTAACATTAGTCATTACGGTGACCCAGAGCATCGTGAATGGAAACAATATTTCATAGGAGACGATGTAGAGCTAATAAAAGGGAAATGTCCTTTTCTTCATAGGATAGAAAAATAAGAGCCATCATCTGGATGGCTCTTTTGTATATTTTGGATAAAAAAGGGTATTTTATTACGAAAGCTAGTCTATTTTTTCAAATTATATCATTAACTAGTAATAAAGAGAGTAGAAAGGATAGAGCGATGTTTGGAGCAATTATACAGCAAATCGTATTAGGTATTTCATTAGCTGCACCAGTAGGGCCGATTAATATTGAAATGTTAAAACGAGGAATTGAACGTGGGTTTTGGCATGCTTGGGTTGTTGGAATTGGTGGAATGACTGCAGATGTTTTATTTATGTTACTCATTTATTTCGGTTTATCTTCTGTGTTTATGTATACATATGTACAAGCCTTCATGTATTGCACGGGTTTTTTCTTGTTATTTTATTTAGGATTTCAAAGTGTAAAACAAGGAATTTTCCACTCGAATATGGAATATAAAAAAGAAGAGGTAGGTGGCCTTAAGCAATCGTTTATGGCAGGATTTTTAATTGCGATATCCAATCCATTAAATCTTGTTTTTTGGTTTGGTATATACGGAAGTACACTTAGCTCATTACTTACGAAGGTAACGAAACAAGAAGCTTTTTTGTACAGTCTTTGCATTATTGCCGGTATTATTTTATGGAATTTAAATATTGCTTTTTCTGTACATTTTGGAAGAACTTTATTAAAACCAAAAGCGCTTGGCTATATAACAGCCGGAGCAGGTATTATTTTAGTAGGGTACTCTATACATTTTGCATACAAAGCTTTACAGTTGTTCACATAAGATTGAAGGGGAGATTTTTATGTATCGAACCACTATTGACGGAAAAGAAATTATCATTACGTTAGCGCCAAAAGTCCGAAGAGAAATTACTGATAGAAATCCACTATATGAAGCGGTATTTCATAATGCTGCAAGATTGCTACAAACAAAGCAACCGACGTTTGCAGTAAATCATGAAATATTTGGTCTCATTATTGGAGAAGTGCAAAGAGGAGAAGTAACAGTGTTTGCGGTGGAACATATTATTCCGAAGCAAAATATATTTGGACCGAACAATTTTTTCTCGACAATAGAACAGCAGGCAAATTTGTAAAATGAATAGAATAAGAATAGAAAAGAAATAGTCGTAACGATATGTTGCGGCTGTTTTTTTGGAAAAGGGGGAAACAAGATGAAGAAAGTGGGGAAAGAGTTCTTTTTACAACATGATATCGTTATTATGTATAGCATTCTATTTATTTTCATTATTATTTTAAAAATGCAATTTTTCACGTGGTTTGGCATGTTAGCATGTATGTTTGGGATTGTTTTCTATACACTTAATGAATACATGACACATCGTTTTTTATTCCATATTAAGCCGCCTAAAAACACATTTCTATTAAAAATGTTAAGAAGATTACATTATGATCACCACGTATATCCAGATGATTTAAAACTTTTGTTTTTACCTGTATGGTTTAGTATACCTAGTTTTACTATTTATTTGCTTATAGCATATGGTATTACAAAAAGTGTTACTATTACACTTTCATTTGGAATCGGAATGATTATCATGCTGCTCGTTTACGAATGGAAACATTATATTGCCCATAGACCGATTCGTCCCGTCACTAAGTTTGGAAGATGGCTAAAAAAACAACATATATTACACCATTATAAAAACGAAAAGTTTTGGTTCGGTGTTTCAAATCCAGTATTCGATTTTATATTTGGAACACTTAAAGACGGAAAAGATGTTGAGTTAAGCGAAACAGCTCGTAATTTAGAAAAGGAAAAAAAGACAAAAGTGGTGCGTTAAGCACTGCTTTTGTCTTAATGAGGAAAAAATAAATAAGGTGTCATTTTATTTTGAAAAAGTATATTAAAAATTTAGGAGAAATTGCCGAAAAATGTCTATCGAAAAATCTTTGCATGAATGTATGGATTGTCTAAAATAAGTATAAGTTTCTGAATATTTGTAAAATTTAGTCTTTAGGTATACAAGGGGGAAGTGTATTTCAAGTAAGAGAGGGGATCGGTTAATGAAACGAGATGATACGTCAGCACGTAAGTTGCAAAATGAAGTGAATTATACAGAGGTCGTTCAGTCGGAAGAATTTCAATTGTTATTAAATACGAAAAAGAAGTTTATCGTTCCAATGAGTATTTTCTTTTTTAGTTTTTTTATTGCACTGCCTATTTTAACGTCGTATTCAAATGTGCTTAATACACCTGCATTTGGTGACGTTACATGGGCGTGGGTATTTGCTTTTTCCCAATTTATCATGACATGGGCACTATGTATGATTTATAGCAAAAAAGCAGAATCATTTGATGAAATCTCCCGAAAAATTCTGCAAGATATGCAAAAAGGGAGGGGCTGAACTTGAATACTACTGCATTTGCACTATTTTTAATTATTGTTCTTGGTACGCTCGTCATAACCTATTTTGCATCGAAAAAAACGAAAAATGCGAGTGAATTTTATACGGCTGGAGGGGGATTAACTGGTTGGCAAAATGGTCTGGCCATTGCTGGAGATTACATGTCTGCTGCTTCATTTCTCGGTATAGCTGGAGCAATCGCATTAACTGGGTTTGATGGATTCTTTTATAGTATCGGTTTTTTAGTTGCTTATTTAGTTGTACTATATCTTGTTGCAGAACCGCTTAGAAATTTAGGAAAGTACACTTTGGCGGATATGATTGCAGCACGCTTTGACGCGAAAAAAGTTCGCGGAGTTGCAGCTCTTAATACGATGACGATTTCTATCTTTTATATGATTGCACAATTAGTTGGCGCGGGTGCACTTATTAAATTATTATTAGGGATTGAATATACGACATCTGTATTAATCGTTGGAACACTTATGACGGTGTATGTTATTTTTGGTGGTATGACAGCAACGAGCTGGGTACAAATTGTAAAGGCTGTATTACTTATGGCCGGTACGTTTATTATTTCTGTTATCGTTTTCGCAAAATTCAACTTCAGCGTGACTGAAATGTTTGCCCAAATGAAAACAGCTACACCATTAAAAGATTCATTTTTAAATCCAGGTGTAAAGTATAAGGATGGCCTTGATACACTTTCTTTAAATTTAGGACTAGTACTTGGTACAGCTGGATTACCACATATACTTGTCCGCTTTTTTACAGTACGTGATGCAAAAACTGCACGTCAATCTGTCGTATATGCGACGTGGTTAATTGGTGCGTTTTATATTATGACGATTTTCTTAGGGTTTGGAGCAGCAGCGTTTGTAGGAAATGAGGCAATTATTAAAGCGAATCCAGCGGGTAATATGGCAGCACCTTTATTAGCTAAAGCGTTAGGTGGGGACTTCTTATTTGCTTTCGTATCAGCAATTGCTTTTGCAACGATTTTGGCTGTAGTGGCAGGTCTTGTATTAACAGCAGCATCAGCATTCGCTCATGATTTTTATAATGAAATCATTCGTAAAGGAAAATCAACGGAAAAAGAGCAAGTATCTATGGCTCGGTATGCATCTATTGGAGTAGCGATATTATCTATCATACTTGCATTATTTGCCCAAACATTAAACGTAGCATTTTTAGTATCATTAGCATTTGCAGTTGCAGCGAGTGCAAATCTACCAGTGATTTTATTTACAATATATTGGAAGCGTTTTAATACAACGGGTGCTATTTCCGGTATGATTGTAGGGCTCGTATCAGCAATTGTTCTCGTAGCGTTGAGTCCAAATGTTTGGAACCCTGTAGCTGGAAAAGCTATTTTTGTTGGGGAAGCGATATTCCCATATACGACACCAGGAATTATTTCAATTCCGCTTGGATTTCTTGCAGCATATTTAGGAACTGTTTTATCTAGTAAGAAAGAAGATGCAGCGAAATTTGATGAAATTCTTGTGAAATCTAATACTGGTCACGGTATTAGTGATGCGTCTTCACATTAAATAAAAGAGGAGCTTTTCGATAGATAAGAAAAGCTCTTTTTTCTTTTGTCATTTTCTTGTAAATATTACTGATTTGTAAGTAGGATTTGTCTTAATTTTGTGGAATGAAAATAGCAGGGAGAAATTTAAGTCATCATGGCACCAGCGCAGCTTTTGTGAAAAATAAGTTGTTATGGAAGGTGGAAGTAATGATGAAAACGAAGCAAACTGATGAATTATTAGCAAAAGATGAGCAATATGTTTGGCACGGAATGCGTCCTTTTAGTCCAAATAGCACAATGGTAGGGGCAAAAGCTGAAGGATGCTGGGTTGAAGATATACAAGGAAAAAGATATTTAGATGGTATGAGTGGCCTTTGGTGCGTAAATAGTGGATATGGAAGAAAAGAGCTTGCAGAAGCGGCTTATAAGCAATTACAAACATTATCATATTTTCCAATGTCACAATCACATGAGCCAGCTATAAAGCTTGCTGAAAAGTTAAACGAGTGGCTTGGTGGAGAGTATGTTATTTTCTTCTCAAATAGTGGATCAGAAGCGAACGAAACAGCTTTTAAAATAGCAAGACAATACTATGCTCAAAAAGGTGAACCACATCGTTATAAATTTATGTCACGTTATCGCGGGTATCACGGGAATACAATGGCGACAATGGCAGCGACGGGACAAGCGCAGCGTAGATATCAATATGAACCGTTTGCTTCAGGTTTTTTACATGTAACACCACCGGATTGTTATCGTATGCCTGAAATTGAAGGGCAGCATATTTATGATGTAGAATGTGTGAAAGAAGTCGATCGTGTTATGACGTGGGAATTAAGTGAAACAATTGCTGCTTTTATTATGGAACCTATTATTACAGGCGGGGGCATATTAATGCCACCACAAGACTATATGAAAGCTGTTCATGAGACGTGTCAAAAACACGGTGCCTTGCTTATTAGTGATGAAGTGATTTGCGGTTTCGGGCGTACAGGAAAAGCATTTGGATTTATGAATTATGATGTAAAACCTGATATTATTACAATGGCCAAAGGTATTACGAGCGCATATTTACCATTATCTGCAACAGCTGTGAAAAAAGAAATATATGAGGCTTTTAAAGGTAAAGGAGAATATGAATTCTTCCGCCATATTAATACATTTGGTGGAAATCCGGCAGCTTGTGCATTAGCACTTAAAAATTTAGAGATTATGGAGAATGAAAATTTAATTGAGCGATCTGCACAAATGGGTTCCCTTTTATTAGAGCAACTAAAAGATGAAATTGGGGAACATCCACTTGTTGGGAATATTAGAGGAAAAGGTCTATTAGTTGGGATTGAATTAGTAAATGATAAAGAGACGAAAGAGCCAATTGATAATGATAAAATAGCAAGTGTCGTAAATGCTTGTAAAGAAAAGGGATTAATTATCGGACGCAACGGTATGACAACGGCAGGATATAATAACGTTTTAACATTAGCACCGCCTCTTGTTATTTCAAGTGAAGAAATTGCCTTTGTTGTTGGAACGTTGAAGACGGCGATGGAACGTATTTAATAAATAGAGAGAGGAGCGAGCTGTAATATAAGGCTCGCTTTTGTTTAGTAGGAGGGGACTTTTAATGGAGAAATATGATCCTAACAAACATTATCACATCGGATATTATGAAGACGGATATGATTTAGAAGTGACGGCGTACAAAAGAATAAATGAACCAGTTTGGGATGCTTATATTCCGCACTATGAGGCAGACGATTTTTATAAGAAAGTGGGGGGAATGAAGCTAGGTAAATATATAGATGATTATGGCATTATGGTGTATTCATTTGGGAATGATATTGATGATGATGAAGCACGAATTATTTTTGAAAAATGGTTAAAAAAGAACGGGATTGTTTAAAGATAAAACAAAAAGGAGATTGCTATCTTATAAAATAGCAATCTCCTTTTATTATAGTAAATTTATTTACTTGCTTTCATTGCTTTATCTTTTGCACCAAAAGTGTATTTTAACATTGGTGGTGTAATCATTGTAGTTAAAATAACGACAATAACGATTGCTGTAAAGTAATCTTGTGCCAATAGACCTGAAGAAAGTCCTGTTCCTGCGATGATAAGTGCAACTTCACCACGAGAAACCATTCCAGCACCGATAATTGCAGAAGACTTAGCGTCAAATCCAGTCATTCGAGCACCGAATCCACAGCCGATTAATTTCGTTAATACAGCGATAACAGTTAATGCTAAGATGAACCAAATTTGATTGCCGATACCGTCAAATGTAATATTCATACCGATACTAACGAAGAATACGGGAACGAACATAGCGTAAGCAATTGGTTCTACTTTCTTTTCTACTTCATGTTTGTAGTTTGTTTGAGAAATTGCAATACCAGCAGCGAAAGCACCGATAATACCAGCAATTCCTAATAATTCGCCGAAATATGCGAATGAGAAACAGATGATAAGAGCCGCGCTCACGATAGACTCAGATACGCGCAGTGGTGATAACCAGCGCATAATCGCAGGAACACCTTTCCATCCGATTAAAATAATAGAAGCGAAGAATACTACTTTCTTCAAGATAACCATTGTTAAGTTAACATCATCAGTACCTAAGAAGCTCATTGCAAATGCTAATAAAATAACAACAAGAATGTCATCAAATACAGCGGCTCCAAGCATCGTCGTACTTTCACGTGTTTTCATTTTACCTAAATCACGAAGTGTTTGTACGGAAATACTAACACTTGTCGCACATAGAAGTAATCCTAAGAATACAGCGTTTCCTTGTTCCATTCCCATCACAAGACCGGAAACGTAACCACCTACGAATGGAAGAATGATACCTCCGAGTGCAACTGCTAAAGAAGAATTACGATTTGCGTTTAATTCTTCTAAGTCTGTTTCAAGTCCAGCCATAAACATTAAAAGAATAACTCCGACATTACTTAATTGAGTTAGAAGCTCTGAATTTTCAATCCAACCTAATACAGCTGGACCGATAACGATACCGACAATTAATTTACCTAGTACAGAAGGTTGACCTAATCTAACACTAAGATCACCAGCAAGCTTTGTACTTAATAAAATAAGTGCAATTTGAAAGAAAAATTCGAATTCCATCTGATCCTCTCCTCGTCATTTTTAATTTTATCATACGATTTCTCGGAATTTGCCTAATGAAAATATGTAAAACCCATTAAACAAAAGGGTCTGATTACAAGTTCTTTTGAACTTGTAATTTGAACCTGTAATTAATATATAATAAAATTTATTAAAAATCAATGAAAAAATAGCAGATTTTCATGATGGAATTTGATTTAGGTATGAAGGGAATGGCTATATAATAAGAAGAAATAAGGCAATATTTTTAATGAATTGGAGAAGGAAACATGTTATTAAATAAACGCTTTACAATTGGAGAAATGGCAAAAATGCATAATATCGCAGAATCTACATTGAGGTATTATGATGAAAAAGGAATTTTTCATCCGTCCATTGTTGATCCTCAAACGAATTATCGTTATTATACAATCGATCAATTTTCACTGTTAGATACGATTAAATTTTTACGCCAGTTAAATATTCCGTTAAAGGAAATTAAGAAATATATTGATGAAAGAAATCCAACATACGCACTCAATTTACTGGAAAAACAACAAGAAATGATGCTGAAGAAACAAAGAGAAATTGAATATGCCTTAGCAAAAATGGAACATAGAATTCATTTAATAAAGAAGGCGACGAAAGCGGAAACCGATCGAATACTTATTAAAAAAATACCAAAAAGAAAAATAACAGCGATTGCAGTGGCGCCAAATACGACAGATGATATGTTTGATTATTATATCCATTCGCTTCAAAAAAATATGAAGCAAATGGATGATAGTCTATTTTCAGGAGATATAGGTGTGACAATTTCCAAAAAAGCATTCATGCAAAAGGAGTTTCAAGCATATAGCAGCGTATTTATTCTTTTGGATTATATGCCTTATCAAGTACATAGTTCAGATTCAATTAAAGCTGGTATGTTTGCGTGCGCTTATCATCATGGATCATACGAAGAAACAGGTGAAACATATAAGAAATTAATGGAATACATTAATCAAGAAGGATATGAAATAAGTGGAGATTCGATTGAGATTGGATTAATTGATTGGTCTGTAACGGAAAATCCAGAGGAGCAAGTAACAGAAATTCAAATTCCAGTAATGAAAAAATAGAGTGTAGGACTTTTATTAATTACAAGCCTGCATCAATTCCGATAATTAAATTGCCTATTTTTTTAATTCTCTCTTGACCTTCAAGTTACTTGAAGGTTTAAACTGTGAACAGAGCGTTGAAAAAGGAGCATAATAGTATGGAAGCAACAGAAAAATTAAGAGAAAAACCAGTTAAAAGTTTATTTATTTCTTATTTAATACCAGCCGTTCTTGGAATGGTTTTAATGTCAGTGAATATTGTAATTGACGCGGTTATGATTAGTAGAGGAGTTGGGGCGAACGGTTTAGCAGGAGTAAACGTGGCTATTCCAGCGTTTTCGATTTTCTTCTCTATTTCATTATGGATCGGAATGGGCGGGGCAACGTTATATTCCATTGCATTAGGTGAAAATAAACGAGAAAGAGCAAGGTCTATTTTTACTCAATCCATGACGGTAGCAGTTGTTATCGTAGGTGTTTTAGCGGCTATTTGTTTATGGAGAATAGAAGATTTAGCGTACTTATTTGGTGCAAATGAAGTGATTTTACCATATGCGTTAGACTATTTACACGTATTATTAACATTTGGAATGATATACGTTTTAGAAAATATTTTAAGTACATTTATACGAAATGATGGAAATCCTAATTTAGCAATGGCAGGTCTTGTTGTAACGGCTGTATTAAACATAGTGTTTGACTATATCTTTATTTTTATCTTTGGATGGGGGGTAACAGGTGCTGCTTCAGCGACTATACTTTCGGCAGCGATTGGTTTCCTTGTATTATTAACTCATTTCTTTAGAAAAAGTAGCATTTTAAAATGGACGAAATTCCATTTTGAATGGGATACTGTCAAACAAATTATGGTGATTGGTTTCCCAAGTTTTACAGCAGAAAGCACAGTTGCAATCGTAACGATTGGTTTTAATATCGCATTTGTTCAATATGCAGGAGAAGTAGGAGTAGCTTCCTATGCGATGGTGAATAGTATTCATGCAATGACATTACTATTATTCTTCGGTGTTGGAGCAGCATTGCAACCAATTGCTAGTTTCCATTACGGGGCAAATTTATCAGAGAGACTTCGTGAAGGATTGAAGTTTGCTGTGAAAATTGCAGTTGTCCTCGGAGGCGTTGCGATAATTGTCGGATTATTCTTCGGGAAATATATCATTGGTTTATTTGATGTTCAATCTCCCGAATTATTGGAGTTAACCTTAACAGGTATTAGTTTATTCTTTATCCAATACGTATTTTTAGGTTATAACATTGTGTATGGAGAGTACTTCCAATCAGTGCGACAAACGAAGAAATCAGTACTTATTATAATGAGCCGAGGATTACTATTTATCATTCCATTGTTATGGATTATGCCGAAATTATTTGGGATAAACGGAATTTGGCTCGTTATGCCAGTTGCTGAAGTAATGACAGCAATTATCGTATTTACGATGAATCGTATGAAACATCCTGTTCCATTAAATATGGCAGGAGAGAAAGAAGCGATATGATGAAGAAAATCCCCTTAAGCAATTAAGGGGATTTTTTTATTCCTTTAAACTAATCGCAAAAGATCCATCCGTTTCTTGAACAGAAGCGAAAGCAACGTTTTTAATATTTGTAATTCCTTTTTCTTTTAATTCTTTATATAACCATTTTTTATCTTTATGGATTAACTTTAAGTTATCGTATTGAATTTGTGAATCGACGATAAGTGCAATTGGTAATCCAGCATACTTAACATCTATGTTTAAATCTTTTGGAGTTAATGGTACAAGTTCTCTTTTTGGTAAAATACTAATAGCTCCGTTCGCTTCTAAAATGGCGTATTCAATTTCATGAACACTCGGATATCCTGCAACGCGAAGATTAGAAAGTAGTTCGGCAATGGGATATCTACTTTTTTGTAAGTTCTCAAAAATAATATCACCATGTTTAATTAAAATGATAGGGTGTCCGAGAATAAAACGATTTAGTTTGTTGAATAGGCTTAATTTTGTAAGGAGTAAATGTAAACATGTAATAACAACCATACCGAGAAATGCTTGTAAAGCACCAGAGACGGGTATGGCCTGGAAAGCTAAATAAGATAAAAAGATTATAGCCCCAAAATCATGAGGAGTTAGTTGTGCTAACGCGGATTTACCGAGTAACTTAAGCGATAGTAAAAATAAGATGAAAAAGAACGACACGTTACATAAAAAGAGAAGCAATAGAGACACTCCTTGGTGTAAAGTTGTACTTACTATTCCCGAAAGTAATATAAATATTACCTTTCAGAGGATAATTTAGGGTTTATTGGAATTTGTCTGTATACAAACAAATAAATGGATATTATCATGAAGGAAGTAAAAGAAAATAGGAGTATATGAGTATGAGAAAGAAGAAAATAATAAAGTGCATTTTAGTTGTTATAATGATTTGCACCGTATATGCGGGTTTTTTACAATATCACATTTATAAGCATGGACATATGAATGCAAGTGACGATGCTGAGTACATAATTGTACTAGGATCGAAAGTAAATGGAACGAAACCATCTTATTCATTGCAATATCGTATTGATAAAGCAGCTGAATATTTAAAATCACATGAGAAAACAATCGCTATCGTATCTGGAGGACAAGGAAAAGGTGAAGACATTTCAGAAGCAGTAGCAATGAAACAAGGACTAATAAAACAAAACATCGCAGAAGACCGTATTATAATGGAGGACAAATCTACGAGTACAGATGAGAATATTACATTCTCAAAACCGTTAATTCCAGCCGATATGAAAAAAGGTATGATCGTAACAAACGATTTTCATATGTTTAGAGCGAAAAAAATAGCTGCCAAACAAGGTTTACAATTAGAAGGTCTTCCGGCAAAAACACCGAAACCAATCATCATTCCATCGAATGTACGAGAATATTTAGCCATTACACAGTATTGGTTTATGAATCGAATATAGTGAAAGTGATCCCGTCTGAAACTTCAGACGGGATTTAATTTGAGGAAAATCTTACAAATATGTCACGTTAGTGAAAGGTAAAGCGATAGTTTCTAGAATGATTTCCTGACATAATGAAAGTAACAAAAACTATTTAGAGGTGAATCGGATGAAAGGAAATAATATTTTATCTTCGTTATGTTACTTTAGTATCTTTTTTGCACCATTTTTACTACCAATTATCGTGTACTTTGTTGCAGAAGATGAAGTGAAGTATCACGCGAAAAAAGCATTTTGGTCACATGTTTTCCCATACGCAATCTTATTTGGAGGACTAGCAGTATCAGGAATGTACGGTTTAGGTTTCAATCAATCTGACGGTGCTGGAATTGGAATGATTATCACATATGCAGTGTTCATTCTTGTAGGAATTTACTACTTCATTTGGAATATCGTAAAAGGTATTAAAGTCTTGAAAACGGCGTAATAAGACAAGAAAAAATTTCATTTAAATTACCGTTAATATAATTTCATTTACCGTATTCATAGACGTTTTAAAAAAAGAGCAATTCAAAAAAGAATTGCTCTTTTTGTGCTTATAAGTTGTGAATATTGAAAAAGATGTGTTAATTTTTCATTATGAAGAGAAAAAGGAGTGATTTTCATGAATGAGATAATACATAAGATAGAGCAACACGTTTCAGTTCGTAAATATAAAGAAGAATCAATTCCGAAAGATGTAGTAGAAAAAATGGTGCAAGCTGCACAGCATGCGGCTTCATCACATTTTGTACAGGCGTATTCTGTTATATATGTAACAAATCAGGAATTAAAGACTAAACTAGCAGAGCTATCTGGAAATCGTCATGTGAAAGACTGCGCAGCATTCTTTGTTTGTTGTGCAGATTTAAAACGACTTGAAATGGCATGTGAAAAACATGGTACAGAGATAAAGCATGAAGGGGTGGAAGACTTTATCGTTGCGACGGTAGATGCTTCACTTTTTGCGCAAAACTTAGCGTTAGCAGCAGAATCGTTAGGATACGGTATTTGTTACATTGGTGGTATTCGTAATAATCCGAGAGAAGTGAGTGAATTGCTTCATTTACCGGATAAAGTATATCCTGTATTCGGAATGACGGTTGGCGTACCAGATGAAAATCATGGAGTGAAACCGCGTTTACCAGTAGCAGCAGTTCTTCATGAAAATGGATATGATGAAAAGAAATATGATGAATTATTAAATGAATATGATGAAACGATGAACTCGTATTACAAAGAAAGATCATCAAACAAGAAAAGCGTAACATGGACGGAATCAATGAGTTCGTTTATGTCTAAAGAAAAAAGAATGCATATGAAAGAGTTTTTAAGTGAAAAAGGATTAAATAAGAAGTGAGTAAAGAGGCAAACCTGTGATGTGGGTTTGCCTTTTTTGAAAGGAGAAATACCTAAGATCAGAAAGTTGTCTATTCTTTCTGATCTTAGGTATTTTGTTTGTTATCATATACATAGAAATAAAAATTAATAATTTTTTACAAAAGTGATAGAAAATGAGAATGAAATACCAATAATAAGTAAAAGCAGCTGCTAAAGGGGAACTGAGGAAGGAAGAGGCTTATGATTTTCAATTCTGAAGAGGATTTAATTATAGCTATGAAAAAACATGATCAAGATGCTTTGAAAGAAGTAATTGATCAATATGGAAAATTAATTTTGTACATTATTCATAAATCATTAAGTACCCCTATTGAAAAACAATATGTGGATGATTTTTTTCAATGTGTTTGTAATAGCGATAGCTGGGCTTCTAGTTTTAAAATATTTAATGTGAAAATAAAAAGCGGCATAATAGCCGCTTTTTATCGTTTGGTTAGTATTTTAGTTATGATTTTGTATTTTGAAAAACTTACTTATAATAAATGCAAACTTTCAATAAGAAGATACATACCCGTGCAACTTAAAAGGATGTACGTAAATATTTTGAAAATTAGTTGATTAAGCCATTTGAAAATAATTTGCCCTATATACAAACCTAGAAATACGATTGGAATAGCGTAAAAACTTGATTCCCAAATTGTTTTGTTTGTGCCAGTAAAGAGTATTTGAGTTAGTAGGCTAATGAAATATATAAATAGATAAAAAGCTAAAGTAGTTGCTCTCAATTTCTCTTTTTTCGTATCAGTTCCTGTAAAGTAAAGTAACAGGGGTGGTCCTGGCATACCGATACTTGTCGTTAAAAGACCGGATAATCCGCCCACTAAGAAATCTCTAGATTTTGTTGATTTAATCTTAAAGTTGCATATTAGCATCAACGTTAATAGTAAAAGCAGGATGCTAATTGCTAATTTAAAAGTGTTGATGTTAATGGAAGTGAAAATGAAAATGCCAAAAGGAACACCAACTATACTTCCGAAAATTAATCTTTTCAGTAGTATAAAATCAATATCTATTCTTATTTTCCAAATGAGTGATATGGAAATAATTAATGATAAAATGATATTTATTTGTATAGCTTCTTGTGGTAGAAATAACATGAGTAAGAAAGGTGTTGCCATAATAGAAAAGCCAAAACCTGTACTTGTTTGTAAAATAGAAGCTACTAATATAATACATATGAAAATGAATATAATTTCCAAAATAGCCCCCCTACATAATCAAATTTAATAAATATTTTAACATAAAGTGAAACTTTAATCAGTGGGAGGCTTACTGCACGGCAAATAGCGGCTTTTTATGTGGCATTTAATATTCTAATGATGATCCTGTAGTTTTAAAGTATTTTTCTCGTGAAGGAGTCATTGCCCGGATTGCTAATAAACAGGAAAGGAAAAGAATGAGTAACGAGCTACTTATTACAGTAAATTGAACGGAAAGAAATTGTGCGGATGCCCCAATTGCTAAAACGAAAAAGATTTGGATGAAATTTTTTATGGAATCAAACACGCTATCGATACGTCCTATCATATATATAGGGATGTTATTTTGATAAAATGTTATAAAGCCAGTACCAGCAAATGATGAAGAAATACCAAGTAAAATGAAACCACCTGCTGCGACTATAAATGAATTTGAAAAGGCGAAAATTACATAGCCTATTGCTGTGAAAATCATACCTAATCCGATACAATGTTGAATTGGTAATCGTTTGGCAAAGAGAGAGACGAGAAATGAACCGGAAACGTAAGCAGCGCCAGTTATACTAACAAGCATACTGTATTCTATATCGGTTAAAAACAGTACTTGCCTCGTAAAAACAACTTCTTGTGAATCGAGTGCCATAGAAACAAGCATAGTCGCTTGAAATAAAACGAATATGAGAATAATGTACGTTTCTGTTCGAGCGAACGAAAAAACTTGTTTCCAATCACTTCGTAATGTTTGTACAAAAGTATTTGCAACTTCTTCGTTTTGCTTTGTTTGTAATGTAATGTTTGGCAAGAAGTAAATGAGAATGGTAGAAAGTAGAAATGAAAGTGAGTTGCAGTAAATAACAAAGGCTGCTGAGTATGTGGTGAGAAGTATTCCAGCAAGAGCTGGACCGATAATAAAAGCCCCGTTTGTACATAGGCTATTCCATGCATTAAATTGAGCGCGCTCTTCAGCTCGTATGAGCATTGTTTTATAAGTAAATGAAGCTGGATCAAAAAATGATGTAGCGATGCGAGTTAAAAAGATGAACATATAAATGGCCCAAATAGAATCAGATAATGGAATACAGCCAATGAGAGCTGCTCGAATTATATCTGTGATGAGCATAATGGACCGTTTGTTTAATCGATCTACTATACTACCAGACCATATTTTTGTAACAACAGTGGCGATTGGACCAACAATCCATAATCCTGCTACAGCAGCAGGTGAGTTTGTGCTATTTAACACCATTAAGTTTAGAGCGATGAGATACATAAAATCACCTAAACGAGAAATTCCTGTTCCCGACAATAATAATAATTTATTTTTCATGAATAAATGGCCCTTTCTTTCATTGTTTTTTAATCCTGCAGGAAATAGCGTATTCCTCTTCAGAGTTTGATTGACGAGCGGTTTTGTTTTCCCAGCGTAATAAAACTTGTGTAATCTCCCAAGTAAGCTGTTGTAATTCCTCTGGAGTTAAAAATAAATGAGATACAATATGACTACCTGTATTCGTTCCTTCTGTGCCGCTTTCTTCAATATAGAAATGAGCAGCTTTTGCTTTATAATATTTTTCAATAATCCCTCGTTTTTCCTTCGTTTCTACTAATTCAAGCAACCCTCCATCATATAAAATTTGAACGTGATAATGTACGCTTCCAGCAGATTTATTTAGTTTAGTAGCAACTTGTTTTGCAGTAAGTGCTTCATCTTTTAAAAGGTGAAGAATTTGAATGCGAGTTGCATTGGAAATGAGCTTCTGCTGCTCAGCTGAAATAGTAAGTCTATCGTCAAACATTATGGCACCCCTTTTCTTATAATCTGAATTTATTGTACATTCTAAAAAATTAGAACGTAAGGAAAATAAATCGTCTTTTTCCTCTGTATTTCGACATAAATAAAAATAGCATGTTTATAAACATGCTATTAAGTAGAAGGAGATTCTTCATTAAATTCCCCGCGATAAAACAAGAACAGCCATATAAAACTTACAAAAATACAACATATAGCTAATAAACTGCCAATCATTTGAGGAGAAAAAATTTCTAACAGCCCTCCTGTAAAAAACATCGATAACTGAATAAGAGATCCGTAAACGGAATAATGGAATGAAAAAACTTTACCTATCATATTTTCGTGTGTGTAAGTTTGAAGTAATGTCGTATCAAGTGGAACGATGATTCCTCCTGCTATATGCATACAGAATAAAGTAATGATACCGATAATAAGTTGATCGGATAGAATGAATCCGAGAAAGAAAATTCCTTGTAATAAGTAGGCCCAACCGAATACTTTTTTCATTTTTTCTTTATTATGGGATATATAAAGATTAACGAGAAGGCTTCCTATCATAAGCCCAGCCCCTTGAACCGTATATAAAATCCCGATGTTCGTATGGAAAATTTTTTCGGCATAGATCGTTAGAAGTAGTTGATAAGCGCCTCCAATAATCCCCCATGAAATGCCGACAAGAATTAATGTTAAAATGATTTTTGTTTGTAATATGTATGTATAACCACCTTTTATATCAGTGAAAAATGCTTTGTTCTTGTTACAAGTATCATGAGCAGGAATACTCATATTATAAATAAAATAGGCTGAAAGAAAGTATGATAGGCTATTTACTAAAAAAGCGAACTCAATATGTAAAGATTGTGCAATTACTCCGCCCAAAGAAGCCCCCATAATAGACATAAAACCATTAATTGTACTAGAAAGAGAGTTAGCAGTTACGAAAAGATTTTGGTGTACGATATTTTTTAGGGTTGCTTGTTTAGCCGGTTCAAATAAACAAGCAAGTACAGATAAACATATATTAGCAATGAAAATAATCTCAATTTTATAGCCTGCGAGTAAGTATGTAAGGACTAGAATTCCCCGTGTAATATCGGTAAAAATCATAATATTCTTTTTAGAGAAACGATCTACAATTCCGCCTATGAATGGACTAAGAAGAAGCTGTGGTAAACCTTTACTTATAAAAGTAAGTGCGATCATAAACGGCGATTCCGTTATGCTGTAGACAAATGTTAATAAAGCTACCGTATGGAACCAATCTCCAAGTATACTTAATGTTTGCCCATAAAATAGTTTATTGAAGTTTTTATTTGTTTTAAGAAGTGTGGAATAAGAAACCGACATAAATAGACTACTCCTTATGTAATGACGATGTTTGAATTTGTTCTTTCCACTCACTTAAATACACTTTTTCCGCTGTAGGAAGTCCAACAGGTAATTGTGCAATCAATTCTAAACTATTTCCATCAGGGTCGTTAAAGTATACGGCTGCATGTGCTAATTCCGGAAAAACAATCGGTTCAATTGGTTCCATTCCAAAGTCTTTTCGTGCTGAAATTCCTTTTTGATTTAGCCAATGAATCGCATTTTCTAAATCATGTAAACTTACTTGAAAGGCGATATGTCGTAAAGAGGGGTGATAATTCACTTTGTATTCTGTGCCTTCCCAAAGGCCGAGCCAATTCTCATTTTCTTTAATCCAAAAGAAAGCAATATTATTTCCTCGTTTATATAATTTTAGCCCTAGTGATTCATAAAAAGGTATTGATACTTTTAAGTTGCGGACAGGTAAATGTGCTTCGTAAAGACCTCTAATCATTGTAATCCCCCTTAGTAAAAATGTTTCTTATTCCATAGTAAACAATATGTTGCTAGTTGAAATCGCAAATAAGAGGGATATAAATTCATACGAAAGTATGAAAAAAACAGCTCAAATATGAGCTGTTTTTCTATAGTTTTTAGTTCATTTGTCAAGGATAGGATATATTAATATCCGTATCCGCCGCCACCCCAACAGCTACATCCGATGATGATTAGAAGGATGAATAGTACGATAAGCAAAGCAAATCCACCGCCGAAACCAGCGCAACTTCCACCATAACTCATATGTTTTCCTCCTTTTTAGTAAGTTAATCTATATGGTTCATGGACTACTATATACAGTATGTTTTTTGTATAGAAAACGAGCCAGTCTCATTTATAATTAGACAAATGCCTGTAGATTCATTAGGATTGTATGTTAGTGATTTGTAAATAAACCTTTACATGATTCGTAATTTAGGCATAGAAAAATAAAAAATTGTAAAAAAAACCATTTTTTTATTTTTTTATGAGAGAATATGTACTATAATTTTACAAGTAATATTATGGGAAAAGGGAGTTTTAGTATAGAGATGGAGATGGGACAATTACAAAATAAAATAGAAAACAAAAAGAAAGAATTAATTCAACTTGTTGCGAGACACGGATTGGATCATGATAAAGTTTTGTTATTTAGTCGTGATTTAGATATACTAATTAATAAGTTTATGAATATAAAAGACAAAGTGCATAAATAAAAAATTTATAGTTTTTTATATTAAGATGTTTCACAGAAAGGAGAGGACAGTAATTGGAACATTTACAGGAAGAATTGTATAAACAAATAAAAGAAGAAAAAGGTACAGTTACAATTTTCTTAAAGAGTGGCGTTAGAATAGTAGGAGAAGTTGTTGGAGTAGATAAATTTACAGTTTTAATTTTAGTGGATGGAAAACAACAGCTTATTTATAAGCAGGCTATATCAACAATAATGAAATAAGACACTCTTGTTGAGTGTCTTATTTCATTATTGCTTGCATGCCTCAACATCAATGCCGGCAGCAATTAACTTCTTTTCTCCATCTTGTTCAATAATTTTTTGTAATTTAGATAGGAAAGAATCAAAGTTTGTATGCTTTGCTACTTGGAATGTCATTTTATGTTCAATTGGTAGCCACGTATCAATATCAGCTTCGTTATGCTGGATTTTCACCTCAAGTTTATCGAGTGCATTAGCAACTTTTGCTTCGTACGTTTCTTTTGCTTCAAACTCCATCCATAAGTCATATAATTCCTCACCGAGAGAACCTGTTAACGTTTGTTTAATATTTAAAATAGCTTCTAGTTCATTTTTTTGTTTTTGTAGCTGTAATTCGTGACTATTCATCGTATCAAATGCAGGGATATCACCAGCTTCGGCTTCGACTAGGTCGTGAATAATAACCATTTTAAGTAATTTCTCAATATTTACTTTTTGATCCAAATAAGGTTCAACTAAAATGGCCATTAGAGACATACGCCATGTATGTTCGGCAACACTTTCTTGACGCCCGTTGGAAAGCCAGCTATGTCGCATTTCATATTTTAGTTTTTCTGCTAATGCAATGACTTGTAAAATGTTGTGTTCCATCGTGAGCCTCCTCATGTTTTTATACCATAATTCTAATATAGAAATGAAATGTGTCAATTTCATGAGTATATTGCGATAAACAGATGATAAGCGTATAATACATGTTATATGTGAAAACGTATTATTAAAATAAAAAAATGTTATATGAAAATGGAAAGGAAAGGGCAGAAATATGGGAGAAAAAAATCAAGTATTAGCTAGACCACAAAGAAGAAAAAGGAAGTTTGATATTTCTAGCCCAGTGGGCATTATAGTAGGTTTCATCATAGTGATAGCGGCGATTATGCTTGGCGGCGGTGGAATAAAAGCTTTCAAAAACTTTTTAGATATTTCATCTATTTTAATTGTCATAGGGGGAACAACAGCGACAATTGTTGTGGCATATCGATTTGGAGAAATAAAAAAATATACGAAAAGTATTTTCACTGTTTTACATAGAAGAGAAGAAGATTTAGAACAGTTAACGGATTTGTTTGTTGATTTTTCGAAAAAGTCTAAAAAGAACGGCTTGCTTTCTTTAGAGGTTGATGGAGAGCAAGTAGACAATCCTTTTATTCAAAAAGGAATTCGATTAATGTTAAGCGGTTACGATGAAGATGAATTAAAAGAAGTGTTATTGAAAGATATTGAAACGGAAGTGTATGAGTTAAGAAAAGGAGCGGCATTATTAGATAAAATTGGTGATTTTGCTCCAGCTTGGGGAATGATTGGTACGTTAATCGGTCTTATCATTATGCTCCAAAACTTACAAGATACATCGCAAATTGGTACAGGGATGGCAGTTGCGATGTTAACGACATTATATGGGTCTGTACTTGCGAATATGATTGCAATCCCTCTGTCGGAAAAAGTATACCGTGGTATTGAAGATTTATATACAGAGAAGAAGTTTGTAATAGAAGCAATTTCAGAATTGTATCGCGGACAAATCCCTTCTAAATTAAAGTTGAAACTGGATACATACGTATACGAAACAAAGGTAAAAAAGGTAAAAGGAGCAGCCTAATATTTCAAGGAGTGGTATGATGAGTAAAGGACCGCAAAAGGGATCGCCTCGTTGGATGACGACTTTTACAGATTTAACGATGTTATTATTAACTTTCTTCGTATTACTAGTTGCTACATCAAAGCAAGATGCAGTAAAATTGTCAAAGATGCTTGAAAAGTTTAGTGATACGGGGCAAGTAGATGCAAAAGTAATGGAAAATACAATACCAGATATTTCACATGAAAAAAATGATGAAAAAATGATCTCAAAAAAGAGAATGGATGAATTATATAAGAAGTTGAAAGCGTATGTAGATAATAACGGTATTAGTCAAGTGAATGTATATCGAGAGGATACAGGGGTAAGCGTCGTTATAGTAGATAATTTAATATTTGATACAGGCGATGCGAACGTTAAGCCCGAAGCGAAAGGGATAATAAGTCAATTAGTTGGATTTTTCCAATCCGTACCTAACCCAATTGTTGTAGAGGGACATACAGATAGTAGACCTATTCATAACGAGAAATTCCCTTCTAATTGGGAGTTATCTTCAGCACGAGCGGCAAATATGATTCACCATTTAATTGAAGTGTATAATGTGGATGATAAAAGGCTAGCTGCGGTAGGATATGCAGACACAAAGCCAATTGTACCAAATGATTCACCGCAAAACTGGGAAAAAAATCGTCGCGTTGTTATTTATATAAAAGAGTAGTATATTATTATTTTAATAATAAAATAATAAAAATACGAAAATTCTTTTAAAAAAATATTAAATTTTATCATTTTATTTTGTATAATGAGTGAGAATGATAAGGTGAAATATTAAGATATATTTATACATAGAAGGAGAGAATTAAAAAGAATGGCACATAAAATTTTAGTAGTAGACGATGCGATGTTTATGCGAACGATGATTAAAAACTTATTAAAAAGTAATGCTGAATTTGAAGTTATCGGCGAAGCAGAGAATGGGGTAGAAGCAATTCAAAAATATAAAGAACTTCAACCTGATATTGTAACATTAGATATTACTATGCCAGAAATGGACGGGCTTGAAGCATTAAAAGAAATTATTAAAATTGATTCAAGTGCAAAGGTTGTTATTTGTTCTGCAATGGGACAACAAGGTATGGTATTAGATGCAATTAAGGGCGGGGCAAAAGACTTTATTGTAAAGCCATTCCAAGCGGATCGTGTAATTGAAGCTTTAACAAAAGTAGCAAATAGTTAATATAGAAGGGGTGCCACAAGGAATCAAAACAGTGATAGCGGATCGACGTGTGGCCCCCTTTTTTCTCATTATAAAACACTAAATTGTTATACATAAATGAAATGTTTGTTAGACAGGTAGGGGATAAAAATGCAAACAGATCTATTAAATATATTTTTCGAAGAGTCAGAAGAACATTTACAGTCGCTAAATGAAAATGTGCTAGTGTTAGAACAAAATCCTGCTGATATGGATGTTGTAGGAGAAATATTCCGCTCCGCTCATACATTCAAAGGTATGTCTGCGAGTATGGAATTTACGGAGATGGCTGATTTAACGCATAAGATGGAAAATGTGTTAGATGAAATTCGTCATGGAAATATAGTTGTAAATGCAGATATTATTGATGTGATTTTTGAGTGCATTGATAATTTGGAGAAGATGGTTGCAGATGTGCAACAAGGTGGAATGGGCAATATTGATGTAGCATCAACTAAACAGAAATTAGAAGCATTATTGAACGGCAATGTAGAAACTCCTACGGAACATATAGAGCAAAATCATATAGACAACGATGATGCAGTTTCACATGAAGTGCATATAACAGTTGAACAGCAAGCAATTTTAAAAGCAGTACGTGCCATTATGTGTATTGAAGCATTGCAGAATGTAGGGAATATACAAAAAACAGCTCCGAGTATTGAAGAAATTGAAGCAGATGCTTTCGGATTTGAATTTACAGTATTTATGGATACTGATTGTAGTATAGAAGAATTGAAACAAGTAGTACTTCATGTTTCTGAAATTGAGAAAGTGGAAGTAAAGCAAGGAGAACCTATATCGAGGGAAGTAGCTTCTAAAAAAGTTGTTACACAAGAAGTTGTGCAAGTAGAAGAAATGCTACAACCAGCTGTGGCTACGCAGGTAGAATCACCGATAGTGGCAAAGAATCAACCTACAAGTGCTATGCCAGCTAAAAGTACTACAAAAACGAAAAATGCTAAAGTGGAGAATCGTTCAATTCGTGTTCAATTAGAGAAAATCGAAAGATTAATGAATATGTTTGAAGAAAGTGTAATTGAACGGGGGCGCATTGATGAATTGGCTCAAACGATTCAAAACAAGGAGTTAATTGAACATTTAAATCGATTAGGCGATATTTCAAAAGATATTCAAAACGTACTATTAAATATGCGTATGGTGCCGATTGAAACTGTGTTCAATCGTTTCCCACGTATGGTACGTATGTTAGCGAAAGATTTAGGGAAAAAAATCGATTTACAAATTACAGGTGAAGATACTGAAGTAGATAAAATTGTTATTGATGAAATCGGTGATCCGCTCGTTCATTTAATTCGAAATGCAATCGATCATGGTGTTGAAACTGTTGAAAAACGACGTGATGCAGGTAAAAATGAGACAGGTACTATTAAATTAGAAGCCTTTCATAGTGGAAATCATGTCGTTATTCAAATTACGGATGATGGAAACGGTATTAATAAAGGGAAAGTATTAGAAAAAGCGATTAAAAATGGCGTTGTAACTGAAGCAGATGCAAATAGATTAACAGATCGTGAAGTGTTTGATCTTATTTTCCAACCAGGATTTAGTACAGCTGAAGTTGTATCAGATCTTTCTGGACGCGGTGTCGGATTAGATGTTGTAAAACATACGATTCATAGTTTAGGTGGACATTTAATCATTGATTCTGAGGAAGGAAAGGGAAGTACATTTAGAATTGAACTTCCGTTAACGTTGTCTATTATTCAATCTATGCTTGTTCAAACGAATGATAAGCGTTATGCTTTACCTCTTGGAAATATTGTTGAAGCAATTCGAATTAAGAGAGAAGACATCCAATCCTTACAAGGAAAAGATGTGTTAAATTATCGTAATCAAATTATTGAAGTGAAACATTTAAGTACTGTATTTGGTGAAAAAACAGTAGATGAGGCGTTTGCGTCATATGATGGTCAAATGGTTCCTGTGTTAATTGTTCGTAATACACATCGCAGCTATGGACTTATTGTAAACACAATTATCGGTCAAAGAGAAATAGTCTTAAAGTCATTAGGTGACTTCTTTGCAGAGAGTTCTAACTATTTCTCTGGTGCGACGATTCTCGGTGATGGACGAGTGGTCCTCATTTTAAACCCAGAAGGTTTATAATAGGAATGAAGGAAAGCTCCCCACTTGTATACAATTGGGGAGCTTTTTGGCTAATCGTTACCAATCTAATAATGGGAATACATATTAACGTTTTATATAATAAGTTTGCTAAAATCAAATGAGAGTTTATATTATTTGATAGAAAAACAGAAATGAGGAGGCAGGGAAAATGCCTGAGCAACACACAAAAGGGGATACGAGCACGATTGTGCTAGAAAAAGAAAATGAGCATTTAACGCCTCAAGAATGCGATATTCTTGGCGAAATTGCAAATATATCATTTGGTTCAGCTTCGACTGTATTATCAACGATTTTAAATAGGCAAGTAAGCATTACTGCTCCTCGCATAGAGTTGGTAGATTTATATGATTCAAGAGATGTCGAAGTTCCACATGTTGTATTAAACATTCATTTTACAAAAGGATTAGATATGGAAAACCTTCTTGTTCTTAAACAAGATGTTGCATTGTCCATTGCTGATTTAATGATGATGGGAACAGGTGAAGTGGAGGATGGAAAAGAACTTGGTGAATTAGAACTAAGTGCTGTACAAGAAGCGATGAATCAAATGATGGGATTCGCAGCTACATCTATGTCGGAATTCTTCCAAGATACAGTAGATATGTCTCCGCCGACGATTAATGTTGTAAAGTTATCAGAAGAAATGGAGAAAATCTCTGAAATCGATGGGAATCATACGATTGTTAAAGTGTCGTTTGATTTAAAGATAGATAATCTTGTAAACTCTAAACTTGTACAAATTGTTTCAGTTGAGCATGCGAAACAAATGGTAAATAAATTAATGCAATTATCTGGTGGAGTAGAAGAAAAAGACGAGCCAGCAGAAGTAGTGGAAACTGAGATTGTAGAAGAAGTTGAAAAAGAGCATTTAACACAAGAAGAGAAAGATGTGCTTGGTGAAATTGCAAATATTTCAATTGGTTCCGCTTCAACAGTATTGTCAACGCTTTTAAATCAGCCAGTTACAATTAGTACACCAAATGTGGAAGCAATCAATGTTCGTCATTATGATGGAGTACCAGTGCCATTTGTTATTTTAAATGTTGACTTTGTTGAAGGGCTAAAGAATGAGAATGTATTCGTATTTACGAAAGATGTCGCCTTAACAATGGTAGATTTAATGATGATGGGAACAGGGGAAGTTGATTCGGAAAAAGAGCTTACTGAATTAGAACTGAGCGGTATTAAAGAAATTATGAACCAAATGATGGGTCACGCTGCTACGGCGATGTCAGAAATGTTCCAAGAAAAAATGGACATGACGCCGCCAAATGTTAAATTTGTAACGTTAAAAGAAGAAATGGAGTATTTGGGAGAGTCAATGGAAGTGGATGAACTCGTTCAAATTACGTTCAATCTTGAAATTGGTGATCTGCTTCAATCGAAAATGTATCAAATTTTGCCAATTTCTGAAGCGAAAGAAATGGTAAGGCGACTTCTGTATCCAATGGTGGAAGAAGAAGAGATTGCCACAGAAGAAATTGAAGAAGAAAAAATTGTAGAACCAGTTGTGCAACCTATTGAATTTAAAGAAGTAAAACAAATGGAACCAGTATATATGGACACGTCCATTCTACAAAATGTAGAAATGAACGTGAAATTTGTATTTGGAAGTACAGTGAAAACGATTCAAGATATATTAAGTTTACAAGAAAATGAAGCAGTTGTACTAGATGAGGATATTGATGAACCAATTCGTATTTATGTAAATGATGTATTAGTGGCGTATGGTGAACTTGTAAATGTAGATGGATTTTTCGGAGTAAAAGTGACGAAATCACTATAAGGCATTGAAATAGGAGTTTGAACTAGTAGATGAAAAACGTAAAGTTTTTTCTAATGAGTTGGCTATGCATACATGTGTGCTTGTTCTTCCCCTTGCAAAGTCAGGCTGAGGAACAAATTGAGCCAGATCAAAAAATAAGTGAAGTGAATGTACAAGAAGAAAATAAGGAATCTCAAGAACCGCCAGAGCAAGTGGAAACGAAACAAGATGAAGAGAAACAAAAAGAAGAGAAACAACAAGAAGAGAAACAACAAGAAGAGAAACAACAAGAAGAGAAACAACAAGAAGCAGAACAACAAGAAGTAGCAAATAAACAATTGAGTGAAAGAAAGATAGAAACAGAACAGGGAATTATTACAGTAAATAAGCTGGAGCTTAAAGTTGGCGAAGAGGTGCGAATTGCTGTAGAACCAAATGGGAAAAACATTCAAAGTATGAAAGGTATATTGCAGTTACAAAAAAATGGCGAGCAATATGCGCAAGAAAGAATGTTATCTTTTGAGTATGATGAAGAAACGAAGAGCTGGGTTGCTAACTATAAAGCAGGGGATTTTGATTTGCAAGGTGATTGGAATTTTCAGCTCGTTCAAAGTTACAAAGAGAATGAGAAAGAAGAGCTCATAAAAAATGAAGTGAAAGTCCCGCTCATTCGTATTAAAAATGAAACGCCAACTATAGATAAAGAATTGCCAAAGTTACAGAAAGTTACTATTGATGAAGTAAAAGAGAACTTAGTTGAACGAAAACAGGGAGATTCTATACAAATACGAGTAAAAGCGTCAGATATAGAATCGGTTGTAAAAGAAGTGCGCGTTACATTAAAAGGGAAAGAAAATAAAGAGCTTTCCTTTTTATTAGACTACAACAAGCATGATATGGATTGGCAAAAAGTATTTGAAATAACAGAAGCATTGCCGGCTGGGCCATACGAATTACTTGTAGAGATAATAGATGCAGCAGGTAATAAACTTGTTGAGGAAAGTGAATATACCATTTCTGTTTTGGTGCCAAAAAACGAAGATGATAAAAAGATAGAAGAGAAAGAAAAAGAAGAAAAATTAGATAATAAACTAGAAAATGAATTAGAAGATAAGAAAGAAAATGAGAAACAAGAAGATTCGAAAGTCAAAAACCCGCTTCCAGAAGAAAATTTGCCAGTTGTTCAAATTCCGAAGCAAGATGAGATAGTAAATAAGTTTATAAAAGAACCGTTGAAAGAGAAAGAGGAATTTACTTACGTTATAAAAGAGCCGTTCGAAGACAACAAGGAAGTACATAAGGGGAAGAACCAAAAAGAGAAAAATAACAAACAAGTTGCCTCTAAAAAGAAAGAACCAAAAGAAGAACCGAAAGACAAGAAAGAAGAAAAAGGTGAACAGGGAGTGCAAGCTTCTGATGTGTTTACTATCATGTCAGGTTTATTCGTACTGTTTTTAGTTTTAAAGAGTAATAAAGAATGGGGCTAATTATTTCATAGTAGTGGAGGCGCTTAAATGGAGATTAAACGTACGACAATTGAAGATAAGGCGTTACAACCATTAAAACAGCCTGCAGCTATTTCGGAGCATGAAATCCAGAAAGAACGAAAGCGTAGCAATTTAGTGTTTACTGGACAGTCTAAAATTATTTCGAAAAATAATGAAATAGGTATTTTACTTGCAAGTTTAAGTGATGGAAAGATTATGAAGGAAATGCTTTCTAAAGAGATGGATACAGTGTTACAACTTTTTAAAAAGTTACACACGTTATCTGGAGAAGGTAAGCAAACAGAAAAAATATTTGAACATGTAATTAGAAGCCTACAAGGGCTTGTTAAGCAGGCGCATATAAAAGAACTTCCTTTGTTAGATGGAACGTATGATTTCGCTGAAGTACAACTATCATTTGGTAGAAAAGTACATATTCCGTTACTAGATGTGAGTGCACTTATCTCTAGAGTGGAAAGTGATTCTTCAGAAGGAAATATAAATTTGATGGTAACGGTTATTACTGCTTATATAACGAAACTGTCTAACGAAACAATTTTAATTAGCGTTACAGACCGTATTGCTAAAGATCGGGATGTAAGTGTATGGAGAGCGCTTGCGGAAATGAACATGACACAATTGTCACAGGCGTTGAAACATACGGTGCAAGAACATAAATGGTCTATGACGTTTCTTTTTCTCTTTATATGGATTGTCGGTATTATTTTAATTCGAGTTATGTAAAAAGGTCGTCACTCCATTGTGACGACCTCTTTTATATTTTTTCGTAGAAGAATGTATCAAATCGCTGAAGATTGTAACGTTCGGGTGTTAAAATTTGTTCCGTACTACCAACAAATAGTACACCGCCTTTTCGTAAAGAACGACTAAATTTTTCATAAAGTTTTACTCTTGCTTCTTCTGTAAAATAAATCATTACGTTACGACAAATAATCAAATCATAATTTGTATCGAACGACTGCATTAAAAGGTCGTGCTGTTTGAACGTAACGTTTTGTTTAATGTTTTGATGCAATGAATATATATCATTCTCTTTTGTGAAATGACGTTCTTTCAAATCATTAGGTAATTCCTTCAGAGAACGTTCTGTATATTGACCGCGTTTTGCGGTTTCTAAAATATGAAAATCAAGATCTGTTGCTTGAATTTCAAAACGAAATGGAGCTAGATGCTTTGATAAAATTAAAGAGAGTGTGTACGGTTCTTCACCAGCAGCGCAAGCGGCACTCCATACCTTTAATTTTCCGCTATTTTGTTCGAGTAATTTTGGTAGTGCTTTCGACTCTAAAGTTTGCCAGCGTTCTTTATTTCTAAAAAACTCTGAAACGTTAATTGTAATATAGTCAATAAAATTTAAAAATAAATTTTGATCAGCGCGTAATTTGTTTAAAAAATTAGTGTAGTTTTCGAAGCCTTTTCTCGAAATGAAAGCATCGATTCTACGGCGCATTCTATCTTGTTTATAAGAAGCGATATCCATATTGAATTGTTGTTTAAAACTCGCGATAAAATGATCATAATCTTGTTCAATTATCATATTTACAATGGGCACAATAATGATATTGTGCCTCCCCCTTTACATCATACGAATTTTTTGTTCAAAGCTTTTTTTCATTTGCTTTTCATGTAATCCTGGTAAATCATAAATGACAGCATCAATACCTGCTTCTTTTGCAACATCGACAGGGATGACAGATGTATGTTTGTCCCCATTATAAAAACAGAGAACTAAATCAGTGTCTTCAATAATTTGTTTAACAAAAAACATATAATCTGATCGGTAAATGGAGTCAGAAGGATGATCAAAAGCAACATATTCGGCTCCGTGTTTTTTTAAGTAATCAACGACTTCTTGAAATTCATCTGTTATTGCTTGCAATGGTTGCAGTGTGTAAAGGCATAAATTTTGAGCGAGTCTTTCATTCTCAACGAAAAAACGAAGAACCTCATTTTCAATAGATTTATAACATAATATGTAAATTTTATGTTTGTGAGCATAGTCAGTTAAAAATTTTTTAATTTCTTCTTGATCTAATGCTGTTAATTGATTTGAACCACAAAGGAAAATATTCATAGAATTGTGCCACCTCATGCTAAATTGTAACATATCTTTTATAAAAAATAACTGCAAAATATTACTGTTCAGAGTATAATTATAAATAACTGGATTTTACGATTAAGTTTAGGAAGAAATAAAAAAATAAATAGGTGATATATATGCTACGTTCTATCTCGCATAATCCAATTTTATCGCATATACCGCCTGCTACTCAAATGCCGAAAGAAGCAAATGTCAGGACAGGACTTGCATTTTCGGATAATTTGCATGCAGATCCGAAAAAAGATAAATTACTAGAACAAATGGAAGCGTTTGTCGATAATATTGGAGAAATTAAAGAGAAAATTGAAATGGAATTAACGCTTGATAATGTAATGGAATACAAAAATACAGTAAAATCATTTTTGAATTTTTACGTGGATAATGTATTGCAGTATAAAGATGTCATGTCTCGTCACCCGCGTTACGGATATTCACAGAAAATGACGATTGTGAAACAGGCAGAAATGGGATTGAATGAATTAGAAGATGTTATGAATTTAATTAATACGAAAACAGGACATTTAGAAATGTTAAATCAAATTGGAGAAATCCATGGTTTAATTGTGAATTTAGTCTTGTAAAAGGAAGGAAGCTATATGTACATACAATTATATGAAAAACTCGTTATTATTCAAAAAGCGTATGAAAATATTCAAGCGCTTGGAGAGCAAATATATGAGAATTTAAAAAATAAAAATGTAAATGCAGTTCAAAAATTGCAAGTAGAGCAATTGCAGTACATTGATGGCTTAAAAGGGTTATCAAGCTCATTTGAAGAAATGGTTGTTCAGTTCTGTAAAGAACAAGGAGTTGAATCGTTTCGTGTAAGTGCGTTATTTTCGTATTTTTCTCAAGAAGAAATTGAAAAAATGAAAGAATTACAAAAAAACGTAACTGAATTAGAAGAGAATGTAAAAATGATTCTTTTGAAAAATCAATATTACTTAAACGTACTATTAAAAACTACAGAAAGTATTGTGGATTCTGTTTCTGAATATAACTTAGAGCGAAACAATAATTCGCAAATCTTTATGAACGAACTATTGTAAAGGAGAAGTGAAGCTTTATGAGATTATCTGATTATAATACACCGCTATCGGGTATGTTAGCGGCTCAAATGGGGTTACAAACAACAAAACAAAACTTGTCTAACATTCATACACCGGGGTATGTTCGTCAAATGGTGAATTACGGATCTGCTGGAGGGAGTAAAGGGTATGCACCAGAACAAAGAATAGGGTATGGTGTACAAACATTAGGTGTTGATCGTATTACAGATGAAGTGAAGACAAAGCAATATAATGATCAAATGTCACAGTTCTCTTACTATGCATATATGAATTCTACTTTGTCGCGAGTAGAGTCTATGGTAGGAACGACAGGTAAAAATTCATTATCTAGTTTAATGGATGGGTTTTTCAATGCTTTTCGTGAAGTTGCAAAAAATCCGGAGCAATCAAATTACTACGATACATTAATTGCTGAAACGGGGAAGTTCACAAGTCAAGTAAGTCGTCTCGCGAAAAATTTAGATACAGTGGAAGCACAGACGACAGAAGATATTGAAGCGCATGTTAATGAATTTAATCGACTTGCTGCTAGTTTAGCAGAAGCGAACAAGAAAATTGGACAAGCTGGTACACAAGTACCAAATCAACTATTAGATGAACGTGATCGTATTATGACAGAAATGTCTCAGTATGCAGATATAGAAGTATCTTATGAAGCTACAAATCCTAATATCGCAAGTGTTAGGATGAATGGTGTTTTAACTGTAAATGGTCAAGATACATATCCACTTCAATTACAGAAGGATAAAAAGCCAATGTCTGTACAAATATCTGGAACAGATATCCCATTAAGTGGTGGAACAATTTTATCGGCAATTGATACGAAAGCAAAGATTACAAATTATAAAGATAATCTGAATGAGTTTGTAAATTCGTTAAAAAAACAAGTGAATAATACTATGAAGAAAGAACTTTTTGTAGGAGAAGATGCGAAGAAACTTGAATTGAATCCTGATTTTATAAAAGATATTTCAAAAATGAAAATTTCGGCTGAAACTGCCAACAACCTTGCGGCTATTACAGATAAAGGCTATAAGGATGGACTTACATATAAGCAAGCCTTAGATCAATTTTTAGTTGGGGTAGCCTCTGATAAAAGTTCAGTAAATGCATATCAAAATATTCATAAGGATTTATTAGAAGGTATCCAGCAAGAAAAGATGAGCATCGAGGGCGTAAATATGGAAGAAGAAATGGTTAATTTAATGGCCTTCCAGAAATACTTCGTGGCGAATTCTAAAGCTATAACTACGATGAATGAAGTGTTTGATAGTTTGTTTTCGATTATTAGATAAGGAGTAGTCATGTATAGTTGGTAATTGGAAATATTTAAGGAGGAGATAGAAATGAGAGTATCTACATTTCAAAATGCAAACTGGGCAAAGAATCAGTTGATGGATTTAAATGTGCAACAGCAATACCACCGAAATCAAGTAACCTCAGGGAAGAAAAACCTTCTTATGAGTGAAGATCCACTTGCAGCAAGTAAATCATTTGCGATTCAACATTCATTGGCAAATATGGAGCAAATGCAGAAAGATATAGCGGATTCGAAAAATGTATTAACACAAACTGAAAATACTTTACAAGGTGTTTTGAAATCTTTAACAAGAGCAGACCAATTAACAGTACAAGCATTGAATGGTACAAATAGTGAAAAAGAATTGCAGGCTATTGGTGTAGAGATTGATCAAATTTTAAAACAGGTCGTCTATTTAGCGAATACAAAAGAACAAGGTCGTTATATTTTCGGTGGTGATAGTGCAGAAAATCCGCCATTTACAGAAGATGGTACGTACCAGGGTGGAAAAAATGATGTGAACTGGAAACTAAATGACGGTTATGAATTCAAAGCGTTCCGTAACGGTGAAGCATTATTATCTCCTGTTATAAAAACGTTAAAACAGATGAGTGAAGCAATGCAAAACGGTGACCAAAAAGCACTAAAACCGTTATTAGAAGGAAATAAGCAAAACTTAGATGGCATCATTAACCGTACAACTGAAGTTGGTTCAACAATGAACACAATGGAGACGTTTAAAACAATTTTAAGCGAGCAAAATGTAGCACTTCAAGAAAACCGTAAAGAAATTGAGGATGTTGATTTAGCGGTCGCAATTTCTGATTTAGCTTATATAAACGCAACGTACGAAGCAACATTAAAAGCTGTTAGTACGATGAGTAAAACGAGTATTTTAGATTACATGTAAATGATAAGGAGTGAAAAATATGGCAGGGACAATATCTAATTATGGTGACAGACAGCAAATATGGAATTTAGGAAATAACATAATAGATACAAAGAAGTTAGTAGATTTAGAGTTACAAGCATTGGAAATGAAAAAATCACCATACACTACACAAAAACAAACGTTAACAAATGAAAACAAAGTTTATGCGAGCATGAAAAAAGAGTTTGCAAATTTTGTGCAAGTATTCAAAGATTTAAACACATTTAAAGGTGATGAAAAGAAAACAACTTTATCCAAAGATGGTTTTATGACAGCGCAGGCGGATGCTGCTGCAATTCCTGGAACATATACAATTACAGTAGAGCGAGTAGCAGAAAGGCATCAAATAACTACAGCTCCACTTACTCCCCCAAAAACTCCTGAAGGTACGGAGCAAAAATTTAGTTTAGATTTAAAACTTGGAGTAGATGATGTATTTCAGATAAATGGAAAAGAAGTTAAAATTTCAAAAGATATGACGTATAAAGACCTTGTCAATAAGATAAATAATGGGAATTATGGTGCATCAGTATATACATTAGGAGATCAACTATTTTTCACATCAACTACTGCAGGAAAAGAGGGAGAGCTGAAATTAACAGATGGTGCCAATGGCTTTTTACAAAATATAGGGCTAGTTACTTCTGCGAAAAATACGGATGGAACGAATGCCATTGCACATCAAGTGACAGGAGCAGTAAATGCAGAATATACAATAAACGGAATTAAAGGAACTAGTAAAACAAATAAGATTGATACAATTCCAGGATTAACTATTAACTTAGAAAAGGTAACTACAGAGCCAATTAAATTAACTATCGAAGATTCAGATATAAAAAATTCGATAGATTTAATCAAAAAAATGAAAGATGAGTATAATAACGCTGTTAAAAGTTTAGATTTATTTTCTGGTGAAAATGGAGTAATGCAAGGGAATAATGTTTCATTTGCTATCAGTAATGCAATGACAAGCATTTTTAAATTTTCACAAGATGATAAGTATTTATTTTCTTTTGGAATTCAAATTGATAAAACAGGAAATATGACTCTTGATGAAGAAAAATTGAAAATAGCTTTTAAAGAGAATCCAGAATCTACAAAACAATTTTTCTTTGGCTTTAATGGTATTGGTCATGATATAGATAAAAAGCTTGAGGGAATCTTTGGAGATGAAGGGATTATCGGAAAACGCTCTAAAAGTATTGAAAAGCAAGTGACTGATTTAGAGAGAAAAATTCAAGATATTGATACAATTAATAAGAAAAAACAAGAATCAATTATTGATAAATATGCAAAGTTGGAAAGCCAGCTAGCATTGCTTGATAGTCAGCTGCAGACAATCAAAGCAATGACAAAAACCAAAAGTGATGATTAATGAAAGTTGAGGAAGTGATTATATGCAAGCATGGCAACGTTATATGCAAAATGATATTATGACGAGTAATCCGATTAAAAATACAATATTTATTTATGAAAGATGTATCGTAGAGTTTCGTAAATTAGAAGAACTTTTAAATACATTTAAACTTCAAGAAGGAGACGACCTTCTTGAAAAGTTAGAACGTATATTTGAAGAGTTGAAGCTTCAATTAAATCCTGATATTTCAAAAGATTTATATGACAGTCTATTTGGTTTATACGATTGGATTAGCATTCAAATTCAAACGATGAAAGTAACGCGTGAAGCAAAAGACATTGATGCGATTGTACAAGTGTTACAAGATTTAATAGACGGTTACCGTGGAGCACTTGAAAATGAACAATGATATTTATCGAACGTTTGTCAGCTGTTTTAATGAAATCGGTGAATTACAAGTGTCAGATGAAGAGTTTGCTGAGAAGAGTGAGATGTTAAATCGTTGGATGATGACACTAGATGAAGAAAGACGTGCACAAGTTGCAGCAGAAGTAAGCCCATTCATTATTAAGGCAGCGCAGCATATTCGAGATAAGCAAAAGATTTTGGAAGAAATGATTATGGAAAATGATGGGCGAATGAAGGCTAATTCATTTTACGGTAAATATTAATAATAACGTCTGGAAACAGATTCCCCTTTTAAAAGGGGGTCTATTCCTTCGTTTACATAAAGAACTCCGCTGATTGAGGTTTCATTTTATGACTGTGATGAAATAATAATTGTAATCTAAATAATAGAAAAATGGACTTTAGTTTGTAGTTTATATATTGAAATGTTCTATAGATTACTATGTGTATACAGTTTTTTGCATTCTTTTTTTATATTTTTGTATTTTTCTAAAGACAACAATGAAAAAATGGAATAAAATATGTAAGGGTACATAATAGTAAATATTTTAATAAACACATATAAGAAAATAAATAATGAAGTGAAACTTCTATCAGTGGATCATTAAGTTAGAAAAGGAAGGGTGTGGAATATGCCAGATTTAGTGAGTGATGTAAGCCATTATATGAATTATTTAGTGACGAAACGAAATACTGTTTCTAGTAATATTGCAAATGCGAATACACCTGGCTATAAAGCACAAGATGTAACATTTGCTGAGCAGATGAATAAAAGTAGTGCGTTATATAAAAATAATGCGGCTGATTTAAAGAGCAATCCAGATTTATATCAAACGAATGAAATGCACTTACCGACAGTAAATACGAAAAATACATATGCAAAGATTCAAACAAAATCAATGCAAACGAATAAAGACGGAAATAGTGTGGATGTAACGACAGAAATGCTAGATTTAATGAAAGCAAATCAGTTATACGGTATTTCAGTTAACGCAATTAATACACAATATGCAATTAACCAAGCGGCACGCGGACGTTAAAAGTAGAAGGAGAGACAACGGATGTTTCAGGCAATTAATGCAAGTGGCTCAGGGCTAACGACAGCGAGAAAGTGGATGGAAGTTACTTCTAACAATATTGTAAATGCGAATACGACGGCGGCTCCGGGGGCAGATTTATATGAGCGTCGTAGTGTGGTGCTAGAATCAAACAATAGTTTTGCAAGTATGTTAGATGGGGCTCCTACTAATGGAGTAAAAATAAAAAGTATTGAAGCAGACAAAACGGAAAATTTAGTGTATGATCCGACGCATCCGCACGCAAATGAAGAAGGATATGTACGTTATCCAAATATTGATGTAACTGCTGAAATGACGAATGTAATGGTTGCTCAAAAAATGTATGAAGCGAATACGAGTGTATTAAATGCAAATAAAAAAATGCTTGATAAAGATTTAGAAATCGGCCGAGGATAAGGGGGAAGATAATAATATGAAAATCCAACCAATGTTACATACACAACCATTTGGAGCAATTCAGTCAATTGGTGCACCGAAGACTTCTCAAACATCTGTAGTTGAGGGGAAAAAGTTTATTGATTTATTGGAAGATATGAATCAAACGCAAAACAATGCGCAAACAGCAGTATATGATTTACTAACTAAAGGGGTAGGAGAAACACATGACGTTTTAATTCAGCAAAAGAAAGCTGAATCTCAAATGAAAACGGCTGCTCTCGTACGTGATAATCTTATTGAAAATTATAAGTCACTAATTAATATGCAAATTTAGGAAAGTGGACGGGTGTGTTTAAATGGAAAAGATGAAAAATGTTATCCAATCGTTAAAAACGTGGCATAAGTTAGTAATCGGTGCTGCGCTTTTAGCGATTGTAACAGGAGCACTTTTATACTTCACCTTGCCAGATAAATATGTTGTTGTATATCAAAATTTAAATGATGCAGATAAACAAGAGATTACAGCAGAATTATCGAAGTTAGGTGTCGATTATCAATTAGCGGCCGATGGTTCGATTCGTGTGCAAAAGAATGATGCTCCATGGGTTCGAAAAGAAATGAATGGGATGGGCTTACCGTTTAATTCGAAAAGCGGTGAAGAAATTTTATTAGAAAGCTCGCTCGGTTCAAGTGAGCAAGATAAAAAAATGAAGCAAATTGTCGGTACGAAGAAGCAATTGGAGCAAGATATTGTAAGAAACTTTGCGACAGTTGAAACGGCAAATGTTCAAATTACATTGCCTGAAAAAGAGACAATTTTTGATGAAGAAAAAGCAAAAGGAACAGCGGCGATTACGGTTGGAGTGAAGCGTGGACAATTGTTAACAGCTGATCAAGTTGCAGGTATACAGCAAATGATTAGTGCAGCGGTTCCTGGTGTGAAAGCAGAAGAAGTAAGTGTTATTGATAGTAAAAAAGGTGTTATCTCAAAAGGAGCAGATGAAGCACATTCTAGTAGTTCCTCTTCTTATGAGAAAGAAGTTGAGATGCAGCACCAACTTGAAGGTAAATTAAAGCAAGACATTGATGCAACGTTAATGACGATGTTTAAACCGAATGAATATAAAGTGAATACGAAAGTATCTGTAAACTACGATGAAGTTACACGTCAGTCAGAAAAGTATGGTGATAAAGGTGTACTTCGTAGTAAACAAGAGCAAGAGGAAAGCTCTACTGCGCAAGAAGGGGCAGATACGAAGCAAGGTGCTGGTATTACAGCGAACGGTGAAGTTCCAAACTACGGTACGAACAATAATCAAAATGGTAAAGTTGTCTATGATAATAAAAATGGTAACAAAATCGAAAACTATGAAATAGATAAAACAGTTGAAACAATTAAGAAACACCCAGAATTAACGAAAACAAATGTTGTTGTATGGGTAGATAATGATACGCTAGTAAAACGTAGAATTGATATGACAACTTTTAAAGAAGCAATTGGAACAGCCGCAGGACTTCAAGCTGATCCGAACGGTAACTTTATAAATGGTCAAGTTAACGTTGTAACTGTTCAGTTCGATCAGCCGAAAGCCGAAAAAGAGAAAGAGCCAGAAAAAAGTGGTATGAACTGGTGGTTATTCGGTGGAATTACAGCTGGCTTATTAGCAATCGGTGGTCTAGTATGGTTCTTATTAGCAAGACGTAAGAGAAAGAAAGAAGAAGAGGAATATGAAGAATACTTAGCAGAAGAGGAAGTGGCTGCAAGTAATGAAAGTATCTTGGAAATTCCTGAAGAAAAAATAGTGCCAGAGCCAAAACCTGAACCAGAAGAACCGAAAGAACCAACGTTAGATGAACAAGTGCAGGATGCTACGAAAGAACATGTAGAAGGAACTGCAAAAGTAATTAAAAAATGGTTAAACGGACAGTAAGGGAGGAACAACGATGTTAGATGAAATCTCCTCCAAAGAAAAAGCTGCCATCCTTATTCGTACATTAGAAGAAGGGGTGGCAGCAAAAGTCATTGAATATATGACAGCTGAGGAAAAAGAAGTATTACTTCGTGAAATCGCAAAGTTTCGTGTATACAAACCAGAAACGTTAGAAAATGTACTAGGAGAGTTCTTATATGAACTAAATGTAAAAGAATTGAACTTAGTCACTCCAGATAAAGAATACATTCGTCGCATATTTAAAAATATGCCAGAAGACGAACTGGAAAAATTATTGGAAGACCTTTGGTATAACAAAGATAATCCATTTGAATTCTTAAATTCACTTACAGATTTAGAACCACTTCTTACAGTGCTTAATGATGAGTCACCACAAACAATTGCAATCATCGCTTCTTATATTAAACCGCAACTTGCGTCTCAATTAATTGAGAGATTGCCAGATCATAAACGAGTAGAGACTGTAATGGGTATTGCGAAGTTAGAACAAGTTGATGGTGAATTAATTAATCAAATTGGTGAGTTGTTAAAATCGAAATTAAATAATATGGCATTCAGTGCAATTAATAAAACTGATGGCTTGAAAACAATCGTAAACATTTTAAATAATGTTTCACGTGGTGTTGAAAAAACAGTCTTTCAAAAGCTGGATGAAGTCGATTATGAGTTATCTGAGAAAATTAAAGAAAATATGTTTGTCTTTGAAGACTTACTTGGTCTTGAAGATCTTGCGCTTCGCCGTGTATTAGAAGAAATTACAGATAACGGTGTTCTTGCGAAAGCACTTAAAATTGCAAAAGAAGAAATTAAAGAGAAACTATTTACATGTATGTCTTCAAACCGTAAAGAGATGATTCTAGAAGAATTAGATGGCTTAGGACCGCTTAAGATGACGGATGCTGAAAAAGCACAGCAAACGATCACTGGTACAGTGAAAAAGCTAGAGAAAGAAGGAAGAATTATCGTTCAAAGAGGTGAAGAGGATGTCCTTATTTAAAAACAGAATTCCGAAGAATTCTGTTTCTTTTTCTGAAGAAACGTATGAATTACAATTTCCAAAACCAGCTTCAGTTCAAATAGAAGAGGAAGAATTACAAGCTGATCATGCAGAGCTTCGCGCCCAGCAAGAGTCATTACATATGGAAATGAATCAGCTAAGGCAAGAGAAGCAAATGCTAGAACGAGAGCGGCAGCAGTTATTACAAGATAAAGAACAATTTCAAATGCATATTCATGAACAAATGGAACAGATGGAAGCAGCGCGTGTGCAGTTTCAAAAAGAACAACAAGAAACAGCATATGAATGGACAGAGTTATTATGGGATCAATCTTTTCATCTAGCAGAAAAAATCGTGAATCAAGCGGTAGATTCACGATCGCTTGATGTGTTACCTATTTTAACTGGCATCGTGCAAACATTGCCAACTTCGTTTGAAAAATTAATCATTACAGTACATCCAGAAACGTTTGAACGTATTCAAGAAGAGAAGGAGAATACGAAAGAATATTGGTTACTACAATTAGTAGAATGGAAATATGATTTCTCCCTGCTGTTTGGTGAATTTGTTCTGGAAGAAGAGAAAGAGTTCTTTGAATTTAAATTTGCACCTATATTTGCGAAACTTCGTCAGAAATGGGAAGAAGAGAAGTTATTTGAGGAGCAAAATGTATGAGCCGCCTGTTAATGAATGAGAACGAAAAATGGAATAAGTTCATTGAAACACCACTGTATACGAAAGTAGGCAAAGTTCATAGTGTACAAGAACAGTTTTTCGTAGCAAAAGGGCCGAAAGCGAAGATCGGAGATGTTTGCTTCGTCGGAGAACATAACGTCTTATGTGAAGTGATTGCCATTGAAAAAGAAAATAATATGCTACTTCCATTTGAACAGACAGAAAAAGTATGTTATGGAGATTCAGTGACTTTAATTTCAGAAGATGTTGTTGTACCACGTGGTAATCACTTACTCGGAAAAGTGTTAAGTGCAAATGGTGAAGTGTTAAATGAGGAAGCTGAAAACATTCCATTACAGAAAATTAAACTAGATGCACCGCCTATACATGCATTTGAACGTGAAGAGATTACCGATGTATTTGAAACAGGAATAAAATCAATTGATTCTATGCTAACAATTGGTATCGGTCAAAAGATTGGTATTTTTGCTGGGTCAGGTGTTGGTAAATCTACTTTACTTGGAATGATAGCAAAAAATGCAAAAGCTGATATAAACGTTATTAGTTTAGTAGGAGAACGTGGCCGGGAAGTAAAAGACTTTATTCGAAAAGAGTTAGGCGAGGAAGGGATGCGAAAAAGCGTCGTTGTTGTAGCGACGTCAGATGAAAGTCACCTTATGCAACTTCGTGCAGCGAAGCTCGCAACGTCTATTGCTGAATACTTCCGTGATCAAGGCAATAACGTATTACTTATGATGGACTCTGTTACTCGTTTCGCCGATGCCCGTAGAAGTGTTGATATTGCTGTTAAAGAGTTACCGATTGGTGGTAAAACACTGTTAATGGAAAGTTATATGAAGAAGCTGTTAGAGCGGTCCGGAAAAACACAAAAGGGATCTATAACAGGTATTTATACGGTGCTTGTTGATGGGGACGATTTAAATGGTCCTGTACCAGATTTAGCACGTGGTATTTTAGATGGACATATTGTATTAAAGCGTGAGCTTGCAACGCTTAGTCATTATCCTGCAATTTCAGTATTAGATTCAGTAAGTAGGATTATGGAAGAAATTGTTTCGCCACATCATTGGCAACTTGCAAATGAAATGAGAAAAATTTTATCAATTTATAAAGAAAATGAATTGTATTTTAAGTTAGGAACGATTCAAGAAAATGAAGAAAATGCTTATATTTTTGAATGTAAAAATAAAGTAGAAGGTATAAATACGTTTTTAAAGCAAGGTCGATCGGATAGTTTCCAATTTGATGATATCGTTCAAGCGATACACCATATAGTATAAGGCCTCTGCCCAAGAGGTCTTATTTTTTTGTTTTTTAATATTTCACAGATTTTTTTGGAAAAAAACTATATAATAGAAAAAGAGAACGTTATAATAGGAAGGGGCTATGAAAACAGGTGGATAAACAGCAGTACGACACAATAAAATTGCAAATAAATCAAGAAAAAGAACATATTTTAAAAGAAGTGTATGAATTAACAGCTGAAAAAAGAAAAATAGAACAAAAAAAAGAATATGATTTATATGTTGTGAAATCGCGTAGTAAAGTCGTACAAACTGGGCAACGTATTATGGCTGGCATGCTTTCTTCACATACGTTTTCACCTGAAAGAATAGAAGAATGGAATCGAAAAATTAAAAAAACGGAAGGTTTTATTCAAAAAAATGAAAGCCTTTTAGAGCAAGTAAAAGAAAAAGAACGTGTCATTGATGAGATGTATCAAGAAAATTGTAAAAAGCTTGCGAAAGCACAAGAAAAGCTGGAAGAAAAAATGCTTCTGGATTTGAAAATGTGTATGAATGGATGAGGTGAATGTAGTGATACAGTCTGTATTACCGGTGCAACAAAGTTTACCTCCGCAAAAAGAAAAAGGGCTAGAAGTACAATCAAAAAATGAAGATTCTTCATTCGATCGTACGATGAGAATGGAAAATAAAAAACAGCCGCAAACGGAGAAAACGAAACGAGAAGAAGCACCAACAGAAGAGAAAAAAGATTATATTCTTTCTAAAAAATCGGTAACGAAAGAAGAGCCTATTGTAAAGAAAGAAGAAAAAAAAGAGACAGAACAGTTGTTATTAGCTGTATCTGAGCAAATGGTTGCAATTGAGCAATTACATGTGCAACCGGAATTGCTATATCAATACATACAAAAAATACAAGAGCTATATAAAGAATATGGCAATATTAAACTTAATGAATTACCTGCAGCTGAATTACAACAATTACAAGAACTTCTTTCAAATATGAATATCAAAAATGCTATATGTTTAGAAGATACAATGCAAATGGTATTAGACAAAATGAAGATGCCAGAGCAAACGATGCAAGCATTGAAAGTTGTAGAAACAGAAACTTGTAATATTGCAAAGGAACAAGAAGAGTCTAAAGAGGTAGATCTTCCGAAACTTGAGAGCGATGATGCAAAGGTAGAGTTGCCAGAGGTTGATGCATTAAATGATTCGAGCTCTGCAGGTGCAGAGTTATTAAATAAAACGACGAGTACCGAACAAATAGGGAAATCAAATAGTGGTGCTGAGAAAGTTTCATTACCTGACTTAGGAAAGAAAATGGAAGCGCAAGTAGAAGCGCTGCAAAAATTTGTAGTGAAACAAGAACGTGTTTTATTCCAGTTAAATCCAGAAAAACTTGGTACATTAACAGTCTTTATGAAAAAACACGGAGATCAAATTGACGTTCACGTAGAAATGGAAAAACACGATGCGAAAAAACGTGTTGAAATCATTTTTGATGAATTGAAATTAAAGTTAAAAGAAAAAGAAATCAATATTCAAATTAGCTATTCAGATAAAGATGAAAATCGTAAAGAACAGCGAGAACAAGAGCAGAGGCAAAAACAGAAATTAGCAAATACAAATCATGAAAAACAACAATCAACAGAATTTGCGGGATTATTGGAGGAATAAAGCGTGCCAACAGTTGGGTTAAATACAACGAGTACAAATCATATTCCGTTACAAGCAGGAGCGCAAGCAAAAAACGCATCTGTTAATGGTGTACAATCGCCAGTGCAACAAACAAACGGATTATCAGCAAGTAATCAAAAAACACCCGGTATTATGGATAAAGATGATTTCCTGAAACTTTTTTTAGCAAGCTTTCAACATCAAGACCCGTTTAATGCGATGGATATGAACCAAATGATGAATCAAACGGCTCAACTATCGCTTATGGAGCAAGTACAAAATATGACGAAAGCAGTAGATAAACTACAATCAACGATGTATACGACAGCTCTTGATGGAGGGATGAAATTTTTAGGAAAGTATGTTAGAGGTATAAACAATAAGGGAGAGCAAGTGACTGGTCAAGTGGAAACAGTTCGACTTGCCGAAAATAACGATGTACAACTTATTGTTGATAATCAAGTTGTCTCACTTCGTTTTGTAGAAAGGGTTTCAGATAAACCGATAGCAGAAGCAAATCCAGAAGATGAGAAGAAAGATGATATAGAAAAAAATGAAGAGGTTAAGCAAAATTAATAAAAGGAGTGTATATAGGTTATGATTAAAGCGTTATATACAAGTATTACAGGGATGAATGCAGCACAAAATGCATTAAGTGTTACTTCAAATAATATTGCAAATGCACAAACAGTTGGATATAAAAAGCAAAAAGCTATTTTTGATGATCTGCTATATAATAATACGGTTGGTTCACGTGGGGATGGTGCTTATGCTGGTACGAATCCAAAGAGTATTGGTAACGGTGTAAAGTTTAGTGGGACATCTACAGATTTTAGTGATGGTTCTATTACTTTAACTAGTGATAAAATGGAGACAGCCATAGAGGGAAATGGTTTATTTTTAGTTGGCGATCGTAATAGCGGAAATGTAGAGTATACGAGAAAAGGGTCTTTCGGTGTATCGAAAGATAACTATGTTACAAATACAAGTGGTCAGTATGTGCTAGGGTATGGTGTGAAAACAGGAACTCAAGAAATAGATTTTTCTTCACGACCAAGTCCAATTCATATTCCAATGGGATCAGCTGTTGGTGGGATTCAAACAGATAAAGCAACAATAGGTGGAAACCTTCCTAGAAATCAAAATGCATTATCTCACGAATTCACAGTTTTTGATGAGGAAGGGAACTCGTTAACGTTACGTGTAAATATTAAACAAAAGACTACAAAAGAGACTGTAGATGGTAAAGAAGTTGAAAAGCCTGTGCCAGGTGAATATACGTATACAGTTTCTGTAAGAAATGATTCTAAAAACGAAAAAGAGTTTAAGCCGGTTGAAGGCATGACGGGCGAAAAAAATCTTAAATTTGATACATTAGGAAATCTAAAGGAGACAGATGAAGCTGTACAAAAAAATCCAGTAACTGGTGAAATTACTAAAGGTGGAACGGTTAAAATTCCTTTTGGTAAGGGACTGACACTGGACTTAAGTGGTTTAACAAATTATCCAACAGGGAAAACTATTTCTACAACAGAAGTAACGGGGCGTCCAGCTGCAATTGCAAATGACTATTCAATTTCTGACGGTGGTTTCGTTATGATGAGATATTCGGATGGTAGTATGAAGGTTGTAGGACAACTAGCTGTAGCTACATTCCCTAATTCAGGTGGATTAATGAAAACTGGGAATGGCAATTACATTGCCACACCATCAGCAGGGATTCCAGGGATTGGTGTGGCAGGTGAGAATGGTGCAGGTAATGTAAGAGGTTCAGCAAAAGAAAGTTCAAACGTAGATTTATCTGTAGAATTCGTTGACTTAATGTTATATCAACGTGGATTCCAAGGAAATGCGAAAGTAATTAAAGTGTCAGATGAAGTATTAAATGAAGTTGTAAACTTAATTCGATAATGTATTATAAAGAAAGATCGTAATGTAGTAGAAAGGGTTTTTATTCGTATGACAAGACAAGAACGAATTTTACAATTGCCATTTTTCGAGAATAAACGTGAACTTGCTGAGCAAGTGCTAAAAATGGAACGAGAAGAGCATGTATATTTACCAGATCAATTTGAAATTAAGCAAGTGCCCCCGTATTCATTTGCTGAAAAGAAAGCGATTATTGGTCGTATTCATGAGTTTTATTTCGTCAGTGTTGGTAATGATGGCGCATGGAAGTATCAACTGTTTAAGGACGAGATGAAGTGCCGTGAGTTTTTTGTTACATTATCAGGCATTACAGATCAGCAAATTGCGTTTTGGTTCAACAATATTGAGTTGCTTAAAGGCGCTTAAAAGTGTTTTTAGTCTTAGGTGGCTCGGAGCTGTAAGAAGAGAACTATAGAAATCTACTGGAATGGCTGAACAATAATCTCTTTATAGCAAGCCAGTACTTTTTTATAGTCTGTGAGTTGTGACAATAGGGCAATGAAATGAGAGTATGCTAGTTTCATTTTATATGTTTGTGATGATAGATTTTTATAAAAGGAGAGGTGAGGAGGATGGCGCAAAATAAGTATCGCGTTACATTCATTTCGCCGAGTGAGGTTGAGCAGCGGACTGTAATGGGGGCGAATAGTTTGCCAGATTTAATTCGTAAAGTAGAAAGTATTATCGCAGATCCAAATGGTTATTTTGTAAATGATAAAAAAAATAATTGCTATTTTAAAGTGATTAAAGAAAATGTTACGTTTATTCAATATGAGTTACTATTTTCGGATAAGGAAATTCATATTGAAAAATTAAAACATATAGCACCGGTAGTATTAAAGCGATTATTCGAAAAAATAAATGACCCGGAATTATATGCACTTGCGCTACTTGATGTTGATATAGCAACGAAAGAATATGTGTTAGCAGAAATGAATTCTGAGCTGAGAATAAGAGTAGAGACGGAGCTTTCGAAAAAATGGGAAGCAATGCCGACAGAAATTGTAGGGGCGCAAGAAGTGTTATTAGAAGCACTTGCTTCTTTTATACAAGATTAATTGTTTTTTAATAAAATGAATCGATCGACTATCTATATTTTTTATATAGGTAGTTGACTTTTTCTCTTTTATAAAGCTTAATAATTAGATATACGGAATTAATGGAAGGGGAGCGACACCTTTATGTCACAAGCACAAAGTATTTTATTAGAAAGCGGAACAAATGAATTAGAGATTGTTACGTACACTGTTGGTGAAAACCTATTTAGTATTAATGTAATGAAAGTACGTGAAATCATTAATCCATTCCCTGTTACAACTGTGCCAGAATCTCATCATGCAGTTGAAGGTGTTGTTCAAGTACGTGGTGAAATTTTACCTGTTATTAACTTGGCAATGGCTCTTAATTTAAAGTCAACAAAGCCACTTGATCAAACGAAATTTATCATCTCAGAATTAAACCAAATGAAAGTTATTTTCCGCGTTGATGAAGTGCATCGTATTCAACGTATTTCGTGGGAACAAATTGATGAACCAGCTTCATTATCTATGGGACTAGAAGAAACGACATCTGGTATTGTAAAACTAGATGGCAAAATCATCTTACTATTAGATTATGAAAAAATTGTATGTGAAATTAGCGGCACTGGTTATGACAATAAATCAATTGCAGGGTTAGAACAAAAAACAGATCGGGCTGAAAAAGTAATTTATATTGCAGAAGATTCAGCGATGCTTCGTCAAATATTAGAAGAAACATTATCATCAGCTGGATATACGAAAATGAACTTCTTCAGCAATGGTGCAGAAGCGTTAGCGCAAATTGAAAAATTAGCGAAAGAGCAAGGCGAAAAAATGTTTGAACATATTCACCTGCTAATTACGGATATTGAAATGCCAAAAATGGATGGACATCATTTAACGAAAGTGGTTAAGGATAGTGAAGTAATGAATCGTTTACCAGTCATTATTTTCTCTTCATTAATTACAAATGAATTATTCCATAAAGGTGAAGCTGTAGGAGCAAATGCTCAAGTAAGTAAGCCAGATATTCAAGAGCTAATTGGTTTAGTTGATAAGTTAGTGTTGTAAGAAAAGTACTTTTTTAGCTGGAATAGAGGAACTAGCTATGTGTGGCAGCGGTCAGTGCCTAATAGAGACCCATGCGATGTAAGACCAGAGATATGGAGTGTTTTTTGGGTAAATGGGACGAGAGAGCCGCCGAGATAGCTTTAGAAGAAGCGAGACTTCGATTGAGGATTTGAAGACTGGGTTTATAACTCTATTCTGTTAGAGAGAGGAAGGAACTAGCCATATATAGCATTGGCTAGTTCCTTTTTAGTATTCTATACTTTAAGCTGATAGAAAAATGAAAGGTTTCTGGGGTGTTTGGCGCTGTATGTATCAAAAATCTTCATTTGAAGATTTTTGATTTAAAAATATTAACAAACGTATTTTCGATGGTTATTTTAGTAATATTTCGTGGTAACGCAAATTTTTTCGGTGAAAAAACATTCAAAATACCATATAATATAATTAAATGTAATTAATATGCAATTTTGCATATTAATAAAAAACATTTTCCAAATTTTTATACTTTCTATACATTTTTGTATGTTTATTATTTGACAGATAATTTCGAACTGTTATAATATGGATATGTAAAAATTGCTATTTTCTTAAAAGACATGGGAGTCAGATGAGAATTGTGAAAGGATGAGGGGGAGTGGCACAAATTATGTATCACCACACAGCAATTAATGTATTAGGTCTTTTACAAAACATGTCAAATAATAAAATGAACGATATGCAACTAGAAGCGGAATTAAAAAAAATAGAAAAAGAATTCCAAGTAAAGTATGAAGAGTTAGTTGATTTACATAATAGAATGGTATTATTTCAAATAGATATAGAAAAAAATGGCGGGATGCGAGCATATGAAAAATCAGCAATTACATGGCTGAAGTCTGAACTAGAGCTACTGTATGAAGTGTATCAATTTTGTCAACGTCACGGTTTAAACATTTTAAATATTTCAAAATACGTAAGTAAAAATGAACTAAATCTTTTTCCAAAAACAGAAAGTCAATTGCAAAATACGTATTATAAATTGAAAAAACGTGAAATACCGTTTGAAAATATTGAAAAACAAAAACCAGGACGAAAGCGAAAATATATACCAGTAAAAGAGACAATCGTTGCAAGAAAACAAGAAAACGAGTACGAATTAAAAGAAGAAATCCAGCATAAAGAGGATGAAAAAAATCTTGTAACAGTTATATCTGGTATCGTTGATAACTTTGAAACAATTAATCAATGTAGTGAAAGGAAAGAAGACGAACTACATCAGTTTATGGAAGGTATTTATAAGCTTTCTAGCATGGCAGCAGGGCGTTCTAGAGAAGCGAAGAATACACGTAGTCTAGAAGGTGAATTGCATTCGTTACAACTAGAAAATGAAAGGCTAAAAGGAGAGAAAGAAGAGCTTGTACAAGATATTAAAGGTATGACGCAGCTTTTAATTCATTTCATTACAAGTTCTGATATCGATCAAATTCGTAAATTACCAACTTTCGTACAAGATTGTAAAATGGAATTACATAAACTTGGGCTATATAATGCACAAGACGGAAAAATGAAAATAATGGTTGACCGTAGCGGACAAGTTATGACGGTAACACAGTAATAAAATTTGGGTACAAAATAAAAGGGAGATACATAGTTTATATGTATTTCCCTTTTGTTTTGTATGGAATCGTTCCAAAGATGGAAGATTTATTTTTATGATTGTAGTAGTTTAGAGACCATTTGCGGAATTTGGTTCGCTTGTGAAACCATACTAAGTGCAACTTCAGTCAATAATTTGAACTTTAAAAAATCACTCATCTCCTGCGCCATGTCTGCATCTTCAATTCGAGATGCAGCATCTGTTAACGCCATACTTTGACTATTTAAATTTTCAATATTAAATTGTAAACGATTTATCATAGCACCAAGGTCGGCACGATGAAGTGACACACTTTGTAAAGCATCTTCAATTTTAAGAATCGCTGCTCTTGCTTCTTGTTCTGTTGAAATCTTGATGTCATGTTGGGTAGGGGAATGGGGAATATGTTTCGTCATATGTACCGTATGACCGATATCGTCTAATGTAATAGGACGGTTTTGACCGTCAAATACGGATAAATTATTAAACTCAGTCGTCTCGACAATATAGCCAATTTCTTCTGTTAAAGAATGAAACTCTTTATTCAGCGAATTACGATTTTCATTTGAATTTGTACCGTTTGAGGATTGAACAGCTAAATCACGCATACGCTGCAAAATATTCGTCACAGTTTGAAGGGCAGCTTCTGCCGTGCGAAGCATTGATATCGCATCCTCATTATTACGAATCGCCACGCGCATACCACTTGCTCTCGCATGCATTCGAGTCACAATTGCAATATTAGCGGGATTATCCGAAGCGTTGTTCAACTTCTTACCAGTCGCCAAATGCTGCATTGCAACATTCATACGTTTCTCATTCTCATACAACGACTGCCTAGCATTCATACTTAAAACATTCGTACCAATACGCATAATAGACACTCCTTATAGATTGTTAGAGTCGGTATCTTTTGATCTAATAAACAGTTATGGAAGGATAGAGGGGCTTATGCTTATTTACTGTTTGTGTTTTAACATAAGAGGGAATCAAGATAAGCACTGACCGCTTCTAAGCATCACGGATACTCTCTTCCACATAAAAAAGAAAGTTTTATAAATAATCTATCTATATAGAAAAAATAAACCTCTCTGCAAGCAGAGAGGTTTATTCAGGAAATTAACTCAAATGGATTATTGTAATAATTTAGAAACCATTTGTGGTGTTTGGTTAGCTTGAGAAAGCATGCTGATGCCAGCTTCGTTTAAAATTTTGAACT
>NZ_FRBJ01000027.1:0-8981 GCF_900142585.1 Bacillus sp. bc15
GGGCAGGTTACCCACGTGTTACTCACCCGTCCGCCGCTAACTTCTTGAGAGCAAGCTCTCAATCCATTCGCTCGACTTGCATGTATTAGGCACGCCGCCAGCGTTCATCCTGAGCCAGGATCAAACTCTCCAATAAAGTTAGTTTGTCTAGCATCTAAAAATAAAAATTGACGTTTCACGTTGTTTGTTTCGTTCAGTTTTCAAAGAACTACTTGGTCGCTCATTTGCGACTTCCTTATGTTAACATCTTCATTAGTTAATGTCAACTAAGTTTTTCATTTCGTTTGTCGCTTGCGACGTTAATGTCATCGGCGACTTGTCCTATATTACACCCCTGTAGATCAATCGTCAATACTTTTTATCTTTTTTATTTTATAAATTATAAAAGCTTTGCCCTCTCTTAATTTCTAACACATCCTTAGAACTTCATAAACGTATGTATTCAAACTAACAATCTGCAGACTACACTCTCTAACTTAATACTAATACTTTTCTAAAGAATGAATGCGAGACCAAGTAAATATATATTAAGGATAATATTTTTTCTTTTAGTACGCCCCCTTCTACTCATCTCTAGGGGATTATATATAAAACATTTCTCTTCTTTACCTTTAATCAACAAAAAGGAAAAGAAATCTAATAAACTTAGGAGGCGTTATGAAATGCATGTTAATAAAAAGATAATTTATGTATCCCATGATGCCCATTTCCACGGAGCACAGCTACTTTCTTTACATACTATTAAGGCTCTTAAAGAAAACTTTGATTACTCTGTTGCAATTATTTCTATTGGATCCGGTATTTTAATTCCCGATTTCCAAAAGTACGGTCCTGTTTATTGTCTCGAGCAAGATTATCAAACAAAAGAAAAGGTCGAATTATTAATAAAGGATTTATTATCACAGGATTTTACCCTCGCCATATGTAGCACTGTCATAAGTGGCGATATCGTCGCATTACTAGCTAGACACAATATAAAAGTTGTTTCATTAATACATGAATTACCGCATTTAATACAACAGTACTCTGCTGAAGGGAAAGCTAAAAACATCGCTGAATTTGCTTACAAAGTTGTTTTCCCTTCACAATACGTACAAGAAAAATTTCGTACAATCACTGAATTGGATCCTCAAAAATGTCACATTCTCCCTCAAGGTTTGTTTAACCACAATCCTTATAAGAATAATATCGCAAAAGCTAGAAATGAGTTACGTAAGAAGCTTAACCTGCCTCTAGATAGCAAAATCATCCTGGGTGTAGGCTTCGCAGATTATCGAAAAGGAATCGATCTATTCTCACTTATCTCTTACTCAGTAAGAAAGACTCACAAGGATATTCATTTTATTTGGGTAGGGAGAACAGACGTTCAATTCCTGAATACACTGCCCCCTAAATATAAAGCACATTTCACAGTAATCGATCCTACTCCCGATATCGGATTATATAACGCCGGAGCTGACTTATACTTATTAACTTCAAGGGAAGATCCTTTTCCAAATGTTGTTTTAGAAGCATTAGATGCAAAACTTCCTGTTATAGGGTTTAAAAATGCTGGAGGTTTTGAGGATGTTGTTACAGAAAAAACTGGTGCCTTAGTAGACTTTTTAAATTTACCCCAAATGCTAGAAAAAATATATGAATTTATTCATGATGAGGGATTACGATTACAAAAGGGAAGCTTTGGCCAAGAACTTATCGAAAAAAACTTCAATTTTCTTACTTACATTTATCAATTACTAGATCTTCTCGAACATAATTACAAAAAGATAAGCGTAATCATACCAAACTATAATTATGAAAAATACTTACCTGATCGAATCGAATCAATATTAAACCAAACCTACCCTCTTTACGAATTAATTTTCTTAGACGATGCCTCCACTGATCATAGCGTATCAACATTTAAAGAACTGCTCTCAAAAGAAAATAAGATCCATCTGAAGGTTCAACAGGTTATTAATGATACAAACTCTGGTTCTGTATTTAAACAATGGATAAAAGGCGTCACTGCAGCAACTGGTGATTATATTTGGATTGCAGAGGCCGATGACTTATGCGATAAAACATTTTTACAAGAGGTGATGCAGGGGTTTTATATAAATAACAATATTGCCTTAAGCTACACACAATCAAAACAAATAGACGAACAAGGAAATGTATTGGCTAATCATTATTTAAATTACACAAATGATATCGATGAAGAGAAATGGAAAGCCCCCTATTTTCGAAAAGGCGTCGACGAAATACAAGATACGTTACTTATCAAAAACACTATACCTAATGTCTCGAGTGTAGTTTTTAAAAATATAGATATGAAGAAAACAGAAAAACAGTTAGAAAAGTTCAAAATAGCTGGTGACTGGTTCTTCTATGTTTCTCTTCTTACAGAGGGAGATATTTACTTCAATCCAGCCCCCCTAAACTATCATAGACGACATTTAAATAGTGTAACAAGAACAGAAGATTCATATTCCCATTACAATGAAGTTGTGCAAATGCAAAATTTCATTAAAGAAAGCTTTACTATCGATGACATTTCTAAAATGAAAATGTATACATATAGAAAGTATCTTAAAGCATACTTAAAAATTTAAACGTATGCTTTCTCTGCCATCAATATCTCTTGTAAGGCGATACTATTATTTAAGGGGGAATACTCTTTGAAAGACTTTATAGAGGAACATAAAGATTTAATTTCTCAAATCGCACACAGCTACAATGTAAATGCAAGTATCCATCCTGAGGATCATATCTTTCAGTTCATTGTCACTAATCCCGTTTTCCCATCAAAAAAAGAAGCGATAGATTACTATTTTAAAGACGGGCAAAACTCAGCACAAATACTCTTAGACTTAATCACTTCCCTTTATCCTCCTACAGGCAATCCAATCAAATTGTTAGAGTTTGCATCTGGATACGGCTGCGTAACACGTCATTTATTAAATCTACAAGCGAATTTGAGTATAACCGCTTGTGATATACACGAAGAGGCCATTTCCTTTATTGAAAACAAATTAAATAATCCTTCTATATTATCTCATCCTGAGCCCGAACAGTTAAAATTAGACTCCTCTACGTACGATATTGTTTTTTGTCTATCCTTTTTTTCTCATATGCCTGATACAACTTGGTTTCGTTGGCTTCAAACATTGTATAACGCTGTTTCACCTGGTGGTTTATTCATTTTCACAACCCATGGCTATCAAAGTAAAAAATATTTCGGGTTTCCAAATTTAAACGAACAGGGCTATTGGTTTCTCTCTTCTAGTGAACAATTCGATTTAGATGTTAATCAGTACGGACAAACGATAGTTAGCCCCTCTTACGTATGTGACAAAATTAAATTATTGCTCTATAACCCAATCATCAAAAAGTATACTGAAGGATTTTGGTGGGAACATCAAGACCTTTGGGTAATAGAAAAAGAAGTAAAATAATAAACCACGCTCTGCTTAAATACAAGTAGAGTGTGGTTTATTATTTTTTACTATATAAGAACTCTTCAATCCATAGCTTATTTAATCTAATCCCATTTTTAAAATCTATTTTAGGTTCCCAATTCAATTCTTGTTTTATCTTATCAATATTTAAAATGATTCTTTGGACGTTCTCTTGTTTTTGTTTATAACAGATAAAATCCACTTTTCTTTCTGTTATTTTCTCTAGTTCCACAATAATTCGTTTTAAAGAAAGACCTTTGCCACTCCCTATGTTATATACGCAAGATTTCAATTGATTTAATTGTGCTAATAGTATAGTAATTTCAACTAAATCATCGATATAAATATAATCTCTAATAATCTCCTCTGGATTCCCATATATATTAATCCTTTCATTACTGAGATGCTGATACAAAAAACAATTTATCGCCCCAACTTTTTTTAAGGGGTTTTGGTATTTTCCATACGGATTAGAATATCTACATACAACATAATCTATTCCATATTTTCTCTTATAAAAATACAAATAATTCTCGAGCGAAACTTTTGTTATTCCATACGGGGAAAGTGGTCTTAATGGATGTTTCTCATCAATAGGCAAATATTCAGGTTCACCATAAACTGTGCCTCCCGAAGAAGCTAATATAATTTTTTTAATACGAAAATCTTTAACACTTTCCATGAAATTAAGAAAAAATAAACTGCTATTAATATCGCCGAAAACATCTTCAATTGAAGTTGCTACGTTAGACGTCGCAGCTAAATAAATAATAATATCTATATTCACTAAAGCCTTATATATATCCTCAACATTTTCTAAATCACCTTTAATAAATTCAACTTCACTTATAATATTTTGAGGAAAATTATTTATATGCCTGGAAAATACTTTTACATTTTGCCCCTGTTTCAATAAACCCAATGCGAGGTTGATACCAATGAAACTATTTCCACCTACTATTAAATAATTATTCTTCCTCATAATATCATCTCTCTAGTAATAAATTTTTCCCATCGTCAAACCTAAAAACATACACAAATAAACTGGATCATTTCGATTATTCATCTTCTTATCATTGTATGTTTGTTATAAATTTTCATTATCTTTATTTTCTATTTTCATTTTGGAAGAACTTCCTTATTCAGATTGAATGCAAAAACACTCATAATATTTACTCATCCCCATGAATATATTTAATAAACAATCCTCACTTGTTTAACCCATAAAAAAACTTCTACATACACAAGGTTCTCAAAAAAAGGAGTGCGAAACTCATGAAAAATATAAATCAAGAGCTTTTAAATCATGTAATTCTACATAAAGACCGAATTCCGCATTACCATAAAGACTTTCCCCTTATACTATTTTGGAGTCACAGAAGCGGATGCACCGCATTAGCTAATTGGTTCTTTTTTCAAATTGGATTATTTACTGAAGCAAAGAAATACAATGACTTTATTCATTACTATGAATTCTGGGTGTATAAGAACAATATAAATTACATACCAGAGTTACAGAATGGTCTTCTAGAAGGTAAAAAGGATGTTTGTAAACTTGTGCGAAATCCCTATACAAGGGCTGTCAGCTCATTTCTATTACTTGCTGACAATCCATACGCTAGCCCCCAATGGGAAAGTATCCGTCATTATTTTTATAATGATAAATATAGTAATCAAGGAATATCATTTAAACAATTTTTATATTACGTTCAGGCATTTGGTTCCAATTCCCTAGCAATAGATATACATTTTAGCCAACAATACGTCCCTGGTGAAGAAAACTTCATCCAATGTTATATTCCTTTAGAAGATTTTAATGCACAAATCACCAAACTGGAACACACGTACGATTTGATAAAATCCAATTTAGCACTTCTTACAAATTCAGATCATCATCGCGCCCACAAGATGATTTATGCAGGGAGCTATGCAGAACTTAGCATTACAGATGAAGCCTTCCCACGATTTCCTACATACGAAAGCTTTTATGATAAAGAAACTATGGATTTAGTTACAGAAATATATGCACAGGACTTTGAAATGTACCCATACACGAGAGGGATACTTTAAGTCTATACATTTTTCTATGAATAAAAGCTAATGCATCGCATAGCATAAAGTGAAACTTTAATTCGAGTCGGGTTCTCTTCGACTGATTATTCCCTTTTCCTAATCGCTATTTTAAGAGATACCTAACTTTCACCTATTCCCTTTGATTTCGCCGATTGTTGACGTGTATCATACTTTCCATAAATAGATTGCATGTAACATAGGAGTGATGTCGTGTGGAAATCAATTTGAAACACAATAATGGGTACTGCGTTATTTGCGAAAAGAAAGCTACATTTATAGAGCATAATGATTGGCTTAGAGATCATTATTTATGTTCTACATGTAACTCTATCCCAAGGCAGCGAGCTTTAATCCATACTTTACACACATTTTTTCCAAAATGGGATTCCTATAGTATCCACGAATCCTCTCCTGGAGGAATTACAACTCAGCTACTATTAAAAAACTGTAAAAACTATACATATTCTCAATACTTTAAAAACTATCCTCTTGGCCAATACTTTCAAGGAATTAGATGTGAGAACTTAGAAGACATGACTTTTGAAAATGAATCTTTTGATTTATTCATTACTCAAGACGTTTTTGAGCATGTAATGACGCCAAACAAAGCCTTTAAAGAAATAGAACGAGTATTAAAACCTGGCGGCGCTCATGTATTTACTGTCCCTTGGTATCATACACTCACAAAAACTGTGCAAAGAGCAAGATTGAATAAAGAGGTGATTGAATATATTGAAGAGCCCATTTATCACGGAAACCCTATTGATGAGAATGGGTCTTTAGTAACGTTCGATTGGGGGCAGGATATGATTGAATATATTTATACACACACAAATATGTATACCATTGTTTATTTACAAAAGGATAGATCACTCGGGTTAGATGCTGAATTTTTACATGTTTTTATTAGTAAAAAGCAAGAAAATAAGGTTTAATCACTATATAATTCGGAGGTTTGACAAATGCATAACTTTAAGTTAGGAAGTGATTTTGATAATCTTGTTAATTCACTATCTGATGTTGAACTTCTAAATTTATTTATACAAAGTTGTTCCCAAACAACGATAAATGGGGTTCCCGTACCTAGGTTTCCTCCTGAAGAAATTCAAAAACAATTTGTAGGTGCTTCCTATGAACATGCTCTTTATGAAGCATATTTGTTTTATAGCTATATAAAACAATACGCCCAGAATTTAGGTGTTCCCGTGAATAAAGAAAGTAAAGTTTTAGACTTCGGCTGCGGATGGGGAAGAATTATACGCTTCTTATTTAAAGATGCTTCTGATCAAAATTTACTTGGCATTGATGTGGATCCTGCGATGATCACACTTTGTAATGAAACACTAGGAAGAGGGATATATAAAACAGCAAGTCCACATCCCCCTGTAGAATTTATTAGTGACAATTCATTAGATATCATATTCGCTTATTCTGTATTCTCACATTTATCCGAAGAAACTGCTGAAAATTGGATAAAAGAATTTTCAAGAGTTCTTCGCCCTGGTGGAATTTTCATCGCAACAACACAAGCGCGCTATTTTCTTGATTTTTGTCAACAATTCCACGAACATCCTGAATTAATTCAAACAGGATGGCATAAAACTTTATCTCAAGCTTTTCCAGATATACATCGCGCTATCTCGGATTATGAAAACGGAAAATTTGTCCACAGCGCTACTGGTGCAGGGGATGTTAGAAATAGTAGTTTTTACGGAGAAACCGTTATACCTAGGACTTATATTGAAAATCATTATGAGAAATATTTAAAGCTACAAGACTTTTTTGATGATGTAAATCGATTACCACAAGCCCTCTTTGTCCTTCAAAAAATTTAATTCCTTTTATTCAACGTAATACACTTAATTTCATGACGAAAAGCACTTTCTATTTCAGCTATATATCAAATTACCTAATACTCTCTTATTAAGTAAGCTGTAAAAGCAAATTCAATACATACCATAAAAAAAAACAGTAAACAGCTAACATATCTCTTGTTTTAAAATTACTCCACCAAATCAAGAATAACTTCCCAACAATTGAACTACGAAAAACATGAGGGGGATATACTTTGAAAATAATCGCTTTTTACTTACCACAATTCCATCAAATTAAAGAAAATGATCGATGGTGGGGGAAAGGATTTACTGAATGGACAAATACTAAAAGTGCACGACCTTTATTTTCAGGACATTATCAACCGAGGGAACCTTATCAAGATTTTTATTATGACTTAACTAGCCCCTCCGTAAGAAAGTGGCAAGCAGAAATCGCTAAAGCATACGGTATATATGGTTTTTGTTATTATCATTATTGGTTTAAGGGAAAAAGACTATTAGAAACCCCCTTCAATGAGGTACTAAAGATGAAGGAACCTGACTTCCCTTTTTGTCTTTCTTGGGCAAATGAACCATGGACAAAATCTTGGGATGGTCTCGATAAACATATATTAATGCCTCAAGATTACGGAGATATATCTGATTGGAAGGAACACTTTGATTATTTATTACAGGCTTTCCAAGATGAGAGATATATTTATATAGATGATAAACCTCTATTCATTATTTATCGTCCAGGACATATTCCTGATTGTGAAAAAATGCTTAATTACTGGAATGCATTAGCGCGAGAAAATGGTTTAAAAGGCATATACTTTGCTGAAACATTAAACAGTTTTCCACTACCTAATATAAATGGATTCGATGCTAGCATTCAGTTTGAACCTTTCTATACAATTGCCCATGATAGCTCTTCAGACATAAATAAGGTCATATATGATTCTGATATGCAATTGAATGTTTGGGACTACGATAAAGTATGGATGTATATATTACAACGATCGCTCCCAAAGAAAAAAACATTTCCTGGGGCTTTTGTTGATTGGGATAATACTGCACGACGTAAAAACGCAAATAGCAGCATCTTTGTAGGTTCTACCCCTGAAAAGTTCACCATATATTTAAGCAAGCAAATTCATCGTACTTACTCTTTTTATAACAGCGAGTTTTTATTTATTAACGCATGGAATGAGTGGGCTGAAGGAACTTACTTAGAGCCAGATAAAAAATATGGTTTTTCTTATTTAGAAGGAGTTAAAAATGCAATTGATAGAGGTATGAAAGCATACAAAAAAGACGAGTCATTCTGACTCGTCTTAAAGTTGCTTGGCGACGTCCTACTCTCACAGGGACAAGGTCCCAACTACCATCGGCGCTAGAGAGCTTAACTTCCGTGTTCGGTATGGGAACGGGTGTGACCTCTCTGCCATCATCACCAAACTATGAAGGCATATTCCTTCAAAACTAGATAACATTGCTACATATTATATGGTTAAGTCCTCGATCTATTAGTATTCGTCAGCTCCACATGTCACCATGCTTCCACCTCGAACCTATCAACCTGATCATCTTTCAGGGATCTTACTAGCTTACGCTATGGGAAATCTCATCTTGAGGGGGGCTTCATGCTTAG
>NZ_FRBJ01000013.1:0-94263 GCF_900142585.1 Bacillus sp. bc15
GGCTACGCCAAACCGAAATTCATCTCCCACCTACCGTTGGGCTACGCCCTTCACACGCTTGAGGAAGGAGAATTCTTTCGGGAAATTCGTTAAAAAATATCTATTATAAAATAACGTATCACCACCTACATTTACCTATACGAATTTAAGAAATAAGTAATTCAAAAAGAAAAATAAAAATACTACAACAAAGAATATCCATTTGTTTCTTTTCGTTGGTTTTCCAGCATGTTGTATATAAAAAAATAAGGCAATGCCTGTCATAGTAATTAAAAAAATTTGATAGTAATCAATCATCTGTAATACCCCCTCCAAACAAAAATAAGAAGCCCCTTTTTAAAGAGACTTCTCATTTCTAATACAAACGACATACATAGGATAAATATACACAATATTATCAGGATGGTTTGCTTTGTTGCTCCTCTAGCATAACATACAATATCTCATTTTTGTTTAATAATCCCAAATTATAAAACTTTATCAACATTAAAATATTTCATTTAAAGCAAACGAACAAAAATAAACTCAACGAAATATTTACTTATAAAACCGACGTATGTAAAAAAACAGCTACAATTCCATTCATAGTTTTAAAAATCTGTCCTCCTCTTCTTCTAAGAATATTCTAAATCTCAGATAGATTGTCTTATATCGCCACCTTATGTATGCAGAATTACATATCAAACTATATTGAAAATCATTCTCATTGTAACTATAATGGTTTCAAGAAGTGGTAATTTCACTTTCTTTTCAAATCTCAGAATATATTAAAGGAGGAACTAGCATTATGAAAAAAGCTATTTTAGCAGGGGCACTAGGAATTGCAGTACTATCAGGTATGAATTTACCAGGAGCAGAGGCACCAAAAGCGAGTGCAGCAACTACGAATTTAGAAATTCAAGAAGTTACAAAATATTACTCTATGAATTCCTATGAAGTTTCTCAAAAAGAATCATTTAATCTTAGTAAAGGGGAAGAACTTACAGTTTTTGTACAAAATTCCGGCTTCCCAATTTCTTATACAGTCTTTGATGCAGATAATCAAGTAATTGGCACATACAATGCTAATTCACCATATGGTCGCGTATTCAAAGCACAAAAAGACGGTAATATTTCTGTACAATTTCAAGCAGGAGTAAATTCTTCTTACATGAAGAAAATGAATTTCACAGCTAAATTTGCAGTTTCTAAACTTAACCAACAATAAAAATTTTAACGATCCTCTTTAAAAGAAAATTAAAAAGGTATATCCCTTCAATGGGATATACCTTTAACTTTAGTGAATTTTATATTGACCCGATAACTGCTCTTGCGCCATACGAACTAAACGTTTCGTAATCTCTCCACCTACTGAACCATTTGCTCGTGATGTTGAATCTGGTCCAAGTGTAACGCCAAACTCCTGAGCAATTTCATACTTCATTTGCTCAATTGCACTTGCTGCCGCTGCTACCAAAATCTCGTTTGAATTATTATTTTCTCGAATTTGCATTTCTAACACACCTCCATTTATTTGGTAATATAATGCTCTATTTCCATTGGAATATGCAAAAGAATTACTCTTTTAACTATTTTACATATATATCTAAGCTTTCATCCCTTATGTGGGAATAAATAAAGGTATAGGTCATACCTACACCTTCTTCTATCCTACTTAATTTTGAACCCTCCTATTAACTCCTGTAATTCTCGGGAGAGCCAATTTAAAGAATTTGCCAGCTCTGCAATATCTTGTACATACATTTCTTGCTCTTTCATACTTATCTCAACATTACTACTGCTACACTCATATGTATTTGCAATATGTGATAATTCATTTACAATCTGAACAATAGATTGACTATTTTCTAAAACATCTCTTGAATTACTCGAATTCGCTTTAATTTGATTTGTAACAGATTGTGCAGATTCTGAAATCTTTTCAAAGAAAGCACCACTACTTTGAACAAGTGTTATTCCTGATTCAACTTCCTTTGAACTCTTCTGTATGGATCTTACAGCTCTCTCTGCTTCAGCCTGGGTTTCACCAATTAATTTAGCTATATCCCTTGCAGATGCCTCGGTTCTTTCCGCTAATATACGTACCTCGTCCGCAACACCTGAAAATTCTTCTCCCATCTCTCCAGCACATGAGGATTCAGTAGAAGCATTTAAAGCTAATGAATTTGTTTGATTTGAAATGGTTGTAATTACAGTAAGAATTTCATGAATTTCCTTAGATCGTACTTCTACTGCATAAATACTAGAAGATACATCCTGAACTGTATCTTTGATTCTTTTCATTTGATTCACGATTTGCTTAATCAAATCTTTTCCTTCTACAGAATGCTGGTCCATGTCTTCCAAAGCATTGCCAACTTGTCTTGCAGCTCCTTTAATTTCTTTCATCTTACTTTCCATTTCTTGAACAATCCCTAAACATTTTTGCACTACATATTCATGAGAATGTGCTCCTAAATTTAATCCTGTAATAGCACTTGCAATTTCTTTAAAGGCTATGCTATTCTCTTTTGTACTTACCGACAATTCCTGTGAAGATGTCGACACCTGTTCAGCAGTCTGCCTTACTTTATCTATAATACTATTAAACTTTTTAATAGTATTATTAAAATAGATATTAGTTATTCCTATATCATCAGATCTTTCATTCAATTTAATACTTAAATCCCCTTCACCAACTTTACGTAACCCTTCTTGTAAATCCTTTAAAGGCGATAGAGAGTTTCGTGAGATAAATATTTGAATTGTAATTGCGATTGTTAATGAAATTATAATAAATAGTAAACCTTGTATCATAAATTGTTTCTTTGTAAGAGGAATAATAGAAGCATCCAAATCCGCTGCAACAATTGCAATTATATTTTTATTTTCATCTGTAACTGGCTCTAAAATTGTTACCCAGAACCCTAATTCATCTTCATACACTTCTGTCATTTGTGCCTGTTTTGTTTGTATTACTTTATCATATGTTTTCATCCAATAAGTAGGCTGCTCATAATCTTCACCTGGTTTGACAGAAACAGTATTTGCTAATTTTGTATCCAAAGCTACTATTTGTAATTCAGCTTTATCATTTAGCTTGGCTCCTGTAACATATGTTTGCCCAACACTTTTCATATCTTTTATAGCTTTATCTAATTGCTCTGTCAATTTTTCTTTCTTCACTCTTTGAGCTGTGGGGTCTTTTGCTACATCTTTTACTATTTCTAGATCTAATTGATTTAATACCGCATCACCTGTTTCAAAAGACTGCCTCTCAAATATAGACATCATACTACTTTGAAACATATTAAAACTTAACGCTCCCATACTTCCAACAAGGGTCAGAATTACTAATACCGTTAGTAATACATTTTTTTGAAGCAACGATAGCTTATGCCAATATTTTTTCATTGATTTCTCCTTTCTTATTTTCAACAATACAAAAACAAAGTAGTAACATATTAAGAGGTTCTCTTTCTGTTATTAATTTAAACTTTAAAATAGCATACTAATCGTTCAACCAAACGTTCCAATTTTTTTCATTTACAATTTCATCTTTTATATGTCCAGCTGCTCCTGGAAATCTATTAAAAGGAAGACGTAATACTTCTACCACTTCATCTTTTCTATTTGTACTGATTTCTTCTAAATCAATGATATTAAAAGATTTGCCTATAATAATTGCTATAATGTTTAATAGACGACTAAGAATATTTAAAATTCCATATTTATCTCCTAAAGATTTTCAAATTAGATTTGTTTCAGTACCTTCAGCGAGGATTTTTTATAATATCGTTAGTTTTAAATAAAGATAAGAATTTTTAAGAGCCTCATCTTTAGTTATTTTTATCTTGCAGAACAATAAAACCTGAAAGTTTAATTCAATCTCCTATTTTATAACTTTTTTCCTTATTTTTCTATAACATTATAATATTTACCTGTACAATCTGAACTCGGACTCTTTTGGCCTTTATCCTTCAATTGTCTTAAATTCATATAAGGTAGCGCAGAAAGTAAATTTTTAATAAAAAACTTTTGTATTAAAAAATGCAAAAATACATACTCCTTCAAAACTATATGCACTTAAATATTCATATAGTAAAATAAAAAGTACAAGCGTGTCCTATACAGCATATTTCCTTAACGGGCTTGATATTATATTCATTATAAAATTGGTGTGACCTTAATATCTCACTTAATTCTTTAATATTTTAATATTAACAATATGGTGTTAATATATCCCTACTTTATCGCTACACCTACATATAAGCCAAGAATTCAATTACAGAACGGTTTTCATCAATAGTAGACAAAAACATGTCAAACAAAAAGAGACTCAATTATTTATTACTTTTCGTATAGATGTAATAAAAAATTATAGGAGAAATATATATGCTCAAAAAAATAAATAGATTTATGTTTGCTTTGCCTACAATTTCTTTTATTTTTCTTATTTTATTAGGATCATTTTTATTTGTAATACCATTAGATCTATTCTTACCTGAAATACAAAAAAACCCAATAACAGAAGCACCTCTTATTCTTCAAGTTTTATTAGGGGTATTAGCGGCACCTATGTATGAAACAGTAGTTTTTCAAGTATTTTTATTTTGGCTATTAAGTTGGATTCCTTACATTAAAAATCGCGATTACCTTATCATTTTAATAGCTTCATTTATATTTGGATTAAATCATCAATATGGAATCACTTATATAGTTGGTACAACGATAATTGGTCTTTTATATAACTATGCTTATTGGGTATATAAAAAAAAGAATGCAAAATATCAGGTTACCATGTCTGCTTTTGGAGTTGTTTTTTTGATTCACTTATTACATAATTCTATTGCTTTTATAGCATCAAATTTATAAATGTTTTAAAGGTAATATAGATTAATGAATTATGTTTGTACTTATTAAAGCTAAGAGACACGAAATAAAAGTTAAAGAGAGGCTAATTCACTAATACTTCTAAATAGTCTTGTTTTAGTCTGTTTATTTGAAGAATAAAAGAGAGGGATTTGTCAGGTAGACAGTATTTTCAAAACACAGCTAAGCCACCTGAGTCTATATTTGTATGGGCTCAGGTTATTTAATATCTCTTGAAATCTTTGATGATTATAACATTGTATATATTTGCGGACTTATGATAGATGAAGAAGTCTTTTTTATGTGCATTATCCTAAAAGTTTTACTTTCGCAACATACTTTCCTTCATTTTTCTAACATCCCATCCTCTTCTTCCAATCGTTTAGTCTTAGTACCCGAACCTTTAGGTTTCATTCTACCTAAACATAACCCTTTTGCTTTCCCACGTTCTTCTTCTAGTTCTTTAGTACCTAAAGTTTCGAATCATTTCATTTAACATCTTACAATTGGATAATAAATGTCTATTTCTTTCTTAACAGTTTTATATCTTCTTTTAAGTATACACCTACTTCCTTTTCCTTTCATTTTGCATAGCAAGTAATTCTAATTTACCCCATAGAAAAATCCCCTCCATAATAAATAGGTTAATGTGTTTTCTTTTTCCTATCTACTATGAGGGGAGAATAGCATACTAAAGATAGCTTCTTTTTTGTAAAAGAACTAAGATTCTAGTGTCGTAATTAATTGCTGACGTTCTTTATCTCTAAAAATTTTAATTTCATGTTTAAATTCATAATTTCCTTCTTCAAATCTAACCCATTCCTTACTTGTCCAATATACAACATCTACATTTGCATCTAAAATTTCAGAACATATGTCTACTAATTCTTCTTCGTAAAACGGTGCTTCTTTTGCTAGTTCAAAAGCTAGTACTTTTGGATCCTTACTTTTAATTTGAAGTTTCCTTGAAGTTTGCCCTAAATACTGCCATGGAGAATACAGGGATTGCACATGAACATTTCGAGTTTCTTTAAACTGTGATGGAGAATGTATTGTAGTAGCAAATGTAGGTTTGCTCACTCCTATTGTTGCACCTAAAGCAATAGAACTAATAATAAGTTTTTTAATCATTTTTTCAGCCCCTTTAATTATTTTGGATATGCTTCATTTTTATACTACGTTCATGTTCGTGTAAATGAAGATGATTTGACATGAGTCATCATTTTTTTCAAAAACTGTATATAAATTAACTGCTATAAATTCACCCAAAACAAAAAAGTTTCCTTACGGAAACTTTTTTGTTTTGGATATACATTATATGTATAAAAATTTATTTTGAAAATATTTACTTATTTGTTGATAAAATTGTGTATGGATATTTTCCCTACTATTTATCTACACACATCTCATGCAAAGCCTCACTACAACATAAACAAATTCATCTTATGACCACGTTTCTTCTTACGAAATTAAGTGATTGTTTCAATAGCTGGTTTGGGAATCATAGAATTACTTTCTTTCTTAGCCCTATTATTCTGTTCTTTTTACTAAAATTCCAATATCCCCATTACTTCTTTTGTAAATAGTTTAAAATCAGTTAAATGTTTTTCAATAATTTGACGAACAATATCTAAATTTACACTTTGATAATCATGAACAGCAATATTACGAAATCCAACCATCGCCTTTAACTTATTTGCTAGATCAGCGCTAAGTAATCCTGCTGTAACCAATAAATCAAAGGCCTCTCGACTAGATTGGGGTAGTCCTAATTTTTTCCCTGCAACAATATGCATTGCTAAATCAATACTCGCTTCACAAGCTCTTTGTATATTCAATATTATTGAATCTTGTTTTGTAAAGTCCTCTAAATTTTCAGGGTCATTTCCATACACATCTTGGATTCTTTTTATACAACGCTCTATTGTAGAAATTTTATTTAAAATAACCTCATTCTTCATATATAGAACCTCTTTTCTTTATATCATCAAATACTACCTGTCGTTCTTCATTCAATTTTGAATACATTTTTAAGGTTTTCATTTCAAAAATAACCTTACGCTTTTCATCCGAACAAAATATTGTCTTTCCTGTATGTATAATCTGAGCTTGAAAAACTGTAGAAGCTTCGGATAAATCAACTAAATCAACATCTCTATGAACAATGTTAGCTAACTCCTGTGCTAATAAAAAACGTTCATAATTCCCTAAAGTTGTATCACTTACATAAGCTATATCAATATCACTATCTTCCCGTTCTCTATTCTCAGCCGTTGATCCAAATACAATTATCCAATAGGGATTCACCGTCTCTTGTAATTTTTCTATAATAGCTGTAATCATGCTTTGAAAAATCATTTAATTAATCCCCCTTAGTATACTTGAACCTTATTATATCATAACCAACCCAAAATCCTTTTAACTCCTACAAATACCTAAACAAAATTAAGGATCCTTTATACAATTTCGCGTTTAAAAAATACATACTTTTATCAACTTACTACTAGTTAAATTAAGAAAAGCTGGACTTCTATCATTTTAAGTAATTGCATATATGTAATATAAAGCATATAAGGAGGTTAAAACGTGGTAATCTCAAGACAAGACTCCTGGACTAACGATAACGATTTACTTCTCGCATCAACAGTACTCCAGAATATTTGTAACGGTGGAACACAGTTAGCTGCATTCAAAGAAGTAGCAAAACTACTAAATAGGACACCTGCAGCTTGTGGATTTCGTTGGAATTCATACGTAAGAAAACAATACCAAGAGGAAATACAACAAGCAAAACAAAATCGAAAAGTGGGAAACAATATTTCTCCCTCTCAACAAAAAAAAGAAACAAACTCTTTATCTATGACATTAGAGGATATTATTCTTTTTCTACAAAATTATAAAAAAACAAATGAATTTACAAACTTACAAAACCAAATAAAAAATTTAGAAACAGAAAACCAGTCCCTTCTACAACGTGTAACTATGTACGAAGAAGAGTATCGTATGTTACTTAATCATATTGATAGGTCAAGAAGTTTAGTTGTAATTGATTAAAAGAAGCAGTAAATTACTTTTATATACTTAGGTCGTAACCTAATATATATATACGAGTTTTTAAATACTAATAAATAAAGTGCACATTTACTAATAATAAACGTGCACTTTATTTAATTCTTAAAACATAAAATTTAATTTTCAACTCATTAACAATATTAAAATTAAGATGTTTGTTTTATAGGTAATTCTTTACTTCTATTCTCAATAAGTCTATCTAAAAGTAAGTAAACAAATCCAGAAATAATACAACCTACACCTAAGATTGTAAATAACATATGCCCTAAAAGCTGATCCAGTAATACACCACCTAGAAGAGGTCCAAATACATTACCTGTAATCCATTGCAGATTAGCTGCTCCCATATAAGTCCCCCTCAAATGTTCTGGAGCTATATTAGCAACAAATGTCATTTGGACAGGTGACATAATCATTTCCCCTACTGTATAAACTGTATAAGCTATTAATAATGAGCTTAGGATAACTAAATCATTTGCGTCTATTACATGAAACCACTTTGGTAACCATCCTATTGCTAAAAGGCCAATTCCAAAAAGAATGGCACCATATAGCATTGATTTACCAATTGATTTGTGAGTTAACCACTTTGAAATTGGAAATTGAAAACATACAACCAATAAGCCATTTAAAGTCATTAAATATGGAAATGGATTACTATTTCCAAAAATCATTGTATCCTCATTACTAAAATGAAGTGGTAACATACCTTCCGATTGTGAGAATCCCATAAATATAATGATTCCCGTCACTATATAGAATAGAAATATTCTATCTCTTATAACAACTCTTAACGTAAATCTTATTGACTGTTTATGTGTTTCCTCATGTATCATTATATTTTTAGGTTTTGTTTCCTTTAGAAACAATAACATTAATATTGTATAAAACAGCATGGTTCCAGAAGTAATCAAAAATATGACATCTTTTGATACAACCACAACTGCTGCACCAATTATAGGGCCTATCGCAGCTCCTATATTATGAGCCATTCTAAGTAATCCATATGCCTCAGTTCTTTTTTCAGGTTCTGTTACATCGGTAACCATTGCAGATGCCGCTGGTTCAAAGAAAGAATTACATAGCCCTAAACCAATTGATAAAATGGCATACCCTATAAAACTATCAATAAACAAAAAGACAAGCATTAGTAGCCCATTACTGGCCATAGAGAGTACCATAGTTGGTTTCCGTCCATAAGTATCCGCTATATGCCCTCCAATTAATGAACCAAAACTTGCTGCAATTGGAGATAAGGCTATAATTATGCCTACCTCAAGTAGAGAATCCACCTTGTCCTTCAAATATAATGCAAAAAATGGCATTAACATCATCATTGCAATACCATTTAAAGCTTCCCCGATAAAGCGGATCCAGACATTAAGGTCCATCCCCCTTAATTCTTTCCATGTACTCCTCATATAGTTACCTCGCCTATGCTCAAAGTATATTTTTATCCCAACAAAAGTTTTACTATATTATTATTAAAATCTAAATTTAGCTGGCTATGCTAAAACCTCCGAAAAAACCTATCTTTTGATAAAGTAATACAAACTTGTCCCTATAATTTCTAGTGCCTCCTGCATACGTTGAGGAGAAATATTTTCTAAAACGTTATCTTGAGGTGTATGGAATACCTTTTCAACATGATAAACAAGGGGATTCCAACTCTCTACGTCCATCCAAATAAATAGTGCCGAGGAAATTCCAGCTTCGTAAAATGGTACATGATCACTAGAATCAAACTTTCCAGTTAATACAACCGATTTCCCTAATGCTTTACTAGTGGCTACCGCAGTATTTGTTACTTCATTTTGAGAACCATCTAGTGTCATTGCATATAAATCCTTAGCCTGCTGGTAACTTGTCGCTATCATATCTGCATTAAAAACCCCTAGAATATGTTTCTTATCTGTTGTAGATAACTGATTAACATAATGGTAAGCACCTAAAGATTCATTTTCTTCTGCTCCAAAGGCTATGAATTGAATTTCTTTATTAGTCTCTATATCTTTAAAATTGTATGCTAACTCTAATAAAAGTCCTACGCCAGAAGCATTGTCATTTGCTCCAGGTGCTCCAATAACACTATCATAATGAGCACTCATTATTGCTACATCCTCATTGTCTGTCTTGTATTTGGGCTTTTTTTTCGCAATAACATTTAATGAACTTAAATTCATTTCGTGTTTTGCCTTTAAACTAACTATATTTTTATTATGCACTATCTTTTCTTTCATTCTAATTCCCTGATTATAAGCAAGCCCAAATACAGGTATTGATTGTTTCTTTTTTAGAACTGGGTTAAAGGCTTCTCCATAGTTGCCTCTATCCCCAATCGTACTATATAACAATACGGCTTTTGCTCCCTTTTCTGCTGCATACTCAACTTGCTCATTATATTTCTCATACGTATCAGCTTGTTCTAATAATACTATTTTCCCATGAATTGGCTCAGGTGAATTTTTAATATCATTCTCTTTTCCAATAGAAACTACCTGTCCCACGACAGGATCTTTAGGTATAGATGCATTAGACGCTGCTCCAACTTGCCATTCTTTTTCTCCATACATACTAAAAGAAATACTCCCAATATATTGATCTGGTACAGGAAATGCCTGATACTCAACTTCATACCCTAATTTTTTCAATGTATTTCCAATGTATGTAGCTGCTTTATGTTCGTCCTTAGTTCCACTTGGACGTGGACCAATTTTCTCAGACAGAAAACGTATATGTTCAATAGCTCGACTAGCACGAACCTTATCTGCCATGAGAGAACGCTGATCGTTCTTAGTCATAGCATGTACTGGTATTGCTTTTCCAGATAAATTACTAAAAAGGAAAAGCAATACAACCCCAAAAGTTACAATAGACTTCTTTGTCAGAATTAGTTTCTTCATTTGTCCTCCCTATAATAAAAAAAGATTAATAGTAAAACCTTCCCTCCTAACACACTTACTTAGAAGAAAAGGTTCATTAAAATAATCTCTAACTCAAATTGCATGTAAAAATAAATAAACTGATATTGCTTTTTATATCTCCAAAAAATTCATTTTTGTTTGCATACCAGCAATATTCTTTTGAAACCAATTAAGAGTCTCCCATGACCTCTTTCTATTCGTATAATCAGTTTCCTGAACCTCAAATACAATTCCTATGTTTTTATCCAAGGTATTGTTCTTCACTTTTAATAAAGTTTCATGTAATAAATTTTCATCAATAGATCCATTAACCGGATTCTCTCCCTCAAAGCAACGTACCTCACTATAAGGAATCGTTAAATGCTTAAAAGAACTAAAATGAAAATGTTTAATATGATCCATTAAGCTTAAATACTTATGAAAATCCTTATATTCAATTTCCTCTTGCCTTAATAATTTAGAAATACCTAAACGTGTAAGATAGGTTATAGACCAATGACATATATCCCATGTTATTCCAACGTTAGATAACTCCAAATTAACCAAATCAGTAAAATCTTCGGGATATATAAATATAGGATCAAAATCATCGCCCAAGTTTCCAATAATGGGTAGGTTTTCAACGCCAATCCATATATCAGTTCCTTTTATTTCTTCATCTAGCATGTTAAAGAATTCTATAATCCTTTTTCTATTATCAAGAAGATTATAGCTCTGAAATTCCGCGACATTCATGAATTGATTAGCATGCACCGTTATACCAGATGCATTATACTTTATAGCAAGGTCAATAAATTCATATAGTTGCTTTTTAATAAATTCATCATTGAGATAGTCTGCATTATCAGTAGGAAAATGCAGCGTTAACAAGGGTAGATTAAGGGTTTGAACAAAAGAAAGGACCTCAGAAAACCTTTTTGTATATGAGTTATCAAATAAAGATTTCCCATCAAAAATATTTGCTTCTAATCCATAGCCTTTTTCAACCCATTTTAAATCAATCTGTTTACTATCTAAACCAAAGAACGGGACCTGTGGTATTAACATATTCTCTTCACCTACCATGTCCCCCTTACTAACATAAATGCCTCAGCCGCTTGGTATCCAGATTTGGCACCCCATACAAATGCGTTATGTCTCATTGCTTCTATAGAGCGTGGATGAGGAAATTCCCTTAACTCTGATTCATAATGTCTCATCGCAGTTAATTTCTCCTCCAAATGATCTTCAATATTCACAAAATAATTAGGAAGGAACTTATCTTTTTCATTATAATTCCACTCTGTAGAAGATAAAGTTTCATATGCAAATACCCATTTAATATTAGTATTTGGCAGAGGGCGTGTCGCTGTCATTACTGCTCTGTAAACAACAGTATGATCAATATTTATATCTCCACCATATTGAGTATAAATAATTGTAGGATTTATTTTTTTAATGTGATGTTCAATCTCTTTCACTACATCAAGTAAGGGTAATGTATCAAGACGATTATCAGGGAAATCTAGTCTTGCAAAACTTTTTACACCAAGTGTAGTACATGCCCCCTCCGTTTCTTTATAAGATAAGTTCTTAACCTCTAAATCTAGCTCTTTATATTCTTTAGCTCTAGAAGATTTTCCCTCTGCAAGTATTACAACATGTACATCATCACCTTGTTTCACGTGTTTCGCTATTGTTCCACCAACACCAATTATTTCATCATCCGGATGAGCGGCAAATACAAGTACATTCATAGAATTTTAGACTCCTTTAATTAATTTTTCTGTTTCCTTTGGCCCACAATTTAGTAAAATATCTAAAATAGATAAATGTGGTATAAATTCCCCAAATAATTGCTTGTACGAATAATCTCTTATTCTTTGGTAAATAATTTCTATATTCTCATTCTCAAAGTCGTTTTCGTTTAAATAATCTTGCCCTAAACTTCCAGAATAATAAGTACTGGCATTAAATTTCTGACACAACTCTAATACAAAATCACTTTTCTTACCTGTAATCCCTTCTAACTCTGATACATAATATAACTCCGTATCAATGTTTAATTCACGGATAATAAAATGAATAAAATTCATGTTCATATCATTTAAATCAAGCCAATCTTCTGAATAAAAACTTTCTAAATAATCCTTATATACATTAAAGTAAGGTGCATTAGAATAATTAATTCTTATCGCTTTCCAATGCTTCCGTTCCCAATCTTGAGTATTGTCTATCTTTATCTTATTAAATGGAATTTCTTTATAATTCTTCATTTGTATTGGAACCGTTAGCCAAGACGCCCCTTGTGAAGTTTTAATACGATTCCTATTTAAAAAACCTTTTTTTTCAAATTGTGCTATATCATGAAAAACAAACACATCTGATTTATGAATTTTTTCAAAAAAACCATACCAAGGTAAGTAACTTGGTTGGTGGCCACTAATAATCATAGTTTAAATCCCCTCTTTTAAACAAAAACATTTTTTCAAAGCTGCCCCCCAGTATATCTTAGGTCTAGCAATCCCTTTATTATGTGAATATCCTAAATCTGCATACTTTAATTTATTATGAATTGCTAATTCAAACGCATCATTTAGTAGTAAATATGAAGATTGCGAATTTTTCCCCTTGGTATTATTAATATTAATCCAATAATATAAAACCTGTTTATCCATTATAAAAATGCTGGAACTAATTAGTTCTTCTTCTAAGAATGCCCCTAAGAAAAGGATTTTTTCTTGTAAATTAAGAACTAAATGATAAAAAAACTCTCTACTAAATGAATAACTTGCTCCTATACTATTATTATGTTCTTGATATAATTGGTAAAACTCATCTAATTCCGCTACAGTTATAGGACGAACTTCAACATTCTGTTTACGTGCATACCTAACACTTGTCCTAGCTTTACCAGAACACGATGTCCATAAATCCTCAAACCTATTTGGTAGGTCTAACATATAAGTTTCTTTATAATCCCACTTTTCCTTACTATAACTTTGAAAAGGATTTATCGTTATAGGTAATAAAAGCTTTTGAATTTTATTTTCAAACTTCTTATTTATTATGGATTCATAAACTGAAAAATCTATTTTGTCTTGGCCAATTATTATTGGACCTCCATAACCAATTAAACTTCCCAAAAGCCTACCATCCTGTACATACATAGGAGTTAAAACTACTGTATCTCGTGTTTCTATTAGTACTGGGAAAAATTGAACACCAGGTAATAATTCCATTAACTTTCCCCATTCGTAACTATGAAATACAGAACCATTGTATTCTTCCATACAGGCATCCCAATATTGGGCGTCAGTACATATTTCGATTTCCATATAATCACCTTTTAATTCTTATTCTCTAAATATTTCAGAATTTGACTACATATATACTTAAGGTCCTTATTCACTAAAGGATATTTAAAAGGTATTGATAATACCCTTGGCCATAAATAATCTATATTTTCTGACTCAGTTGCGTACTTCGAAAAAATAGGGATCTCACTTAGGGGTAAATAATTCCAACAAGTTTGTATACCTTTTTCCGCTAAATGTACAGAACACTCATACCTATCAGATGGTTCTTTGAATATAATGGTAAAATAGTTCAAATAAACGTTCTGAGCTGAAAATATAATCTTAACGCCATACTTTTCTTCAATTTCCTGCAGCATTGTATAACACAGACTAGCGTTACATATATTTATGTCTAAAATCCTCTTTGTTTTTTGTAGGTGTTTATCAATTAATAATGAACGTACTATAGACATTCTTTTTGGATTTATAACGTCCGCTTTCTCCGGTAAAGAATCTAATTTACTATTATTATAGAAGGGCAGAATCTCGAATTTCCTCCAATAATTAGTAAATAAACTCAGTACTCTACTCTTTTTTATTCTTATAGCGAATTGTGTTTTTAAATGATTCTTATAATCTAAAATCACTTCTTCTTTCTTTTCTTCATCCATGTCACACAATTCACTTATGGTACGATTAAGTAGTAACGCCCCTCCCCCTATACTAGGGATTGGTTTCGTTCCACCAAAACTTAAAATACCAATGTCGCCTAAACTACCAACTGGCTTTCCATTTTGATAAGAAAACATTGCTTGTGCAGCATCATCGATGATATAAATATTATTTTCTCTAGCCCAGTCAATAATTTCTAAATCGTCATGACATCCATACAAGTGTGTAAGAATAATTGCCTTTGTATTAGCATTCAAATGTTTTTTTATTTTATTAAGAGAAATTGAATGATTTGTGTTTAAATCAATTAATACAGGTTTTGCTCCCACTGTTAATATTGCTTCTATCACATTAGGACAATTAAAGTTTGATAGAATCACTTCATCTCCCTTTGCTACTTTTAAGTACTTTAAACCAACCACTAATGCAGATGTACCGCTATTAGTTAATATAATTTCTGCATCCGGATAAAAATCTTGAAGATTTTTTTTAAGGTTAGAATCATTAGGTCTATATACACTTTTCAAAAAAAACACATGATCAGATATACTCCAAAAAGAAGAATATATAGGATACTTAATTTTCTTTGGGTTCTTAGGATATAGATACTGTGTTTCCATACTTCTCCCCTATTATTTTCTCTAGTCCTTTATCTAATGAAATAATTGGTTGATAGTTTAAAAATAATTTAGCTTTCTCTATTGAAGGAATTCTTCTAAAGATTTCAATGCTAGAATTTCTGACTCCCTCTTCACCTAAATCAAGAAATTTAATTTTACTTTTATTTCCCATTAATTCATTAATTTTTATTGCTAGTTCTTCCATAGATATAGGTTTGTTATTGCCAACATTAAAATCTGCAAAGTTCTCTCCTTCATATTCAAAGGCTAGTATAGTTCCGTTAACAATATCACTTATATAACTAAAACATCTAATTTGCTGTCCATCTCCATAAATAGTAATATCTTCACCACTATGAGCTTGTTTTAAAAACTTAGAAATTACAAAGTTATCATTTTGTTGTGAACCGTATACATTAAAATAACGTACCACTCTGATTTTGAAACTATCACTAGCATATTCTTTCAAATAATCTTCGGACATTAGTTTAGCTTTTCCATAAGCTGATTTTGGCATTTTAATATCATTTTCTTTAAACGGAACACTCACGCCATCCCCATATACCTCTGAACTGGAAGAAAATAATAATTTTTCTATACTATTTTCGCTACAAACCTGTACAATATTTTTCGTACCTTCAAAGTTCACCCTCACTACATCTTCTTCATTTAAACGGCAATTATCAACACCCACTAATGCAGCTAAATGAATTACCCCATCGACATTAATAAGATTTTCTCTTAAAGTTGCAATATCTAAAATATCAATTTCCTTAAAAGGAACATCAATACTTGGTTTAAATTTATCAAATATAACTACTTCATAACCCCTTGCTAATAACTCCTTTGTAACATGCTTACCAATAAATCCGCTGCCACCAATAACCCCAATTTTCATAAATATTTACCTCCCTATTTTTAATTGATATAGACTTTTTAAAGACGTTATAATATGTTCAACTTCATTGTCTGTAAGAGCACTATACAGTGGTAATGAAATAATTTGATTAAATATTTCTTCCGTTTTAGGTAAATATACGTTAAATCCCTCTTCATAATACGGATGCATATGAACAGGAATAAAGTGAACACTAAGCCCAATATTTCTCTTTTTCATTTCCTGAATTACCTGATCCCTACTAACAGGAGAATTAGAATTAATTTTTATAACAAATAAATGCCATGCGTGTTTTACACTTGGATCGTTAGTATAATTAGGTAACGTTATATACTCTTGAACATCTTTTAATTCCTCTTGGTACCTTTCAGCTATTCTCTTGCGTTTTTCAATCATTTCATCAGCTCTTTTTAACTGACTAATACCCAAACTAGCTTGTAGATCCATCATGTTATATTTAAACCCAGGTAGTAGAACATCATAACGCCAGCTTCCTTCCTCACCATAACGATTCCATGCATTTTTGGTGATACCATGCCAACCATATAATCTAGCTTTTTCAGCAATCGATTCATTTTTAGTGACTAACGCTCCGCCTTCACCTGTTGTTATGTTTTTTGTTGCATAAAAACTAAAACAAATAACATCTCCATGTGTACCAATTAAAGTATTATCATATTTTGTCCCCAATGCATGCGCTGCATCCTCTATCAAAAACAGTCCGTATTCTTTACATAATTTTTGAAGTTCTTTTAATTTAGCCGGATATCCAGCAAAGTGAACTGCAATAATTGCTTTCGTTTTTTTAGTGATTTTTCTTTTAACATCTTGAAGATCAAGACATAAATCCTCTTCATCTATGTCTACAAATACAGGTTTTGCACCTACATGCATAATAACGTTTACACTTGAACAAAAAGTAAAACTTGGAACTATTACTTCGTCTTCTAATCCAACTCCCAGAGACAGTAATGCTAAATGTAATGCGGCAGTCCCTGAATTACAACTTACTACATGTTCAGTATTCAGATATTCTTTTAAATTCTCTTCAAACTCTATCACTTTTGGCCCCTTTGAAAGCCATCCAGATTTAAGAGCAGAAACTACCCTATCTATATCTTCATCATTGATTTCTGGTCGATAAAAAGGAATAAACTCTACCATGTAATCACCTACAAACTTATAATATTTTTTTTATATACTGATTCATCTTTAAATATGTTTCTTGTGTCTAAAATTAAACAATTTACCTCATTAAGCAATTTAAAATTAATGCAATCATGATCTGTATGAACAATAATTAAAGTGTATTTGTCTAATTGACTTATGTTTAAATCTATAGATTTTTTCAATGTGTTATCGCCCACAATGAGTTCCTCTATAAACGGATCGTAATAATCCACGTTATAGTCTTCTATCATTAAATCATTCATAATATCCAAAGCTGGCGATTCCCTAGCATCATTCACATTCTTTTTATATGCAACGCCAACCATAAGAATATCCTTACCATCTTGATCACCTAGTAACTGTAGTGCTCTATTAAGAACATATTTAGGCATATTTTCATTAATTTCTCTTGCCACATCAATCATTTTTGTTGCTAAGTCCTTATTATTTGCAATCCACTTAAAATAAATAGGATCAATCGGAATGCAGTGTCCTCCTACGCCAGGACCAGGATAGAATTTTTGAAATCCAAATGGCTTAGTTCCTGAGGCATCAATTACTTCCCAAATATTTATATTTAACTCATTACAAATTTGCGTCATTTCATTAATAAAAGCGATATTTATAAAACGATACGTATTTTCTAATAACTTAGCTGTCTCTGCTACTTCTGGACTGCTTACCTTATGAATATCCTTAATTAAATTACTATAGAAGGCTGCTGCACAATCGGTACAATTAGATGTAACTCCACCTACGATTTTTATAATATCTTGAATTGAAAACGATTGATTTGCAGGATCGATTCGCTCTGGAGAGTATGCTACAAATATATCTACACCAATTTTAAAATTAGTTTTCTTTTCTAATTTGTATAAAACTTCTTCTCTTGTAGTACCTGGATAAGTAGTACTTTCTAAGATAATTAATGTACCTTTTTTAATGTATTTAACTATTTCATCAACTGCTGAATGAATATATGTTAAATCTGGTTGTTTACTAGTTCTTTCTAATGGTGTAGGAACACATATAACTACAACATCACATTCGTTTATATAATTCATTTCTGTACTAACAAAAAATCTATTTGTATGTAAAGCATCTTGGATTTCAGTATCTTGAATATCACTGATATAACTTATTCCACGTTCTAGTTTTCTTATTTTTGCTGAGTTTTTATCAAAACCTCTTACCGCATAACCTACTTCTAAACATTTAAGAGCTGATGGTAGTCCAACATAACCTAGGCCTACATATCCAATACACGCATTTTTATTTGCAATTTTTTCAACTAATAAACTCTTAGTTTCATTATTTAATACTGTGACCATTACTTATCACTTCCCCAAAAGATTTGATATTAAAATGCCAACTAGCAAATAATAACTGTGCGTTCTAAAATCCCATGGATGCATATAAAATACTGAATTAGCAACAAACTACATTTTTAGCACTATCAATCCTCCTAATTTAATAAACATCTAAATTTGTAGAAATTCATGTGAAATATCAAGGTGTAATTTATATCTATAATATTCACACGTTATTTTTTGGGATTCAATTGATATTTTTCTATTTTTTTACTTTCTCAATATATAATAATATTTACAATTCAGAAAATTCTTTTTTAAAAAACCGAATATTTTTATATCATTAAACCAATATAATAGTTGTTATATCTACATTTAGTACGATTTTCATCCTTGAATAAATAAAAAAATCACGCCAATAATTATCCAATAAGTCCCATCAGTTGGTTGTTTAAATGAACATTTACCATAACTAAAATGAATGAATTTCATATTTTTACTTTTTATTAGAATTAATGGAAAAAGAACTATCTGAATTATAAAAAACAATTTGAAATATATTCAAATTGTTGACATAACAGATGAATTTATTAACACTTGTTGATTTTGTAATAATTCTCAAATACATATACTCCATAATGCTACCCATAAATCATAATGACGCATTACATCAAAAAAATCGCAACCCTCTACATTTAATGGGTGTTGCGATTTTTTTGATGTAAATAATTTTTATAAATTTTGCGTTAACCTAATCATATCCATACATTGAATACCATTTTCATATATTTCTTCATTATAATTTCGTAAGAAAAAGTCCTTATCCACACTAGTTATTCTAAAACCACATTTTTGATAAAGGCCTAATTGCATTAAACTAGAATTTCCTGTGCCTATTTCTATAGTTTTATATTTTTCTTTTTTAGCATAATCTATAGCAAATTTAAGTAGGTATTTCCCATATCCTTTTCCTTGCTCTTTTTCGGAAACTGCTATATTTATAATCTCAATTGTTTCAGTTCGGGTAGGAATTAAAATCATAATACCTACAGTAACAGCATCTTTTTTTAAAACAAAACAATCTCCCTTTTTAAGATACCCATTAACTACTTCTGTTGAGGGATCGGCTAGCAATAATAACTCCATTTCTTCCATGTTAATACTTGTACTTTTTTCTATATTAATTCTATCCCCATTATTTAATTCCATTTCTAACATCCTCCCAATTAATATTTTCAATTAATATCTTAAATGAATTCCTTCTTATAAGACAATATCAACAACAATATTAACATTTTATAATAGACAGATTGACACTCCCACGGCTAAAGCCGCAAGTCCTACACCTTACGGTGTAACGGATGGGGTTCTTGAATGACTAAGCATTCGCAGTCCATTTCTGTTTTGAACAGCCTTCAAGATGAGGGTGCGCCATCACCCCTCCTAAGACAGACCATATAGGTTCTTAGGCTGATTGACTATTACCGCCAACCACAGTTGCGTAGCGAATATTCATCGCCCCAACGATATCACGATGTTTCTCAAATCCACATTGGCACTTGTATTTTCTGTCTTGCGCCTTGTTCTTTTCAGAACATTTCGGACATGTTTGACTTGTATAAGAAGGGTTCACATATTCGACCTTTATGCCAACTAATGTTGCTTTGTACTCGATGAATTGTGCTAAACGATGGAATGACCAAGTGTGTAGATTTTTTTCGTTTTTACGGCTTGTTCGTGCCGTCTGTCTAATGTTCGTTAGTTGCTCTAATCGAATGACAGAAATATTATTATCCGTTGCAAAATCAACAATTTCACGACTTACTTTGTGGTCTTGGTCTTGCATCCATCTTTGTTCTTTATCATCAAGTTGACGAAGGGCATTTAGTTTCTTAGCTTCTCCTAACTTCTTGCGAACACTGCGAAACTTACGTTTCATAAATTTGTTTTGCCTACCGTTCCCGAAGAAACGAACTTTATCATCATCTGTGATGACTACCGCAGGAACTTTAAGACCTAAGTCTACTCCTAAAATCTTTGTTCCCGTTTTTTCGTTTGTAGGAATCGTGACAGATATTTGAGCAATCCATTTAGCAGATTTCTTAGTGATACGGAGTGTACCTAACTTGTGCTTCAACAATTCGAAATTGCGATTATATTTGTCGTTTAATAAAGCGCGAACCTTTAAACGAGTTGACTTTCCGTTTACCATAAACGGAATTGAAATGTGCGTGAAGTCAAATGAATAGTTTTGGTTATTCCATACACAAACAGGTCTTTTTAGAATCGGAACGATTTTGTATTTACTCTTTTTTACCTTTGTAGAAAATACACTTTTCGCATCTTTAATTGCTTGATTTTTCACCGCACTTGGGATATTAGCCTCAATATCCTTTGTACTTTTCTTCGTGCTTTTCTTTGCTTCAACCATTTCAGATACAAGGGCATTAATGACTTTTATATACTCGTGGCTACTTTGTTCCAATAGCATGATTTGTTGTTTTGTTGGAAGCAATTTAACTTTAACTGTGATGGTTTGTGGCACAAGTTTCACCCCCTCGTTTTTTGATTTTCAACATAATGTTTTATTGTCTCACTTGATACATTTCCAGCAGTAGAAACAAAATAAGAACGCGTCCATAGGCTCGGCAAGTGTTGAAGATGAGGAAACTCTTCTCTCAAACGTTTTGATGTCACTCCTTTAATTTTTGCCATTGTATCAGCAGGACTAAGTGTTGGTGGTGTATTTAAGAACAAGTGAACGTGGTCTTTGTCGCATTCTATTGCAACAATAGAAATATCCAATTTTCCGCATATTTCTTGAACCAACTCTTTGAAACGTTCTTCTACTTTTGTATTAAGAAAAATCTTTCTTCTGTATCGTGGGCAAAACACAAAATGATAGTTAATTAATGACACGGTTGTTTTGGTTCTTCTATAATCATTCATCACGTTTGCATTGTATCAGTTAGATTATAAAACTGCAACGCAAAAGATGAAAAAATAAAAGATACCGACATTTTGGATACTTAGAGTGCCACAAACCTTGCGGTTTTTAGTAGCACTCCTTATCCAACCTCACTTTCATCCCATGCCTAAAGGCGAGGGGCTTTCTCGTTCGGGAAAGGCTGTAATGAGAAATCCTTTTGAATTTTATAGAATGAATCTAATAAAATATGATAAAAACTATAAATTTCCCAATTTTAAAAATGCGTTCTGAGACACTACTCTTCTTCCAAAATAGCGTAATAATATTCATCCCACCATTCATTCCCATGTGGTATACACTTCCTGAAATATCCTTCTCTTCTCATTCCAATCTTCTCCATTACTCGATAAGATGGGGATATTTTGTGGCTGACATGTATCGATAACCCTATGTAATTTCATTTCCTTAAAACCATATTTCAATGTAGCTTGTGCTGCTTCAGAAGCATATCCTTTATTGCAGTATTTTTGATTGAACACCCAACCAATCTCATAAGTATGCTCACCAAAATATTTATGAAATACTATATGACCAATCAGGATATCTTCCTCTATTAATACCACAGGAAAGTTCTTAGCGTTTTTACCAATGTTTTCATTCACAAAGTTCCTTGTATCTTCTTCTGTAAAAACCCCTTCAGGTATGTATTTCATGACATTGATATCTGATGTATACTCATGGACAGCTTGCCAATCTTTGAACTCAAATTTCCGTATTAATAATCTTTCTGCTTTTACAAACATGTACTTTTCCCCCCTCAAAAAATTGCAATTATATTTTAAATCCATATTTAACCCTTAAAACAAAAAGAACTTGTAGAAATCTCTACAAGTTCTTTTTAGTTTCAGATGAATAGAAGTGACAAACAAACTATCTTACAGATTCATCACAGAAACTACAGGGATAATGCTTTGACAAATACATTATATAACAAATATTAACAGCCACGGATTTAAATTTCGAAAATTATGTGAATTAAGAACAATAGTAACCTTTTTCTTAACTATTATTAATTTCGTTTACTACTAACTTCTTTTTACTTAAATAAACTGCTCTATCTGATATTTTTGCAACTTCTTGTGAATGTGTAACAACGATTACACATTTATTCTCTTGATGAGCGAGCTCCTGAAATAACTCAATAATCTCTTTCGCTGTTTCTCCATCAAGGTTACCGGTTGGTTCATCAGCGATTAGTAAATCGACATTACAAGATAGCGCTCGAGCAATTGCTACACGTTGTTGTTGCCCGCCACTTAATTGCAAAACATTTCGTTTCGCTTCTACTTCTGTGAGCCCTACCTTCTCTAATAATTCTAATGCTCTTGCTTTTTTATTTTGTACCTTCACACCTGTAATTTCCATTGCCGTTAATACATTCTGAAGAGCAGTCATATAGGTAATCAAATTATAAGATTGGAAAATTACAGATACATGTTGATTACGGTATCGATCCAAGCCAATTTTTCTAATATCCTTGCCGTTATACAGTACATAACCATTTTTAGGTATATCCAGCCCACAACCTAAGCTAAGAGTTGTAGTTTTACCAGATCCAGATGGCCCTAAAATCGTGTAGAAATGCCCTTTTTGAAAAGAAAAATTCACATTATCTAGTATCGTTACTTTTTTTCCGTTACTTTCATAATAATAATCTAAGTTTTTAAATTGTAAAATTGTCTCCATATCGAGCCTCCTTATTCATCTTTTAAAAGAATTTGTTTTGGATTTAAGCGTAGAATAGATAATGCCGGAAGAAGCGTTGCTAATATAGCAATAGCTAGTCCAATCCCTCCCATTTTTCCTACGTCTTCTCCTGTTACACTTACATTAATTTTATCTATTGGATCCTCTTTTGGATTTTGTACAGTTCCGCCTGGTCCAGCCACCATTACAGTTCCATTTTGTGAAGTGTCTGTTTCTTCACCTGCTGTAGTAACTTCACTCGAAAGTAAATTATCCCCTACGAATTGAGAAACTTTAGCTCCTGTTGTTAGAGATAATCCAAATGCTAAAATAGCGATACATACTACTTCTACTACGAACTGTGCCATCAATTTCCATTTTTTCTCTCCAATGGACAATAAAATTCCCATTTCCTTACGACGTGCTTTAATCGATAACATAATAATTAATCCTAAGATAATTGCACCTGCAATAGATACCATATAGATAATCATTTGAGAAGTAGAAGCGATATTTTCGATAGGACCAATCATTTGTTTGTACAATGAATCATGTGCATCTAACTTAAAATAATTAAAATCAATATCAGATTTTTTTGCTTCTTTTTTAAATCCATCAATGTATTGTGGATCGTTCAAGAAGTACACGGCTTGAATACTATTACCCATACCGTCATCGGTTTCTAATTTTTTTAAAGTAGAGTAAGGCATATATAGCTTATTAGCTGGATCCATCATAGGAGGAGCATGCTGACCCATTGGTTGCTCATTCGTTTCATAAATACCAATAATTTCAAATTCAAGAGTTTGCTTCTTATCCCCTGATTGAATTTTAATCTTATCTCCTACTTTCAAATTGTTTTGTTCCGCTAATCGTTTTTCCATTAAAGTTACATTCTGATCTTTCATCTTTTCTGTAATTGGTTTCCCATCAATGATTTTACTTTTTCCATTTTTAAAAGTTTCTTGTAATACAGTTTTACGAACTCCTTCTATTAAAAGAGAAGAATTCATATCTATTTCTGAGCCCGAACCTGATCCACCCGCTGCTGCCACCATTCCAACTCTACCTTTTCCTTCGTCTTCTCCTTCTGAAGCACCTACTAGTTTAAATCCATCCGAAATTCCGAAAGTATTGGTTATGTAATTATAATCTTTTACAAACTTGGACTTAGCTAATTGATCTGCTTCTTTTGAGTTAAGCTTTGGTGGTTTAGGCATCTCTCCAGTTTCCCTAGCTTGTTGACCTAATTTATCAAAATCAAGACCTAAAGTGACATCTGCACCTAATTTTTTTCTTGCTGCATCCGCAGCTTTTTTTGATGCATTTTGGATTGCAAATCCTGCCAGCACTAAGTTTGTAACAATCAGAAAGACCGCCACCAAAATTAATGATGTTCCTATTCTTTTTTTCATACTGAGAATTGCACGTTTTATAAAATTCATTTTTCCTAACCTCCTTGATAGTTGTTATTCTAAATACACTATCTGGAGTTTATATGAAGATATTCAGTAGATTATCTAAAGATATTAGGGCTTATCTGGAGTTTATATGTAGTGATTCATTAATATAGTAAGAGAAACTGGAACACAAATTAAAATACGTAATCAATTTTGAACATTAGTAAGGAATCAGTCCATTTATTGTGGAATGAGGACAAACGGAATAATAATAAATATAAAATAAATACGGTCACCGATTGATTAACTAGAGGAAGGAATTCAAACAAGGGATAACTCCTTTTATTTTTGACCCATACAGTACAGGGTGAGATTCTATAGCTGGCAAATTAACCTCCTGTATGGAATATCAATGTGGGCATTCTTTTTGGTTCATTACATTTACCACTCCTAATCTATCTAGTACCCACACAAAAAGCACATATAAAAAAACCACCCAAAGGTGGCTATATTTTTAAGCGTCACTTATTTAATCCGTTAATTCCACGTTTTTTGTTAGTTTTTCACCATTTCGATAAACTGTTACTTTAATTGTATCCCCCAATTTTTTCTTTTCATATAAATATTTACGGAATTGAACGACATTTTCTATTTTTTGTCCATCTAATGCAATCACAACATCATATTGTTGTAATCCACCTTTTTCTGCTGGTGATTGGTTTGAGATATTCCTCAATACTGCACCATTCGATATCTCTTTTGGTAATTTTAATTGATGGCGTGCAGAATCTGTCAGTTTCTCCACATCTAATAACTGTACACCCATCATCGGACGTTTAACTGTCCCATCTTTCTCAAGAGACTCTAGGATCATTTTGGCTATATGAATCGGAATTGCAAATCCAATTCCTTCAACAGCTTGTTGTGCAATTTTACTCGAATTAATTCCAATGACTTCACCCTGTTCATTAAACAAAGCTCCTCCACTATTCCCAGGATTAATAGCTGCATCTGTTTGAATTACCTGTGCTTGCCAATCCACTTGTTGATTTCCGAGGGTACTAACAGGTATTTCTCGTTCCTTGCTACTAATAATCCCCTTTGTTACACTACCTTCTAGTCCTAATGGATTCCCAATGGCTATTACCGTTTCCCCTGTACGAATTTTTTCTGAGTCTCCAAGTTTTGCGACTCTTTTTACATCTATCCCGTCAATTTCTAATACCGCTAAATCTAATAATGGATCTGTCCCTACTACTTTAGCGGGAACCTTTTTACCATTATTCAATTTCACTTCTACTTTATTCGCACCGTCTATCACATGATTATTTGTAACAATAAAAGCCTTATTGCCAGTTTTTTTATATATGACCCCCGACCCCGAACCAGCTTCTTCTGATTGGTCTTGCGTATTAAATAAATCTGCATTTTGTTTATAGTTAATGACACCTACGACAACTTCTTTTGCAGATTCAATCATATTTTGAGGATTGCTCACATCTTCTGGTTTGTAAGAGATCGGCGTAGCCTGATTTACTTCGTTATGCTTAGGAGATTGACCTGCACTTCCTTTGATTTCATTTATATAAGGCGTGGTCAATCCAATGGTAATTGCACCAATCACTGCACCAATTATTCCTGTGAAAAAATACCCTGTTTTTTTATAGGCTTTATTCCTATTGCTTTCTGTTTGATTTGTATCATAGTATCCCATTGTGAACATCCCTTTCTCCTTTAATTTACAATTGAATATTTTTATCTTGATATTTGAAATACGATGTATGAATGTAATATTTAAGAATCATCATTTCAAAAAAAGAAAATTTTACCTTTGGGCATGGTTTAAACATAAATCAACTGTTTTTTCGTAGGGGTAACATTATATTTGAAATTTCCTATGAATATATGTATAACGATATTCAAACACACTTCGAACTTGTTTCTAAAAAAAAGAGCCTATTCGGCTCTCAACAAATAGTGTAATCAATGTACAAAGTAGCATGCGCGTTTATACAGGTGTTTTGCAAAAAGTGGAAACAAGGGACAATAAACATCCATTATCCTATTTATTCTTTTGTTATAAACTTAGATCCTAGCATTCTCGTAAGAATGGATGGTAATAGGTTTGTGTGTAAATAAGAAGGAAGGGATAAAATTTGATAGATTGTGTAAGTCGTCAACATCATGTATCATTCCTTTCTATTTGGTACATGTATCATACAAACTTAATCTGTATTCTATATGGAGTTAATCTAGAGTTATAGTAAAGACTTTCAGTACCTAATTATGGAATACAAAAATAGAGAGAATCAATTTGATCCTCCCTATTTTTATTCACTAGACTTATATAGCTTTCTTTTATTTACACTTGTGTATTTGTTTAAGCACGATGCTGGTTTCAATTTTTGTTATTTCTCTTTTATGCGTCTATTATTCGAATGAGGAGCTATCCACAGTTGTACATCTAATAAAGAAAGAATGATGTTTGCTTCTAGTGACATCTTAATTACCTCCCTCTGTCTTGTTATGTATATAACCTATCTCATGCATCTGGAGCTAATCTGAAATACATGTAGTTTTCTTGTGAAGTTTTTATAGTGTTTCTAATACGTCTCCACATCAACTCCAGATTAGAAGGTTATAATGACTACAAGAGGTGATATTATGAAGAACTATCACATTCTGGTGGTAGAAGATGATCAAGAAATACAAGAATTAATCAAACAATTTTTAATGACACAACAGTATAAAGTTATAGTTGCATCCGACGGATTAGAGGGCATGAAACAATTTAATAAGCAGTCCTTCGATTTAATTCTTCTCGATGTGATGATGCCAAACCTGAATGGATTTGAAGTTGCCAAAATGATTCGAAGTCAGTCAAATATACCAATTATTATGCTAACTGCGTTAGAAGAAGAACAAGATCAAATGAAAGGATTTGATCTTGGAATCGATGATTATATTACAAAACCTTTTTCTTTTCATGTTTTGATGAGACGAGTCGAAGCGGTACTGAGAAGAAGTAATAATCAAAGTACGGATAATCATTTTGTATTTAGAGAACTACATGTCGATGGCGATGCATATAAAGTATATGTAAATAAAGTCGAGGTTCCCCTAACGACAAAAGAATTTGAAATTTTGCAACTACTACTTCAAAATGAAAAAAAGGTACTCACAAGAGATAATATTGTAGAAAAAATTTGGGGATATGAGTATGCCGGGGACACACGAATGATTGATACGCATATGAAAAACATACGAAAAAAATTAGATATACCCTATATTAAAACAGTAAAGGGCATTGGTTATAAAATTGATGAATAAGATTGTAGAAATCATGAAGATGAAGAGAATTACCTATAAACTCTTTATGACTACATCCCTCATTTTATTAGCCTTTGCAACCTTGATTTATGTAACTTTATACTTCTTTCTCCCTAAATTTTATGAGCAATACAAAACAGATCAGCTTCAAACGGGAATCGAAGAAATAATTGATAAATCTAAAGATCTTACGCTTCAAAATGCAATACCACTTGTTGATGAATACGCACAAAAAAATAATGCGGTAATCTACCTTCAAAATAATGAGGGAAGACTTATTTATTCTCCTTCTATTGCTTTTCTTCAAAGTACTATTCAAGAGGGTACTATTCAAGGCGGTACTCAAGCAAAAGGTTTTGTTAAAACAGTACCAGCAAGGAGTTTAGATAATCCTCGTAATTCATATGAGGTTAGCAAGCCAATACAATTCCAAGATGTTAACTTAACGCTTGTGGTGTTCGCAACATTTCAGCCGATTGATGAAGCTTCACAGGTCTTAGTACGTTTTCTACCCTATATTAGTATCATTGTACTAGTTATTGGTTTAGGAAGTGCTTATCTCTATTCAAGGTTTATTACTAAACCACTTATTTATATTAATAAAGGTGCACAAAAGATGGCAAACTTGGATTTCTCCGAAAAAATTGAGGTTCGCTCTATGGATGAATTAGGGGAATTGTCCAATAGCTTGAATGATATGTCTATAAATTTACAACAGGCAATTTTTGATTTACAAAAAGCTAATCAGCAATTAAAAAGTGATATTGAAAAAGAAAGAGAAATAGAAACAAAGCGAAGGGAATTCTTTGCTATTGTAGCACATGAATTAAAAACTCCTCTTACTGTTATGAAAGGATACTTAGAAGGGATGATATATAATATCGGTCCTTATCAAAATCGCGACCAATATTTAAATAAAAATTTCCAAATAATCGAAAATCTGGAACAGCTAGTTCGCGAAATTTTAAGCATGTCAAGATTAGAACAACATACCTTTAAACTTCAAGTGGAAGAAGTAAATCTTTCGAAATCAATAGATACAATCACAAAAAAACTCGAATTTTTTGCTTCTCAAAAAGGCATTCAAATAATAAAAGAAGTCGATTCTGACATTTTTGTTTATACGGATTATGTTCTTTTAGAAAAAGCTTGTAAAAACATCATTCATAATGCGATTATGTATTCACCTTATAACGAAAAAGTCTATATAAAGTTAACAAAGGATTCTAAACAAAACAACATCCAAATACGAGTTATCAATACAGGTGTCAAAATAAAAGAAGAAGAAATACAACATATTTTCAAACCATTTTATCGAATCGAAAAGTCAAGAAATCGAAATACAGGAGGGAGTGGCTTAGGGTTATATATTGTAAAACAAATTTTAGAATCCCTTTTTATCACGTATTCTATGAGTAATACAAAACAAGGCGTACAATTTTTAATTACCATTCCATTATCCATAAAGTAAATAACAAAAGAGTCTCAATCTTATTTCACCTTATTGAAATAAGATTGAAATTTTTTATATAGGATACCTTCACATCGATAAAAAGACGTTATTTTTTCCAATGATTTCTCAGAAAGAATAACGTCTTTTTTTATTTTAGGGAATATTTTGTATTGTTAGCCTGATAGCTATATTGCGTGACCCCTATTATAAGAATCCTGCATCAGAGCATAACAAAAATATAAGCAAAAAAGAATTATTTAAAGTATAAGTTACATTCTAATATTTTATTGTTGATAACTGACAGTATCATTTTACAGCTTATTTAGAAGAGGCATGTACATTTCGAAGAAGTTCTTCAATAAATTTTGTTTTTTCATTTACCTTTGTGGCATATGTGAAATCACCATAACAATATGGATACCTAAAATTATTTTTATTTCCACCACAAGTATACATCGCTGGATTTTGATCAACTTTCATCTTAGAAAACTTTTTGGCTGAATCCTCCGAGTGTTGTTTAACTTCTTGACTAGCAACAAAATCAATATACCCTGGCCCCATATTATAGCTTTGAATAATTGTATCCATGCTAACATCCTTGTCCGTTCCATATTTGTACATTTTAGCAAAGTGTTTTACTCCTTGTTCAATGCTCAAGCTTGTCTCTTGAATTTCATTTGGCTTTAATCCAAGTGATTCGGATGACTGCATAGGATCGTTTCCCTCACCTCTACTCTCTTGGTACATAATTCCTAATAAAACTGCTGTTTTCTCTCCTAAATTATATTTTTCTAATTCTTTTTTCAAGGTAGATTCATATTGCAATACACGTTTTTCGGTGGCTAGCGCTTTATTTTGTTGAATATTAGTTTTATGATTAAAATATAGCATTCCAAGTATAATTCCTAAGCCCAAAATACTAATAAGGAACACTTTTATAATTTGTTTTTTACTTGTATCCTTCATATATTCCTCCTCGTATAAAAAATTCAATTTTTCAAAGGTAATTGGTTATTTACAAACTATGTAATGGACATCTATCTCCCGCCCTCTTTAGACTCAAACATCAATACTTTAAGGTTTTAAGTTTAATATAAAAGTTTAAAGATAAGGTAAAGATAAGATAAAGATAAGATAAAGGGCATTTTTTATACGTACTTTAAAAGATATTGGTACAACGGGATATGTGGGACAAATTGTTGATATAAATGGATTTAGTAATAACGGAAAGGTTAACGTACAAATTATTAATTATGGAGATCTCATTCCGGAAGATTTACCTTATTTTTTCAATATGCTTTATATAAAAAACTACAAAATAACATATAATAAAAAACGGCGAACCCTCCACGTAGGAGAATCCACCATCACAAATAAATGATTATTTCACACCTAGTTTTTCTTTTGCTTTCTTAGGAAGCTCGTCTTCCTGCACTTCCTCCCAAGCTGTTACACCTTTTTTATCTGAATGATATACACGTAGGAATGCTTCTTTACGAAGATTCTTTTGTGCCATAAATTGTAACTCTTTTTCTTTACCTTCCTTATCAAAACCCGATAATGTATATTCATACTCCTTTCCCATCACTTTACCATCCATAGATTTTGAAACTCCCTCTTTTCCATCCATTGTAATTTGGACGTAATATTCATCTTTACCCATACGATTAATATCACATCCAACTAGTAGACTTGCAAATACAACTAAAAGGCTAAAAATTGCCATATATTTTTTCACATTGTTCACCTCATTAATTTTCTATGCTACTGTAATCTTAATCTGTTTTCGGTTGAAGAGAAATTCAAAAACCTTACGTCAACATTACATTTTCGAAAGATAATAAAGTTACCTATATCAATGTTTATAAATGAGATATTCGCGTAACCATTAAAAATTATTTAAACGATTACTTTCTTCATTTTTTTACTATTTCATAACTTGCTTCAAATTCACTCTTCGCATTTATTGCCGTCTAACGATCATCACACATGACTTAATACATTATTGAAAGGAAAAAAGCTCTGCACTATGCAGGCTTTCTTTATGATTTCACTATTAAATTATTCATAAAACTCTCTATAGAATTCGCCTGAAATATAAGGAAATAAGAAGATTGAACGTCGTAATATTTATCGGTAATGATAAGAATTGAAGGAAAGAATTTAGAAGTTCTCGGTTGCCAAGGTTCATTATGCCATTCTTGGCTATGGTAGTATAACTCATATCTATATATCTTATCTTGCATTATCTTTTTACTGTACACTGACTTTTGAACTTCAATAAAGAATGGCGACCTACGCCATATAGTAAAAGCATCCGGCTCCATATATTCCTTCCCATACTTTGGTTCCACTTTGAATAACTTAGGATTTTCATAATGAACAAGTTGTTTGTATACGTCCACAATACCAAGGAAATGAGGGATTTTTTGACTGGTTTTTCTGATAGAACTAGGTTGCGGAAAATAAATGTATGGGTGTTGCAATACGTTAGCATCAACATGACCGTCTCTTCTTAATCGTTTCATAACCGTATTACAGCAGGTTATCGCATTCTTTAAGCCTTGAAAATGCAAATCAATAATATCATCTCGGGACATACATCTAAATTGCTTCAAATCATTCAGAATTCCTTTATCTCTACTCTTCATCATCTAACACCCCAAATAAAGGAATTTCTTCTTGCAATGAATTTTTGAGTATCTTCTCCCCTTTAGACATGAGATATGGTTCAACAATTTGTTTCGCCTTACTTAATTCCAAATAAGGAGCTTGCACTTTCTTTAATCCATTGCGTTTAAAAATCATTTGTCCAGTTCGCTCTAAATACTCTGAACCAGGAGTACCCATAATATTACTATTAATCACACTATCACATTTAAAGCCCATTCTTACAGTCATATTAAGTTTTAACTTACCATCTAACACCTTGGCATCTGGCCTCTGCATACTAAGCAAAAGAAAAACCCCAAGTGATCGCCCGACTGCTGAAATCTTTTCAATCGTAGCCATACACTCTTTTTCATCTTTAAGCATAGCCACTTCATCAATAGCAAGTAGGATATATGGCTTTTGATGATTTGGATTTAATTTGTTGTACGTATCAATATGATCAACTTCATATTCTTCCATAAGTTTTCTTCGTTCCCTGATTTCCTTCCATAAATTTTGGAGCATTATTTTCATTTCGATTTCTTCCATACAAACTTCTTTTACATGCTTCACTCTACGTAAAAAATGAAATTCAGAGTTTTTTAAGTCACCAAGATACAAATGCAACTTTTCAGGAGACATATATTGAATGAGTGTGGATAGTACAACACGTACCATACTACTTTTCCCACTTCCCGTTTCTCCTGCGATTAATAAGTGCGGTGAATTGGAACCAATCATATCGTACGCAATTATTTTTCCGTATTGGTCCCTGCCTACCACAACAGGTAAACCGTAACCTTTTAATTGAGGCTGCCATTCTCCATAACAATAAGTATACGGCTTTAGCCCAGCATTCGAATGAAATACATGTAGGACAAACTTTTTCACATCCCCTTCAATCGTAATATTCCGTCCTAATATTTGCTGAAAACAAAACCACTTCTTTTCAATCTTCTGTGGATCTAATCCGTTTGGTATGGTAAATACATACCTCACGCTTTCCGCTGAAGAAGATATATTATATATCTTTGGATAAATAGGCACTTTTCCCCCGCGTGTTTGATGTTCCGTATATAGACCTGCTTTTCCAAATACCTCTATAAGTTGATTCCTTAACCTTTTTGCATGAAGCCAATTCTTTATCATTCTCATATACTTCCCCCTAAAACATGATTAGGATGCGAATAAATACATACCCAATCAAACAAACTCCACCTATTCGCATGCCGTAATAAATACCTTCACTTATAAATTTAGCTGCTGATATATGGTCATGTCGCACTAAATATTTTTCTAATATGACTGCCCCTATTAAAACCGTTCCCATTACTCCTAATGCAATGTAAGTATGTAGTACCTGATCCGACATATGAAGAAATGCGAAAGGACTAACTGAATTGTATTTACGTATTTTCTTTTCTTTCTCTTCGTAAGATCGATTCATACACTCACGAAAAGAAATTGTTTCCTTCCTACCACGCATTTAATTGCCCTCCTCTATAAACAAAATGAACAAACTAGATAAAATATAGGGTTTATGTGCCTATTACCTTGATAGCACTATCTTGACTGTTAACTTGGTAGATACCTTTCTAGTACATAGGCTGGTTGATTTGGTATCTAATTTGGTAATAAGTTTGCTAAATACCAGAGTGGCTACCTTGATACATCATATTGCGTGGGGCTTGTACATTATTAACACTTTTGTTTAAAAAAATCATGCTTTGGTAAAGATGTGATTAATAGAGAATTTATGAATAGGAGTGTTCACAATGTTTGGCTTGGGGAAACCATTATCAAGGTTTGGTAAATTTTTAAAAAGAAATAGTATTACTCAAACCGAATTAAAGGAATGGAGTGGAGTAAATCAAAATACAATTAGTCGTATTTCTCGTTCAAATACATACAAACCTTCATTAGGGAATGGCCAAAAATTAATTAGGGCCTTAAAAAGAAAAGGTTACAGCGTAGACTTTGAGGATTTCTGGATGTAATAATCAGCTCGTTAAACCGAGCTGATTATTTTTTGAAGAATTCATCATTCTTTTTGATTTTTGTGCCATGTTAGCTTATATAAAAGTGCTAAAATTCCAAAGAACGTGTATAAAAAGTGACAAACAAAAGATATATTGTCAATAGCAATAATATTAATACACAAGTAAAATACACGATAGAAATACGCTTTCTATTCTCTTTCCAATTACGTATACTGGAAATTATAAAACTTACTATCACCATGCAACAAATCCCTACTAAAAAAACCAATACATACTCGTGAATAATAACACCACAAATTAAAAATATAACAGCTAATATTGCTAATAGTGAATGAACTACACGCAAAAATAACCTCTCCTTATCTCATTGGAAACCTATTAATGTACGATTATTTTATTTAGCAAACAAATGGTTCCCAATTTGTGCAACGGTTTGACGTGTTGTAATCCATTTATCAGTCGAGGTTTTTGGATTGTAGAAATAAAGCCAATCAGAATTTGTTCCTTTTGAAGTGAGAGCCTCTTCTACTGCCATTCTTGCTTCCTGTGTAGCAGGCTGATTAATTCTACCGTCTGTAACAGGAGTAAATGCATAACCATTTTTAATGGGTTCATAAATTACGCCTGTAATTGTATTTGGAAAACCATTTGCGTTAGTACGATTTAATACTACCTTTGCAACTGCAACCTTTCCTGCATGCGGTTCTCCCCCTGCTTCTGCATTTACTAATCGAGCCATTAAATCCACTTCTTGTAATGAAATACCAGTATCAATCTTTAAGTGCTGACCGACAAAAATATGATTTTCTTCTACGTTATTGTTTTGTTTTATGGACTGTATTGAAACCTTATATTGTTGTGATATAGAACTTAATGTATCCCCGCTTTTCACCTGGTAAATTGCTTGATATGTATTAGTTGAAACTGTTGAATTAGTTTTTTGAAAATATTTGTTTGCAGTTGATGATACTGGAATTGTTAAACGTTCTCCAATATTAATTTGATCATTTGCTTTATTGTTTTCTTGTTTAAGTGATTGTACGGACACCTCATATTGTTTACCTATCGCTTCTAGGGTATCATTCTTTTGAACCGTATAAACCGTTGAAGCCGCAGTCCCTATTGGATTTGATACTACTGTAATCATTGCAGCAGATAATGGTAACCAGGTTTTCGCCTTACATAACTTCATTCAAAAAAGCCTCCTAAAAATTATTAAGTACTCTTAATATGTTTAAGTCAAAAACAAATCAAGCTATTTATAGCGTAACAAAACATTGAATTCAAGTCATTGAATTTGTATTTCTATATAATAATTGGGTTGCTTATGATATTGAAATAAAAAATGAAGAAATGATTATGGTTGGATTTAGCTAATAATCCAATCCACTTTCCTCATTCTTTTTTTCTATAAATGAGCTTTTTCCACCGAAGCTATGTCGCCTTTAGCAATACGAGTACCTCTTTCAATTTCATGATCTTGCATAATTTTCCTCTTTAGGCACTTCATTGTTTACAACTAACACTCCGACTTCTCCGTGACAACTACTGTCTATCGTTCCAAGAACATTATATTCCACGTCATACCGATACGGGGATGTACCTGCAATTCATATCCTGGTAGAATCTTAAAAACTTATGTTTTTGGAACACTAGCATGTTTCTTTTTTCATTTATAATCTTAATATTTCTTATACGGCATTTGGATTTCGCAATATTATTTCAATCGGGAATGGGAATTCCCTCTCACTACTTGTCTATTATCTTTTTCCTAGTAGGTTATAGCAAACGACAAGACTATTATTTTTTCTCCTAATCCCGTACTTATATTCTTTGATTTTGTTATTTTTCCTTAACAACAAACAAGACGCCAACCAGATCACGGAAGCGCCTACAATACTTGCTATAAACTTAACTAAACTTATTTACCTTCACGTCATTTACTTCTTTGTTTCCATACCCCATTCTCTTTACGATAAGTATTCTTTCCATTCATGAATCCCGCTGTATTACCAGGAATGCTATATTTTTTATTCTTAGCTTTCTTCTTCATCCTCTTTTCTTCTTGAACAGCTTGCAGATCCACCTTCCATTGTTTTAACAAATCCTCTTTACGTCGCATCGAATTTGTACCCCTTATATTGAAAAATAAATTTAATAATCATATTATATACATTTAAATATATTTTTCAATAAAAAGAGAGCACCCCCGCTACCGGTGCTCTCAATGTGAATCGGGGTTATCCTGAGCATTGAATAGGACACGAGGAACTCGTCCTATTACATAATATGCTTGTCCTTATAATAATGTGAATTAAAAAAGCACCCTCGCACAGGTTCCAAATAATACATATACTTTGAATTAACTAACATGTTCGAAAAGACCTTTCCATATCATTGTATGATTATCAATTATCTTTATACTTAAATGACTCCTTAAGTATGTTTAATGTATAATTTCTATATAACTAAAAAAAGCACCTGCATCATATAACTTTCTATCTTTCTTAACTAATCGCTTTATGTTTGGTGGTTGGGAGAAAACCAAGAATCTTCTCATTTATACTCCGTAGGTCCAGTCAGTACTTCTTTTGTCCCCTCACCTTCTCTCACCAATTATGGTTACGCAACATGATACCTACTAACATATAAATCTCTATATATAGTTTCAAAAATATATGGTTGAGTGTTAAATTTGCATAGGTACTCTTTAACGTATTCCCCGAAAGAATTCTCCTTCCTCAAGCGTGTGAAGGGCGTAGCCCTACGATAGGTGGGAGATGACTTTCGGTTTGGCATAGCCAAAAACTTTTGATAAACTTGCTATATGAAGTTCTTTGATAACTTGGTATAGAAGGTTGCAGGAAGAAAATAGAGTGCGAAAACCAAGCCATTCGGTTCCTGCATAAAATATCAACCGTACCAACAGAGCATCCATGCGTTGGACATCTAGGGGTGGAACACCCCGAAGTAACGCTCAGGGAGACGAAAGGTTACTTTCGTCGTGGAACTGAGAAGCTCCCACTTCAAGCTTTGCTAAGTGGCGAGTAGTTCACGGAGTTCTCATATAAATTAACAAGAGTTTAAAAATTCTCGAATCTCAGCCCCTTGGAGCGCCCTCCAAGGGGCTGAACTAATTAAAATATAGATTATATGCACCTTTATTATTTTCATTGACTCATTATATTACATATACGTAATATTTTTGTGAAACATCAAGGGTTTCAAATACAACATTTTTTAAAGAACCCTTATCTTTCCATAAGAGTTCCTTTTTTAATAATGCATTTGTTTAAATTCATAAATTTGGCCAGACAGTCCAGTAATTCTCAATACTTTATCAATCATCCTGATTGACAAAACCCATATACATAAATATTTTCACTCATATATCCTAATAACACAATATTAAAAACAGATGAAGTTATGTACCAACAAACAAATTTTACATGAATCAATTACCAAAAATAGATGAAAATTTTTGGCTATAGCGCATTTACCTTTATGAATATGAGATACAGACGAAATACGGGGAAAGATAGGTCATAGAACAAAAATGAAATCTGAAACTTCCAAACTATCTTTTTATTTCCATTCTACATAATATGACAATATAAATATATATAATGTGTTATTATTAATGTTGCAATCTTAAATTTTACATAATTGGAGGAACAAACGTGGGAAAAATATTTAAGTTTGGATGCCTAGGCATTATAGCTTTATTTGTAATCGGAATAATTGCTATGGTTGCTGGTGGCGGAGATTCAACAGAAACAACTTCAACAGACACTAAAGCAGTATCAAAAGAAGGTGTATCTTCTGATGTAAAAATCGCTGTAGGGTCTATGGAAACAGTAGATTCTGTGGGCAATGAATATACAAAAGAACAAGCACAAGGTGTATTTAAAATTTTAGAAGTTACACTTACTAATAATCAAAAAGACGCTATCACTGTTGATGCTAACAGCTTTAAATTAGTAGATAGTAAAGGTCGCGAATTTACATATTCAACACAAGGTCAAACATCTTTTGACTTAGCTAACGGTGGAAAAACTGACTTCTTCTTAAAACAATTGAATCCTGGTCTAACACAAACAGGTAAAATTGTATTTGATATACCAAAAGATGCTGAAGGAATTTTCTTAAAAGCTAGTGGTGGTATGACGGGTAAAGAAATTAAGTTAAAAGTAGAATAGAAAAAAGGTACTCGAAAGAGTACCTTTTTTCTCACTGACCATCATTACATAACGCGGGAAAATAAGATGTGGATGAGAATTCAATACATATAATAAAATTAAGACGGTTCAAGTTTGAGAAGGGCTCCTTAAGTTAACTATTCTTTTTGGAAAGTAACTTTACACATATAAAAAACCTCATATATTGAGACCTTATAGTAAACATTTTTGTATTTTCTTCCTACAAAATCTCAGGGAGAAGAATCATTAAAAAACATATTGAATTACTAAAGAATTCTGTTCTCAACATTACATTAGATTTGCATCATATTTATTAATCGTGAATACATTTCACGTTCTTCTTTCGAATTTTTTATATAATTGTGAGCAGCATGAAAAACATCAAAAAATTGATTAAGAAAAAGCACTGCCAAAATCTTCAGCAATGCTTTCCCATTAAACGTACTATGATAACGAACGTCTATTTTTTTCTACTCATGAGTTCTATATACTCACATATATTTATTTTAGATTTAAGATACGTTCTATTTCCTTCACACTCAACTTACTTGCTTTTGCAATAGTTTCAAGCGGTACACCAACTTCATACATCCCTCGGATTATCTGCATCTTACCTTGCTCAATTCCTTTTTCCATGCCCTCTTGTTCTGCATGCGCTAACTTAGCTTGTTCATCTAGAAGTAATTTCTCTCGAGCTTCATATGCTGTTCGGAAAGAAGAATCATAGCTCATATTTTCCCCTTTATTTATTTCCTTTTGTAAAATTGGATCTTGATTCATCGCAATCTCCTCCAATATTTGAGTAAAATTCTTCACACATTATTAAGATTCTTCTTCGTCTAGAAAATTAAAATTACCATCAATAAGATTCTGTAAATACTCATCAAAGCTGTTTGCAATCACTTCATATTCATCAGGATCATGTAAAAAACGAATGATTTGACCACATACACCTTCATCAGAAGGGTTAAAATCAATATACAGCTTTGATGTTCCACCGTTGTTCATACAATCTGAAAAGTGAATATACGTGCCAGGGAGAAGTCCTTCTGGATTTATCTTGGAGTCAACAGCATCCTCGTCATCTTGGTATTCTAAAAGATAGGAGACGTCTTCTTCTTCTTTTGAACTTTCAATCATCTCCTGTGTAGAAAGCAAATAATATGGATACTCTTCAACATCTGAACCTAAAATACATACCGTGACTTCGTTTTCTCCATATTTCCGCCAATATGTACCATCGATATTTTCAAGTAAAGTGATTAATGATTCTGGACAATTTGGATATTTCGTCCTTAATATATCAATATCTCCTTTTGTAGCACCGTATGCTTTATTTAGTGCTTCGAGATCATCTGTTGATAACGCTGCTTTCAAACCGTTTAAAAATTTGTTTACCAAATCCATTATTTTGTCCTCCCAAAAAACAAATATAAATTTTCTTAGTCTATATACCTAACATAAATAAGATTTGACCTTTAACTGTTTACACATCTAATTTAATTAGTACCATTACGTTCTAGCTCTTCTCGATTAAAGTATTGTTCTAGTAACTCTTTACCTGTTTTAATTGTAGTATAGTACTCTCCACCATACAGTTTCCCTTCTGATGGTTTATGGAAATCTTCGTATTTAGGGAAGTCTTCATTCTCTTCAAATGATTTCTTTGCAACTTCCATGTCTTCTGCTTCTATTTTAGCAAACAATCTACCTATACCGAATAACCCTTCATCATCAATACTTTCTTCTACAAGATAGTGTTCCTCTTCCTCTATAGGTGTCATTTTACTTTTTCTAACAGAATATAGATGACCCGTTTCTTCTTCTCTTACCGTAATAAAAATCCAACCAACTCTTACAACTGTACAAGGTTCTAATCCTAATAGTGTATAGGCAACTACCTTTTGGTCTTTCACATATTTCCCCATTTTATCTACCCCTTGTTGTTTATTTTGTTTAAAAGTTAAAATATTTTCAACGTGGTGATACATATCTATAACCATATAAAACAGTAATTCCCTTTACTACAACTGTTTTTTTCAATGCTTTTCACTACCGCCTTTCCTGTTAAACAATTCCTATATTAAATATAAATTGCAAATTCTATAGGTTCCTTTTTTGGTTTTGCTTCTTCAAAATAATATAATTCTTCTTCATCGGCACTTAACTCTAACTGCCAATCTTCAAAGTTAGTTTTATATTTGTATCTTACTAATCATTTTTGACCTCGATTTAAATCATTCAGTTCATTCATCTTCATCTTATTTAGTACACTATAAATGACTGTTATCTACTTTACCTTTTAACTAAAAGAGCTGCTTCAGCATATTTACCTGAAGCAGCTCTTGTTATCTTAAAAATGGTAATGGTGCTTGCTGAATTCCGTTTTGAGTTGAAATATAAAAAGATTTTGCGAATCCCTCACTGTGAATACATTCGTCTATTATGAGCATTATAGGAATCTTTCGTAAGTCTAACATTAGCTCCTTTCTAACATGTTCTGCTAAAGCGAGATTTGATATAGATAAAATAAAAATACCTGGTAAACTCTTCGTATTTTCGAAATTCAATAAATTATCTGGTCCATTTTGAATCTGATCTTCCCAAATTTTCAATCGCGATTTTAAATGTTGTGCATATCGCTGACCTTGTTGTACCCTTTCAAATATGAAGTTTTGATTTCCAATCGGAGTTTTAATTTCCCCAACAGCAATTGGATTATATCCATTACCAGTACCTTTTAGCCTTGGATACCAGCACCAGTTTTTTAATAGCTGTTGGCCTACTGCAAACTCATATTTTATTTGATTCATAGTGACAAATCTTTGTACCCCTGCTACTCCAAGCCTTAACCACTGTTCTGGCTTTAAAGAATAGTTTGTATTACGGTTATGATAAGCCCACATCATCAAATGACCAGCAGTATTTAAAGTGATTGGAGCAGAGGTTTTGGGCTGATCCGGAAATAGCTCCGATTTTATCTCCCATCTACTAACAAATCCATACAGTACCAGTTTTTTCAGCGATTCTGAAACCTGTGACCTACTAATTTTAGATTCCACAAAATTCTTAATTTGAGCTTCAGTAATCGCTAATGAATCCCAAATAAGCTTTAGTATTAAATTATCTTTTTCATTTATAAAACCTGAATTAATTCTGTCATAAATACTACGTAAATCTGTGAGTGGTTTGAATTTATCTGGAAGAATTGGTCCCCCCTGCAAAGAGGGGTCATCCCAAAGTGATAAAGATTGATCCCTATTAAGCCAATATTGAACCGCCTTTCCATTCTCTTGTACGGAAACCTGCGGCGCACTCATTAGTTATATAAAAATGCCGTTGGGTCGTTAACTTTTTTGCGTCCAAAAGGAAACTTGAAGATAACCCCCGACCCTCGCTCTTTTTCTACATCCACATTCACAATTCTCATACTTACTACTTCATCCAATACTGGCTGTTCGATTGTTTTAGGGACAATTCCTTTAATTGTGCAGCCTTGGTCCAATTCAACAAAAACTCCAAAACGCGGGTCAACATTTACTACCCTTCCTACAATTGTATCTCCTTCAGCTAATTCAGATAATAACTGATAAGGGTTTTCCACTGCTGCTTTTCTAGAAACGTGGATTAATCGTTGCTCTGGATTAAATTGTAGAACCTTAACTGGGATGCGTTCACCAATAGGTGCATAACGATCCACAGCGTTTTTATACACTCTTCCATAGTTTAGTTCATGTAATTTCATGAAACATTCGGCACCATTGATGCGTAAGAATATAGTTGGAACCTGAGCATTCATGTTGTATCCAGTTACTTCTGCTTCGTAGATTGGCTCTTGCAGTCTTTCATCTTGTTCCAATTCTATTAACTCACGCATTAAAGCATCTGCAGATCGTCTACTTGCTTCTTTTACTGAAACCTGAACTTTATTTCCATCCAGTTCATCAGACATTTGAGTAATTACTACGTTAAAAATATTACCTGTGAATTGTGTAATACCTCTAAAAGAATAATCTGAGAAGTCCTCTTTTTTACAAATACCTATAATCTTTCCGTTTTCAAGGGCGAACTCAGCATATTCAGTATCTGGATCGTCTTTATCGTGTCTTTTAACCGTTCTCAATACGGCTTGAATTGGCTCTTTATATCTACGTAGTCCCTGTAGCTTTTTATACGTTTTTGAATCCATAAAAATATCTCCTCTCCCTCGTTCAATATTTATAAAGTTCAAAAATAATACTTCTACTTGAATTATTGTTACTTTTAGCTAAGAAACTAAGCTTTTTAGAAATATTTTCTGAAATTTATAATTGTGCTATTTTTCATATTTATAACCTTCTATTATTTTTCCATTATTTTCAAAAATCGGAACTCAGCAAGAAGCAAAAGAAGTTATAAACGACATTGTTACTGGTCTTAATGGGAAGACACTATTAATCGTTGCTGTGGTATTTGTAATTGGAGGCGTATTTATTGTTGGTAGTATTGTGAATACTGGCTATGAACCAAATACACATCCAAGTATGCGAGACGATCGTAATCCTTTAGGATGTGCTCATTATGGTAGAGGATGGGACACAGATGGTCTTTTTGGAGAAGCTAAATGTGTTTATAATAAAACTGATGAATCGGATAATAGGTAGTATATAAAGGACTTATCTTTTTTATAGGAAGATAAGGCTTTTGTATGCATAAAGAAAAGACACCCTAAGGTGCCTTCCTCCGACTTGAACCACTTTAATTTTATATAAATATACACGTATTACCCCTTTGTTATACGTGTAAACACATCCTATAAAACAGAATCGTCTATATACACCAGATTGTTAGTTCATAAAGTACAAGAGATTTGAGATCAGTATTAGAGTGACGCCACACCTTCTATAACGATCGACATGTTACGCCTTTCAAAAGAATCTGCTTTATAGAATGTATCCACATTTTATATTTTACTATATGTAATATTTATTTGGTGTAATTTTTATGAATATGTATAATTGCATAAAGTTTATGAAAAAATGAGAGTATAATTTGGTATTGTGTAATAAAGATAAGGCCCACCTACGGAAATAGGTGGGTTTTTTGTTGGGTATTTCTATCTCATTGCACAAAAGGGAATTTCTATTAAAACCATAGCATATTTTTATAGCTCTTATATTGAGAAAAAAGAAAAGACACCCAAATAAGAGTGTCTTTTCCCATAGTTTTTAGCAGAAGCAAGAAGCTCCAACAATAATTAATAAAATAAATAATACAACTAATAAAGCAAACCCTCCTGCAAAGCCACAGCCGCCACCGCAGCTACCACCAAAGCCCATAATAATTCCTCCTTTAAATAGTAGGAGAAAAATAAGGAGTCACTCATGTATTTTAATGGATTCAAATTACTTTATGTTTTTATGGATTAATTGAGCAGGTCCTTTTGAAAATAGTTTGTATATCGAAAGTAGAGGATTAATTATCCTGCATGTCAATCAATATGCTAAATTGCATATCTAAAAAAGTAGAATTTGTTAACGTTTTCAAAATAAGGAATATTCTTATAATTTTCTGTTAATATCAAACTTGTACTTATTATAAAACAAGGGGATGTTTATATGTTTAAAAAAGTTACATTGGGGATATCATCATTAGCGGTGGCAACAGTAGTTGGGTTAGGAATGGCATCGGAGGCATCAGCAGGGCCAGCAGCACCTCTAACTTCTTTAAGTGTAGTAAAAGTAGAATCACAATTGGGTGGAGTTGAATACATTACCCCTAATAGTTTTAGTACAACTAAAGATCATGGGGGAAGTTACTTATATGTTTACACAAAAGAAATAGGGTATGGACAGTTTCCTTTTGCCAAAATGAATGGATTTGATGTAAAAAGTATTGGTTCACAAATAATTGGTGGTAATCCTATTATAGGTTGGGAATATAAATGGGACGCATCAAATCATCAAGAAGGGACTTTTGAATATCAAAAGACTTCAATAAACTATCCAAGAGATACGTGGCGCACTTCGTTATATATTAAATAATTAGTTATATATATTCGTAGCATGATAATCCCTTCACAATGTGTGGGGATTTTTTCATAAAAAAAAGACACCCTAAGGTGCCTTCCTCCGACTTGAACCATCTTAATTTTAATAATATGTATTGGACGCCAATCCAATTATTATTTTACCACATTAAGTAATGTTGTACATTGAGAAATTTGTTATACCTCTTTATCTAAATGTAAAAAGTCCTAGAGGGGCTAGGACTTTTTGACAGAATGAAAATGATTTTAAAAAAGGACTTATATAACATAACATACGAATGTTTCATAAATGTATCGTAAAAGTGAACAAAATCTATATTTTATCGATTTAAATAATCTGTCATGAATTCTTCGGCTTCTTTTTTTATCTCTTCTGGAGTCAGTTGGTCAACTGGTTTATAATTTCCGTGTTTATCATAGTTGGCCGAATCTTTCTTAGGGTCATAAGTAGATGGTGGAACTTGTTCTTTAGGAACAGCAGGCTCTTCTGTTTTAGGTACTGGTGTTGTTTTTGGTGTTGGATTAGGGATATTTGGTGTAGTAGTTTGTTTTCCGTCGATTTCGCGTAACAAAGGGAAAATTTCTGTATATTTTCTAGCTGATTTTTGCATCAAATCATGACCTTTTTGAAATTCATTTACATCTTTAGCTGTTAATGCGTTTTTCATAATAAAAGATGCATCTGAGAATCCTTGCATTGCTTCTACCATCGTACTATGTAGCTTGCTGTACTTATTAGATGCGCTAATTGATAGCATATCATTTGATACTGTTTCAAATCCTCTTAAAATAGTAATTACTTCTTTTCTCCAGTCTTCATTATCCATCTGTATAGATCCTGAGTTTACACTTTTTAAGTATGCTGTTGTATATGGATCAATATCGTTAAACGATTGATCCAGTTTGGCTCTATATTCAGAATCGGTTAAGGTTTCTTTCTTATCGTTTGTATTACTAGAGGTTGTTTCACTTGAACTTGGTTTTTCTTTTTTTTCAACAGTTTTATTTTCGCAACCCACCGTTAGTATTCCAAGAACAGAAATAATAAGTAATAGTTTTTTCAACCACATCACCTCTAATTTTATTTATGTCAGAGAGTAAAATAAAAGCACTCTTACGAGTGCCTTCAACTATTCTACTTTTAATTTAATTTCTTTACCCATCATTCCGCCGCGAGCTTTTAAAACTAAGCCTTGTGCGTCAGCAGGAACATCGAAAATAATTTTACCTGTTTGAGTTAAACCGGGGTTAAGTTGTTTTAAGAAGAAATCTGATTTACCACTATTTCCAATATCATAAGCTGTTTGAGCTTGTGTAGAATACTTAAATTCACGGTCCTGATTATCCATTAATTTAAAGCTATTTGCGTCTACAGTGATAGCATCTTTTTGGTTAGTAGTAATTGAAATTTCAACTACTTTATATATACCTTTTGCCTTTTCATTTAAATATTCTCCACCAACAGAGTCTACTGATTCAACAGATCCTACAGTAATTTTCACTTTAGAGGATTCTCCCTCTTTAGAAAGTTCCTTTTTAGGCTCTTCTTTTTTAAGTTCCTCTTCCTTTGGCTCATCCTTCTTTTTAGGTTCTTCTTTTTTAGGCTCTTTTTTTACCTCTGTAGAAGCTTGTTGAGTTGTTTCTTTAGCTTTAGGTTTCTCTTCTTTATCTTTTGTTGGTATTAATATCATAGCTAACACAAGGCATACAATCGAACTAATAAAAAGTTTCGCCTTAGGTTTTCTTTTGAACAGAGCAATGATAAATAATACAAACAGCACTATTGAAGCTAGAAAAATTAATACCGCTAGTGTTTCCATATGCAATCCGCCTTTTTTGGTATTTTTTGAATGAAATGTAAGATTTCCGAGCCTATCATAGCAAACAATCAATCTGAATATTTTCATATTCTGTCGAACGAAAAGAAAAAAGCACTCATAAGAGTGCTTTTCCATAAATCTAATGTTTTTTACTAGATTTTTTATGTCCTTTATTTCGTTCACAAGCCACGCCATCGCCATCACGATCTAGATGCGAAGCATAAGCTGGGCTATCTGGAGTTATATCATAGTAACCAGCATTATTTGCATCTGTACAGTTTGCAAAGTGAACTTTCTCTTGCTTAGGTGCAGCTTGTTGCTGTGGTACTGTATTAGCTGCAGCTTTTTGTTGTTCCTGTTCTTTTGCTCGAGCTGCTTCTTGTTGTTTCTTTTGTTCTTCCTGTTGTCTTTGAGTCTCTTCTTGTTTGCGTTGTTCATCTAATCGCTTTTGCTCTTCAGCCTTTTTCTGTTCTTCTAATTGCTTTTGCTCCTCGGCTTTTTTCTGTTCTTCTAACTTCTTTTGTTCTTCGGCTTTTTTCTGTTCTTCTATTTTCTTTTGTTCCTCTTCCTGTTTTTGCTCATCTAATTTCTTTTGTTCATCTTCTTTTTTAGTCTCTTGTTTTGGTTCTTCTGATGTACTCGCTTTATCATTTGAACCACAAGCAGCCAATCCCATAAGTAACACGCTGCATGCTAAAGCCATTAATAATTTTTTGCTCATAATTTAATTCCTCCAAGATATATAAAATGTACTATTTCTGCACAATCTTATCAAAATTGATATTCGTATATTGTCATATAGTGTCGAATGAAAATAAAAAAAGACACCCAAAAGTGCCTTCCTCCGACTTGAACCATCTTAATTTTATTGTGTTGTTATTATATAAGAAAAGAAGACATTGATTTAGATGTCTTCTTTTACTTGTACACTTGGTTTAAGAAGGTATTGTATTGCTTAAAAACCATAAAAAAATATAACATTCATCGAGTAAGTTTATTATAGCATTAATAAATAGAGTTTTTATATGTAATTTTGCATATATATAGATTTTTTTATATTTTATCTATATAATTAAATTGTCTGTTTCTTGTTTTAATTCGTTTATTTATTTATTTTGAGTGCTCCAGCAATGGAGCCTTTTTCTATGCAATAAAACATTTTCTTTCCATTACTTAGTTGAGCTATATTAACTTTACTCTCTTAAATTATATCAATATTTTACCAAATAATTATATAGATAACCAGTTTTTTCTAATAATCTAGTGGATTGATAATTTTAATGTTATTTGTTAATCCTTATAGGAAAATTTATCATGCAATGAAGATTGAGAAATCAAGAATTATCAAAAACTTATAGTATCTTTTGGAAAAATATATTTATAATCCATATATCGATATGTTATAATTTAATTTCTAAAACTACCTAAAAAGGACTGCCAGTATTGGTGGTCTTTTTTATATTGGTAAGATTGTACTAGTATAATAGGGTAGATTTAACTGTATATTGTGAGGTGATTAGTTATCCCTTCTTTCCATTTGATAGGAAAGCGGGTGATATACCTATGGAGTTTTTGTTGGAGCTTCTAAAAGAATTTGTAAAAGCCATTGTACGTGAAGTTTCTGGGTAAGTTTTTAGGAAACAAATTTTAGAAAAAGATAACAAAGACCCACTCCTCGTCGCCGTCCAAAGCAAAAGGGTGGGTTTCGTAAAAAATTAATGATATAACCACCACCCTGACGGTAGCAGTTATTAGAAGAGATGTTAGCGCATCTCTTCTTTTATTATATACACAAGCTATTACTGTAATACTACTACAGTAATTCAAACGTACATAAAAAATCAATGAGCACGTAATAGATATAATGTACAGAAGAAAAGAAACCCAAGGGTGCCTTTTTTCAATTTATTACATCCCTAATTGATTGTAAATTGGTTTGAATACGTGAATTCACCACGATATTTAATTGCAGCGACATAAGTACCGCTTGTATAGCTATCTGTGATAGGGGTTTGCCAAATTTCTGTTCCAGGAATAAATTCTGGTGCTATTGTTTGGAATCGTTCTAGGGTACCATTTGTGTGGATTTTAAAAATTTTCATTTGCGCACCAAAATGTTCTCTACCAAAGTGCTGTGTTAAATAAAATGTATCACCAGTTATTAAATTCCCAATCTTCCAATCTGATTGATATGTACTTTCCTCTGAATTTTGTAAATCCACAATGGTTTTAAATCCCCAATCATCATTAAGTGGATCTGAGTAAGCTGCAGCTGCTTGTGAGGTAGGCTTACTCATTTCTATTGCAGTAAAACCGCTAAAAGTTAACGCCCCAATTAATGCTAATTTTCCTAACTTCATTATTGTTTCCCCCTATTAATTTTTGTAATTTTTAAAACCAGAAATCATACGCACAATAATATAATATACTGTATTATATTTCAAATATTTTCTAAAAAAATCCATAAATAAAAAAGCACGCCAAAGGTGCCTTCCTCCGATTTGAATCACTTTAATTCTAAGAATATGTATTGGAACCCCATTCAAGTATCATTTTTCTCAATGAATAATTGGTATATTTTAGGGTGTTTTTTACTATTTTTATGTTAAGATATTTTGGTTGATACTCATCCTATTTTAGGAGGTTGGAAGATCTGTTACATGCTTTTCATATGGATTTTAGTTTCTATACAGAAAATATAAAAGTTTTAGGGTTATTAGGGAATTCTACTCGATTATCAATTGTTTGTAAATTGATTACATATGGATCGTTGTCAGTTTCTGATTTAAGTAAGCAAACAAAAATTACAGAAGATTTGATTGTACAACATTTACGTAAATTAGCCTCTGGAAATATTGTAATTAGTGAACGTATAGGGAAAAGACTTCATTTTAAAATAAAAGATAATAAAACAATTGAGATTATTAGGGTATTAGGATTACTAAGTTAAATTTAATTACTTTCAATATAAATGATTTTGCTATAATTCAAATGTGCAAAATTATATTTAGCCTGCCTATGAAAATAGGTAGGTTTTTAATATACAAAAAGGCGCCCATATAAGGGTGCCTTTTCCAATAGTTTTTTTAGCAGAAGCAACTGCATCCGATAATGATTAATAAAATAAACAATACAACTAATAAAGCAAATCCTCCAGCGAAACCGCAGCCTTCGCCGCAACTACCACCATATCCCATAACAATAGTGCCTCCTTTAGCTCAGAGGGAAAAACTAGGGTTCATTCCATGTGATTTAATGGGTTTACATTACCTTATGTATTTAAGAATGAATTGAGCAGGTCCTTTTGAAAATAAAGAAAAGCACTTTTTTGGAGTGCCCATTACTTATCGCAAGCGATCCCATCGCCATCTTTGTCTAATTTCTTGCTATATCCAGGTTCTCCTTGTTTAATTGGAGCTTTACCGGCTTTTTTCACTTGCGTACAATTTTCGTACACCACATTATTTTGCTCTGATTGTTTTTGTTGTTCCTCAGGCTGACTTGCTGGAGTAGTAGTCTGTTTTTGTTCTTCCTTATAATTCCTTACATCATCAATTACCACTTGATTATTAGATGAATCTACAATTTTAACCACAATGTCATCTTTGCTAGCAATATTGGCTTCTTTTCCATAAGCTCTGAATGCTGTACCTCTATACCTTTCGTATGGTCCAGCAGATGTTTTAAAAGTGGACACAGACAACTCTTTGTCTACCTTATCGTGTTTTGCATATGCATCCAAATCGAAAGCCAAAGTAATTAATTTCCCATCATCACTAATAGCTACCATAGGATTAACACCATCAATCTTCTTATAGGTTTCTGTTAATTTCTTTTGAGTATCATCTTTAAATTTATTAATTTTATCTTGTTTCTTATCAACTGGTTGTTCTACCAGCTTCGGTTCAACTTGTTTTTCTTCCTTTACAGGGGCTGTTTTTGTAGTGACAGCAGGTTTCACTTCTTGTTTTGGTTCTTCTTTCTTTCCAGTAACCGTATTAAAGATAGAAACAACAATGACCAGATAAATTAAAGAAGCAAGCACCATTTTCGCTTTATTACCAGAGCGGAATCCAAGTATCTTTTGATACCATTTACGCTCAGTTTTATGTATTTCAATATCTGTATAGCTTTTGATCAAGCTTTCTATTTCTTTTCCAGATCCATTTGGAATAAAGGCGAAAGTATCTTTTATCCCCTTGAACTCAAAGTTAGATTTAATAGCGTAGTGATCAATAAACACATCAGTATAGTCATTGAAATGATGTGTAGAGATACTAACTACATCCTTTGCATCTCTATCGTAAGTGAATGTTTGAATGTGTTCTTTTGAAACCGCAGCGTACCCTGTTTTAATTCCCCCAAGAGCAACAGTTACGATAATAGGGGTAATTCCATATTCTTTTTGATACTTAGCAGCTATAGTTTGTTTAGCAAGTTCTAATTCACTTGGCTGTTTTTCTTTTTTCTTTTTCCCCATGACTTTACTCCCCTTCAAAATGTAAGATTTACAGCAAGCATAACAAAAACAGTTACAACTATATTGTCATATTTTGTCGGAGAAAAATAAAAAACAGGACCAATTAGTCCTGTTGGTATAATTGGTAAAATTATGTAAAATATCACCTCTTCCCTTTGGAAATGATTTCTTTTATGATGAAATCAAATCACAGTATATCCTCTTTGTTTTGCAACATTTTCACGTACAATGAAACTTGTTTTGCAAAACGGCATTGCTAACGTCCGTCTAGCTTCTCATAAGCTCTTTGGATGTCGTTGCAAAATTTAAAAATTATTGCTAATCATAAAGAAAAGACACACAAAGGTGCCTTTTACGCTGTAATAAATTTAAATACATAGTACATAAAGAATAACAAAGATAGACTTGCTAATCTGCCAGCAATTGATTCTTTCATAAATTTCATAAGTATCACTTTGACAATCAATGCTAAGAATAACGGTATAAACAGTACCATAGCAAGTTTGATAGCTAAGTCGTTTATAGTTGGATTAAACGCTTCAAAGTTAATAATGATATTCACTTATCCCTCTTTTTTATCTATTTATATTTATAATTAGATTTATATTGTTTTGACTAATAAAGAGACGTTAATTTGAGAACCATTTATTTTTGGATTATAAGAGTACTCTCACATTTACGACAAGCAATCTTCTCTTCTTCAAAAATGAATAGATTTTCAGCATCACATTCTGGGCATACAACTGCAAATGGTGTTTTTATATTTTTATAGCATAGGAAAGAAAAGAATGCCATGATTAGAGCAGGTATAATAAGCATCATAATTAAGAATAGGCCCGCAAACAAGCCTGTAATTATGGAAAGTGGTTTCATTAGTTTTCTACCTACGGAGTTTACTTGATTATCCTTTTTACGAAAAGCAGTAACAAGGTAAGTTTGGGTTTCTTTTATTGGCTCAAATGCATTTACCGTATTGTAATCTTGTTCATCCATAGTGGGATAGGAAGTGTTTGGTCCTTGATACCCTCGTTGTATATAATAGTTGTTTGACTCAGCTATTCGTGGTGTATACGAGATTCCAGTTCCAGGTACATAAGTTGTTGTTCTTGATTCAGGTGAAATAGAGTTCCCTCCCATACCTGTGTATGTAAAGTTAATTTTCACACCCGGGGAAAACTGGATAATTCTACGAAATTTATAACTCATAATATTGTATCCTCTCTATCTAATTAATAGAATTCTTTACTAATTATAACAAATTTTTAGTATTTATATTAATATATTTAGTTATAATGTATTAATATAATATAAATATTTGAATTAAATAATTCAAGGCGTTTTATGAGTCCTTTTTTATAAAAAAAGACACCCAAAGGTGCCTTCCGACTTGAACCACTTTAATTTTAATAATATGTATTGGACTCCCATCCAAATATTATTTTACCATATTTATTATCTATTTTATTAAATTATTACTGGGCCTCTTGCTCACCTTTAGCTTTCATTTGTTTTTCATATACATATTTTGCTGTTGAAAAATCAGTAGGAAAATCACGTAGTGCCTTATTTATAATATTTAATTCTTCTTGCGATTTAATTTCAATGTTATTTAAATAGTCAAATGCTTTGGATTGTTTATTTGCAACATAATTTTGAGTAGAATAATCATCTGGGAAGTCTTTCTTAGCTTTTTCTTTAACCTTATTCATAGCTTCTGTTTTGTCGATGTTCTTTACTGGGTTCGCTAATGTTCCAGTAGTTTGTTCTGGTTTAGGTACTTCTTTCTTTTCCGGTTGAGACTCCGGCTTTACGTCTTCTTTTTTAGGCTGTTCTTGTTCTTGCGGTTTAGGTGTTTCTTGACTCGGCTGTGTAGTTTTTTGAAGTGACCTAGTTTGCTCTTTTTCATAGGAGTCTACTTTAGATTTCAACTCTTTGATTTGTGTTTTTAATTCTTGCTGTTCATTAAAGTGTTGATCGATAAGTTTATCCATATCTTTTTGTGAATACTTAGGTTTCATATCTTCTGATTTGGAATCTTTAAAAATAGCTACGGAAGCAATGATAGCTACTAGTACAGCGATAATTCCAATGATTAGTTTTTTATTCATTTATGTTCCTCCTAAAATACAATATTATTATTATATAACAATTAAACAGTTATAGGTAGAAAAAAGACACCCTAAGGTGCCTTCCTCCGACTTAAACCACTTTAATTTTAATAATATGTATTGGACTCCCCTCCAAATAGTATTCCTCATTAAAAGACACTCTCAGATTTCATCAGATGACCATATTTTGTTTTATTTTGTAAAAAAATGTAGAAACAAAATGTAAAATATGCCATTATTACTAGGTATTGTGTTTTGTATATTAATATTTTTGTATAAGGAGGAAAAATGTGTGTTTAAAAAAGGAATTCTATCGTTTTTATTATTTATTCTAGTAATATCTTCTTTTAATGGAATTGCATCAGCTGAAACTAGTGTTCAAGAGAACATTACAAAGAAATTCTATGCATATGATGAACCGTCATTTACATCTCCAAAAAGTAATTGGGGTAATCAATTTAATCCACAGGTAGTTACAGTTAAAGAAAAGCGTTCTAATGGATGGTGGAAAATCGCTACATCTCAAGGAGATAAGTGGATTTCATTAAACGGTGAAGTGAAAGCGATGTCAAAAGCATTTTATGTATATAATGAGCCATCTTTTTCATCTGCCAAAGCTAATCTGGGTGTTCAATTAAATCCGCAAAATGTGAATGTAAGAGATGGAAATACAGATGGTTGGTTAAAAATAGCAACATGGGAAGGCGATAAGTGGATTAATCCCAATATGGAAGAAATCCAAGTAAAAGAAAAGTTCTATGTATATAATGAACCTTCATTTATCGCTCAAAAAGGTAACAATGGAAATCAGTATAATCCGCAATTTGTTGTTGTAAAAGAACAACGTTCTGATGGATGGTGGAGAATTAGTACTGCAGAAGGTGACAAATGGGTTGCCCCTAATGGAATTAAAATGTCAGTATATACTAAATTCACGACTTTCGATGAGCCTTATTTAGAAGCAAAGAAAAGTGGTACTTTCGATCCACAAAATTTAATTGCTTACGATGGAAAAAAGACAGAGCAGGGAGATTTTTATCTAGTCGGTACGTATTTGGGACAGAAATGGATGTCTCTTAATGGTGAAAAAGAGTTCAATGAAAAAAGGGAACCTCTACGTCAGGCATTAGGATACAACGAAAATGATATTGGACCAGATAAAACACCTCAACAAAGAATTGTGGAAACAAGAGCTGCCTTAAAAGCACAAGGTCTTGATGATACATATGAACCTGTAAGAATACCTACAGAAGAAGAAAAAGCTGAGTTTTTAAGAAAAGAAGCAGAAAAACAACAGAATCCAAAACAAGGCGTAGCACGTGCTGGAACAGTAACTTCATCCTGGAACATACCAGATGATTGGGTGCAAAAAGGTGACATTGTTATTACACCAGACTCTAACTATGGTGTTACAGGACATTCTGGTATTATTGGTAAAGACTTCACTGAAACACAAGGGTTCTCTGGTACTAATAAAGGAGAATATCTATTAGTACATGCACCAGGAACATCAGCATCGCCTGCAATTAAAATAATGCCTTTATCAAAATGGGAGTTTATCCATAAGGGAAATCAGGAATACTCTAACTTTGTATATTTAAGGTATAAAAAGGATAAGGGAGCTGCATTTAGAGCTGCTGATTACGCGTATAATCATTTTTATCAGAATGGGTCTAAATATCGATATGATATTTTCGGAACTTCTGCAAAGAGTAACGATTATAAAACATATTGTTCTAAATTAGTTTACTTATCATTTAGAGATGGAGCAGGGGTAGATTTATTCCCAGTAAGCAATTTTTACATTGTACATCCTTATGATTTCTTACGTCCAATGCCAATTGCACTTGGATTACGACCTTATTTCTATGGTAAGGGTGGAATGTGGTGGAGTTTCTCTTAAAATATTGAAATTTCATAAAAAGTAATTTTGGGCCCTACATATCATGTAGGGTTTTTTCATAAAAAAAAGACACCCAAAGGCGCCTTCCTCCGACTTGAACTATCCTGTATTAATACCGTTCCAATTAATAAATTAAATTATAAAAATAATTTGTTATACTTCCGTGTACCCTAGCTGATATAATGTATAAGGCAATTATTGGTTAATTAATGGTTCACATATATGAGGGAGGTACATAAGTCATGGAGCTAATAATTTCTTCATTTTTATTAGTGGTAGTATTCTTTATTCTTTCTATATCTTTAAGTGGTAAAGGTCAGCGAATTGCAAAAGAAGTTTTAAAAGAGCTTATTAATGGTCCTGAGGGGAAAATGTTGGTAGGTGCTGCTATGGGACTTGTAATTTCTGTAATAATTTTTGGTTATTGGTTTATGACGCTAATAAATTTTTAACTAAGAAGAAAAGTATTAGAGAAAACAAGATATTAAATAATATACAAGGATCTCGCCATTTCTGTTGGATGGTGAGCTTTTTAATGTACAAAAGAAAAGACACCCTAAGGTGCCTTCCTGCGACTTGAACCACTTTAATTTTAATAATATGCATTTGGACTTTCATCCAAATAATATTTTACCATGTTAAGTTATATTGGTGATTGAGAAATATGAATTGAATCTATTATTTTACTTTTAAGCTCTTTTCGTATTCTTTAGCTTCTTCAACATTTTTAAATGTTTTTAAATCGAATATCTTTTCTCCATCAATACATACAACTAATACTCCATCTTGAGCTTGAAGAACACTACCTACATTACCTTTTCCGAGTGAAATACTGAAGGGATTCTCTACATTTAATGATTTCTTTTTAGCAAGATAATCTTTAAATGGCATACCAATGGATAGTTCGTCTTTTAAACCTTTAATAGTGTTACCAGAAGTAGTTGTTGGTTGTTCCTTTTTTGTAGCCTCTTCTTGCTGTTTGCGTTGCTTTTCAGCCGTCTCTTGTTCAGCTTTCTCCTTTTTCACAGTCCCTTTTTCTTCAGCTTTCTTCGCTTTCTCAGCTTCCTTTTGTGCTTCTTGCTCAGCTTTAGATTCTTTGGAAGTACTTGCTGTCTCGTTAGATGAACATGCTGCTAATCCCATGAATAAAGCTAAACAAGTAAGTATTGTTAATAGTTTTTTGTTCATAGTATGTATCCCCCAGCGTTTAAAATGTAAGATTCACCTGAACTATCATAACAAATATAATCATAACTATTTTGTCGTATTATGTTGAAATGAAAAAAGACACCCTAAGGTGCCTTTTCCTTACTTTATTAGGGGATTATTAGTCAATAAGCCCTTCAACCTTCATAGCTTCTTCTACATCAAGTTTACGATGTGAAATTACCTCGTCTGATTCTTCATAGGAAACTATCTCAAACACATCTCCTTTGGCTATATAACCGTATTCTTTATTATCCCAAAAGCGTTCATCTGATGTATCAAATTCAAGATCGTGTTTTCCATTATGTTCGATGCATTTAGCATAAACATAGTCACGTCCTACCTCTGTTACTTTATAATTTTCTGTTGTTGGTTCTCCTGATTTACAGCCTGTTAATAGTATTGTAAATAATCCTACTGTTAAAATAACTCTCTTCAATATGCTTCCTCCTAGTAATTATATTATTGTAAAAAATCTCTTGGGATGTCTAAGGAGGTTACTCCAAGTCCATATGTTAATAAAAATCTTTTTTTATGTATTCTAGGCCTTGTATTTGTCAGTAAGTTCCTTTACAATTTCAATTTGCTTCTCTAACGTTTTTCTTTGTGTTTCCCTCGTTTGGCTACTAAAAGAATCGTTAGTATATACACTTTGTAAAGTATCAGCTGAAGAATAAACCCAGAAAATAGCATCCTCATACTCTCTCGGTAACTTCAATTGTTTTACCTCCAAAAAGGCGTTTTTTATCTCCATTAGAATGATATCCGCTGTCATTTCATCATAAAGAGGATTTTTAGCCTCGTTTACCATTTTTTCCGCATGATATAAGAACTTATTAATATTCTTACTGTCCCATTTAGTAGTGGCCGTACCCCCTTCCGTTTTCTTTAACTTGTTGTACTCGTCTACTAAATTGTTATAGTCATTTGCTACCTTATCCCAGGTATAAACCATAAATCCAGAGAATAGCAGAGAAGCCGCCAATGTTCCATATAGTGCTTTTTGTTTGATGTTTTTCTTGTTGCTTGTCATGTTGTTATTTCCTCCCTAACATATCCATTATTTTTTTACCTTTCCATTTCGTGCAATTCTTCCACTTCGTTACGGATTCACCCGAATACTCAAGAATACATGTCCTCTTAATTTGAAATAATAAAAGCACTCTTTCGAGTGCCTTCGACTATTCTACTTTTAATTTAATTTCTTTACCCATCATACCGCCACGAGCTTTTAAAACTAAGCCTTGTGCGTCAGCGGGAACATCAAAGATAATTTTCCCTGTTTGAGATAAGCCAGGGTTAAGTTGTTTTAAGAAGAAATCAGATTTACCACCGTTGCCTACATCGAAAGCAGTTTGAGCTTGTGTAGAGTATGTAAATTCACGATCTTTATTATCAACTAATTTGAAGCTGTTAGCATCAACAGTGATAGCGTCTTTTTGATTATTTGTAATTGTAATTTCAACTACTTTAAACACGCCTTGCGCTTTTTCGTTTAAGTATTCTCCACCTACTGAATCTTTTGATTCAACAGAACCTACCGCAATTTTAACTTTAGAAGATTCGCCCTCTTTAGAAAGTTCCTTTTTAGGTTCTTCTTTTTTAGGCTCAAGTTTAGTTTCTTCCTTCTTAGGCTCATCTTTCTTCGTTTCCTGTTTAGCCTCTTGTTTTGGTTCAGTAGAAGCTGGTTTAGTTTCTTCTTTATCCTTACTGCTATTACCGTAAGCTCCAAGCACTATGATAACAACGATAAGCCAGAACCACCATTTTTTGTAGAACGGTTTTTTCATTTTATTTCCTCCAATTATGTAAAATGTAAGATTTCCGAGCTTATCATAACAAACAATTAATTCGAATATTGTCATATTTTGTCGAAGGGAAATAAAAAAGAGAGTACCAGTCTCTCCTTTTTATCTATTAGTAAAAAATAGTCACCTATATGGTTGATGTTGATATTGGTGATACTGTTGATATGATTGAAAATGTTGTGCCGGTATACTATAAGGATGAGCATATGGATCTGGTGGTGGATCTGGTAGTGGAATATGATTATGCCACCACCATGGTATTTCATGTGTCCAAGGTTTAGGTATAGTGGTTAACATAGGAGTCTGTCTATAAAAATATCCATTCAAGTTCGTTCCCCCTAACATAAATTTGATATTTATTTGATGTATTATATCTAATTGGGAACATTATGGATAATTGTCCCTTTAGAATTGGGGGAACATCTAAAAGACAAAAAAAGAGAGCAATTTGCTCTCTTACCACATTCGGTAAAATTATACCTGTAGATATTGGAAATGATTTCTTTTATGATGAAATCAAATCATAGTATATCCTTGTTGTTTTGCAACATTTTCACGTACAATGAAACGTGTTTTGCAAAACGGCCTTGCTGACGTCCGTCTAGCTCCTCATAAGCTCGTTGGATGTTATTGCAAAATTTAAAACTTATTGCTAATCATAAAAAAGACACCCTAAGGTGCCTTTCTTCAACTTCCCCCCTTAACATCAGATGTTATCTACATAATTGAAGTGATAAAACACCCATACATTAGTAATTACTTCACGAACCTATTTTAAGTTTACAAAATTCCAAAAAGGCCCCTCTCATTAAAAATAAAAAAAGGCTCTTTTTTTTATTAATCTACATGTTTAGTGTGTACAAATCCTAAGGCGTACGATCTTTTAAATCTGCTAAAGGTATAAGTTTGTCGACAAGCCATAATTTCTTATTTCCATCATAGATAAGATTTATTTGCATTAATGACATATTATCAGATGAAACACCATTAACTGTAATTTTACTTTTTACTTTTGCTAATACATTTGCTTTTGTAGTATCCAAAAATGCATAATACAACTCGTCACCTGTGTATTCAGATTGAAATGAAACTTTCTTCTTTTCTTTCTCATCTCCAGTTCCAGGAGCAGATTGCGTTGGTCCACCTGGTGGTGTTAATTCTTTCTTTGCATTTGGTGTTATATATGCATCGATATTAGCAAGGTAAGATTCGCCTTTACCTGTATCATAAGTACGGAAAGCTTTAAGAAATCGTTCTGCAGCTTCTTTTACTTGTTGTTGATTATTACTCTTTAGAGCTGACAATTCTTTTTTCGTATCGTTGTATTGTGCCTCCACCTTTTCCACTTTTTTCGTTAATTTTATATTATCAGTTTTAAGTTTTTCATTATCAGATTGATATTTTATTAAAAACCCTACACTAGCTATTAATAAAATTGCTAGTATAATGGTGATTTTCTTCATGATTTACCTCCTTTTCGCAGTTTCATAAGTTGCTAGGTGTTACATGCATTATTATTTAACTACACGACCATACCCTGCAAAATGCTGTTGAAAATATGGTTTACTTAAATCAGCATAGCCAATTGGATCGCCAGCATGATACATTGTATTATTTCCTACATAAATGCCAACATGCGTAATGTAGTTACTTGTAGCATAAGTGCCATGGAAAAATACTAAATCTCCTGGCTTAGGATCTGTTACACGTTGGGTTTTATCCCATTGGGTTTGTGCAGTACCAAATAAATTAATACCAACCCTTGAATAGGTATACTCAACAATTCCACTACAGTCAAATGATGTATTTGGTGTTCGCCCTCCAAAAACATATGGCCATCCTTGATACTTTAGTGCTTCTGCCATAATTGCTTGGAATACATCATCACCTAAAACACTACCACCAGCAATTCCACCAGAACCACCAGGAGTTTGACCAGGTTGATAGTATCTCATAATATGTGGGACATAGTCTGGATCACCATAACACCAATTATTAGCTACTGCCTCTGCACTTCGCCACGAACCACATTTATACCCATTTTTAGCTGATTGCTCTGCAGAAAATGCTCTTGCATTCTCGTGTGTATATCCACCTTTCGAAACTGCATAGTTAGCGTATCCAGTTCCGTAGTTATAACATTGTAATGTGGTATTTTGATCACCATTTGATTTTTTATGACAATCAGCAAAATGCATTAAACCATATTTTATACTTTCCTCTGGATCAGTAAAATACCCTGGAGGATGCCCTTGTGATTCCGAGCTTTGCATTACATCTAATTGTGTTCCAGAACTTTCTTGTTGAATAAGAGCTAATATTAATGGATTCATTGCTTCAATACCATGCTGTGCCGCATATTTCCTTACCAATGGCTCCCATCTCATTACTTCAGGACTAACACTTGCTGTACCTGGGGCAAAAGGACCACCAATTCCTCCAGGACTGACTTCATCTTCACTCATACTAGCAGTTAATAAAAATATCACTATACCTAAACCTGCAACAACAGCCAGAATAACACCGGCTATTATTAATAATGGCTTTGCAACAGCAACTGTAGCTGCCTTTTGAGCTACCTTAACCGCTACTTTCTTACCAACTTGTGCAACTGCTTTACCCGCTATTTTGGATCCTTTTCCAGCCGCCTTTCCTAAAGAATGGCCTGCCTTTTTCAAGGCAGGCTTAGCATTCCCTAGTTCAGCTTCAGGATGATGTTCATTTTCAAAGTCGCGATTTGGTTCCGCACTCAATGTATAAACCCTCCCTCACGAGCTGAATTATTTTGGCTTTATCGTTTCTTTTGCTTTTACATTTTTTAAAGCTTCTTGTTGCGTTTGTGCTTTCGTTTCAACTTTTTTAATTGCTGCCCCTTCTTTTACCTGTTGCTGATTATTTACTTTAGGAACACTTTTAGTTTGTTGTTGATTAACTGATTTTACCTCTACTTGTTTTTGTGGCGTACTTACATGTGAAGTAGTAACTGGTTTACTTTCAATCGGATTCGCTGGTGTTGGTCCTGACTGTGGTGTTGTGATTGGCTTGCTCTCCACCGGATTCGCTGGCGATGGTGTTGGTCCCGACTGTGGTGTTGTGATTGGCTTGCTCTCAATCGGATTTGATTGTAATGGTGTTGTTCCTGATTGTGGTGTTGTAATTGGCTTGCTCTCAATCGGATTTGATTGTAATGGTGTTGTTCCTGATTGTGGTGTTGTAATTGGCTTGCTCTCAATCGGATTTGATTGTAATGGTGTTGTTCCTGATTGTGGTGTTGTAATTGGCTTTGTTTGACCCGTTGGTGTTTTAATTGTTGCTCCTGGTTTTGCTTCCGCCTTTACATCCTCTTGCTTATTCTCAAGTCCACTGCTATTTTGATTTGCCACTGGCCTAACTTGAGCTTTTACATCTTCTTCTTTATTATTTAGTTCGCCATTTGATTGCGCTACTGGTTGGACATCCGCTTTTACATCCTCTTCTTTATCTTTTAGTTCTGCCTGTTGCATTTCAGGATTATTATCTTGATGTTGCCCTCGTACTGCTAATTCCGGGTTCTCTTTTGTTGCGGCTACTTCTTCCTTAACCCTTTCTTGCTCCTGATTTCCTTTTCTATCGCGAACACCTAAATTTTCTTCTTTTTTCATTTGACTAATATTTTTTTCTTTTTCTGCTTGCATTTGTTCTTTTTCCTTGCGTTTACCATCTGCTACCTTTTCTTTTCTATCAGCATAGTTTTCTTTCAACTGTTTAAACTTACTATAGCCTGATTTACCCACTTTTCCGGCCATTGCCGCACTTGCAACACCCGCGGCTCCAGCTACTGCTACACCTCTTCCAACTGTCTTAGATCCACGTCTAACATCACGATATTTCTGCCTAATATTACTCATAGCATCTGATGCGCGTGCAGCTCCTGCACTTGCTGGTACCCTAGTAATAGCATCAAAAATCGTTTTACGATATAACCAAACACCTAAGAACGAAAGTACTTGTAATGCAGCAACTACTAAATAACCATAATTATCAGTTGCGCTAAATAAGATTGAAGAAACCCAAAACATTAAAGTTATAAGAAAGCCAATTGCAACTTTCATAAGCAACGTTCGGAACAATTCAGATAAAAATCTCTTTGCTGTCCCAGTCCATGCAGGTACTAGTGCCATCAATAACATTACAGGTGACATTAATGCTACGATAATAAACATTAATTGGTAGAACAACATCGCCATACTACATAATCCTAAGACAACCCATAAAGGTCCATTGATTAAGAAAAGTAGTAATACTAAAGCGCCACGTTCAAAAGTAGCATCCAAAGTTAATATCGTATTTTTCTTCTGCTCTACTTCCTCTTTTAATAGCTCCTGCCTTTCATCTGCTGCTGTTGTTGTTAACATTTTCTTAATTCTTTCATCACCGATTTTTTTCATATCTGTTGTACCAAACTGCAGTAATGTATAAGGTTGTTTTATTAATAGAGTGTGTGTTAAATCAGTAATGGAATCTACACCGCTTGAATATCCTTCACTCGCTCCACTAATACTTTGAGTGGAATCAAGAACAGTTTTATTTACTTGTTCGGAGAAAGTGTTTAGTCCTTTGATAATATAACTTGAGTTTGCGAAAAAACCTAAAGTAAAAACTAAGATCCCTAATGCTTTTAACAATCCTCCTAGCATCTCTGACTGACGTCGTTGTACAAAACCTACCCAGATAACCCAGCAGGCTAATAAAGCTAACATAAGTCCAATTAATTCACTATATATTCCATTACCCCAAGAACCATTGAACCCTGCTGCTTTAGATATTACATCACCTAATTTATCTCCTACATCAGCTACAATATTGAGACTCATAGATTGGCCGACCATACTTGTAACAAAAGTACTAATTCCAAGATTAATGGTCCATCCAATACTTATAAGACTAAATAATACAGCAACCATTTGTTCTTTAACTTTATCCCCCCATTTCCAAAACTTAAGGGATTCACCAAATCCACCTTCTGGTGTATATATATCAATCCCATAGCTACTTGGAGGGTATTCTTCATATTTTAATTTTTCCTTACTCTTTGGAATAATATCATCTATAAGAGAAGGTCTGGGTTCTTCCTCTGCATATACTGGGGTAGCTTTAAAAAGTAAATTAAATGCTAAAAGCAAAGTACAAATTAATAACAATAGGGTAATAAACTTTTTCATTACATGTTACTCCCCCTTTAATGGGAAACCTATTAATCTTTCGAACTAAACTCATTTGTAGGTTTAGTATTTGCTACTTCATCGATTTCATTTCGATAAGGGGCGGCATAACTACGAACTTTGAAACCATCTTCTGTACGAACTACTCTTACCCATTTCACTGCTTTATCGATATTTTTAGGGGGCTTCTTTGAAATAAAGTTATACATAATTGTATCCTTATCTACCACATACTCTTTTACTGTATAATCTTTGTAAGATAAATTATTTTGTGGTCCTTGATTCGGATCTAAAATTTTATTTTTATCTCCATCGACGATAAGTTTTCTAATTGTTTTATTATCATTTTGTAAGTCAGCCTTTACAAAATCCAACATCATTTCTCTAGGAGTGTGCCCCTGTTTATCTTTTTCTTCCCCTACATTTGTTTCGCTATTTCCACATGCAGCACTCAGAATTAGAGCGCCAGCACATAGACTAGATAGCATTAATTTTTTTAGTTTAGTTTTTACCATGTTAACTCACTCCTACATTTATTTTTTCTCCCCCTTCTTCGACAAGGGTTGCATTAACTTCCTGCTTTTCATCATCATTTGACTTTCTATAATTCTTTCTTGCATTTGGTCTTGTATCGAATGCATCGTATAAGTCCTTAAACACTACATCCATTGTGACAACACCTGTTCTTCCTTGAATGTCTTGGAATAAACATTGTCCTGTTTCTAAATTAGTAATGATCGCATGATTTTCTTCATTGTCAGGTAATCCAAAGAAATCTAAGATTGAAGAAATTTCTTTACTGTCTGTGTTACGGAATGAGAACTTCATACCGATATTATTCTTAAATGTCTCATCTCCAAGGTCACTTGCACTTTGAGTAGCAAAGTATACTGCAGAGTTTAAGGCACGACCTTCACGAACTAGCTTACGAGCTAACTCTCGCCCTTGAGAAGTACACATGATTGCCCATGCTTCATCTAATAGAACAATTTTGAATTTAGTAGGATCCTTTTGAAAGAATTTTCTTGCAAAAGAAGATAGAGACATCAACATACTAACCGATAAGTTTTCTTGTAGGGTATAATCTTTCGGATCTTTTTGAATGTCTGGCATGTCAAGATGCTGAATTTGTATGATATTTACTGCTGTATCAAGTTCAATATCTCTATTTGTTCCATCACCAAAGATTAAGTGTGCAAAGGATAAATTCTCAAAAGCTTGAATATGAGCGGCTAATTGTTGATCCACTTTATCCTCACTATCTTCAAGGTATTGAGATACAGCTGTTAAGCACGGTTCTTCCATTCCTGCTACGAATTCTACAGCTGAAGCTAAGCGCGGGAATTTTTCCGAGTTATCTGGTTTAATACCTGTAATGAAAGTAAGAATTGTCATTGCCAACTCAATTGCATCTTTCCGACTATGTTTATGAATGATAAATGGGTCTAGTTTCCCTTCATCTCGTCTATCAGTCCCTAGTGTAATTACATTTACCTTACCTTCTAAGCCGTGTAAATCTTCTGTCCAGTTCCCCCTCTCACCTTTTGGATCAACAATCAGTGTTTGGGCTCCTCCTAGTACCGCTAGGTAAACAATTAAGTTTGTTCCAAATGATTTACCAGAACCAGTACTTCCTGTTACTGCAACTGAAAGTGCGCTCGTTTTTTGATTTGCAACAGTATTTGTCGCTGCGAGAGAAGGTGTCATATAAACTGCTTTGTTTAAAATACCAGTTGTACCTATATAAAATCCGATATTATCACCTAAATCTTGTGTTGCACCAAACATACCGGCTGCCAGAACCCCAGGCTCCATAAAGTGTATATAATCATTTACATATCTTCTAGCACCAGGGATAAATTCATTAAACAGTAGGAACTGATCTCCATACGGCCTTACTAGTTCAATCATCATCTCTCTATAAATAGAAATGAGTGAATTGATATTTCGACGCATTGTATCTAAATCTTCAACACATATACAGAAAGATACTGATGTCTTAACTAGTGGCATACGTGTCTTTTGTATAAGTGCTTGTAATTCAGTAGCTTCTTGAACGCCTTCATACACGTTTAGCCCAACAGTTTGTGCATTTTCTCTTGCATGTGCTTCTTGGTCTTCTAAATCTTTTTTCTTTTTATTTAGTTTGGATAGGGCTTTACGATGGTTAATATTTTCAGTGCGAACACTCAGTTCAATTGGGAAATCTATATTTTGGATCATATACATCCACTCTTGGTCTGGAAATTCCATTGTATATGGAATCTTCGATGCTGATAAAAAGCTCATATATGCTGGATACTCTAAACCATCAGAACCAATTTGGGACATTTCTATATGTCTTCCTTTAACGTCTATTTCTGATTCTGTTAAGCGCAATAAACTCTCTTGGTTTGGAAAGATTGCAGAATCGTCATCAACTACTGGCGGCGTCCATCCTGCTGTAACAGGTGCCTCTAATGTACGATAGAAGTTTCGTAACACAATCCATTGAGTTTCATTTGTTTCTAGACTTCTTACTGCTAAATGTTTTCTTATTTTGTTTTTAAAAGCGCTAGATTCCCGTTTAAACATCTCCAAATCAGTTTTTAGTATTTTGGTATCACCAAGTAATCCAAACTGTTCTGCAGTGTTTTTAAAGGTATGAAATGCAGTGTAAAGCATTTCCTTAAGTCCTTCTTGTATGTGTCTTACTTTTAATTTCACACCTATAAAATAACGATATTCTACAGCGTTTTTACCAAATTTTCTTTCTAACTCATGGACAACGTCATCAGTATGATCTATTGCCAGCTCTTTTAGTTCACCACTTACTGTTTCTTTAAACTCATCGGCTTTTTCTTTGAAATTCTGATAAACAGGAATCATTAGTAGATGTTTCTCTTCTTCATAATTCCAAAATAAACCGAGTTGTCGCATAAACAACGTATTTTTATCATCGTCTCCTTTAAATTCGTAAGGAATCCCGTATGCCTCATAATACGCCCAGCAAGAACCATCTTGGTTAAAAATCAAATTCTCATGAAAATATTTGACTGGAAATTCAACCTGATTCATTTGTGCCTCCTTAGAGAAGAATATGAGACTAAAATAATTCTTCTGTATAGATTAATTAATTACTTTTTCTTAATTGAATCATCCTTAAACCGGACTACCGTCTTATATTGATAGCTTCCAATATTACCAGTTGTATCCTTATAACGACTCAACTTCTTTCTTTCAAATGTGAATGCAAAGAATCGATATATAAATTTGTGTGGGCTCTTTCCATCTAATTCAACATTTCCAAAGAAGTACGCTATACCACCAGGTAATATTAAATATTTGAAAAAGACATTCTCTCCTAAGGGTAAAAACTGATCTAGAAATATAATTACTAAAAGTGTCCCAACAAAGATTCCCAGTTGTCTGTAAGGGACTGGGAAAGGGAGTGTTATGTCCCTTATCCCATATAAACTCTTTGGAATATCCCAAATAGAGTTGTAAGTCCTTACTTCCTTGCGAGTCGGTTTCTGAGTCACTTATACCAACTCCTTAAAAATTTATGGGTTTTACTAGTTATCATTTGAAAACTAAGTTATATAATTTTGTTCCAAGGTCTTTAAATACGTCTGGTGAGAATACAAATACTGAAACAATTGCACAAAGTACCAGCCAGCCAATTAAACCTGCCATTTGTCGTTTTACAAGTAGCACTATTACACCGATGATTGCACAAACTAAAAAGATTGGACCTAACTGAGCTACTAACCAGTTTTTAATATTCACCCCAAAATTAATGTTACCTAGAACCGCTGCATCTGTAATAGCAGGTAATTGCTGAGCAACCATATCTAATCCCAAAAGCTCCATAATTATTTACCCTCCACTTTCTCTAATGTGTTTTCAAATTTCTTCATAGAGCTAATTGAAAACTTGTTATCTTTATTTACTAGACTTAAATCATATGTGTATGTGTACTCTAAGCTGCTATCATTGTCTTTTAATTTGGCATCAACTAAGACTCTGTACCCTTTATCCTTATCTTCATAAATTCGTAGGTTTTCTAATTTGCTAAATGTCATAATGCCTTTTAGTCCATTTGTTATATTGCTTTTTTCAAAGTAGTAAGCAATTTCTTCTGGTGTTCCTTCTGTATAAACTTTAAATACAGATTGTAAAAATTGTTCTACTTTTTTCACTTCTGCATCTGTATTAATTTCTCGTCCTTCTGATTTGAATGTAGCCACTTTATAAGATGCCTTTTCTCTCTCTCCATGAACGATTGTAGGATTGTTAGGAACGACCATTTTTCCTTTCTCCATTAAAATTGGAATAGAGAAGTACCTGGTAACTTCTTTAGGCTCTTTTGGTGTATCTGGGGCTTGAGTCATTCCTGGAGCAGGATTATTTACAGGTTCTAGTTTCTGAATGATTTTCAATGTTACTTCTGCTTCATTTCCTTTTTGCCGGACCTCTACAGCTTCCGACTTAACTAAAGTACTAGAGGCGTTTTTTAAAGTGTCTCTATTTAATCCACCTTGCGCATCGGATCCTTCAACTAGAAATTTCTCTAATCGTTTTTTTCGCTCTTCAGCTACATTCATATCAACTTTCCAGTTAAAATAATTTGCAGCAAAACTATTCGCATATGCAATTAATTCTGCTTCTGACATTTTAATTTTTACGGGTTTCTCCTTCTTTTCTTGAACAGCTACTGCTCTAGGAGGACCGGCAAGTTGGATAAATGAAAGAGAGCTTCCTACAAACACGAATCCCATCACACACCAAAATGTAACCTTACCTACTTTTCTTCCTGTTATCGCCGGAACTTTCTCCCTTGTTTTACGTTTCTTCTTTTCTTTAAGTGCTTCTGAATTTTCTAGTTGCATATCTAATATTTCAGTTGTTTTATTCTTTGCTTTTTTAAAGAATGTAAATTTCTTTTTTTCGGCGTTTTTCTGGGATTTTTTTTTTACCATGTCTTCACCTCTCTTTTTAAATGTTTAGGAGATTACAAAGTTCATTGTAATCTCCACTAATCAACTATCTACTTTAAGTATGATTTACTTTTTTCGGAAATCTAAGAGAAATAAAAAAAATTATGTTTTACATCAAAAATTTTTTAGGAAGATTAAAACTAAATATAATGTTTATTAAAATACATAAAAAAACCAATTCCATTAAGAAATGAAATTGGTTTTACACAGGGTCTATTCTCTATAGTAAGTATTACACAATATAAAAACCTAATATAATATATATCTTTAATATATATAAAGAAAAAAGATAAAACTTTTATACAGAGGAAAAATCGTCTTAAAACATTGCTATGCTAAGGGTTCATTATTACTCTAGCCGTAAAAAATCATAAAAAGTAAATGCTGGGAATGTACTTAATGAGCTGGATGATGATTAAAAACTACAAAATATCGTAAATTAGGTATTTAAAAACTACATTTTATCATCGTTAATTTGATGCGAGTGAATGCATAAATAATAAATACAAATTTTGCTGATTTATGAACAAACTTTCCACATTTCTTAAAAACTACACACAATTTATTAACAAATTGGTCAAAGTTAGGAACAGAATCCACTTTTTAAACATAACTAACAGAAGTTTTGCTGATTTTAAGTAGATTTAGAGATAGAACATGATAAGAACAGCGCTTAAGGCTTTATGTTATACACATCAGGTCAAAATTATTAAGATATCAACAGAATTATAAAAAATATTTCTGATTTTTTGTAGATGAAATGACACAAAAGGACTGAAAATTCAGATTTAACAGTTCGGAAATTGTGAATATCTCATTTTGATTTATGTTCAATGTATGTAATTGCATAAAAAATAGAGAGGCGTAATCATTAACATTGAAAACTTTCTCTCTGTTTTGTTAGAAGTAATGCATTTCACAGGGGATCTTCAACACGAATAGCCCTCCACTTTTGTTTTTTTCAAAAATAGAGAGCTGTATCTTTACATTGCAGGAAGCAGCTGATCAACCGAATGTGGTGTTTCACTTTTTGAACGGTAGTATGCTTCTAAGGACTGTAGAAACTGAATTAAATCAAAGTCTTCAGGGACCTCAATTACACGAATCTTTTCCTTCGGCAATTTATCAACTTTTTCAATGAACAGTTCACGAATATCACTAGGCATGTTAGTTCCTTGATGCCCGCTAGACTTTAATAGTTCACGAATTTCAATTTCTAATGCTGTATATGCGTTAATATTTACTCCTTGCTCATAAGCATATTTTCTAAATAGTGATTCCTCTTGATACTGCATGTAATTACGATGATATGCATCTATAGTTACAGGTACAGCATATTTCGCATGAAGCAGGTCATGCGCTTTACGGAATAGCTTTTGAACATTGCGTAAAGAGTATATAGCAAAATGAGTACCAAATTTAAAAATGGCCTCTTCTTGATCATGTTTAGGTACATTATGTGTAATTAAAGGATAAATTCCAGTTTTAGCAGCTGTGTCTAATACACGATATTGAGAAGATTGCTTTAATAATTTACTTAGTGTATAAACAAGCTTTTTCGGATATCCTTCTTGTCGATCAATCATTTCCCGTAAGCCACGAACTACTTGGCGAATTTGACGATGACAGGAGTGTTTTAAAACATTAATGAATTGGTTCATATCCTTTGCAAATTCAGCAATGTTCATTTCAACTAACAAGTTTTCTATGAATTTAGCTTTACGCTTATATGTATCTCGTGGTGTAAATGGGTCACGGTATTCTGCTCCTTCTTCTTTCGCGCATAAGAAATCAGGATGTACAGATAAATGCAATGTTGTATATTGCTTTTTATTCTTCTTCCCTTTTTCTAACTTGCAAATTTTAAATAAAGGAGATCCAGTAGCAGAAAGTTTTGTTTCTAATTCCTCAAGTACAGCACGAATCTGATGTGGGTATTTCTTATGTAAGTAACGATACATACCACCAAAGTGTGTTGAGTTTCCTTGTTCATCAACTTTGAATAAAGAACGTTTCAGGGTAGTTTCGCGTTTCTGCTGCATTGCTACATCCATGAATAGTTTCTTAGCTGCAATGGATAACTCAAAGAATTCTTTGGTAAATACTATCGGGCTAATAAATGTATATGCATTTGCTTTATTCGTTTCTTTATTCATGAAATCAGTTAAGGTGATTTTATATTTACCACTGTACTCATTTTCGATTGTAATGATGTTATGGAAACTTAACTTCTTCAAAGCCACATAAAATTGTGAGTGGTGAATATGTGAAAATGCTTCTTTATAATTTTTATAATCTTCCCAAAGCATGTGGATCGATACATGCGAAAGTTCACCATATGTATTACATTTTTTATGAAGAAATAGAAATACTTCTAAATCAGCATTTGTAATACCATATAGCTTATGTTTTCTGCCTTCGTTTTTATCAAATTCACTTACTTTATCTACAATCTTTTTCATTTTCAGTGAAAAAGATGGCTTTGCTTTAGCAACAAATCCCTCTTCATCTGCAATTCGTTCTTCATAGGACATTGAATTCACAATGTCTTCTAGATAGGTATCTTTAAAACTGTAATACTTACCTTCCAAAGCTTCTACTAACTTTTGCCATGATTTAATTGTTACTATTACCGGTGTTGTTGTTTCACCATTTAAACTACGTTTGTTCTTTATAACGAAAGGTTTTGCCATCTTTTTCACCTCCTTTTATGTTAAGTTGCAGTTTTCCCCACAATTAGATATAGAATTTCATTTTTGATTATATCAAATCGAATGCTGGTGAAATCTGTCCCTTTAAGAGGAAAAATAAAAAAATGAAACGTGCCCAAATCCCTTGGGGGACAAGGGATTTGACGTTTCATAAAAAAAAGTTTGTTGCCACCATAGGGCTATGAAGTTTTTTGAATATGAAACGTAGTATGTTGTGGGGGAAATCTTACTAAACCATTGATTTTATAGGGTTTTACGCTAATTTCGTTTTAAAGTTGTGGCCATCATATAGCTATAACGTTTCATGTTTTGGATTGACTAAGAAATTTCTATAGATTTCGTATAAACACTGATATATAGGGAGTTATAACTGTTTTTAAATGAAAAGTTGTGGCCATCATACCGCTATAAACGTTTCATTTCGTTTCATGTTTCCTGCCGTCATATAGCTATAACGTTTCATGTTTTTAAAACAAGTTATATTTTATTGAAAGCTGCTGTAACCCTTGGTATATATAGGTTTTTTGAAGTTTTAAAGTGAAAGTTGTAGCCATCATATAGCTATAATGATTTTATTGTTTTTTCTTTCATATTTAATGAAATGGCTTTATATCAACGTTTATTAGTAAATTACATAGAATAAAAATTTTTTTAGTCGAATGATTTTCAGGATATTCTCGTTTCATTTTTTTAAAGTTGTAGCCATCATATAGCTATAACGTTTCATAAATTACGAAATTATAACCACAATATAGCTATTCATTATTATAAGTAAGAAGTAATAGCCAAGATAAGGCTATATAGTTTCAAATAAGAGCTTATAGCCATGATAAGGCTACATAGTTTCAAGTAAGAAGTAATAGCCGTGATAAGGCTATATAGTTTCAAATAAGAGTTTATAGCCAAGATAAGGCTATGTAGTTTTAAATAAGAAGTAATAGCCCCGATAAAGCTATATAGTTTCAAATAAGAGTTTATAGCCAAGATAAGGCTATGTAATTTCAAGTAAGAAGTAATAGCTGTTATAAGGCTATATAGTTTCAAATAAGAGTTTATAGCCAAGATAAGGCTATGTAGTTTTAAATAAGAAGTAATAGCCAAGATAAAGCTATGCAGTTTCAAATAAGAGTTTATAGCCATGATAAGACTACATAGTTTCAAGTAAGAGCTTATAGCCGTGATAAGGCTATATAGTTTCAAATAAGAGTTTATAGCCATGATAAGGCTATGTAGTTTCAAATAAGAAGTAATAGCCCCGATAAAGCTATATAGTTTCAAATAAGAGTTTATAGCCAAGATAAGGCTATGTAGTTTCAAGTAAGAAGTAATAGCCGTGATAAGGCTATATAGTTTCAAGTAAGAAGTAATAGCCGCGATAAGGCTATATAGTTTCAAGTAAGAAGTAATAGCCGCGATAAGGCTATATAGTTTCAAATAAGAGTTTATAGCCGCGATAAAGCTATATAGTTTCAAATAAGAGCTTATAGCCGCGATAAAGCTATATAGTTTCAAATAAGAGCTTATAGCCCCGATAAGGCTATGTAGTTTTAAATAAGAAGCAGTTTTATATAATTAAAGGCAAGTAAAGAGGATTTAAATGATCCAAAATAAAAGGAGTAAAAATCAACAATTGTGCGGATTATTCAGATAACATTTCACCTTAAAGGTTATGTAGTTTTTCATCTAAATGGGAAAAATAAACGCATTTTGACTCAGTCATTCGCTTAAAGTGAAATTCCATCAGTGGGAGTCTTATAGCCTGCGAATTGTGGGATGAAAAATGGACTAAGAATTTAATCTTAGTCCATTTCTTATTTTATATCCATTTTGTGTGGAATGTACCTTCTTTATCTACTCGTTTATACGTATGCGCTCCAAAATAATCGCGCTGCGCTTGTAACAAGTTTGCAGGTAGTTTGGCAGTACGATAGCTGTCATAATAAGAAATTGCTGCTGAAAATGCAGGTATCGGAATCCCCTGTTGTACCGCCATTGAGATAATTTGGCGTAATCCGCCTTGATATGACTCTACAATTTCTTTAAAGTATGGATCAAGTAAAAGGTTCGGTAGGTCAGTGTTTGTCTCATAAGCCTCTTTAATGTTCTGTAAAAAGGCAGCACGGATAATGCATCCGCCTCTCCAAAGCATAGAAATGCTGCCAAAATCAAGGTTCCAATCATATTCCTCAGAAGCTGCCTTCAATTGCGTGAATCCTTGTGCATAAGAACAAATTTTACTCATATATAAAGCTTGGCGCACTGCTTCAATTAATTCAGCTTTTTCAACTCCAATCGCTGTTTTATCTTTAGGGCCAGATAAAACTTTGCTTGCGTTCACGCGCTCTTCTTTTAAAGCAGAAATGCAACGGGCAAATACAGATTCCGTGATAATAGGAAGAGAGATACCTAAATCAAGTGCGCTTTGACTTGTCCATTTCCCTGTACCCTTTTGTCCTGCAGTATCAAGAATAACATCAACTAATGGCTTACCAGTTTCTTCATCTTTCTTCTTGAAGATATCGGCTGTAATCTCAATTAGATAGCTGTTCAGTTCACCTTTATTCCATTCAGCAAATATTTCATGGAACTCTTCTGCAGTCAAATCAAGTGTTTGTTTCAAGAAGAAATATGCTTCACAAATTAATTGCATATCTCCATACTCAATACCGTTGTGAACCATCTTTACATAGTGGCCTGCCCCATTAGGTCCGATATAAGAACAGCAAGGCTCGTTATTCACTTTTGCAGAGATGTTTTCAAGCATATCCTTTACTTTTTCGTATGCATCCTTCTGTCCGCCTGGCATAATAGATGGTCCTTTCAATGCACCCTCTTCGCCGCCTGACACACCTGCCCCGATGAAATTGATTCCTTCTTCGGCAAGACGTTTGTTTCGGCGAATTGTATCGACAAAGTATGTATTACCACCATCAATTAAAATATCACCTTTATCAAGGTGAGGGACTAGAGAATCAATCGCCTTATCTGTAATTTCCCCTGCATTAACCATTAATAAAATCTTTCTAGGTGATTCAAGTGAGTTAACAAACTCTTCAACTATATGAGTACCAACTAAGTTTTTACCACGGTTTTCCTCAATGATTTCATCAACTTTTTCCTTTGAAATATCATATAGGGCAACAGAATACCCTTTGCTCTCAAAGTTAAGTGCGAGGCTTTTTCCCATAACGCCCACACCAACAACTCCAATTTGTAACTTTTCCATATTCCATCGTTCCTTTCCATGTATGTTACTCTGTATTATAGTATATATACCTAAAATAACACTTTAATCAAATAATCAATCTTTTTCATTTCAATAGGCTCTGCCAGTATTCGTGCAAAAGGTTATAGGGACACGGCACATCATTATCAAGTTAAAAAATAAAGAGAAATTGTCATCCTTATTAATCAATCATGAAAAATAACCGGTTAATTATGAAAAATCACATTAAACAGCTTCCGTATCCCTTTTACTGTTTAGAAAGATCTATACAAATAAACTTAATAATAAAGTAAACCCTAATCCGGCTACAGAAACGATAGTCTCAAGTAAAGTCCATGTTGCAAATGTTTCTTTCATGCTTAAACCAAAGTACTCTTTGAACATCCAGAAACCAGCATCGTTCACATGTGAAGCAATTAAACTACCAGCCCCTGTTGCAAGGACAACTAAAGCAAGGTTAACATCAGATTGACCTAACATCGGAATCACTAAACCGACAGTTGTTAATGCAGCAACCGTAGCAGAACCCAATGAAATACGTAAAATGGCAGCGATAATCCATGCGAGCAAGATCGGTGATAATGAAGTTCCTTTGAATAATTCGGCTACATAGTTACCAACGCCTCCATCAATTAATACTTGTTTGAAAGCTCCGCCTCCACCAATAATTAAGAGCATCATCCCAATATTCGAGATCGCTGTTGTACAAGATTCCATCACGTTTTTGATTGGAATATTTCTTGCCAATCCCATTGTATAGATCGCAACTAGTAAGGATATCAACATGGCAGTATCCGCATTCCCAATAAACTCGATCGTTGCTAGTAAACTATTATCTTTGAATCCCATTGTTTTTTGCAGCAAAGTAATAATTGTAGCGACTGCCATTAAAAGAACAGGCAGTAAAGCGGTAAAAACACTGATTCCAAAGCCAGGAGTTTCTTCAAGTTTAAATACTTTCTGCTCACCTAAAGATTTGATATTACCAGTTTTTGTGAACGCCTCAGGTACTAGTTTTTTTGCAAGTTTAGTAAATACAGGTCCAGCTAACACAACTGTTGGAACCGCTATCATAAAGCCGTAAAGTAATACTTCACCGATGTTTGCATGCAATTCACCAGCAATAGCAGTTGGTCCCGGGTGTGGCGGTAAAAATCCGTGTGTTACAGATAAAGCTGCTGCCATCGAAATACCGAGATATAAGATAGAAACTTTTAATTCTCTTGAAATCGCAAATACAATCGGAATTAATAATACTAATCCTACTTCAAAAAATAATGCAATCCCGATAATAAATGAGGCAGTCACAACAGCCCATTGAATGTTCTTTTCACCGAATTTTTTCACAAGGGTCATGGCAATGCGTTGTGCGCCCCCAGAATCTGAAAGCAACTTACCTAACATCGCACCAAGTCCAAAAACGAGTGCTAAATGACCAAGTGTTCCGCCTAATCCCGCTTCAATGGTTTTAAAAATTTTTTCTGGTGGCATTCCAAGTGCTAAAGCAACCCCGACCGATACAATGATTAATGAAATGAAGGTATTTAATTTAAAGCGCATAATCAGTAAAAGTAATGCTAAAATCCCAATTGCTACAATGACTAATGGCATCGTAGTTCCCCCCTAATCTTAGCTGTATTTGTATTTATATTTATCCCACTATTCGTGGGCAGTAAGGCCCCCCACCTCGAGATTTAGATAGAAGCGAGGCGTGGGGGATTACTCATGAAAGTTTTACTTTATTAAATTTCTTTGATAATTTGCAATTCGTGTATAATCGTCTTCTAGCGCCCTTGATAGGTTAATAAATATAGGCAGTAATTGTCTGTATTCTTTTGTTGCTTCTTCTTTCGGTGTATGTTTGTAGGTACTGCCAACCATTTCGGAAACGATTTCAAAAGAATCAATTTTTCCTGTGGCATAGAGACCTAATATACATGCACCTAGACAAGAGCTTTCGTAGCTCTTTGGAACAACGACTTCAGATGCGAAAATATCGGACATCATCTGTCGCCAAACGTCAGACCTTGCGAAGCCGCCTGTTGCTTGAATACGGGTTACAGGACCATCCATGCATTCGGTTAACGCTAAGAATACAGTGTATAAATTATATATAACGCCTTCTAAAGCTGCACGAATCATATGTTCCTTCTTATGTGACATCGTTAAACCGAAGAAGGAGCCACGTACATCTGGATTCCATAATGGTGCACGTTCACCTGCGAGGTATGGATGGAATAATAATCCGTCTGCACCAGGTCTCACGCGTTCAGCTATTTTAGTTAATACATCGTATGGATCAATTCCTAGTCTTTTCGCAGTTTCTACTTCTGATGAAGCAAGTTCATCACGAATCCAACGAAGGACCATTCCGCCATTGTTTACCGGTCCACCAATTACCCAATGCTTTTCAGTTAAGGCATAACAAAATATTCTTCCTTTTTTATCTGTTTGTGGCTTGTCAATGATGGTCCGAATAGCACCACTTGTCCCAATTGTGACAGCAATCTCACCTTTTCGAATTGCATTCACACCTAGATTAGAAAGCACCCCATCACTGGCACCAATGACAAACGGTGTTTGTGAATCGATACCAATCTTTTGGGCTAAATCTGGATTGCAGTTACTAAATATTTGGGTGGTTGGTACGAGTTCAGATAATTGAGCTGGTGTTATACCAGCAACTTTTAAAGCTTCCTCATCCCAATCTAGTGTTTTTAAGTTCATCATACCCATGCACGAAGCGATGGAATGATCAACAACATATTGATTAAAGAATTGTTTGAAGATATATTCTTTGATTCCAATATATTTTTTCGTTCTAATAGCAATTTCCGGATGATCATTCACAATCCATGTAATTTTACTTAATGGTGACATTGGGTGAATAGGTGTTCCTGTTCTTCTATAAACTTCATGGCCATTCAGTTCATCTTTGATTTTATGTGCCCATGCCTCACTACGATTATCTGCCCAAGTGATACAAGGTGTCAGCGGATGATCATTTTCATCCATAGCAATGACACTATGCATAGCACTGCTAAATGAAATAAACGATGGTTTTTTATCTGAATGCTGTCTCGTTATATTTGATATCGCTTGTAAAACAGCTTGGAAAATCTCTTCTGGATCTTGTTCCGCTGTGGATATATCCGGTGTGCGAAGTGGATAACCAATATTCTCGGTTTGGATGACTTCGCCTTTTTCAGTAAATAAAACTGCTTTCGTACTTGTTGTACCGATATCTATACCTAACATATAGCTACTCATGTCCCTGCTCTACTCCTTTAGATAACATTTGTTGTGACATCCAAAAATCTTCAACTTTCCCTTGAACATCATCAAAATTTTGATGTAAGGCTTCAATCATGAGGGCTCTATCTTTTGATTCGATTGCTTTTATATAAAGCTCATGATTTTTTATAATCCGTTCAAAGTCTTCGTACTTTTCCTTGAAACGAGTACGCATTGATAAAAGGATTAAGCTTTCCATAACAGGCTTTAAATTATTCCAAATCATCAGGATGTAGGAATGCTCAATGGTTCGAATAATCGTTTCATGGAATAAGAGATCTTGATAAGAAAACTCATCAGAATCATGATATTTAATGGCGATTTTCATCATTTCCATTATTTTATTTAGTTCTCTTACTAAATCATTTGTGTCCATCTTTACAAGTCGCTCAAAGATAAACGTTTCTATAAGTAAACGAACATCATATATTTCTTCGATTTCTTTCTCGGTTAAACCAATGACAACTGCGCCCATTCTTTCTAAGCGAATAATATTTTCAGAAGCTAGTACTTTTAATGCTTCACGAACGGGTGACCGACTTACAGAAAAATCGGCAGCTAATTTATTTTCTGACAGGATGGTACCGCTTACAATTTCACCTGCAATAATGCGCATTCTTAGTTCGCTCGCAACACGATCACCTGTAGAAGCTTTTGAAAGCCATTTTTCAGGATAAAGAAATTCCATTGATTTCGCCATAAATTCACCTCATGTTAATCAAGTATACTTGTATACAAGTATTATAACTCGGATTTTTAATTATGCAAGCGCTTTTATTGTTTGCTTTGGTTCTTTTAGAGGAAAGCCCCATAATTATCAAGCTAACAAATCGAGTCGCCCCAAAAACTATTATTGTTGATGAAGAAGATTTAGGGAATGGAAAACTGAAGAATACGATATTCAAGGACTTACATCAACATATTTACCACTCGGGTTTACAACTTTTTGAATCAAAAATATAGATGTTAAAAATGTAACAGTAACTGAATTTGAGCATTAAACACTTTTAAAAATTGAAATTGTATTGTAAAGTAATGATTTTACAAATAGAAGCAGTTTTATATAATTAAAGACAAGTAAAGAGAATTTAAATAATCCACAATAGAACGAGTAAAAATCAATAATTGTGCGGATTATTCTGATAATATTTCAATTAAAAGGTTATATAGCCATCATATAGCTATGACGTTTCACATTTTTAAGATTCAAATTATATTTGTAATTAATATTGTTAGGAGGTATTTAAATATGGAGAAAGTGTTAGCATTGTTTAGTGATGCCCTCCTACTTGCTGCTCCAATTTATGAAGAAAACAAGCAGTTATGGGCCAAATGGAATAAATATTATAAAGAAGTACAAGAGAATCATGATAAATTAGTAACATCAGCTAATATGTCCCCTTCCTTTTCGACACTTGTTTCTTGGTTAGGTCAGAAACAAGAGCAAGGAATATCGTTGTTAAACATTTATGCCAATCTGAATAAATATAAAGTTGAGATTCAAAATGTACTAGATAAGATCATTGAACAAGAATTCGGAGAAAAAGTTGAAGCAGTTGAACCAACTCAAATTTCAATTTTTGAAGATAGTCAGGTAACAGAACATATAGAAGATATATCGGATGATTACTATCCTGTAACCAATGACGCAATGTACTACCAATTACGTGATGGAATAGCAAAAAATCATTTTGAGGAAGATGAAGCAGTAGCAAAACCGGTACTGCCATTAGAAACAAAAAATTCAAGCGGAGTTGCACAACTATCTTCACATAAGGATGAGGATTTGAGATTAGTGAATACAAACGAAGCAGAAAGATGGTCTATATTGGTTGATGGAGTAATTAGTAATATGGATGATCTTACAGCAGACTGTTTGGATACCATTACAATACAATGGTTAAATCAAGCTAAATCTCCAGATGAATTCATAGATTTTAGTTATGAAAATGTGTTGGAATTATGTAATATGCCAAAAGCATCAGCAAACGGTGTAGAGTATTATCGTGCAGAAGATAAGATAAAAGTAGCGCAACGTATTGCAGCGTTAGCGAGTATCTTTATTTATTTGAATGATGATAATGAAGTTGTAGTATTGAACGATCAAGCTGAAACAGGGGAAAAATTTGAAGTAAAACGTGAAGTAATCAAAAGGCTATTCGTACTGGACTCTGTAGTGTTATGGAGAGATAAGAATACTAATGAATATATGGGGATAGAATCCTGTAAGATTAAACCAGGTAGTTTTTTATCAGGCTATTTGTATGGATCTAATAGCACAACTGCTTTATTATCGAAAAAAGCATTAGAGTATAATAGCTATAGACACAAGTTTCATAAACGTTTAATACGTTATTTATCCTGGCAGTGGCGAATCCGTCAACAATACAGTACTTTAAAAAGACCATACTCCATTGGTGGAGAAAAAGGTTTACTGTCTGTAATGGGTATTACAACTACAAAGGGGCGTCCAACTCGAATTCGTGAACAACTAGAAAATGTTTTAAATGATTTAGAAAAAGAAAATGTCATTTCACATTGGGCATATGCAGAAGAATTGGATGAAACAAAGATAGGAGAACGCAATTGGTTTAAGAATTACTTTGAAAAGTTGGGAATCATTATTTTACCTCCAAAAGAATTGATGAATAATATAGATAGTATGGTGAAGAAAAAATCAATAGATACGCAAGAGAAGCAAGAGGAGAGTTATATTGTAGATACAGTAAAACAACCTACTGTAGGATCAGAGGATATGGTTCGAGAGAAAATTATGCATCAGCATATGCATCAAAATAAAACAATGCGTGAGATAGCAGATGAAATAGGTCTATCCCCTGCTACACTCTCAAGATTTTGTAATAAAAAAATGAAACGCATTTCAAAAAGTGTTAATGAAAAACTTAACAAGTGGTATGAAAGACAAATGATTATAGAATCTATGTAAAAAGAAGCAGATACCTTTAAAGAGGTACCTGCTTCTTTTTAGTTTTTTCATTTTCTATATGTATGGCTCCATAATCGCACTTGACATTGGAATAATTTCTATTTGCTATTCCTAAAAACAGAAACCACGTATTTAATTTCCTCTCCTCTCCTTTACTTTACGTGAAATTCGTTCAACTACCCGGGGTATACCGAGTGTACTTTTGTACAAAATAAGATTGTTAAACGTTAAATTGAGGAGGGTTTGTATGCAAAATTATAAAAAAGCTATAGAGAAGTCTGGTTCTATTATAAAACCAAATTTTGCAGAAACTGATGCGCAAAAAGTAAAACAAGAAATTCAAAATGATGTGAGAGCAGGACAAGGAGCAATGACTTCCCGGGAAGCTGGGGCAATGCGAGATTAAGAAACCCCTCCTTACTGAGTTTTAATTTTCTTCTTTAAAATCTTATTCAGTAAGGAGTTATTCCGTAATCTGGACCGATTGCTTAATAGGAAAAAATCCTGCACATTAACACAGGATTCTAATCAAGTTTTGCTGTAAGGCCACAGGAAATATACATCTTAAAAAATAAAAAGGTATGAGTTTACGACCCAAACCTTTTTACCATTAGAAATATTCGTTATATGCTTAGTGTATCAATCAAGATCAATGTCACCTTTGATATATTGACTGAGTTTATCCTTAATTGCAGCACTTTCTGGAGTTACTTCTGCCATTTTTCGATTTTGAAGTCGAGAACCTTCTTCTGTTGTATCTGAAGGTAATATGTTTTCATCATCTTGAGATACAGTTGCAGCCATTTGTTGCTGTAACCATTGCATTGTTAAGTTAGATGTTGTATTTTTACCATTAATTTCTGCAGTTCGTTGAATTTCCTGTTCTTGCTGATTAGGAGTTACAGTCGATGTGTAAGCAGGCTCTCTATATTGTGGTGTATGCTTCGCCCTTGGCACTTCTATTGGGGTTTCAGTAATAACTGATGCTTTTTTGTTAATTTCAATAGGTTCTCTATGTTTACTTGTGTCTAGTACATTTTCTTTTTGAACATTGATTACTTCATTAATTTTTGCGGGTTCTGTTGAGGTAGAAGTAGCAATTGATGCTGTAGCATCCTCCTTTTCTAGCTTAGGAGCAGAATTTCTTGAGTAATCTTGCACAGACTGATTATTTGTTAAATCACCTTCATTGTCAGTATCATCTTCATTATTATAAAAATCGTAAGTATCAGGATTTAACTTCTGTAACCAACCTTCTATTGCAGTAGGCACTGTTTTAGGTGTACTCAATTCCTCAATTACATTTTCTTCACTATCAACATCTGTATCTGTAACATAATCATCATATTTAATTTCCGTATTCAATGACTCTTCACGTACTTTTAGCCAATAAGCAGCTGCTTCTGCATCAACTTGAATTTTAGCTGTTTTAAACTCAGTGGCAGGAACAAAGTTTGCATTTACTTGTATTCCTTCTTGAGGAGCATTATCTTTTACGATTTTAGCAGCACACTGGAATGCTTTTTGAATCAATATATCATTTTCAGAAAGAATGGGTACTTCTGTTTTTGAATAAGAGTAGGATGTTCTACGTGCACTTTGTGTTTTCGCTTCTGCTGTTACCATATCAATTTCTTGATCACCTTCACGTGCTTCATAAATTGTTTTCGTACCCATTAGCTTACTAAACAATTTAGCGTCTTCATTAGTAACATCACCATAAACAAGTTTGTTACGAAATGTACCTAACAGGATATCCATGAATCTTGGGCCATGTTCAATTGCTAATTGACTAATTGTTTGTGCAATAACAATTAAAGGGGCTTTATATTTACGTGATTGAGCAGGAAAACTTTTAAATGCTTTATAAATGTAATCCGCAAACTCATCGACTAAAACAGGATGGTAAGGAGATACGTTAGGCTTACGACGGAAAACTGCATTCTGCACGGCATACAAACATAATTTACCGAATACATCAGATAGATCAGAAAGTTCTCCTTTCGCTGTATTGATTAAAAGGATGCCTCCAAATTCCAAATGCTTTTCAAAGTCAAAATCTGATGGACCACATAATACACGACGGAGCAGAGGTTGAGCTGAAATATCATTTAATGTGTTTCGTAAACCACGAACGAAGGTTTCTTGTTTATCGATAATCTTTGGCTGTCCATAGTATTTCCCTTCAGTATGATAAACAACTTCCCCTCCCCCACGACCGCCAGAAATTTCAGGCACATAATTTAAATCAAACCATTCATCAACTTGCTTCATTATGCGCCAATGATTTCTCTCATCTCTATCAGGTATAGATTCAATATCATTTGGAAGTCGCCCTTTTAACTTGAGATGCATCTCAAAAACGAGATTAGCATCATTATACATATCAATTAAATGTTCAAATCTAGCTTCAAATTTTGAATCATGGAGTTTTAACAAGTAAATATGTTGTTTAAGATGGGAACGCTCAGATTGAACGAAGAAAGGATTTCCTGCTCCATTATCAGAGAGCCCCGTTAATACTGAACATAACATCTCAGCAACTTTATCAACTGGACCACGTACGAAATTTATTGAAGGGGTATCAGGATTTGTTGGATCTAAATAGAAAATAACACTATCGGGAATCTTGTGTGCCAATACCAAGTTATATACCTTTTCGCAGAAGTCATTAGATGGCTCGATAACTGTAAGACCATTTACCTGCGTTCCTTTTACATCCTCTGAATGATAATCTTTTCTTGCATATAAGGTTTTAAAGTTATTAATCATTGAAGCCATATAGTCAAGAATTTGATTAGCAATTGGTAAACCTAGTGCAGCTGATTTACCTGTACCAATGTTACCGATGATCATTATATTAAGTGTTAAAGACTTGCCTTGTATTACTGCCATTTCCCGTGTAGCACTGTTAGGACCAAGAAAGATATCGGGTTCTGGCAATTTTGATGGATTTTTTTCAGTGAAAAATCTGTGTAATGAAGTAGCAAGTTTTCGTTGACGATCATCATTCAAAAAGGAAAGCATCCAACCAGGTATTTTAAATACGTATTCCCATTTTCCGAATGCATCTAAAAGCTCTTTTTTATGTTCATAAAAAATCTTAAAGAGCCATAAGAGTACGAGAATAATAATAATTACAGGTATAGCAAATACAAGGTGCATGATATTACTAAAATTTGAAAGTATATTATCCTCTAATCCTTTGTCATTTAGTGAAACTTCTCCAGCTTTCGAATTTAAGAATGGAATAAATATCTTAGCTAATGGAACACTAAACGTCCATAAGTACTGGGCAACTATACCAATTAACATCATCGAGAAAATAAACCATCTACGCTTTATCTCCTGATAGGTCTTAACCTTGGTTGATAGTTGCCAAGTATAAATTAAAATCCAAAAGCTAAAAAAGGTTTCAATGTAATAATTAGTTTCAAACGGATTACCGAAGATACTTAAAGTAGGTAATGGAGCTCCCATTTGTATTGACCAGAAAGAAGCGTATTTATATATTCCTCTAAAAGCAAAATAACAAGCTAGCAGAAGTAGTAATGTCACAACATAGTAAGATGAGCGGGCTGCTAAACGATATTTCCAACTTTTTGTAATGTCGATTGTAACTGTATAGGAATTTTTTTTGCTCTTTCCGGCTTTTGGATCCTCCCCATTACCAGGTGTATTATTGAGTTCAGTATTCTTTTGAACTGCATTCTCCAAATTCTTGTTTCACCCTCTCTTTTAACGAATAAAAAGAAGCGGTGAAATTAAGCAATTCAGCAGAAGTAGCCAATAATATATTCTCTGGTGCTATGGAATTGTGAAACAAATCAGTAAAAATGGCTTGCTGCCCACGCTCTAATTCATCCGCTTCATATATCCCCAAAATCTTAATTGGGTTTAGTGTTCGGTGTTGATTTTGCATGGCCAACAATCCTGATAATTGTTGTAATTTAAAGTGTGCGTTAACCTCCCCTACCCTAAGTATTGTTGATATACATAATATTTCTAAGTAATCTAAAGAATTTTTTTCTTCATCAGATGATTTTTTTCGTAATACCAAAATGTCATCTGTTAGCTCAAGTAGTTTAGAATGCTGCATTCCTTTCGTTTGCATTTCATTTTTATTAGATATCCACTCTACCGAATAAGGGAAAGAAGAATTTATGTTTAAACGTTCAGTGATTTTTTTGAGTAGGTGATTTTTACTTACACTATTAGTTTTGCGAATTTCTTGAAGAATATTATTTACTACAAGTGCCGCCCCACCCATATTGCATACGTAAACATTGAGGTTATCCACTACACATAAACGTGGTATAGTGCTAAAGGCTTTTTTCAAATTTGTTACACGTGTGGTCCGTTTTTTGTAAGTAGAAATGGTATGGTAGGAGTCATCGATAACAGAAAATAACACGTAATACTGCTTAGATGGGCTAGCGGCAGCGATATCGAGATATTTTTTTAACTTATTTTCTAAAAACGGAATGTTTTCCGATCCTGTATCAACTTCAATGTTGATAATAGAATTGTTACAAGTAATAACCCAATCAGGAATGATTAATGGGTTTCCCTTTGAGTCAGGATAAAATTCTTTAGATGGACGAAATGAATATACAAGTTGAGGTAAATCTGGTAGGAAAGAAACGGGTTGAAGTTCTGGTTGAAACATTTCGCGATACTCTTCATCTTCGTATAAAAAGTAAGCATTATTTGAATTGGAGTACATTAGGTTTGGTAAATGTAAGTTTTGCTTCACAATCGAGTTTAGCGGAAAAAGATAATCTCCCTTACCACCTACAATTGCACCAGTATGTTCATTTTGGGATTCTGCTTCAAGTAAATTTAATACAAATTGTGTAATAGCTATATTGTGTTCATACTGCCTTTTGGTAACAAATGAGGTACTACAATCAGAAATTAATTTCAATCGGTATAATATTTCAACCCCTTTTGAAGAGATAGAAACAAAATCCAATGTAAATCCGCGCTTTTTTCTCACACTTATGTTTTCTTTTTTTATTAATTTCATTTTAGCCCATTTGGTTAGCTTTGATGAAAATGTAGTTCGACTTATAGGTTCTCCACTTATCAATTCATAAAATTTGCGTAATTGAATTTGAGATACTGTTCGTTGTTCATATAAAAATAAAACTGTAAAAATGTCAGAACGATTAAAATAAACTCCACGATCATTTTCCCCGACGATATATTTAACGGTATAATCAAATGATTTTTTCAATTTTAAACACTCCCTTGATATGAAAATAGCATACGGAAACTTGCATAAAATTGAGTGCAATTGTCAACAAATGAAAGTAATTAATGTTGGATAAATTAAGCAGTTCAGTACATAAAAATGATTAAAGTATATTTTAACTGAAATTTACAAAAAAGTAACCCATTATCCCCTGTGAACTCTCGGTTTAAAAACATATATTATTTCGTCAGGTGTGGGTAATTAAATCTAATGATATCAAGTAGAAAATTTCTATTAGAGTTCGTCATATGTTCTTCGACATAGATAAGAGAACATATGACGAACTCTAATGATAAAAAAAGGATTCGTCATATGTACTTCGTCATGTAGGTGTAGAGTATCAAAAATAGTTAAAATGTACAGTGAATATACTTTTGCATGGATAAAATTAAGTATTAAACAGAATTGTATTTAATTCTGTAGAGGTATCCGTTTGTCAGAAGGAAAAATTACATCATAAAAGAAATAAGTAAATAAACATAATAAAGTAAATGAAAATTGTGTATATTTCATATTTTGCATGTTACAATCTGATTTAAGGGGTGAAAAAATGCGGAATTGGAAGACAGAATATGGGTTAATAACAAGGATAATACAAAGTGAATTTGAAACAGACTTTCTTTATACTAAAGTAATCAACACATTAAATAATGAGTATGAGATAATTCCATTACAGTTTGCAGCACTAGATCCTTATAAAACGTATAATACCTCACAGGTTAGTAGAATTTTGAGGATAAAATCAAATCAGTTAAGATATTTAATTAACAAATACGGTGAATACATCCAATTAATAAAAAAAAGAGCTAAATATGTTATTTCATTTAAAGCTTTATACAGGATTTATTTAGTAAACCTATGTCTAACAAAGAAATTATTTAATTTAGCTGAGTTTAACAGCATTATGACTTCACATGTTAGTTATAGAGATTATATTGATATGAAATTGACAAGTTATACTGACAAGTTTGTAGAACTTAACTATAAAACTAGCCAATTGAATGAAAATGAATCACAATTTTATGTATTATTCCTGCAAATCTCTGAAATTACTACAGAATTAATAAAAGAAATAACTAAATATAATATGACATTAACATCCCCTTTCCTTTCTGTTGACAACAAAGGGAGAAATGAGTTGGTAAATAAGAAGCAAGATTATGAAGTTCTTTTCAATAAACTAAGTGTTTTATATAAAACTATATAGTTAAAAGAGTAATACTTAAAAAGTATTACTCTTTTTTTATAGGGTTATATACACGTTTTATTTATAAGTCTTTCATATAAGACTTTTAAATGAGTCGTGTAATAATCCGTGGTAATATTCTATTGATATGAAATTAATATAAAATCATATAAAAGCTTTAATAATAAGTGTTTATACATACGTCTTATATGTAGTTCGTATATATAAGGTGTATAAATCAAATGACCATGATAATAGTACGTTATTTTAGGAGTATTATATATTGGAATTATAATTCTAGATTAAAATATACATAAATACTGCACTCATATTTATTATTTAATGGTTATTGTTAGTTATATGAAACCTGATATTAACATGTTTTATTTACTGCTTATATGAACGACTTTCATATACGTCTTATATATTTGACGTTGATATATAGGACATTGTTTCAATTTTACATTTTGTAAATATTATATAAGTCTTATATATAACAACTTAATATAAGGCTTATATATAATGACTTGATATACGTCTTACAATGATGTAATATATTTTTAGGAATAATTAACCAACGTTTTAAGGGGGGGACAACTTGAACGAGGTATTAAGTGAAAAATATAAACAAAACAAATTCACTGAAGAAGTTGTGGAAATGTTTGCAGACATTATTGAAGGAGACGAAATACTCTACAATGTATTTCATTACATAGGATCTCAAGTAAACAAACAATACCAAGAGACAAAGTATATGAGAGGAATCTCAATAAATGAAATAGTAGAAAGTGTTGTTATTGATAGGAGAGTAAAGAAACCTAAGGGTAAATCCTATTCATTAGAACTTGAAAGAACTAACATTTCAAGAAGATCGGCAGAAGGTAGTGTTGCTACTTTAGCTTCAATGTCATTAATAACAGAAAAAATTATGCATCCGTATAAGTTTTTAATTTCAACTATTAGGGGACAACAAGTATTAGTTGAATTAGGGAAACGTAAAAATAGTAATGAGAATAAGGGAGAGATAAAATAATGGCAAAAAACTTTCTGAAAAACGAAGTAGCTGTGAAAATGACTATGGTTGGTTTTGGTCAAGCTGGAACTAGAATGGTAGATAAGTTTGCTGAGTATAAGCATACAGACGGTACAGCAGTTTATAATTGCCTAGCCTTGAATAGTAATGATGGGGATTTAGCTGAACTGAAAAATGTGCCGAAAAGTAACCAAGTTTCACTAAAATTAGGTGGTTTGGGTAAGAATCCTGAGCGTGCTGTAAAGGTTTTAGAATCTAATGAAGAAGCTAAAGATAAATTAAAAGAATTTATAACGGAACGTGTTAGACCAACTGATGAATTAGTACTATTTTTTGCAGGTTTAGGCGGTGGTACAGGCACATCTACAATTATTCAAGCAATTGAAGAATTCTCCGCTTTTCATAATAAACCTGTAATTGCTGAAGAACTTAAAAGTATGGCAATGAAAATTCCTAGAGAAGAATTAATAAAAAATCAACAAAAGTATGCAAGAATTGCTTTCAATAATGCTATTGAGCGTAAAGATTTCATTAAAATGGGTATTGTAGTTACACTTCCAGTTAGGGCGGATGGGCCTGATGTACTAAGACAGGTGAATAAATTTTCACAAGAAATTTGGAAGTTAGCTAATGATCCAGCGAAAGGCGTTGCATTTGTTGTATTTGCAGATAACCAACACTTCTATGATGAGTTTAAGGGATTAAACGAAAATGAGAAAAAAGGCATTGGAAACTCACGCGACTATGCAAATCAACGCATTGGAGATATTATTCATGAGTTAAATACAGCTGCAAATGGTTCAGGAACATCAGTAATTCTAGATTCTCAGGACTTTAAACGAATTTTACTAGAAAGAACAGGCTGTTTAGTAATTAATAAGATTTCACGTAATATGAATCAAATTGAAAACAGTGAAGAAATTGTAGATATGTTCTCAGAATCATTGAAAGGAAGCTCATTCCATCACCCTATTGACCTGATGAAGACAAATGAAAATGGAGATTTAGAGGCATCGAAGGTACATCATTTTGGTATGTTAGCAATTTTAGATGAACAGAAGAACATTGATGACTCATTTATGGATGATGCAAAAGTAGAAGTGACAAATAAACTACCAATCAATGGAACTGTTTTTAATGGTTATTTAGTGAGTAAAAATGACTTTATGGGCAGCGTGTATACTTTCTATAAGACAGATGCACTACCATCACGTTTATCTAAAGGATTAGTTGAAGAATATAATGAATTTAAAGAAAAACAAAGTCAAATTCAATATACAAAGTCTCAAATTAATACTATTGAAGCGCAAGACTTGGATGATGATTTCAATATTAACTTTGGTGATTACTTTGAATTAGAACCAGTTAAAGATGAAGAGCCACAAGCGCAAAATGATGAAGAATTAGCGGCATTTATGGATCCAGATAAGATGTTCGGAACTAAATAAAAAATAAGCCTGGAATCTTCCAGGCTTATTTTTCTATTTTCATTACATTTTTCATGTATTCAATCATGTTCTCATCAATATAGTTTTCTATGAAAAGTTGTTTTCTCGCAAGATCTTCCTCTTTTTTAAACCAACCAACTTTTTTTATACGAGTTTCTTCCGGCTGTGTATTCCACTCGTTTTCAGCTTGTTTTCTTAACTCTGTACGCGCTCTATGTTGAATAATTATATTATCTAGTCTTTCTTGTCTTTGGCGCTCTTTTAACTTTTCAGGGTCTTCTGGTTCAGGTAGCACTGCACGTATAGCCTCTTCAAACTTTCCTTGATACTCTAATTCAATGTTTTGTAAATGCATTTGAATCTTTTGCTCTACTATTTTTTCAATAGTCGCTGCAGCTTCCTGCATGTTTAATTGGGTTGAGACTTCACTGGTTTGATTTTCTGGAGAAACTGGTCTTAGTTCAAATTGATGTGGTAAAAGCTCAATAATTGCATCTAGCGACCACTTTTCATCCCTTTTTAGCTTGATAAATAAAGCTATGTCTAAATCCAGTGTGTTATATAGCTTTTCATTTGTATTATTGGTTCTTAATGTTCCGTGTAACCCCTTTTCCTCTAGGATATTGAACCAATTGTATACAGTGTTATGATGTCGGCCTACTAGTTTTGAAAACTCTGTTATTCGCCAAGCTTTTTCAAAAGTATCTTCATGACTAGAGTTTGTATTATTTGACTCCATATGTTCAGTTGTATTTTTGTTATCTTGTTCAATCATCGTTGTACCTCCTTGAAATATAATGGCCATAGCAAAATGGAATTAACATATAAAGTGAGATTGACATATTAAGTATCTTTCGACGATATAAACCGCAATACCTTTGTCGATTGACATTCACATGAAATGTGTCATTGATATATAAAGCACCACTTGTTGACATGAAGTTGATAAATAAGGGTTTGGAATTAACTATTGCTAATGCCCAGTTAATAATCCGTTAGTTATTAATGATTATTGTTGCTATGAAATTAACAAATTAGTCTACAATATATTAATGATAAGAAAATATTAGTGATTTGTAAATAAATTATAAGGATATAGCATTAAACTTAAAGACTTAAAAACTAAAAAGTATGTATAAATCTAAAGCGAAAAGCCCATACTAATAGTAAATAAAGGCCTATATTTATTGTAATTTATGATACTCGGTATTAGAAAACCAAGAACGGTATAGTTAATTGGTTTCAGTAGGTCTTTAGAATGCACGTGAAGGCTATTATAGGTTGTTGAAGTACTTTTATGTGGTTTTTAATATAAACTCACTTTTTCTAGGGGGTATCACCCCTTACAAGTGATCTCTATATAATCAAAATTGATTCATACAATTGCCACTTTTAAATCGGAAGTAATAAAAAGTGATTTATTGTTTTTGGTTACTATCAAAATACTTTCAAGAATGATATCTTCTCCGATTTATCCAGTGAATTTTGCTATAGAAAAAAGCCTTTTAATAGATGTAGAATCTAAAACTCTATTTGTATGTATATTTTCAACTTTAGAATCAATGATTGTTAATGTCATGTCAATATGTATGAGTGATAGTTGATATGACACTACCATTAATAGATAACTAGCTCTATTAACATGTTAATCTCAGGTTACATATCAATTACAAATGATTTCTTCTTTTAGGATGTTTTCTTTTTTAATTTTTCAATAGAAACCTGTTGTGGTAGATAAATTTTTAACTAATGCAAATTTCGAAGATCCAAGATCTGCATCTATGCGTATTACAACTACATAATTGTTAATGTTATATCAATGTTTAACGAAAATTGTTGATATAACATTAACAATATAGACAGTATTTCTCACTACGTATCGCCTTTAGACCATATATCAATGATAAACAAAGGCTGAAAAGCATTGAATTACCGTCGTCATTTGTTATTGTAATTAAATTTTAACTATTTTTTGATAGTGTGAAAACAACTTCTAGGATAGATCATCACTAGATTCGCTTCGAGTAAACCGCCACAGAAGAAAAAAATCACCAATATAGTTTTTGAAATCTTGAAAGTTATAAACACTTCTCCTTTTTGACACCTTATTGTTAATGTTATATCAATATCAATCAGAATAATATCGATAACAAAAGAAAATAATCGCTTAACATGTTAATTTCAGGTTATATGTCAATGATAGACAAAGGAAAAACCGTTAATTTTTCGGTGTCACTAATAAGAAACTATCAATTGTATGGAGTTCTTGTTAGTTTCTATGTGCAATTATAGTTCTATTAGAGTATTTTTGATTTTTCATTAGAAAACTGTTGTAGTAAATAAATTTATAATTAATACAGATCGCCAAGACCCAAGATCTGTATTAATGCGTATTTGAACTACTTAATTGTTAATGTCATATTAATGTTAAATGAAAATTATTGATATGACATTAACAATATAGATAGCATTCCTTTCTATGTGTTGTTTTTAGACTATATGTTAATGATAAATAAAGGGTAAAATGCTGTCATTATTTATTATCCCGATTAAATTTTTAACTATGTTTTGATGGTGTCGAGTCATTTTCTAGGATAGATCGTCACTAGATTCACTTCGAGAAAACTGCCGCAGCAGAAAAATTTCAACCGATATAGATTTTAAAATCTTGAAAGCTATATCGGTTGAAATTTTTTGACACCTTATTGTTAATGTTATGTCAATTTTATTCGAAACGATATCGATAACAAAAGAAAACAGTCAGTTAACATGTTAATTTCAGTTAACATGTTAATTTCAGTTGATATGTTAATAACAAATGAAAAGGTTAAAAACCAGTTATCTTTCCTTCGGTATTAACATGAGATTGATAGTTTCAGGGTGTTTCTATTTTATGTCTTACTAGCATTGAAACATTTTTATAGGTAGTTTATTAATTAACTTATTTCCACGCAATCTGTTGCAATGGACTAATGTTCAACTAATATAGATCTTGAAGTTTAGATAGGTGCAAATGTTTTTGATAAGTAATCGCTTGTTAATGTTATGTTGATGTTAACCGGTGAATACTAGTGATAAAGTTGGTGCGCTTCATTTGATATGTTAATCTTAGTTGATATATCAATGTCAAATATAGGTGAGATGTATTGATTTTCTGTTGGTATCAACATGAGATTGATAATTATATGACTGTTTTATAGTCCTTATTCTAAAGTGGTTTTGGGTAGAATTAATTAATTTCAAACAAAATATAATGTTATGATGATTATTTACAAGAAACTGATTATGGTTAACAAGATTGTGCTTAATAGCGCAATTAATTGGTTAGTAGAGATTATACTGTACCCAAAAAAGTATGCAGAAAACCATTAGTGAACGGTTAATAAGGAGGTCCCTTATAGTTTAGTAAATATAGATTGCTAAAATAGTATCTAATTCCGAAGAAGTTCTCGCTTCAAAAGGTCCAAAGGGGGTTAAGCAGTGAGATGCCTATGTATAATTATAGTGTGGAGTTTAATAATATTATAATTAACCTCTAGATTAAATAAAGAATTTTTAGTATATTCTTATTATAACTTGTTAATTTTTAAAATTTCTAGTGATTACATGAAGCCCTTCGGGTTACGGATTAAATTACACGTTTGTGTGGTATTTAACCTCCGTATTCCAAAGGGCTTTTTTATTTGCTCAAGGGGAAAGGAGATATGTGATGTCAATTGAAAAGTTAGCAGCAAGTAGAATATTAAGGCCAGTAAGAAGCATGAATAAGGGGAGTAATGAGAGATGGTTTGAATATTATAGAACAACGTGCCCTATATGTGGTAAGCAAGGATGGTGCATGGTTAATGATTCTGAAACTAAAATAATATGTGGACGAATTTCATCTGAAACAGTATTCGGGGAAGCAGGCTATTTACATATAATAGCTGAAGATCAAAAAAGGGGATATGACTTTTCTCAAAATCAGATGATTAAGGAACATAAGAAGAAAAATGATTACAACCTTGATATTATTTACACTTTATACCTAGAATTTTTAGACGTGCGAGATGAACATATTAAAATGTTAATGGGATCAAAACGTAGGATTACAAGAGAAGTAATAAATGTTAGAAATTACAAAAGTTTTCCTATTAAACCTTGGGATACTACGAAAGAGCTAATAAAAAAAGTAGGGGGGAAAACAAGCTATATTGTTGGAATTCCAGGATTTTATGCAAAAGAAACAAAGGATGGAAGCTATTTTACGTTTACAGGAAGGAGAGATTCTTTATTAATACCGCAGAGAAATATATATAATCAGATATGCGGTTTTCAATGTAGAATTGATAATCCTGAATATATGACAGTTGTAAAAAATCATAAACCAAGCTTTAAGGCAGAAGTTATTGAGCAGCCCAATATTATAGAGGTGACCTATAAAATCAATGGGAAGATAGAGTCTATATTTAAAGGTAAAATCGATGTTACAGAATGGTATGAGATTAATTATGAAGGTGAAAAATTAGGTGAAGTACAATTAAAGTTAGAAAGTAAATATATTTGGATCAGCTCAGGTGGGAAATTCCATGGAACAGCAGCTGGGAACCCATTGCCAATACATGTAGCAGTACCTAGTCGAGAGTTGAAAAGTTTGGAACGTGGAGAACTAATAAAAAAGGATAATGTATGGATTTCAGAAGGGAGTCTAAAATCTGATATTTCTGCTGAAAACTTAGAGGAGCTTCTAACAAATGAGGAAAAAGTAATGTATGGTACCACAGTTGTATCAATACCAGGGGTTAAAGTATGGAGAATATTAATTGAACCATTAAAAAAAATGGGAGTTAAACAGGCGACGTTCGCTTTAGATATGGATATGATTACAAATTCAGATGTTCAACGGTCGTTATTAGAATGTGCGCAAGCGCTTTATCAAGAAGGGATAAGTATTAATTATGCAAATTGGGATATTAATCTTGGAAAGGGGCTAGATGATTTACTGTTAAACGATTATATTCCAGCAATAGAGAAAGTGAGATAAACGCTATTTTAACGAATTTCCCGAAAGAATTCTCCTTCCTCAAGCGTGTGAAGGGCGTAGCCCAACGGTAGGTGGGAGATGAATTTCGGTTTGGCGTAGCC
>NZ_FRBJ01000024.1:0-15996 GCF_900142585.1 Bacillus sp. bc15
AACCATGCAGTTCAAAATGTTATCCGGTATTAGCCCCGGTTTCCCGGAGTTATCCCAGTCTTATGGGCAGGTTACCCACGTGTTACTCACCCGTCCGCCGCTAACTTCTTGAGAGCAAGCTCTCAATCCATTCGCTCGACTTGCATGTATTAGGCACGCCGCCAGCGTTCATCCTGAGCCAGGATCAAACTCTCCAATAAAGTTAGTTTGTCTAGCATCTAAAAATAAAAATTGACGTTTCACGTTGTTTGTTTCGTTCAGTTTTCAAAGAACTACTTGGTCGCTCATTTGCGACTTCCTTATGTTAACATTTCTATTTTGTAATGTCAACTAAGTTTTTCATTTCGATTGTCGCTTTCGACGTTATTGTCATCGGCGACTTGTTCTATATTACACCTCTAAGCTCTAATCGTCAATATGTTTTTATAAAAAATATAAAAAGGCTTATTTATTTTAAAATAAGCCTTTTTATCACATATCATTCTATTCATTTATTATTTTTCTATAATTGGTAACGAAACGATAAATTGAATAATACCATCCCTATATTCAGCTCGAATACTACCACCTTGTAACTCAACAATACTTTTCGCAATCGCAAGCCCGAGTCCAGAACCTTCTGTTACTCTACTTCGAGATTGATCCTTCTTATAGAAACGTTCAAACAAATTCACTAACTCTTCTCTCGTAAACTCTTCACTATAATTCGCAATTACAATTTGTATATCCCTGCGCTGCTTTTGAAGAGAAACTTTTATCTCCCCATCATCTTTACTATACTTAATCGCATTCATTAGTAAATTATCAAACACACGAACCATCTTTTCCGAATCAATCGATGCATAAGCACGTTCCTCAGGAAACTTCTTAACAAACGTAAGTCCATGCTCTTCCGCCTGCGGTACTAATTCTTCTATTAATTGCTCGAGTAACTCATTCATACAAACTTCTTGTTTTTCTAATACAACTTGTTCATTTGTTAACTTCGTATACTCAAATAAATCTTCTATTAAATTCTTTAGCTGCTCCGACTTTGCAAAAGCAATTCTCGTATACTCATCATGTTGTTCTTGATTTTCATATTTAGAATCTCTAAGTAATCGCAAGTAACCCATAATAGAAGTCAGCGGTGTACGTAAATCATGAGATACATTCGTAATAAGCTCATTTTTCTGCTTTTCTAATTTACGCTCTTTTTCTATATTATTCATAAGCTCTTCCGCCATATTATTAATATTCTCAGTTAAAGACGCAATCTCATCTTCACCTTTCTTCTCAATACGGTACGCTAAGTTTCCTTTTTCTATTTCCTTTACACCTTCTGCCATTGCTTCAATCTTCTTCATCTTTTTCTTTGTTATATAGAAGAAAGAGAAGATGAATACAAGGACACCAATTAAAAATGGGAATGGTCCTTCTTGCGTGTCATATATTACCTCTCCCTCTGGAATTCCGCTAACAAACATGTACAAATTCTTTCCTTCAATAGTAATAGGTGAAAAAGATATAAACTCTTTTCTTGTACTTTCAAATACATTTCTACCATCTGTATAATTAATCGCGAATGATGCTGCATTACGAATCGTATTATGCAAATCGATTTGCTCTTCTTGCGCTTGCTTTGTTTTATATAAAACTTTACCACTTTCATCAGTAACCAATATCTTCAAAGTTCTAGACCCTTGCTCTAAATTTTGGTTTTCCATTTCGATCATATTTGATATAGCTTCTAATTTATTTTCATGAACCGAACTATTTGCCGCTCCTTGAGCTTGGTGATTAATTTGTTCCATACCAGCCCGATAATCGATAGTTGCTTGACGATTCGCATTCTCAAAAAACGGCGCTGCTGCCTTTGCTGACAAAAGCCCTAATAAGGCACAAGCAGCAAAAGTAGTAATCAATTGAATCCTTATACTCTTTCGTACGCTCTTTACTAATTTCTCAATTAATTCTCTTATTTTCCTTATATAAGTAAACGGATTAAATATCTTTTTCAATCTTATACCCCACTCCCCATACTGTTTTTATATATCTAGGCTTCCTTGGATTCTCCTCAATCTTTTCACGTACTTTTCGAATATGCACCATTACAGTATTATCAGACTGGAAAGATCGTTCGTTCCACACCTTTTCATAAATTTGCTCCGCACTAAACACCATACCTGGATTTCTAGCTAGCAATTCTAAAATTGAAAATTCCCTTGGGGTTAGTTTCACTTCTTCTCCCTCTACAATAACTTTATGGGTCGAGATATTTATTTTCATCTCTCCAATTTCTAGCTCGTCCTCATTTTGAATAGCAAAACCATTCATTTTCATATAACGGCGTAACTGAGATTTAATTCGTGCAATTAACTCTAATGGATTAAAGGGCTTCGTTACGTAATCATCTGCTCCTGTTGTTAATCCTAAAATCTTATCCATATCTTGCGTTTTCGCAGAAAGCATAATGATAGGCATCTCTTTCGATTCTCTTACTTTCATACACATATGAATACCATCTACTTTCGGCATCATAATATCTAATACGACTAGATGCACTTCATTTTCTTCCAGTAAACGTAGCCCTTCTTCTCCGTCCCCTGCTTGTAATACTTTATATCCTTCATTCTTTAAATAGATTGTAATTAAATTCCGAATTTCTTTTTCATCATCTACGACAAGTATTGTTTCGTGTGCCACAATATCTCCCCCATTACTTTTTTAATCCCTAACTTCTATTATAGGAAAACTTCTGAAGAAAAACGCTCGGAAATCCTTAAGTTTTTCTGAAGACGCAAAAAAGGTCTAGACTCCCCTTAAGTCTAGACCTTTGAAAAAACCCCTTTTATTTACGAACGTAGATGAAATATAGTACGAATAAAACTCCCATAACATACATAATCGGATGAACCTCTTTACGACGACCACTCACAACCATTGTAATTGGATAGAAGATAAATCCAATCGCAATCCCAGTTGCGATACTATACGTAAGTGGCATAGAGATAATTGTAAAGAATGCTGGCACTGCAATCTCGAATTTCTTCCAATCAATTTCCCCTAAAGAAGAAACCATCAATATTCCTACAATAATTAAAGCTGGTGCCGTTACAGCTGGCGTTACAACACTTAGTAATGGCGAGAAGAATAGTGCCAGTAAGAAGAATCCTGCTGTTACAACTGCTGTAAATCCAGAACGTCCTCCCGCTGCTACCCCTGCAGACGATTCAATGTAAGACGTTGTTGTTGATGTACCCAAGATCGCACCAATTACAGTCGCAATCGCATCTGCAAATAATGCTTTTCCTGCACGTGGTAATTTATTGTTCTTCATTAATCCAGCTTGATTCGCAACCGCTACAAGCGTACCTGCTGTATCAAAGAAATCGATAAAGAAGAACGTTATAATAACAATCCCCATTTGAACTGTAAAAATATCTCCGAAGTGCGTTAACGCAGCACCGAACGTTGGTTCTAGACTCGGTATTGCTCCCACTACAGCTTTCGGAGTATCAATTAATCCTGTTGCCACTCCTAAGATCGCTGTAAGAATCATACCGTAAAATACAGCACCATTAACTTTCTTAATCATGAAGATGATTGTCGTAACAACCCCGAAGATTGCTAGTAACGTTGTGCCCTTTGTTAAGTCCCCCAACCCAACAAGAACAGCATCATTTTTCACGATAATTCCAGCATTTTGGAATCCAAGGAATGCAATGAACAATCCGATACCTGCTGCTACTGCAAACTTTAACTCCGATGGAATTGCATTAATGATTTTTTCACGAATACCTGAAGCAGTAAGAATAATAAAGATAATACCTGACATTAATGTTCCGGCAATGGCCGTTTGCCACGGAATACCCATCGTTAACACTGCTGTATAAGCAAAGAACGCGTTAATTCCCATACCTGGCGCTAAAGCAATTGGATACTTCGCGAAAATACCCATAATTAACGAACCGATTGCTGCCGCTAATGCCGTAGCAACGAATACTGCACCTGGATCCATCCCTGTACCTGCTGGTAACCCTTTAACATTTCCAAGCGACAGCGTAGCAGGATTGACAAACAGTACGTAAGCCATAGATAGAAATGTTGTTAACCCCGCTATGAACTCAGTCTTATAATTCGTACCGAGCTCATCAAATTGAAAATAGCGTTTCATCCTACGTTTCCCCCGTTATATGATTACTCGCCGTAATCTCCCTAGCCCTCTTTTATCTATTAAAAATAAAAAAGGCTTCCATTGCATATACATGGAAGCGTTCTATGAATAAAGACAAGTTTCCCCTCATCTTTATCTAAACGCCTCGTAGTCAAGCCATTTACGGTAGCTAGGTAGAAACTTTCGGGCCATATCCCCGATATTATACGACGGCATAATATTCACTTTTCGTTTGAATTACATACTCATATTAACTCTTGAATGTATTTTTGTCAATTTAAAAGCGAACATTTTTATATTTTTTTATATTTTCGTTCGTATTAACAACGAAAACAAAAAGATCCATCTATTCATGAATGATAGATGGATCTTTTTTATTACAATACTATTCCCACTCAATAGTTGCTGGTGGCTTACTCGTTACATCATACACGATACGGTTAACGTGTTTTACTTCGTTTACGATACGAACAGAGATTTTCTCTAGTACGTCCCAAGGGATACGTGCCCAGTCAGCTGTCATACCGTCAATAGATGTTACTGCACGGATACCTACTGTGTAATCGTAAGTACGCTCGTCACCCATAACACCTACGCTACGCATACCAGGAAGTGCAGTGAAGTATTGCCAAATTTCACGGTCTAATCCCGCTTTAATAATTTCTTCACGTAAAATCGCATCAGATTCACGAACGATTTCTAATTTCTCTTCTGTGATTTCACCTAATACACGAATACCAAGACCAGGACCTGGGAATGGTTGACGCCATACGATTTCATCAGGAATTCCTAGTTCAGATCCTAATACACGTACTTCATCTTTAAATAACGTATTTAAAGGCTCAATTAATTTGAACTGCATGTCTTCTGGAAGTCCACCCACGTTATGGTGAGATTTAATTGTTTGTGCAGTTGCTGTACCACTTTCAACGATATCTGTGTAAAGTGTACCTTGTGCTAAGAAGTCCATACCTTGTAATTTAGATGCTTCATCATCAAATACGTAAATGAATTCGTTACCGATGATTTTACGTTTTTGTTCTGGATCTTCTACACCTTTTAACTTATTCATGAAGCGTTCTTGTGCATCCACTTTAATAACGTTCATATGGAAGCCTTCGCTAAATGTTTTCATAACGCCTTCTGCTTCACCTTTACGAAGTAAACCGTGGTCAACGAAAATACATGTTAACTGATCGCCGATTGCTTTATGAATTAATACTGCTACAACAGAAGAGTCTACGCCGCCACTAAGTGCACATAGTACTTTTTTGTCTCCAACAGTTTCACGAATCTTTTCTAATTCTACTTCGATAAAGTTCTCCATGTTCCATCCTTCAGAACAACCACATACGCCGAATACGAAGTTTTTAATTAAATCGTTACCGTGCTCAGAGTGACGTACTTCTGGGTGGAATTGTACACCGTATAAGTTTTTCGCTTCATTGCTCATACCAGCAATTGGGCAAGACTCACTTGTTGCGTCTACTACGAATCCTTCAGGTAAACCAGTTACTAAGTCGCCATGGCTCATCCATACAACTTGCTCTTCTGGAAGGTTCGCATATAATTTTGATTCGTTCTCTACTTTAAGAACAGCTTTTCCGTACTCACGGTGGTTGGCACGCTCTACTTTACCACCGAAGTGTTGTGTCATAAGCTGCATACCGTAACAGATACCGAAGATCGGTAAACCTAGTTCGAAGATTTTTTCATCACAATGTAATGCACCTTCACCGTATACGCTATTTGGTCCACCAGAGAAAATAATCCCTTTTGGATTCATTGCTTTAATTTCTTCTGCAGTAATTGTATGTGGATGAAGTTCACTGTATACACCGAACTCACGAATTCGACGTGCTATTAACTGATTGTATTGACTTCCAAAATCTAAAACGATAATTGTATCGTGTTGCTTCTTCAAAATAATCACCCCAACGTTAGTTCTCGTATATAAATATTTTCACCAATTTGGCGAAAAGCATTACCAATATAATAAAAAAAGCCAGTCCTCCGCCTCTAGTCTCATAACAAAGAAAAGGCAGGGGTCTGGCTTTATAAAGAAAGATAGTCTCCGCTCTTTATAAATATAAGACACACTGCCTTCATAGTCAGGTTGTTTACGGTAACCCGGTAGAGACTCTCAAACCATATCATTGAGGATATATGAAGGATCGTTTTATATTATCTTCCTAGATTCTAACAATGAAGTATCAATATGGTCAAGAGAGAAAGCGACAAAATTCTACAGAAATTCATTTCCTTTTCTAAAAAACATAAAAAAACATCCATTTCTACATAGAAATGGATGTTTTTTAGGGCAAACGGAATTACATCATTCCGCCCATACCGCCCATGCCCATGCCGCCCATGTCAGGCATTGCTGGTGCATTTGGTTCTGGCTTGTCAGCTACTACAGCTTCAGTTGTTAAGAACATAGCTGCAACAGATGCTGCGTTTTGAAGTGCAGAACGAGTTACTTTAGCTGGATCTACGATACCAGACTCAAGCATGTTAACCCATTCGCCAGTAGCTGCGTTGAAACCAACGCCTACTTTTTCGCCTTTTAGACGCTCTACAACTACAGATCCTTCTAGACCAGCGTTGATTGCGATTTGACGAACTGGCTCTTCTAGTGCACGAAGTACGATGTTGATACCTGTTGCTTCGTCGCCTTCAGCTACGATAGAAGCTACTTTCGTGTATACGTTCATAAGTGAAGTACCACCACCTGCAACGATACCTTCTTCTACTGCTGCACGAGTTGAGTTAAGTGCATCTTCAATGCGAAGTTTGCGCTCTTTTAACTCAGTTTCAGTTGCTGCACCGACTTTAATTACTGCTACGCCACCTGCAAGTTTCGCAAGACGCTCTTGTAATTTTTCACGATCGAATTCAGAAGTTGTTTCTTCTAATTGCGCACGAATTTGACCGATGCGAGCTTCGATTTGCTCTGTATTTCCAATACCTTCAACTACAGTTGTGTTTTCTTTTGTAACAACAACTTTACCAGCGCGTCCTAAAGATTCAACTGTAGCAGATTTTAAGTCACGACCTAATTCTTCAGTGATTACTTCGCCACCAGTTAAGATTGCGATATCTTCTAGCATTGCTTTACGACGGTCACCAAATCCAGGAGCTTTAACAGCTACTACATTGAATGTACCACGAAGTTTGTTCACTACTAATGTAGCTAAAGCTTCGCCTTCTACATCTTCAGCAATGATAAGAAGTGGTTTACCTTGTTGTACCACTTGCTCTAATACTGGTAAGATTTCTTGAATGTTAGAAATCTTTTTGTCAGTAATTAAGATGTATGGGTTATCAAGAACTGCTTCCATTTTATCAGAATCAGTAATCATGTAAGGAGATGCATATCCACGATCAAATTGCATACCTTCTACTACGTCTAATTCTGTTGTAAATCCTTTAGACTCTTCTAAAGTAATAACGCCGTCGTTACCAACGCGCTCCATTGCTTCAGCGATTAATTGACCTACTTCTTCGTCAGCTGCAGAAATAGCAGCTACTTGTGCGATAGAAGATTTGCCTTCGATTGGTTTAGAAATCGTTTTTAATTCTTCAATTGCAGCAGTAACAGCTTTTTCGATACCTTTACGAAGACCCATTGGGTTAGCACCGGCTGTTACGTTTTTAAGACCTTCACGAATCATAGCTTGCGCTAATACAGTTGCAGTTGTTGTTCCGTCACCAGCTACATCATTTGTTTTGCTAGCAACTTCTGCTACTAATTTCGCACCCATGTTTTCGAATGCATCTTCTAATTCGATTTCTTTTGCGATTGTTACACCATCATTTGTAATAAGTGGTGAACCAAATTTTTTCTCAAGTACAACGTTACGACCTTTTGGTCCAAGTGTTACTTTTACTGCGTTTGCAAGAGTGTCGACACCGCGAAGCATCGAACGACGTGCTTCTTCACTAAATTTAATATCTTTTGCCATAATAATTGACCCCCTTGGATTTTTTAAGATTTATATAATTAACCGATAACTGCTAAAATGTCACTTTCACGTAAAATCAAGTAGTCTGTACCTTCATATTTCACTTCAGTACCTGCATATTTTGAGAAGATGATAAGATCACCTGCTGCTACCTCTAAAGCAACACGCTCACCATTTTCAAGCACTCGACCAGTACCTACTGCAACAACTTTACCCTCTTGTGGTTTTTCTTTTGCAGTATCTGGTAATACAATACCACTTGCTGTTTTTTCTTCTGCTTGAACAAGCTCAATTACAACGCGATCACCTAATGGCTTTAGCATGAACAATAACCTCCTCATTTTGTATGTAAATTTTATTTATTAGCACTCAAGTCATCCGAGTGCTAACACACTTATAATAATAAATAATCTCAATTTCTTTTGCAAGTAAAAAAATCATAATTTTTTCGCAAATTACTATATAAACTTTCTATATAGAATACTGCCTTTACTATATGAATCGTTGTTTCCCCTACTCGTATGTTACAATATGAAAGACACCCTAAGTTGTTTTCGCTAAACGTACAACTTTTTCCTGTCTCCTACTTTAATTTCAAATACGGATTTACAAAAAAATCATAATTCCAATGAAAGTTTATATCGTAGATAACATATTTACATGTTATCCTACCTCATCTCATACACTAGAGTTAGAAAGGATGGTTAAACTATTTGAAGAAACAATACTGGTGGATTATCGTTACATACATTTTAATGCAGTTATCTGGAATTGTTGGATTACCACTTCTCCTAAAAACAGGACTCTATGATAATAGAGGATTTACCATGGAGGAAAAAGGACAAATCATAACGGGACACTGGGCAATTATTAGCTTCTTTGTTGCATTATGTATCGTACTTTGGTTACTTAGAACAGACATTCGTGACAGGCATTTAGATGCAATGCGCTCTTCTGTTCCAGCTACTATTGGATGGATTTTAATCGGCTTCTTCTTGGCTTTCTTTTCACAAATAGTTGCCGGTATGATCGAGATGCAGCTGCTAGGAATTAAACAAGGTTCAGAAAATACAATGAAACTGATGGAAATTGCAAGAACGACACCTTGGTTCCTTATTGTCGTATCTATAATCGGACCTATCTTGGAAGAAATCGTATTTAGAAAAATTTTATTTGGTACACTTTATAAGAAGTTTAACTTCTTTATTGCAGCTATCATTAGTTCGCTTGTATTTGCAGCAATTCATTTTGATTTTACTCACTTATTGGTATACACTGCTATGGGGCTCGTATTCGCCTTCTTATATGTGAAGACGAAGCGTATTATCGTTCCGATTGCAGCTCATGTTGCGATGAATACATTAGTCGCTATTGGGCAAATTTTTATGAGCAATGAGCAAATTCAAGAAATGATTAAAGAAGCTGAAAAAATGCAAGGCTTTATCGGAGGATTTTTTGTATGAGAAACTCACCATTGTTCATGGCTGCACTATACTTCCTTCTTGGATGTATCTTTACACGCTTCGCCATTACGAACGTAACAGATACAATCTGGAATGTGTGGACAATACTATTTGCAGTTATGGCAACAATTGATTTTAATTTGGCACTTCGCCTTATATTAGTTAAATTCACAAAGAAGAAACAATAATAAAACGCAGAGGTCGCTTCCTCTGCGTTTTATTGTGGATAGTTTTTCAAAAAGTAAACTAATGTTTGTAACTCTACAGCTAAATCAATATGATGAATTCTAATATTATCTGATACGTTTAATCGTGCTGGTGTGAAATTCAAAATACCATGCACGCTCGTTTCAGCTAATCTATCTGCTACAGCTTGTGCTACTGTAGCCGGTACTGTTAATATTGCCACTTGTATATCATTTGATAATCTCTCTTCTAATTCATCTAAATGGTATACAGGAATGCCCCCGATTTCTGTTCCAACTTTCTCTTCACTAACATCAAATGCCATTTCAATTTTTGTATTATTGTTTTTCGTGAAATTATAATGTAAGAAAGCGGTCCCTAAATTACCTACTCCAATAAGTGCTACACGCGTTATATCATCTTGATCAAGTGTTTCGCGGAAAAATGATAATAAATAATTTACGTTATATCCATATCCCTTTTTCCCTAACGCTCCAAAATACGAAAAATCTCTTCGTATTGTTGCGGAATCTACTTTTACCGCTTCACTCAATTCGGCCGATGAAACACGCTGCTTACCAGAAAGAGATAAGTTTTGGATAAATCGATAGTATAGAGGCAATCTTTTAGCAGTGGCTTGTGGAATCTTTTGCTGATCCATATGACCTCTCCTCTCTTCCTATCTTTATTCATATACTTTAATCAAATACAGAAGTTTAGCACTCATTAAATTCCTTGTATAATAAAGAGAAGAAGTATTCTCTCTTATTTTAAACTATACACTATTTTTAGTATGATTGAGAAATATAAACATGGCAAAGTTAAGAAATTATTTGAGGTGAAAACATTGATTTTATTACAAGTAAATGGACTTTCGAAATTATACGGTGCAGAAACAATTCTTGCAAACATAAAATTGGAAGTACAAACAAAAGATCGTATCGCATTAGTTGGAAGGAATGGAGCTGGAAAATCTACATTATTAAAAATTATCGCTGGTGAGTTATCACATGATGGTGGCGAAATTATAAAACCGAAAGATGTCTCAATCGGGTATTTAGCTCAAAATACCGGCCTAGAAACATCTTTAACAATTTGGGATGAAATGCTAACCGTCTTTACCCACTTACAGCAAATGGAGACAAAACTTCGAAGGCTTGAGCAAGAAATGGGAAAAGAAGAAAACTTTTCAAACGAAGCTATCTATGAAAGATTGTTAGCTGATTATGACCAATTGCAACTCAATTATAAAGATCAAGGTGGATATCAATACGAAGCGGATATTCGCTCCATTTTAAGCGGCCTTGGCTTCCCAGTTGAAACGCACCAGACGACGATTTCTACTTTAAGCGGTGGGCAAAAAACAAGATTAGCTCTCGGAAAATTATTATTAACAAAACCAGACTTACTTATTTTGGACGAGCCTACGAACCATTTAGACATCGAAACATTAACATGGCTTGAGCAATATTTACAAGGTTATCCTGGCGCAATATTAATCGTTTCACATGACCGTTATTTCTTAGACAAACTTGTTACACAAGTATATGAAATTTCGAATAAAGAAAGCAGACGATTTGTTGGTAACTACAGTAAATATTTAGACTTAAAATCAGCATTATATGAGCAAGAAATGAAACGTTACGAAAAACAACAAGATGAAATCACAAAACTTGAGGACTTCGTTCAAAAGAATATAGCTCGCGCCTCTACAACGAAACGTGCTCAAAGTCGCCGTAAACAACTAGACAAAATGGAATTATTAACGAGACCATTAGGGGATTCTAAGTCAGCATCATTCCACTTCGATATTGAAAAGCAAAGTGGAAATGATGTTTTACAAGTAAAGGATGCAACCATTGGCTATGATGAGGATCCTATAATTGAAAACGTAACTATGCGCTTAACTCGCGGAGATAGTGTTGCTTTAGTTGGTCCAAACGGAATTGGGAAATCCACCTTATTAAAATCTATTGTGAATAAGTTACCACTATTAAATGGCGATGTTTCTTTCGGATCAAATGTATCTGTTGGTTATTATGATCAAGAACAAGCAAACTTAACATCTTCTAAACGGGTTTTAAATGAACTATGGGATGAATATCCACTGCAACCTGAAAAAGAAATCCGTACTATACTCGGGAACTTTTTATTTACAGGAGATGATGTACTGAAACCAGTATCTTCCCTTAGTGGTGGACAAAAAGCTCGATTAGCTCTTGCAAAACTTATGATGCAAAAGTCAAATTTATTAATTCTGGATGAGCCTACGAACCACCTTGATTTAAATAGTAAAGAGATTTTAGAGAATGCTTTAATTGATTATCCAGGGACTCTTCTATTTGTCTCACATGACCGCTACTTTATTAACCGTGTAACAACGACTGTGGTTGAGTTATCAACAGAAGGTGCACAGGAATATTTAGGGGATTACGATTACTATGTGGAGAAGAAAAATGAAATGATTGAACGCGCAGCATTTGAACAACTTGAACAGCAAGAAAATCAGGCACCTGTTCAAAAAACTGTAGCTCAAGAAAAATTAAATTATCTCGAAGAAAAAGAGCGTAAACAATTAGAACGTCAACGCACTCGAAAAATTGAAGAACTAGAACAAAACATCGTAAACTTAGAAGAAGAAATTGCTACGTTAGAAGATCAACTTTGCTTACCAGAAATATATGCAGATTATGAAAAAGCGAGTGAAATTACAACTAAAAAACAAACGCTACAAGAACAACTTGAAACTTGTATGGCAGAGTGGGAAGAGCTGCATGTATAAGAGTATTTAAATAAGGAAGATGTCTCATCAGTCATGATTTTTGACTATGTGACATCTTTTTTCTTTAAGTACATAAATAATTTTTTGAATATATTAATGGTAACTCGGAATATATCAACCAATTTTCAAATACATCTATCGTAACCCTATATATATAAACGATTCGACACGAAATATCGATTTACCGACAAGGATTGACAATATCAGCACCCTCTATAATAGAAGGATATTTCAAAATGTTTTTCAGGGATATCTTCTTACTTTTTATTTCCCGAAAAACAATATATTCAAAGGTCAGACTTCATCTAGTTTATCCACAAACTTATACACATATCCACCTTTATAAAATAGCTATCAAAACAACTTTTCCACATTATCCACAACTAACAAAAAAGATATCAACACTTTATATACACAACAAAACCCATATTATCAACAGATAATATGGGTTTTATCCACAAGCTGTGGTTAATTATGTGCATAACTATGCTTCAATATCTAATCCTGGATTCGCATTTAAGGCTAATGTTGCACGCTTGCCTTGTTCATACGCAATTGTCCCTGCCGCTGCAATCATTGCTGCATTATCTGTGCATAAAGATAGCGGTGGAATAATTAGTTCAATGTTTTCTTTTTGTGCAAATTCTTCTTCTAATCGCGCACGAAGTCCTTTATTAGCAGCTACTCCACCAGCAAGAAGTAATTGCTTTACATTATAAGCCTCTGCTGCACGAGCTGCTTTCGTTACAAGTACATCTATTACACTTTCTTGGAAACTTGCCGCTAAATCTTCTGGTTTAATTTCTATACCACGTTGTTTCGCGTTATGCACAGTGTTGATAACTGCTGATTTCAATCCACTAAAGCTAAAATCATATGAATCCGGTTCTAGCCATGCACGAGGCAAATCAATTGTTGGTTCTCCTTCATGTGCAAGACGATCAATATGAGGACCACCTGGATATGGCATAGATAACGTACGAGCTACTTTATCATATGCTTCTCCAGCTGCATCATCTCGCGTTTCACCAATTACTTCAAATGAACCATGTTCTTTCATATAAACAAGTTCTGTATGCCCACCAGATACAACAAGTGATAATAGCGGGAATTGAACTTCTTTTACTAAACGGTTCGCATAAATATGGCCAGCAATATGATGAACACCGACTAGCGGAATATCATGTGCAAAAGCTACTGCCTTCGCCGCATTTACCCCAATTAAAAGTGCTCCTACTAAACCAGGCCCTTCTGTTACAGCAATTGCATCAATATCATCAAATGTGATATTTGCTTCTTTTAAAGCTTCTTCTAACACAACTGTAATTTCTTCTACATGATGACGGGATGCAATCTCTGGTACAACCCCGCCAAAACGTTTATGACTTTCGATTTGTGATGCAACGACATTCGCAATAATTTCCGTTCCATTTTTAACAACCGCTACCGCTGTTTCATCACAGCTTGTTTCAATCCCAAGTATAATCGTATTTTTTTCCATTATATATTCACCCACATTACAAGACCATCTTCCTGATTGTCTGCATAGTATCGTTTACGAATTCCACCATTTTGAAATCCATATTTTTTGTACAACTGCTTTGCTACTTCATTTGATACACGTACTTCAAGCGTCATTGTTTTTACCCCTAGTTCTTTCGCTTCTGAAATAACTGCTTTCAATAAGGCATCTCCTAATTTTTGACCTCGGTATTCTGGCAAAATAGCTATATTTGTTATATGTGATTCATCAATAATTATCCACAATCCACAATATCCGATTACACGACCATCTTTTTCTAACACAATATAATGTGCATGTTCATTCATCGTTAATTCACGGTGAAAGGCATCTGCAGTCCAAGGAGTTGAAAAAGACACTTCTTCAATAGCTACAATTTGAGCAATATCATCAAGTTCCATCTTTCTAAATATCATATCCATCTTCTGCAAGGCCCCTACTTGTTTTGACTTTCTAACCACTTTGTTTCAGCTTCAGCTAAACGAAGATAGCTCGGAACAAACGTATGCACATCTTGTTCTTCTTTTTGTAACCCTAAGAATGCTAGCTCACTTGGTCTTGGATTATTTTTAGTAAACGGAGCGAATACAGCTTGATCACCTAAATGTTCTATAATTATTTCTTTATGCAATTTAACATCATTACCGATAAATAAAACAGGCTGTCCTTTATCTTTTAACATTTGCAACCAGTCCACAATAAGAATAATTCGGTCTTCTTCTATTGAAGTTAACTGCTCTCCTTCATATGTATATAATCCAGTATAGATTTGCCCACGTCTTCCATCAAATAAAGGACAAATTAATCCATTAAAGTTAGCACCGTTTGCAGCTACTACCTCTAAACTTGATACACCTACAATTGGTATTTGAAGTGACCAAGCTAATGTTTTTGCCGCTGTCACGCCTATGCGAACACCTGTATATGATCCAGGTCCAGCAGCTACTACGATTTTAGTTAATTCCTTCGGTTTTACACCACATTCTTTTAACAGTTGCTCTACAGCTGGCATAAGACGTACAGAATGGTTTTTCGTCAAATTTGTAATGATTTCCCCAATCACGTTTCCTTCCTCAATAAGGGATACACCCATTACGTAATTTGAAGTATCAATTGCTAGTACTTTCATCTTGTAATAGCTCCTCACATAATCTAATATAGCGATCTCCAATTGGCTCGAGTATAATTTTTCTTGTGTCATCTCCCGCATGGAATAAACTAATTTGTAACTTTTCATTCGGTAAATATGCTTCTATTAAATGAGCCCATTCCACTACCGTAATTCCTTCACCGTAGAAATACTCATCAAAGCCTAAGTCCTCTTCGCTTTCTGCTAAGCGATACACATCCATATGATATAGTGGTAATCTTCCTTTATATTCTTTAATAATATTAAAGGTAGGACTATTTACAACTCTTTTCACTCCAAGACCTTTTGCTAGCCCCTTTGTAAAAGTCGTCTTCCCAGCTCCAAGATCTCCTTCTAAAATAATTACATCTTGTGCCTCTACGAGTTCACCTAGTTTTTCTGATAACCTTTGTGTTTCCGCAGAAGATTTTGTTGTTACTTCATATTTGCTCACAGACTTCACCTACTTTACTCACAATGTTCTCTGCTCTTTATTATACAGGTTTTGAATATATAAAAAAGTCCTTAGGAGTTGTCCTAAGGATAGTTTGACTGTCTTTATTAGTTTTTTGTTAAAACAAATAAAAAAATACGAAACAATTTGTTTCGTTCTTTTCTTTATATAAAATGGCGGTCCCGACCGGGGTCGAACCGGCGATCTCCTGCGTGACAGGCAGGCATGTTAACCACTACACCACGGGACCATTTGGTTGCGGGGACAGGATTTGAACCTGCGACCTTCGGGTTATGAGCCCGACGAGCTACCGTACTGCTCCACCCCGCGATGATATAA
>NZ_FRBJ01000014.1:0-66315 GCF_900142585.1 Bacillus sp. bc15
GGGAGAGCACCTGCCTTACAAGCAGGGGGTCGGCGGTTCGATCCCGTCATCCTCCACCATATATGTTTAAATGTCGGAGGGGTAGCGAAGTGGCTAAACGCGGCGGACTGTAAATCCGCTCCTTCGGGTTCGGCAGTTCGAATCTGCCCCCCTCCACCATTTTCTTAAAAATAACCTGAAAGGGTTTATTTTTTTGAGAAGATAACCATACTAGTAAATATTAATGGGCTATAGCCAAGCGGTAAGGCAACGGACTTTGACTCCGTCATGCGCTGGTTCGAATCCAGCTAGCCCAGCCATTTACGAGCCATTAGCTCAGTTGGTAGAGCATCTGACTTTTAATCAGAGGGTCGAAGGTTCGAATCCTTCATGGCTCACCATTTTCGCGGAAGTAGTTCAGTGGTAGAATACAACCTTGCCAAGGTTGGGGTCGCGGGTTCGAATCCCGTCTTCCGCTTTATTACTAAGGGGCCTTAGCTCAGCTGGGAGAGCGCCTGCCTTGCACGCAGGAGGTCAGCGGTTCGATCCCGCTAGGCTCCATCTAAATAGAAAAAGCTTACATCATATGATGTAAGCTTTTTTGTGTTTAAAAAGACAACTTTTATATTTATCGTTTAAAATGAAGAAAACGTAAAAATAAGGGATGGGGGATAATTGTGAAAGTTGTTATTGCATCTGATTCATATAAAGAAAGCCTAAAAGCTATAGAAGTATGTGAAGCTATTGAAAGAGGTTTTAGAGCAATTTTTCCTAATGCAAAGTATGTGAAAATACCAATTGGAGATGGAGGAGAAGGGACGGTTGAATCGCTTGTTGATGCTACAGGGGGGAGAATTATATCAATTAGTGTGACAGGACCGCTTAGAGAAAGTGTGCAAGCTTTTTATGGCGTGTCTAAAGATAAAAAGACAGCGTTTATTGAAATGGCAGCAGCATCAGGATTACAGCACGTTCCAGTTGAAAAGCGAAACCCACTTATTACAACGACAAAAGGAACAGGAGAACTTATATTACATGCGCTAAATCAAGGGGCGGAGTACATAATTTTAGGACTTGGAGGAAGTGCTACAAATGATGGTGGGGCAGGCATGTTAGCAGCTTTAGGAGTAAGATTTATAAATGATAAGGGTGAAGTAATAGATCCATCTGGAGGTACGTTACATTCGATTGTTGCTATTGATTTTTCACAAATGGACCCACGCTTCAAGGGGGTAAAGATAGAAGCGGCATGTGATGTGGATAATCCATTAGTCGGAATGCAGGGAGCATCTTTCGTATTTGGGAGACAAAAGGGTGCGAATGTAGAGATGATGAAAGAGCTAGATGAGAATTTAAAACATTATGCGAATATCCTTAAAAGATATGTATCTTCTGATGTATCTGAAATACCTGGTGCAGGGGCAGCAGGAGGAATGGGAGCGGCTGTTATTTCAGTGCTAAAGGGAGACTTGCGAAGGGGCATTGAAATTGTATTGGATTATACAAATTTTGATAAACATATAGAAGATGCAGATCTCATTATAACTGGTGAAGGTAGAATAGATGAACAAACTGCATATGGGAAGGCTCCTGTTGGTGTTGCGGGGCGTGCGAAACGTTTTTCTGTGCCTGTAATTGCTATTGGAGGGTCTGTATCATCTGATTATTCAGCCGTGTACGAGAAAGGAATAGATGCGGTATTTAGTATTACAACGAGACCGATGACACTAGAAGAAGCATATAGAGTAGCAGAAGAAAATATTGAAATGACAACGAAGAATATTGCAACAGTATGGAAAATAGCGTCAGAAAAACATTTCTAAATGTAGGGGTGTTTTTTTATTATTATTTAATAATAGTGATTGTGATTGTTTCATTAAGTTAACTTTATACATAGAATAGTCTTGAAATTTGATTTTCAACGTGAATATAAGTGAATAATTTGTATATCCATACAGAAAAATGTCGAGTTGAGTCAGACTATATAAAAGATTTAAAATATTTAGTGAAGGCACAGAAGGGGGATACTATCTATGAAAAAAGAAATCTCAGTTATTGGAGTTCCAATGGATTTAGGGCAGATGCGTCGTGGCGTTGATATGGGACCGAGCGCAATCCGTTATGCAGGGGTAATTGAAAGAATTGAAGAAATTGGATATAATGTTAAAGATATGGGAGATATACGTATAGAGAGAGAAAAAGAGATAGATGAAAATACAAAATTAAGAAACCTTACACAAGTTGCAACTGTATGTAATGAATTAGCAAGTAAGGTGGATCATATTATAGAAGAAGGTCGTTTTCCACTTGTATTAGGTGGTGACCATAGTATTGCTATCGGTACATTAGCTGGTGTAGCAAAACATTATAAAAACTTAGGTGTTATTTGGTATGATGCACACGGTGATTTAAATACAGAGGAAACTTCACCATCTGGAAATATTCACGGTATGTCACTTGCAGCAAGTTTAGGTTATGGACATTCTTCACTTGTAGATTTATATGGAGCATATCCAAAGGTGAAAAAAGAGAATGTCGTAATTATCGGTGCGCGTGCATTGGATGAAGGAGAAAAAGATTTCATTCGCAATGAAGGTATTAAAGTGTTCTCAATGCATGAAATTGATCGTATGGGGATGACGGCTGTTATGGAAGAAACAATCGCATATTTATCTCATACTGATGGTGTACACTTATCATTAGATTTAGATGGTCTTGATCCTCATGATGCACCAGGTGTTGGGACGCCTGTAATTGGTGGTTTATCTTATCGTGAAAGCCACTTGGCGATGGAAATGTTAGCAGAAGCGGATATTATCACATCTGCTGAATTTGTTGAGGTAAATACGATTTTAGATGAGAGAAATAGAACGGCAACAACAGCAGTTGCTTTAATGGGTTCTTTATTCGGTGAAAAACTAAAATAAATGTAAGAAAAGCAACTGAGAAGTTGCTTTTTTTATTTGAAAATAGGCGTATAATAATGATTTATATTATACTGTAAGATAAAAATGTTTGACATCTTACCAATTTGAGCTAAAGGGGGTTGTTTGTAATTGTCGTTTGTTTCATGTATGGTATAATTAACTAGTTGTTGGAAATACATACAGATAGAGCATAAAACAATATTTCACTATATGGATAGAATTGCTCGTAAGTAGGAGGAAGGGATAGCATGCCTTTTGAAGATACGACCATTTTGAAATATCTTAGTACGGCATTAGATATTGCCATTGTATGGTTTATTATATATAAGCTGATTCTCATAATCCGAGGGACGAAAGCTGTTCAACTTTTAAAAGGGATTACAGTTATCATTGTCGTTAAGATGATTAGTATTTTCCTTGAATTGCATACGTTATCTTGGCTAACTGAACAAGTATTAACATGGGGATTTTTAGCCGTTATTATTATCTTTCAGCCAGAATTGCGAAGAGCACTTGAGCAGCTAGGGCGCGGGAGTTTATTTTCGCGTGTTGGACCGCATGAGGATGATGAACCTGAAATGGTTGCAACAGCGATAGCAAAAGCAACCGAATATATGGGGAAACGTAGAATAGGTGCATTAATTACTTTGTCAAAAGAGACCGGTATGGGTGATTATGTGGAAACGGGTATTCCGCTGAATGCAAACGTATCATCGGAATTACTTATTAATATTTTTATTCCAAATACACCTCTTCATGACGGAGCGGTAATTATGCAAGGAAGTACAATTAAAGCAGCAGCATGCTATCTTCCATTATCAGAAAGTCCGTTTATTTCTAAAGAATTAGGAACTAGACATCGTGCTGCAATGGGAGTTAGTGAAGTTACTGATAGTATTACAGTAGTTGTGTCTGAAGAAACTGGTCAAATTTCTTTAACGAAAAATGGTAAGTTGCATCGTGATTTGAAGACAGAACAGCTGAAGGATATGTTATTAGCTGAATTTAGTGGGAACGAAAAAACGACTTCTTCGTCTTTATGGAATTGGAGGAGAAAGCGTCATGGATAAGTTAATGGAGAATCATTGGTTTTTAAAAGGGATCTCATTACTATTGGCGTGTATGCTTTTTATGTCAGCGACGTTAACTGAGAAAAATACGACATCAGGTATATTACCTTTTGCAAATGATACGAAAGAAACATTAACTAATTATGAGATTAATCTTAAGTATGATGAGGAGAAATATATTGTAAGTGGTATTCCAGCAGAGGGCGTTAAGGTGAAGTTAGAAGGCCCAAAAGCATCAGTTGCTACAGCAAAAGCAAAAAAACAATTTGACATACCAATTGATTTGCGAGATAGTCCAAAAGGAACTTATGAGATTTCTTTAAAAACGAACGGGCTTCCAGACGATGTGAAAGGAACAGTTCAGCCATCAACAATTAAAGTTACTCTTCATGAAAAGGCGAGAAAATATGTTCATGTAGATTTGAAATTATCAAATGAGGATCAAATGCCAGCGGGGGCTACTCTCGAAAAATCAAGCATTAAACCGGATACTGTTGAGGTAGTTGGGACGAAAGAAGAAATTGAAAGCATTTCATCTGCCAAAGCGTATGTTGATTTAAAAGGTGTTAATAAAACTGTTACAAAAACGCCCGAAGTTACATTATACAATAAAGAAGGAAAACGTTTAAATGTAAGAACAAGTCCATCTAAAATTAGTGTAACATTGAATGTGGCAACGCAAACTACAGCCAATAATACTGAAAAAACTGTTCCTGTAACGTATACGAAGAAGGGGAGTTTAGCAGAAGGATTGGCAGTTACAAATATCAGTGTCGAGCCGAGAGAAGTAACAATAGCTGGTCCAAAAGATATTTTGGATAATATACAATCGCTAGAGGGGGTCGAAGTAGATCTTAGTCAATTGACAGAGTCTACAACATTCGATGCCTCTGTTTTATTACCCAAGGGTGTAACCAGTGCAAAACCGAATCAAGTGAAGGTTTCGGTGGGAGTGCAAAAAACAAAACAAACGAAAACAAAAACGATTGATGGCATCCCAATCCAAAAAAATGGACTTTCTAAAGATGTTACGGCTCAGCTAATTTCGCCGCAAGATGGAAAGATAAGTGTTGATATTTCAGGAGAAGCAAGTATAGTAGATAAAATAACAGCTGCCCAAATAACAGCGGTAATTAATTTGCAAAATGTATCTTCAGGGACGAAAGATATTTCTATTCAAGTGAGTGGACCTGGTAATATTTCAATAGAGCCAAAACAAAAAAGTGCTAAAGTTACTATTGTAAAGAAAGAAAAACCAGATAAAGAAGTACAGGGTAACGGTCAACAACCGGATTCAAACACCAATCAAGAAAATCAAAATGAGAAGCCAAAAAATCCTGAATCCAATCAAGAAAAAGAAACGGAACAGGAAAATAATCAAAACCAAAATCAAGATAAAGATAAAGAAACTAGTCAAGAACCAACGGTAGATAACCATAATCAAAAAGAGCAAGAAAAAGGAGCGAATCATAATGGGTAAATATTTTGGTACAGATGGAGTACGTGGAGTTGCAAATAAGGAGTTAACACCTGAATTAGCTTTCAAAATTGGGCGTTTTGGTGGTTATGTATTAACAAAAGATACAGATCGTCCAAAAGTAATTATCGGTCGTGATACACGTGTATCTGGCCATATGTTAGAAGGAGCTTTAGTAGCAGGTCTATTATCAACTGGAGCAGAAGTAATGCGCCTTGGCGTTATTTCTACACCGGGCGTTGCTTATTTAACAAAAGCACTAGATGCACAAGCAGGTGTTATGATTTCTGCATCTCATAATCCAGTACAAGATAATGGTATTAAATTCTTTGGTTCAGACGGCTTTAAATTAACAGATGAGCAAGAAGCTGAGATTGAAGCTTTATTAGACAAAGAAGTTGATGAACTACCACGTCCGACAGGTACTAATCTTGGACAAGTGAGCGATTACTTTGAAGGTGGACAAAAATATTTACAGTACATTAAACAAACTGTTGAAGAAGATTTCTCTGGCCTACATATCGCTTTAGATTGTGCACATGGTGCAACTTCTTCTCTAGCTCCATACTTATTTGCAGACCTAGAAGCTGATATTTCAACAATGGGAACTTCTCCAAACGGTATGAATATTAACGAGGGTGTAGGATCTACACATCCAGAAGGCTTAGCTGAATTGGTAAAAGAAAAAGGTGCGGATATTGGACTTGCTTTTGATGGCGATGGCGACCGTTTAATTGCTGTAGACGAAAAAGGAAACATCGTTGACGGTGATCAAATTATGTTTATTTGTGCGAAGTACATGAAAGAAACTGGTCAATTAAAACATAATACAGTTGTTTCAACTGTTATGAGTAACTTAGGTTTCTACAAAGCACTTGAAGCAAACAATATTACAAGTGATAAAACAGCAGTTGGTGACCGCTATGTAATGGAAGAGATGAAACGCGGTGGTTACAACTTAGGTGGAGAACAATCAGGCCATATTATCTTACTTGATTACATTACAACTGGTGACGGAATGTTAAGTGCACTTCAACTTGTAAACATCATGAAAATGATGAAAAAACCATTATCTGAGCTTGCAGGAGAAATGACGAAATTCCCACAATTGCTAGTAAACGTTCGTGTAACAGATAAAAAATTAGCATTAGAAAATGAAAAAATTAAAGAAATTATTCGTGTTGTAGAGGAAGAAATGAACGGTGATGGCCGTATTCTTGTTCGTCCATCTGGAACAGAGCCACTTATTCGTGTAATGGCAGAAGCACCAACACAAGAAGTTTGTGATGCATATGTACATCGCATTGTAGAAGTTGTGAAAGCCGAAGTTGGCGCTGAGTAATTAGCTGAATTTATATGAAAAAGGAGCACAAAAAGTGCTCCTTTTTCATATGTTTTATAGACGATGAAAAAAATTTCATTGACGGTTTATCCATGTTTGTTATAAGATGGTCTTGTTCTTTTTCTCAAAGGAAATATTGTAAATTATAAAAGCGCCAGAACTACAAATAGTGTAGTTGACGAGGTGGGGTTTATCGAGATTTCGGCGGATGACTCCCGGTTGTTCATCACAACCGCAAACTTTTACTTAAATCATTAAGGTGACTTAGTGGACAAAGGTGAAAGTGTGATGAGAGAAGAGGAACGGATGAAAACTAGCTGTATAAGTATATACGGACTTAAACCCAATCGAGAGGAAGGTGAAAGCCGTTACAAGCTTACAGGGCTAGCAATATGTAATCCGTTTTTTAGTATAAATAAAAATGGTATCGGACTATGTCGTTACATGTTCGCAGAGCAGTGTAAGCATTTGTAACGGCGACTAAACATGTGTGGAATCGTAGGATTTATTGGAGAGCAAGATGCAAAGGAAATTTTATTAAAAGGTTTAGAAAAGCTAGAATATCGTGGATATGATTCAGCAGGTATTGCAGTACAAGCAGAGAACGGTGTTGTTGTATACAAGGAAAAAGGCCGTATCGCAAAACTTCGTGAAATCGTAGATGAGAATGTAGCAGCAAGCGTAGGTATCGGACACACACGCTGGGCTACACACGGTGTTCCAAGTAAAGTAAACGCGCATCCGCATCAAAGTACATCAAAACGCTTTACACTAGTTCATAACGGTGTAATTGAAAACTATGAATTAGTGAAAAAGGAATATTTACAAGATGTAACGTTCGTAAGTGAAACAGATACAGAGATTATCGTACAGCTTATGGAACAACAAGTGAGCACAGGATTAAGTGTAGAAGAAGCGTTCCGTAATACGCTATCTCTTTTACATGGCTCTTATGCAATCGGATTACTTGATGCTGAAAATCCAAACATGATTTATGTTGCTAAAAACAAAAGCCCGCTATTAGTAGGTGTTGGTGACAACTTTAATGTTGTGGCGAGCGACGCTATGGCGATGTTACAAGTTACAGATCAATTTATTGAGTTAATGGATAAAGAAATCGTAATCGTAACGAAAGAAAGTATTACAATTAAAAACTTACAAGGTGAAACGATTGAACGTGCACCGTTTACAGCGGAATTAGATGCAAGTGATATTGAAAAAGGAACATACCCTCATTTCATGCTTAAAGAAATCGATGAGCAACCACTTGTAATCCGTAATATAATTCAAAAGTATCAAGATGAAAATGGCGAGATTGAATTAAATCAAGACATTCGCAATGCGATTTTAGATAGCGATCGTATTTACATCATTGCATGTGGAACGAGCTATCATGCAGGTCTTGTTGGAAAACAATTTATCGAGAAGTTTGCAAAAATGCCAGTTGAAGTGCATGTAGCAAGTGAATTCTCTTACAACATGCCATTATTAACAGAAAGACCATTCTTCATTTACATTTCACAAAGTGGTGAAACTGCTGATAGCCGTGCAGTACTTGTACAAACAAATGAAATGGGTCATAAAGCATTAACAATTACAAACGTGCCTGGTTCTACTCTTTCTCGTGAAGCTGATTATACACTTCCGTTATATGCTGGACCAGAAATTGCAGTTGCATCAACGAAAGCTTACACAGCACAGCTTGCAGTACTTTCAATTTTAGCAGCTGATATTGCTAAAGCAAAAGGTGAAGTTCTTGATTTCGATTTAACACACGAACTAGGACTTGTAGCAAATGCAATGATAGAACTTTGTGATCAAAAAGAAGAAATGGACGCATTAGCAAAACAATTTTTAGCGACAACGCGTAACTGTTTCTTCATCGGACGTAGCGTAGACTTCTACGTAGGATTAGAAGGTGCGTTAAAACTAAAAGAAATCTCTTACATCCAAGCAGAAGGATTCGCTGGAGGAGAGTTAAAACACGGTACAATCGCTTTAATCGAAAATGGTACACCAGTTATCGCACTTGCTACACAAGAGCACGTAAACCTTGGAATTCGCGGCAACGTGAAAGAGGTAGTAGCACGCGGAGCTAACCCATGTATCATCTCAATGAAAGGCTTAGAAATGGAAGGAGACAGCTTCGTATTACCAGCTGTACACGAAGCACTAGCACCGCTAGTAGCAGTTATTCCATTACAACTTATTTCATACTACGCAGCACTTCACCGCGAGTGTGACGTTGATAAGCCACGTAACTTAGCTAAGTCTGTTACTGTTGAGTAGGAGATTGGTAGGTTAATAAATATAGTTGTAGCTTTAAAATAAATTTACAAATTTGCACCCCTTTAGATATTTTATCTAAAGGGGTGTTTTTGTGTCGAAAAATAACATCTAGAATTGGTAAGTGGATAGAACCCTATAGATTAAAGTTTTACTTTATCGAATTCACTTTTATTTATCTGAATTTTCCGTTATTATTTTAAGTATTCATGAACAATTTCTTTTATTACGACAAAAAGAGACGAGAGATTTATGGACATTTCAGGGGGGATATTGATGAAAACGATTAAAAAAACATATCTAAGTATAGAAGAGATTATTTCATTACCAACCTTATCAAGTACAAACATAAGTGATGATGGTAAAAACGTAGCATTTGTAAAGAAGACGGCTGATTGGAAAGACAATACATATAGGAATCATGTATGGATATATGAAAAAGATAAGAAGCAGAGTTACCCATTATCAAATGGGGATATAGATAGTACACACCCATTATGGTCTCCAGATGCTAAGTGTATCGCATATCTTAGTCCAGTTGGTGATGGGAAAAATCAGATATTTGTTAAGTCGCTAGATGGTTATAGCGAGGTTCAAATTACTGATGAGAAGGAAGGAATTAGTACATTCAAATGGGATCCTGCTGGCAAAGGTTTTTATTATGTTGCACAGTCAAAAGAATGTGAGGAAATAAAGAAACGTAAGGAATTATATGGAGATTTCGATCATGTAAGTAAGGAACACCAGAATAATTGTTTATATTACATTGAAATAGAAAAGGTGATACAAAGTGATACAGATGAACATGAGAACAGAGTTGTTTATCGATTAACTGATGGTAAGGATTTTCATATCCATGAATTTGATATTTCAAATGATGGTAAAAAGGTTGTATTTATGGCGACACCAAGCTCAAATATGGCAGATTATATAAATGGAGATCTATATATACTCCATATTAAACCTGGAGAGCTACAAAAGCTGAATGTGGATAAATTGTTGGGAGGGAGTGTTTGCTTTTCTCCAGAGGGCAGCAAAATTTGTTACTCAGCAAGCATAAGAGAGAGGGATTACTATAGAAACTATATACAAGATAGTACGTTAGAGATATATGATATTCATAATGGAGAGCTAATTCAACCTTTAACAGATTTTGATAGTACGGTTATGCCATTACAGTGGACAGCTAAAGGGATTTTAATTAGATGGCAGAATAAAACGAATTATCTTATTGGGTTGCTAGCTGAAGATGGAACTGTGGAAATATTAAGCGAAAAAGTAGATGGCTTTATAATGGATGCTTCTATAACAAAGGATGGCAAATATATATCCTACAATAAGGCAATAACAAATGAAACCTTTGAAATCTATTTAGACGATAAAAAAATAACGGATGAAAATAGCTTTTTCAAAGGGAAACTTAGAAGTAACAGGGAAATCATCTCATGGAAAAGTAGCGATAGTCTTGAAATAGAAGGTGTTTTATCAACGCCAGTAGAGTTTGATACTAATAAAAAATATCCTTTATTAGTAGTAATTCACGGCGGTCCGGCTTGGGCGTCTTTTCCGATATTTTCAGACTGCTTCAATGAGAAATATCCGATTGAACAGTTTATTGAAAAAGGCTTTATCGTTTTAGAACCAAATTACAGAGGAAGTTCAGGTTATGGTAATGAATTTTTAAAAGCTAACTATAGAAAACAGGGGATTGCTGACTACGATGATGTTATATCTGGAGTGGATGAACTAGTAGAAAAAGGGATGGTAGACAAGGATAGAGTAGGAGTTATGGGATGGAGCAACGGTGGATATGTATCAGCTTTCTGTTCTACATTTAGTAGTCGATTTAAAGCTATTTCAGTTGGCGGTGGAATCACTAACTGGAGTACCCATTATGTAAATACAGATATACCTTACTTTATTAGAATGTATTTAGGAAATACTCCATGGGATGATCCAGAGATATATACGAAGACATCACCTATGACGTATATTGAATCAGCTTGTACGCCTACCTTAATTCAGCATGGAGAAAAGGATGCAAGAATTCCAATTACAAATGCATATGATCTATATCAAGGATTAATGGATATGGAAGTGGATACAGAATTAATTATATTTAAAGGAATGGCATATAGTCCTAATCAGCCGGGAATGAATGTAGCTATTATGAAGCAGAATTTGATGTGGTTTTCACACTATATTCTTGGAGAAAGTATGGAGGGTTTTAGAACTTTATAATGGATGTTTGTACAAGACATAAGGCTGAAACGGTCTTCATCTTGAGATGATTTATTATAAAATATATACTTAAACTAATATCTGTACACACATCAGGGAGGACTAATATGACAGGAAATAAAAATGACTTACTAGTAGAAAAACGTCAAGAGTTATTGAAAGTATTGCAAGCTCGTTTTGAGAAAAATATGAACCGCCATGAAGGTCTTGAATGGGCTAAGGTTGAAGCTAAGATAGAAGCTAATGCTGAAAAATTATGGTCACTTAACGAAATGGAAGTAACTGGCGGTGAGCCGGATGTTGTCGGTTATGATGAAGAAAAGGACGAATATACTTTCTATGATTGTTCAAAGGAGAGTCCTAAAGGCCGCAGAAGTCTTTGTTATGATCTTGAAGCGTTAGAATCAAGAAAAAAACATAAACCAGAAAATAATGTTATTGATGTTGCAAATGCTATGGGCATTGAACTATTAACGGAAGAACAATATCGGGAATTGCAACAACTTGGGGATTTTGACATGAAATCATCAAGTTGGGTACAAACACCTTCAGATATTCGAGAACTCGGTGGTGCTCTATTTTGCGATTATCGCTTCGGACATGTTTTCGTGTACCACAATGGAGCAGACTCTTACTATGCTGCCAGAGGTTTTCGTGGCTCGTTAAAAGTTTAAATTAGGATAAATAAGAAAAAGAGCCTATACTCAGGCTCTTTTTCTTATTTATATTTTAAAAGTAAACTGTTACTACGCAGTTTTACTTAATTTATATGTTCCGTGGTTATTTTTACGGAAAAGTTTAGGGAAAACATAGCCATCTAATCCAATACGTCCAGCGTTTTGCCCTGCAACTAAAATGAACATAGTTAAAATAAGCAGATTTGGGTTTACACTAACAGTTCCGCTTAATAAAAATGAAAGATTCATTATGATTCCGAAAAATGCAGCTGTTTTTGTTAATCCGCCTAAAATTAAACCTAGACCTACTAAAATTTCTCCCCATTGAACTAAAAAGCTAAATAGGTCTGCGTTTGGAAGAACAAAATTTTGAAGAAAATCTGCCCACCAACTTTGTACTGCAGGATGGTCACCTGATGCTTGAGCGATAGCGCCCTTTAGAAAACCACTTGCATCAAAAGATTGTCCGAAAACTTTACCTATCCCAGCAGTGAGCCATGCATATCCTATGTAAAATCGTAAAAATAATAATATGAAAGCAGCACGTTTATCAGTTCTTAAAAAATTGATAACCATTGAAATCCCTCCAATATTCTATTTACATGTTTATTATATATCCATTGTGAAAAAATTCACAATGGATAAAGTGTGAACAAAAATGGTGTTTTTATAAAATGAAAAAGGCATATAACAATCATATGTTATATGCCTTTTCTATTATATATTTATTAATTTATTTAGGTAATGTAAATTTAGCTTTTTTACCTTGTGAAATATCTTTAGCTTCTTTATTTCTCATAGGTCCTAACTCAATCTCAAAGCTTTTGTCTTTCCAAATCTTTTCATACTGCTCTTGATCTAAAATATATACTTGTAGTAACTCTCCAGATGTTCCTGTTTTGACTGAAGCATTATAGTCATAATTTGATAGCATACCTTCATTAATCGTATATTGTGTACCATCATTCACTCTCAATGTAGAGCTTATAGGAGACAGTGAAACGTCTTGAGCATCTTTGTTATCAAGCTTGAATTTTACTGTTAACAGAACAAGACCGTTTTTAAAATTTGCAAAGCGTGGAGCTTCGACGGAATTTGGTGTGAATTGAGTGAATTGGTATCCGTCTAATGTAACATTAACAGCGCCTAATTCTTGATTGTTATTAATACTTGATTTCTCTTTTAACATTTTTTTATCGCCCATGTTATTAGCTGTAGCTTTATCTTGGTAGAAAGTATTATCTGTTGCAACTTTTTCAGCACCCTGTTTGTTTAAACTTAGTGAAAAGCTTCCAGGATTTCCGATTGGAGCATCAAATTTTCCTTTATTAGCTTGTGCAGTTGGGACTGTGACTGAGACTGTTGAGAGACTTGAAATTTTCGCTAGATCATCTTTTCCGAATGGATAAGCGATATAACCAGAAATAGTTTCTCCTGCTTTTACTAAGTAATCATTCGTTGGAGCAAGTTTAGTTGGGAGCTGATCTTCTTTTGGAATTAAATCTTTATAGTTACTATATGCTTTCTGCGCGCCAGTAAATGACATGTCCAATGCTGGCATATAATAAATATCTTTAGCTGAACTATTTTTTACGCTGTAGTTCACAAGAATAACTCCGCCTTCTGTTTGACGATTAAACGGAATATCGAAGTTTGTATGGAATCCATTTAATTCAACTAATGTGTAACTATTCATTGATACTGAAACATCTTCAGCTTTATAGACTTGTGGTTCTTTATTTTCAAAAAGAACTTTTGTTTTACCACCTGTTTCTTTTTCCATATAGGAAATCAGCTTAGAGTAGTCGCTTGATCCAGTAGCTGTATTTTCAGGCTTTTTATCTTCAGTTTTTTTGTCTTCAGTTTTTTTATCTTCGGATTTTTTTTCAGTAGGTTTACTTTCTTTCGTTGTATCTGTTTTTTCCGTTTTGCTTTCTTTTGTTGCATTCTCTTTTTGTTCTTTATTTGTCGTATCGCTTTGACCACAGCCGGTTATTACAAAAGCTGCTACGATTACTGCAGAAAATAAAGAAAGTAATTTTTTTGACATATTTCTTCCCCCTATTTGTTTAAAACTAAATTCTCACATTAGCCCCACGTTTTATTATAAGAAGGTTAGTCAATATTTACCAGTATTTTTCTGGTTATTTCCATTATTTATTATATTGTAATATAATAAATTCGATAGAAGTTTGGAATGGAATATTGGTTTTTATTTTTTTATCATTTGAAATAGTACATCATATTGGTATGATAGAAACAGAGATATATGGAAAGGAGACAAGGACTCGATATGTGGATGAACTTGTAATGATTAGAAATTGGATAGATGAATTTTTCTCTCATAAGTGAGGGTTTATTTAGCTATTTGTAAATCATGCAAGGACTGCATAGTTGGCTTGTACATCCCTTTTGTAAGGACAGAGGTCTAGGTGGGGAAATTTATATCTCTTATATAAAATATGCGTCCTTTAAACTTGGAGGAGTATATGATGAACCAATTAAAAAATAAAGTAGCAGTTGTTACAGGCGTAAGTCGTCTAGACGGTATAGGAGCAGCGATTTGTAAAGAATTAGCTGAGGCAGGATACGATATATTTTTTACGTATTGGACGGATTATGATAAAGAGATGCCTTGGGGCGTTGATAAAAATGAACAAATACAATTAAAAGAAGAGCTATTACAAAAAGGTGTTAGAGTATTGAGCATGGAGTTAGATTTAACTCGGAATGATGCACCGAAAGAGCTTTTAAATAAAGTTACTGAACAATTAGGGTACCCTCATATATTAATTAATAATGCAGCATATTCTACGAATAATGATTTCTCTACGTTGACTGCTGAAGAATTAGATAAGCATTATATGGTTAATATTCGTGCGACTACATTGCTCAGTAGTCAATTTGCCCGAGGATTTGATAAGAAATCTGGTGGTAGAATTGTTAATATGACTTCGGGGCAATTTCAAGGTCCTATGGCAGGAGAACTAGCTTATGCGACAACGAAGGGAGCTATTGATGCTCTTACTAGTACGTTGTCAGCAGAAGTAGCTCAATTAGGAATAACAGTGAATGCAATTAATCCAGGACCAACCGATACAGGATGGATGACTGAAGAGATAAAACAAGGGTTAAAGCCGATGTTTCCTTTTGGCAGAATTGGTGAGCCAAAAGATGCAGCTAGACTCATTAAATTTTTAGTAAGTGAAGAAGCTAAGTGGATTACGGGGCAAGTTATTCATTCAGAAGGCGGATTTAAAAGATAAAAAGAAGGTATCTCACCCTGGTGAGATACCTTCTTTTTTAATCTTTCTTCAGTCTTCGTGCAACCCCATTACCTAAAGACTGTAATCCTTGAACGAGGATAATTAGAATAAAGACGGTTGCATACATTACTTCAGGTTCATAGCGTAAATGTCCGAAGCGATATGCTAAGTCCCCTAGCCCGCCAGCACCTACAAGACCAGCCATTGCTGTTGCGCCGATTAAGCCAATCGTTGCAATTGTTAATCCAAGTACAAGGGAGGGACGAGCTTCTTTAACCATGACGTGCCAAATGATTTTTATAGTAGAGAATCCCATCGCTTGATAGGCCTCAATAACCCCTCGATCTACTTCTAGTAAGGCTGTCTCCATTAAACGTGCGATATAGGGAGCTGTGAAGACGACAAGTGGTACGATAACACCTTGCACGCCAATGGATGTTCCCATTAGAAACTTTGTAAAAGGTAAGATGAAGAATAATAGAATGATAAATGGAAGAGAGCGAATGATATTAATAACTGTATTAAGAATAGGATAGATGATTTTATTTTCACGCTGCCCACCAGGTCTCGTTAAAACAAGTGTGACGCCAAGTGGCAGTGCAATAAGGAGTGAGATGAGTAATGAAATAGATGTCATTTGAAAGGTTTGAATTGTGGCTTCCCATATGACTTTACCCCATTCATCCAAAAAGGACTTGTTTCCCATAATCTGTTCTACCTCCTTCTACGATGATTCCTTGCTCTTGTAAAAATGATAAAGTACGGTGGATTTCATTTTGTTCTCCTTGCATATGAACGACTAGTTTCCCATATGCTTCATGTTTTAACTGCGTAATATTACCGGATAAAATATTCGGATACACTTGGAAACGTTTTGTGGCAACAGCTAAGGCAGGTTCACCTGAAGTAGTGCCAATAAATGAAAGTGTTACAATTTCTCCAGTATTCTGTAGTTCTTTCTGTACCTCTTCTGGAATTTTAGCTGCAAAGGCGCTATTTACAAATTTCTTCGTTGTTACATGTTGTGGGTTTGTGAAAATATCTTTCACAGTCCCGCTTTCGACTACAGATCCATGTTCCATAACGGCAACGCGGTCGCATATACGTTGGATAACGTTCATTTCGTGTGTAATGAGTAAAATCGTAATTCCAATTTCTTCGTTAATCTTTAATAACAAATCAAGAATAGAATCAGTTGTTTCTGGATCTAAAGCACTCGTTGCTTCATCACTTAATAACACTTCAGGCTCATGTGATAGTGCACGTGCAATTGCAACGCGCTGTTTTTGACCGCCAGAAAGTTCACTTGGATAAGCATCTTTTCGATTGAAAAGATCGACAATGCGTAAATATTTTTCTACCCTTTTTTTAATTTCCGCTTTTGGAATGCCAGCAAGGCGTAAAGGTAATGCAATGTTTTCATAGATGGTAACAGTTTTAAGTAAATTGAATCCTTGAAAGATCATTCCGATTTTTTGTCTCGCTTTTGCTAGTTCTTTTGTCGCTAACGTTGTTAAGTCTTGTTCGTTTACAATGATATTTCCTGTCGTTGGTTTTTCTAATAAATTTACACATCGAATCAATGTGCTTTTACCGGCGCCGCTATACCCAATGATTCCAAATACCTCGCCTTTTTCTACTTTAAGGGAAGTAGACTTAAGAGCCTCAACAGTCCCTTTTTTTGTTGAAAATACTTTGGATATGTTTTTTAATTCAATCATTATCGTCAGCTCCTACCAAGATGGTAAAACTGAACCATCAAATTTTTTCTCGATAAACTCTTTCACTTCTTTAGATTGATAAGCTTTCTTTAATTTGTTTACAACGGCATCATCTTTATTTTCAGTACGAACAACGACCCAGTTCACATATGGTGAATCTTTTCCTTCGCGGAAAATAGAATCTTTCGCCGGACTTAATTTTGCACCTAATGCAAAGTTTGTATTGATTGCGGCTGCTTTCACTTCACTTAGTTGTATTGGTAATTGAGATGCCTCTAATTCAACAATCTTTAAATTTTTCGGGTTTTCAATTACATCCTTTGCAGTCGCTTTTTCTGTAGCCTTTGGATCAACTTTTAAAACCCCTGCTTTTTCAAATAATTTTAAAGCTCGCAGTTCATTCGTTGGGTCATTTGGTACAGCAATTGCATCGCCGTCTTTTAAGTCTTTTACATCTTTTATATCTTTAGAATATACGCCCATAGGGAATGTTACTGTTGAAAATACTTCAGCTAATTTCATATTGCGTTCAGCTTTAAATACATCTAAATACGATTTTGTTTGGTAGCTATTTACATCAAGGCTTTTTTCATCTAAAGATACGTTTGGCGCTACATAATCATTAAATACTTTTATATCAATTTCGAGGCCATCTTTTGCGGCAACTTCTTTTACCTTTTCAAAAATTTGTTCATGCGGCCCACCTGTTACACCGACAGTAATCTTTTTCTCGTCTAATGCTTTTACCTCTTTATCTGAACTCACGCTACATGCGCCTAATAATAATACTGCTCCGCTTACAATGCTTAATAATACCTTTTTCATTTATAAATCCCCCTTCATATACGTTCCAAAATAAAAAGCACCTCCCAAAAATAAGAGAGGTGCCGAATAGACGAAATAGATTCCTCTCTTATCTTCCAAAACGAAAACTCGTTTTGCAGGAATTAGCACCTTAGCTTATACGTCATAAGCTCGGTTGCCGGGCATCATCGGGCCAGTCCCTCCGCCACTCTTGATAAGAGTATGTGTATGTAGTTTTGAATATGGTACTAATAGTAAATCGTACAAAAAGAATTGTCAATGGTATTTTCAGAATATATTTTATTTTAAGGTAATCGAAACATTTCCTTTCTTATGGCCCATTTCTACATACGTATGGGCTTCTACAACTTCTTCTAATCGGTAAGTTCTATCAATAACAGGTTTTAGCTTTTCTGTTTCAGCTAGTTGTTTTAGTAGGTTCATATCTTCTTTACTGACCTTTGCCATCATTCCGTTCACAGATACATATTTTCCATTAGGCATTAATGCATCTGTACAAAGAGACTTATTATATTTTCCAACTGCGTCAAATATAATATCGTAGTGATCGCCCCGCTTAGTAAAATCTTCTTTCATATAATCAATTACGTTGTCTGCCCCTAAAGCTGTTACTAAATCGAAATTCGAACTACTACAAATGGCTGTGACAGTCGCCCCGAAGTATTTAGCAAGCTGTACGGCAGCTGTCCCTACTGACCCAGAGGCGCCGTATATAAGTACTCGTTGCCCTTTTTTTATCTGTCCTTTTCTAAGGAAGTGCAATGCTGAAGTTCCGCCAAAAGGAATAACGGCAGCTTCTTCATATGTCACATTGGTAGGTTTTAATGCTATTAATCCACTTTCATGCACGCATGTGTATTCCGCATAACCACCAAGGTTTAGTTCTGTTAATGCAAAAACTGGATCTCCTTTTTTAAATTGTGTTACATCTGATCCAATGTCTTCGATTTCACCGGATAACTCTACGCCAAGTATAGGTTTTCTCGGTTTTCTGAAACCTAATATGATCCGCATAGGAATCCAAAATAAGAGGGGGCTATTAAAGCCACGTATTCTACAATCTCCAGTCGATACACTTGTTGCGTGAATTTTAACTAATACTTCATTTTTCTTAGGTTTAGGCTTTTCTATATTGTGAAGCTGGAGAACATTAGGTGGTCCATACTTTGTGCAAATAATAGCTTTCATAATGACCTCCTGAAATGAGTTGTTATTATTTACATCATATTTAAACTTTTTCTCAAACATGTTGCTATATAGGAAATAAATTTAAAGAAGAATATTACGAATTATATAGATTTCATAGGAAAAGAGATGATATTATTTTTGGGAAGGAGGGGACGTTATGAAAAAATTTATTTTAATTTCAAGTTTAGTACTTGCAGTCGGTCTAGGAGTAGGGTGTAGTAATGAGAAAACAAAAAAGACTGATGAGCCGAAAAAAGAAGCTGTGCAGAAAGAAAAGGAATTAACAGCGAAGGATGTTTTCAATAAAGCGAATGAAGCTTTTAAAAACGAAGAAAATGTAACGATGACATATGATGTGGGAATAAAGGCTGAAGGAACAGAGATGAATGTAATAAAGGCCAAAATGCAATTAGAGCCGAAGCAAAAAAATTCTCGTTCTGAAATGAATGTTTCTGGTACAGAGGTTGTTGTTTATGATGTGGGTGGCAAAATTGCTGGTCAGTTGAAAAATCCTAATACGGGTGAAGTGATGTCTGTACCAGAGGAACAATTAAATGCTAACGGAATGAATGCGACTCAAGGAATGGTAGATAATTTAGAGATTCCATCGGAAATTTTAAATAAAGTGAAGATGGAGAAAAGTGGAGATAATTATAAGCTGAAGTTTGCATTAAAAGGGCAAGAGACAGAGAGTATGTTAGCTAGTATGGATGAAAAGCAGAAACAAATGCTACAAGGCCAAAATGCAAAGATAGAAGAAATAGATGGGGAATATATTATTACAAAAGATTTTAAATATGAATCAGCAAAGATAGATATGGTTATGAGTAGCAATGGTGAGGATAAAGCGCACATTATTACGGATGCGAAGTTTACATCGTATGATAAATTTGATCCAATACAATTGCCAGCAGCAAAGTAATCACTGTCAAGAGAGGTACCTGAAAGAACGGGTATCTCTTTTTGTTGCTAATAAGGAGAGTGTCCTTTGAAAAAAAGAAAGATAGTAGTGGTCATTGTCGCATATACGGTTTTGCTTGCAACGTCTGTACATACGTATAAAAAACAAATTGATCATCCTATTATGAGTGATGTAGGTAAATTGCTTCCGACAAAAATAAAACGTGTTGAAAGTGCTACGGAAGAGCACTCGTTAATAAAATTAGTGCGAGATGCAAAAGTTTCAGGAGAGAAAATTTCCATTGCAGGCATGCAACATAGCCAAGGAGGACAGACATATTATCCGAATGGCACGATGCTCGATATGAAAGGATATAATAAAATATTAGAATTCGATCCAGAGAAGAAGCGTATTACAGTTCAAAGTGGTGTCACGTGGAATGATATTCAGAAGAAAATAAATCCATATGGCCTTGCGGTACAGGTCATGCAGTCTCAAAATATTTTTACTGTTGGTGGTTCATTAAGTGTAAATGTACATGGGCGTGATATTCGTCATGAGGCACTAATTGATACAGTAGATTCATTTAGATTGTTAATGGCAGATGGCACGGTACGTAATGTAAGTAGAGAAGAAAATGCAGAGTTATTTCCATATGTCATTGGGGGTTACGGTTTATTTGGAGTTATTTTAGATGTGACGCTGAAGTTAACAGATGATGAATTATATGAAATGCACACGAGAATGATAGATTATAAAGAATACGCATCTTATTTCAAAGAGAAAGTGAAAAGAGATGAGAATGTTCGCATGCACTTAGCGCGTATTTCTGTTGCTCCAAATTCATTTTTAAAAGAGATGTATGTGACGGATTATACTTTGGCACAAAATCAAAATATGAGAGAAGAGTACAGTGAATTAAAGGAAGAAAATATTATAGCTGCACCTAAATTTTTACTTGGGTTATCACGTTATAGTGATTGGGGAAAGAATACATTTTGGGATATACAAAGAGGTTATTTTGAACGTACAGATGGAAAGTATGAGACGCGTAATAATGTTATGAGATCAGATAGTGCTTTTATGGAATATGAAAATCCAAATAGGACCGAAGTGTTACAAGAATACTTTGTACCTATAGATGCTTTCACGGAGTATATAGATGATTTACGTAACGCATTAAATGAAGAAGAGTTTAATTTACTCAACATTACGATTCGTTACGTGGAAAAGAATGAAAATGCAGTTTTGTCCTATGCGAAAGATGATATGTTTGCGCTGGTTCTTTTGATTAACCAGGGACGCTCAGAGAGTGAGATAAAGAAAACAGAGGATGTCATTCGGAAGATGATTGATGTTACTTTAAAGCATAACGGTAGTTACTATTTGCCGTACTATTCTTATCCAACGAAAGAGCAGTTAAAAAGGGCATATCCTCGTATTGAAGAATTTCTCAAGAAAAAGAAGGAAGTAGATTCAGAAGAGAGATTTGTTAATTTATTTTATAGGGAGTATACGAAATGACATATAGAAGATTTGTGGCTTCGCAAAGTATTATCATGATGGCAGGAAGTATGGTATTTCCTTTTTATATATTATTACTTCGAAACGTTGGAAATAGCTTCTCGCAATTTGGCTGGGCGTATGGCTTATTTGCTTTAACATCAGCACTTGTATATCCACTAGTGGGAAAGGTATCTGATCAAGTAGGTGATAAAAAATTATTAATCATATACGCTTGGTCCATGGCAATCTTAATGCTTTGCTTTCCGATTGCCACGGAAGTATGGCATGTGTATATTCTTCAAATTGTAATGGGAGTTTTAGGTGCTGTGCAGCGTAATACTGAGAAGACTTCATTAGCACGAAAGGTTGCGCAGGAAAAGGCTGGTTATGAGATTGGAAAATACCATGTGTGGACATCCATTGGCGGAGCAGTAGCGGTTATTGCCACGGGATATTTAGTAGATTTCTTTACGATTGGTACAATTTTTTATATTGCATCTATTCTATATGTAGTGAGCGGGATTGTATTAAGTAGTAAAAAAATATAACTATTCCTATTTTCACCTTAATACCCTTTATTTGTTATACTAAAAGGGAATACAAAAGAAAAGGGGACAGTGCCTTTGATGAAATTTGTAGTTTTAGCTATTCTTACTTTGTTTTTGATTCCATGGACAAGAAGTAGTAGTAAGCTTCGAGCAGTGGATAAGAAGGGAGATAAGAAGGTTGTAAAGGGTAAGAAATCATCTATTTTAGTTATTCCTGTTTTATTTTGGATAGGTATTGCAATCTATGAATACTTTTGGCTAATTGATGATCGAGTAGATTCGATTCTTACTCATTATTCTGTTGCAGTAGCAATTTTAATTGGGCTTGTTTTATTTTCACAAGATCAAATAGGGAAATTAGAAGGTACATTAAAAGGACTTCTAATGTTTATTTTACTCGCAAGTTACGGCTACTTTGGTTATTTGCACGATATAGTAATCTCGCAAAAGAAATATGATTCTGTTGTTAAGATAGAGAAAGATATTTCAGAGCCATTTACTGAAAATGATCAGCCGTTTACAGTGCCGCCAAAGACAGCGGAGAATAAGATGAAAAAAGTATTTGGTGATATTCCGAAAGTAGCTTATTTTGAGCTAGGAGAATTAACGCCACAAATGGTAAACGGCGAAGCTTTATATGTAGCACCGATTGAAGTTTCAGGATTTTTTAAAGCGCGTAAAGCTGAGACAATTCCAGGGTATGTAACGATGTCAGGTACGAATCCTGATGCGGAAGCGAAACTGCACCTCGGTTATAAAATGAAATATGTGCCAAGCATGTTTTTTGGTAATAATTTAGAGCGTGTGGTAAGGCAAGCAGAACCAAATTTAATCTTTAAAGGAAAACCTAAATTTGAGGTTGATGATAAAGGAAAACCATATTATACAATGACGTATGGTGAATTTATTTCAGGAAGATCTGGATTTGAGGTAGAAGGTGTTGTCGTAGTAGATGCACAAACAGGTGAAGTGAAAAGATATGATAAAGGAAAGGCACCTAAATTTGTTGATGGTGTATTAAATCATGAGACTGCATCTACGTTAAATACGTACTTTGGTAAATATATTCACGGATTTTGGAATACGAAATTCTCACAAACAGATATGAAAATTCCGACTGAGTGGGGAACGAAAGAAGGCGTGACCCCGATCTTTGGTAAAGATGGAACACTGTATTATTTTACAGACTTTACTTCTCCAAAAGAAGGAGTAGATTCAGCCCTAGGCTATTCATTAGTAGATGCACGCACAGGCAAGCTATATTACTATAATGGAAAAGAAGTGAAGGGGATTATGGATGGTTCAGCAGCTACAGAAGTAGTAGATAATTCCTTTAAGAGAGAGAAATGGCATGGGACAATGCCTGTCATTTATAACGTATACGGTAAACCAGCTTGGATTATTCCGGTTGTTGATGACGGAGGCCTAGTACGTGCACATACAGTTGTATATGCTGCTAATGCAAAAATATTCGCGACAGGTTCTTCGCAGAAAGAAGCGCTTGAGAATTATAAAAACGTAATGAGCGGTAATGGTGATACATTTAGACCAACCTCAACAGGAAAAGAAGCGCAAAAAGAAGGTATTGTACAACGTGTATATAAAGAAAAATCAGGTGAAAATACAATCGTGTACGTACTTTTAGAGAATGAACAAAAGGTATTTATGATACCAGTGAAGAAATTCCCGTATGCTATGTTTACAGAAGTAGGAGACCCAATTCAAATTACATATTTAGATACAGGAGAGACGATGGCCTCGGTATCTAAATTTGCGAATAGCAATGTGAAAAAGTAAAGCGATAGAATTTCTATCGCTTTTTTTACATTATGAAAGAGGAAAATGCGCTGTACTTGACGTATGTTTATGATGTAACTATAATTGTTACGATTCAGTGTGTATAGGAAAGGGTGAATTGAAAAAGTGAATGAAGTTAATCACGAAATATATAAACCTGTAAAGGCAAACAGGTTATGGATGATTCTTGTATTAGGAACACTTACGGCGATTGGGCCATTATCTATTGATATGTATTTGCCTTCATTACCGAAGTTAACGGATGATTTGCAAACAGGTGCATCCCTAGCGCAGCTTACATTAACAGCTTGTTTGCTTGGGCTGTCAGTAGGACAATTATTTGTTGGCTCAATTAGCGATATTTACGGAAGACGCAAACCACTTATTATTGCTCTTATTATTTATGTTGCTTCTTCTTTACTTTGTGCTGTTGCGCCATCTATTTGGACATTAGTATTATTGCGCTTCCTACAAGGAGCTTCAGGATCAGCCGGGATTGTTATATCACGTGCAATGGTACGTGATATGTACTCAGGTTCTGAAATGACGAAGTTTTTCTCACTGCTTATGTTAGTAAACGGAGCAGCACCTATTTTGGCACCGATTATTGGGGGGCAATTATTACAGTTTACAACGTGGCGCGGTGTTTTCATCGTTCTTGGAGCAATTAGCGTATTCATGTTAATCTCAGCTACTTTTGTATTGCGTGAAACATTACCTCTTGAAGAAAGAGAAACGGGTGGTTTGTCAGGGACTTTGGCGACGTACGGAAAATTGTTAAAGGACCGTCTGTTTATGGGATATGCATTGTCACAAGGATTAGTAACAGCGGCAATGTTTGCATACATTTCGGGCTCACCATTTGTGTTGCAGAACATATACGGAGCATCACCACAGCAATTTAGTTTATTCTTTGCGATTAACGGCATCGGTATTATTATTGCTAGTCAGGTAACGGGTCGTTTAGCGGGGAAAGTAAATGAGAAGACATTATTTGTTGTTGGTATTATTATCGCAGCTGTTGGTGGCCTATCTTTACTACTGACAATCGTACTAGGAATAGGTTTAATCGGTGTTTTATGTTCGTTATTCCTTGTTGTATCAAGTGTCGGGGTTGTATCAACAACTGGGTTCTCATTAGCGATGAGAAATCAGAAGCAAGCTGCAGGAACAGCGTCAGCTTTATTAGGCTTATTACAGTTCATTTCAGGAGCGCTTGTCGCTCCGCTAGTAGGTATTGGTGGGAGTAATACAGCGTTACCGATGGGTGTTGTTATTGCGCTTTGTGAAGTAGGAGCAGTATTATGTTATCTATTTATGGCCAGAAGAAGTGAGAAGCAGTTTGAACTGCAACAAAGACAAAATTTAGAGGCTTAACAAAAAAGAACTGATTCAAAGGGAATGTTTGAATCAGTTCTTTTTTTCATTTCTTTGAAATACCTCATACATATTATTCATGATCGTATCATATAAAACAGCAAGTTTATCCCACACCCAGCGATTACTATCGACTTCTTTTTCCCCACAGTCGATAATATCGGTATGGTCAGTAATTTTATACGCTTTTTTAACGATAATAGGAGCAATCTTCGGTATACGTGGGATTTCCTTTAAGGTATCTGCAAAGTTTCCAATGTAGACATGACCGATGATTTCGATTGTTAATGATTTATCCGATATATTTAGCACGGTATGAAATTGATTTGTATGTTGTTGTTTTAAATATTGAGCTAACTTAAATGGAGCATGCTTCTTCTTTAATACGCGGCGAAGGCTCTCTGTATTTTCGATATGAAGTGATTTTTCGCGAATAAGGACACGAATATCTTCTCCCATAAAAGGCATTGTGTTGTACATAGATGATTCTCCTTAAAACCTTACATATGTTTGCGTTATGCATATGTAAGTCTAGCATGGTTTGTTCTTTATGTGTGCTTACAGTTTTGTAAGGTGATGTAGTAAAGCATTGCAAAAGTTATTTGTATAAAGTGACGATACTGTGACAAACATGTTGGTATATATATTACGATGTCGTCTTAAGTGTAAAAAGTAGGGAGTTCTCGGTATAATAACAAGTGGAGATAAAAGAAACTATAACGAGTAATAGCTGTAGATAAAAGGAGAAGAAGAGATGAAGAAGGTTTTGGGTATTGCTGTAATGGGAAGTATGATCCTTCTAGCAGGATGTAATGGAAATAAAGATACGAAAGAACCGAAAGAAAAGGTAGAGCAATCTACTGAACAAACAGAAGAGATGAAAGAATACCTTGCAGTACATGAAAAATACGATATAAAAATGAATAAAGAAATTAATAAAGCACTCCAGTTATTTGAAGTGGCAAAAGAAAAGGGCGGTAAGGAAATAACGAATGCTACATATAAAGAAGACGTGCAAAAGGTAACAACGAGCATGTTAGAAGATATTGATCATATACGTAAAGAAATTCGTGTTCCGAAGTCGAAAGAGCAAGAACATGAGGTATATGTTGGTTTCTTGAATGAATCAGAACAAGCGATGAAAAAATTACAGAAGTTAGCTAAAGAAGAAGATTCATCGTTGATTCGTGATATAGAAATTAATTTTGCAACAGCATCGACATACTATAAACGTTTTCAAGCAGAAACGAAAAAATAACCTTGCCTGTGCAAGGTTATTTTTTCTTCTTACCATCTCCGTCTTCATCCTCAGATACTAATATTTTCTGTTCTTCGTGAAATTCGGAAATAGTTTGCCCGGTAATATTATCGAAAGGGGTATAAGAAAGAAGTGATACGTTTCTTTTTAATAAAGAGTTTATAGAAGCCGATGATGACAAGTATAACGATAGTTAAGGATAATCCTATAGTAGCAAGAAGTAAGGGATCCATCTTATAACTCCTTTAACATCATTTCTTGTTATGATAAGCAGAAAACTGTAATTTCGATAAAAGAATTAAAAACTGATTTTTCTAAATTTATCCAATTCGATTGACTTTTCAATTTTTCAGAATTATAATTCGAAATATACAATTTGAACCAAATAATAATATAGCAATTTACTTATCCAGAGAGGTAGAGGGACTGGCCCTATGACACCTCAGCAGCGGGTTCTGTAATAGGAACACCGTGCTAATTCCAGCAAGCAAGTCTTGAAAGATAAGTGATGGGCCTTTGTTTGTTAAGCCTTGATCTTATTTTTTAAGATCAAGGCTTTTTGTATTCTAAAAAGAGAAAAGGGAGTAATGGAAAAAGTACATTCATAAAACAAAGTAAATTCATGTGTTTAGGGGGTTATTGAAGTGTATGTAATTAAAAAATTATCGGTTATGGTGTTCACACTATGGGTTATTACGACAGTGACATTTCTAATTATGCATATTATTCCGGGAGATCCATTTTCATCAGATGCAAAAATCTTTCCTGAAGAAGTGATCCAAAACATGAGAGCGAAGTATCACCTTGATGAACCGTTATGGAATCAATATGTTGCTTATTTAGACGGTGTAGTTCATTTTGATTTTGGTGAATCTGTTCAATCAACCGGGCAAGGTGTATCAGAAATTATAACAACTGGCTTTGGTCCATCAGCAATTATTGGTCTACAAGCACTTGTTATTTCATTGTTAGTAGGAATTGCGGTAGGGACATTTGCTGCTCTATATCATGGGAGATTAATTGACTATAGTGTGAGTTTGCTCGCAATTTTAGGTATTTCTATTCCAAGTTTTATTTTAGCACCACTATTTATACAAGTATTCGCTATCCAATTTGAGTTTTTACCAGTAGCCTCTTGGGGAACATTCGAACATACGGTATTGCCATCCTTTGCATTAGCGTTAGGGCCAATCGCAGTTATTACAAGGTTTGTTCGTTCTAATATGATCGAAGTACTGCAGAGTGATTATATTAAGCTAGCAAGAGCAAAAGGTATACCAATTAAGAAGATTATTATAAGACACGCTCTTCGAAATGCGATTGTTCCAGTACTTACATTTGTTGGACCGTTAATGGCTGGACTCTTAACAGGGACTTTCGTTATTGAAAAAATCTTTTCAATTCCTGGCCTAGGAAAATATTTTGTAGATAGTATTTTTAACCGAGACTATCCGGTGATTATGGGAACAACGATTTTCTATAGTGCATTATTAATTGCTTGTATTTTCATTACAGATATTATTCATCGCATTGTTGATCCACGTATTCGTTCTATTACATAAGGAGGAGGGTATTTAGATGGGAGCTTATGAAATTAATGACCAGATATTAACAAATGAAGAGAAAAAAGAATTAACGATAAATAAAGATCAGCAAAAGATTAGCCGAAAGAAAGAAGTGTTTCGTAAGTTTGTATCGAATCCAATCGCAGTTTTAGGATCAGTGACGTTATTACTCATTATTGTTTTCTCGCTTGTTGGTGAAAGTTTAACGCCATTTACTGCGAGTGAACAAGTAAAAGAGGCCACAAACTTACCACCTAGTAGTGAGCATTGGTTCGGAACAGATGATTTGGGAAGAGATATATGGGCACGTACTTGGGCTGGCGGGAAAATTTCATTAACAGTTGGATTAGTGGCAGCTGCTCTTGATATAGGACTTGGTGTGCTAATTGGAGGATTTAGTGGATATGTGAGAGGGCGCAATCGCTTTGGGACATTAATTGATGAGTGGATTATACGAGGAATCGAAGTGTTATACGGTATCCCGTATTTATTGATTGTTATTTTATTATTAATTGTTATGAAACCAGGTCTTTTTACCATTATCATCGCCCTTGCATTAACAGGATGGATTGGTATGGCACGTCTCGTTAGGGCGCAAGTTTTATCTTTAAAACAAAGAGAGTTTGTTATTGCAGCGGAGCGATTAGGTACATCACATATGAAAATTATATACGGGCATTTAATTCCGAACTTAACAGGCATTATTATCGTAAATTTATCATTTACAATTCCAGCAGCTATTTTCTCAGAATCATTTTTAAGCTTTATCGGACTAGGAGTGCAATCACCGGCAGCAAGCTGGGGGACGATGACGAATGATGCACTTGGGACATTATTGAGCGGAGAATGGTGGCAGCTATTCTTCCCAGCAATCATGATTGCTCTCATTATGTTCGCATTTAATGCAATTGGTGATGGTTTGCAAGATGCGATTGATCCAAAAATCGTCAAACGGAATCGAAAGGAGAAAAAACATGGCACAAATCTTATCTTTAGAAAACGTAACGTTAGCCGTTGAAAAAGAGAATAGTAAACAAGCAATTGTGAAGCATGTTTCCTTTTCTATTAGCGAAGGTGAAATAGTTGCGCTTGTAGGAGAAAGTGGCTCAGGGAAAAGTGTTACAGCACAATCTATTATCGGCTTAAATCAAGAATCAATTCATATTGATGATGGAAATATATCTTTTGAATCAGAGGAATTAACGAATCTACAAGAATCAGAATGGAATCAAATTCGTGGGAAAGATATTGCTTTTATCTTTCAAGATCCGCTTTCATCTTTAAACCCAACGATGAAGGTAGGCAAACAAATTACAGAAGTAGTTTTGCAACATGGGAAAAAATCGAAAAGAGAAGCGAAGGAAATTGCGATTAACTTGTTAACAGGTTTAGGGATACATGAAGCAGAGAAACGCTTTGAACAGTACCCACATCAATTAAGCGGAGGTATGAGGCAGCGTATTTGTTTAGCAATTGCGTTTGCTTGTCATCCAAAGCTTGTAATTGCAGACGAGCCGACAACAGCGTTAGATGTAACGATTCAGAAACAAATTATGGGGCTATTAAAAGAAAGAAAAGAAAAACAAAATACGAGTATTTTATTAATTACACATGATTTGGCACTTGTACGTGAAGTAGCTGATCGAGTAGTTGTTATGTACGGGGGACGTGTCGTTGAAAAAGGAACGATAGAGGAAGTGATAGGTTCCCCTAAACATCCATACACAAAAAGCTTACTACAAGCAATTCCGAATATGGATGATTCTGAAAAGGTATTACGTGCTATAGAAGGAACGACACCTTCCATTGAAACATTAAATAGCTTTGGTTGTCCTTTTGTAAATCGTTGTCCAGTAGCGATAAAAGAATGTATTCATCGTTTTCCAGAGAGAACCACATATTCTAAGGAGCATAGTTCACATTGTTGGCAACATGTTCTAGAGCATAATAAAGCGAAATCAAAAGAGAAGGTGAATGCCTCATGACGACAGATTTAATTACTATAAAGCAAGTAACGAAAACGTATGGAAGTAAAAGTAAAGAAATCACAGCGTTAAAAGACATATCACTTTCTATTCCGAAAGGAACAACACTTGGCATTATTGGTGAAAGTGGTTCAGGAAAAACAACACTTGGTAAGCTCATAGCTGGGATCGAGAGCCCAACGTCTGGTGAAATTGATTATAACGGTCAAGTTGTTCACAAGTTGAAGGCAGCTCATAAACGTGATTTCTTACAGAAAGTACAGTTTATTTTTCAAGATTCCACAGCAGCGTTAAATCCGCGCTGGAAAGTACACGATAGCGTAACGGAAGGTTATATTTCATTCGGTTTAGGTGATAAAGGATTAAAGGATAAAGTAGCAGGTGATGCGCTAGAACGTGTGGGATTAGATAGACGATATATTGATCGCTATCCGCACGAATTTAGCGGAGGACAACGTCAACGAATTGCTATTGCAAGAGCGTTATTGTGTGAGCCAGAAGTATTAATTCTTGATGAACCAATTTCAGCATTAGATGTTTCATTGCAAATTCAAATTGTACATCTGCTGCAAAAAATTCAAAAGGAACAAGGCTATACATATTTATTCATCGCGCATGATTTGCCGATGGTTCACTATTTATGTGAAAAAGTGGCTGTCTTATATAAAGGAGAACTTGTTGAATTTGGAAATACGGACGAAGTGTTCCGTAATCCACAACATTCTTATACAAAAACATTGTTAGCATCAACACCAAAAATTTCGGGTTAAAGGAGAATATAGGATGAAGAAGTTTTTACTGTTTATCATTATGACTGTTTTAGCGATTACTTCGGTCGCTTGCGGTAAGAAAGAGACGCAAAAGGCGAGTGCTGGTAAGGGAGAAGGCGATCGATTAGTAACGAATATTAGTAGTGATCCATACACACTTGATTCTGCTATTGCAACAGATAGCACGTCAGGTTATATCATTGGGCAGTTGTTTTCAAGTTTATATACGCAAGATAGTGATGGGAAATATCAAAATGAATTAGCAGAGAAAGAAGAAGTAAATGCTGATGGAACTGAATATACAATCCATTTGAAGAAAGATATTAAATGGTCAGATGGTTCTCCTATTACGGCAAATGATTTTGAATTTGCATGGAAGCGATTATTAAATCCGAAAACGGGTTCTATGAATGCGACAGAAATGTATTTCATTAAAGGGGCAGAGGCATATAATACTGGAAAAGGTGAAGAGGGACAAGTTGGTATTCAAGTCGTTGATCCTCAAACATTAAAGGTAACTCTTGAACATCCAGTTGCTTCTATTAAACAGAAATTAGCAAGCTCATTATTTATTCCATTAGCTAAAAAGTCGATTGATGATAATAATAAATTAAAAACAGATCCAAAAGAGTTAATTACGAATGGACCATTCAAGTTAAAAGAGTGGAAGCATAACCAGGCTATTACAGTACAAAAAAATAAAGAATACTACGATAAAAAGGTAACATTAAAAGAAATTGAGTTTCGTATTATTCCAGACTCTAAAACAGCGTATCAATTATTTAAATCAAAAGAATTAGATTTACTAAGTGGTTTACCACAAGAGATGATTGAAAAAGAAAAAGGAAATAAAGAATATAAGCGTGTTGCAGGATTCTCATCTTATATTTATTCGTTTAACGTAGAAAAAGAGCCGTTTACAAATGCGAAAGTACGTAAAGCATTTTCATTAGCGGTTGATCGTAAATTTATCGTTGAAAAACTGTATAAAAATAATGCGCAAGAAGCATATGCATTCGTTCCAGAAGGAGCAAAAACACAAAGTGGTCGTGATTTCCGTAAAGAAAAAGGTGATTACGTTAAATTTGATCCATCAGAAGCGAAAAAATTATTAGAAGAAGGTATGAAAGAACAAGGGTGGTCTACATTACCTGAAGTAACATTAAAATTCACTACAGATACACAACATAAAAAAGTAGCAGAAGCAATGCAAGAAATGTTTAAGAAAAATCTTGGCGTAGATATTAAATTAGAAAATAAAGAGTGGAAGAGTTACATCGACACATACAAGCAAAGTGATTTCCAATTAGCTTATATGGGATGGGGCGGCTCTTTATTAGATCCAATTACTAAACTAGATTTATATGCAGGTGATGGTCCGAATAACTATGCAAAATGGCATAATAAAGAATTTGACGCTTTAGTAAAAGAAGCAAAAGTTGAACAAAACGAAGATAAGCGTTTTGACTTATTGCATAAAGCGGAAGATATTATGTTTACAGATTCACCATTAATCCCAATTATTTTCCCAAGTGCTTCATATTTACAAAAACCATCAGTATCTGGTGTTCAGTTCATTATCGGTTCTAGTCCAGAACTAAGATACGCAAAAATTAAAAAATAAAGAAGTAGGCAATTGCCTACTTCTTTATTTTATTTCTCTTTTATATTCTTTTTTCGTTCCATCAGAGAAGACAACTTCTAAATCAAATTTTTGATAGTCTTTATCAAGTTTGAACACGTTCACTACTTGATCGATTACTTCTTGGTCAGCAGTATCTTTATCAAATTTTAATTCTTGTAGAAGGGGGCTTAATTTTGTAATAGCCTCGTCACCTGTAAACTTTGCATTTGTTTTATGGTCTTCAAGCTTTGCTTCCATTTTCTTATCAGCGGCTACATTCTTATAATCAGCTTCGTAGTCTTTCTTCGTATCTTGATAGTCAGCATCTAAACTAAATTCATTAAAGTTTAGTTTTAAATCTGCAGGAGCCTCATTTTTTGCTTCTTCAGTCGTCTTTTTATTAGAAGTTGTGTCTTCTTTTGCAGGGGCTTTACATCCTGTTAATGCAGGTACTAGCATAAGAGCTAATAAAACTGATAGTAGAATTCTCATTATAAATTCCTCCTTATGTAAATTCGTTCTATACAAGTTTTTCCCAAAAACATGTAATTATGTATGTGTTGAAAATAAATTATTATCCTGCAGTCACAAGGACTCATCCGCAATTTAAATCAAAAATGATTTGTATGTATATGGTAAATTGAAGTTGTGAGGAGGTACTGAAATGCTTTCTAAAACGTATCAAACGATCGGTGAATTATTTCAAGCAACATATGCAGCAAATGGCTATTATACAATAATATTCGGAGGAGTTAGTTTAGAGAGAAATATTATTTCATTATTAGTTATTGTATTGGTTACACAATTAGTAGCAGTGAAGACTTTAGCTATAAAAGGAATGGTAAAGGGAAGAAGAAGCTCTGTAGTTAAAGTTGTATAAAAGTAAAAAGGTATCCTTCGTAGGATACCTTTTTACTTTTGTTATTTTGCAACTTCTGTCCACTTGTAGTTAAATTCACCGCCGAAGTCAGTCGTTACAAGTCCTTTAATGAAAGAGCGTTGTAAGTAAGAACGACCTTGTTGGTATAAAGGAGCGACAGCGCCGTCTTGTAATAGAATTTTTTCAGCTTGCTTCATTGCTTCAAAGCGTGCTTTTTCATCGCCAGCTAAATCTGTTTTCACTTTATGAATTAGCTCATCGTACTCTTTGTTAGAGTATTTATCGAAGTTATAAGCACTATCTGTTGTAAATAAATCTAAGAATGTAATTGGATCAGCGAAGTCAGGGCCCCAGCCGTCAATACCAATTTCATAGTCACCACTTAATAGTAGTTTCAACTGTTGTTTACGTGGTTGTGGTTTTAAATTCACTGTTAATCCATCTAGGTTTTTTTCTAATTCACCTTTTAAATATTCACCAGTCTTTTTAGCTAAAGCATTGTCACTTGTTAATAGTTCGATTGTTACTTTGTCAGTACCAAGTTCTTGTTTTGCTTTTTTCCAGTTTTCTTTCGCTGTTTTCACATCATCCTTGACTAGATTTCCATTTTCTTTACGGAAGTCATTGCCTTCTGGACTCTTTGCAAATTTCGCAGGAACCATTCCTTCAGCTGGAATAGCACCGTTATTTAAAATTGTTTCTACGTAAGCCTTTTTATTCATTGCGCCGTTAATAGCAAGGCGTGCATGTTGATTTTTTAATGTTTCATTTTTCTGATTTAGTCGTAAGAATTGAATGCCGACTTCAGCGCGTTCCTTGAAGTTTGGATCGTTCTTATATTTATCAACAAACTCTGCAGTTAAAGCAACGCGATCAATTTGTCCTGAATCATATAAGTTCACTTCTGTAGACTTATCTTTAACGACATTGAAGTTGATTTCTTCTAATTTTACCGTTTTAGCATCCCAATAGTTAGGGTTTTTCTTCAATTGGAAACTTTGTTCGTGTTTCCAGTTATCTAATGTGAAAGCACCGTTGTAAATTAAATGATTTGTTTCTAAACCGTATTTATCGCCCTGAGACTTTAAGTACTCTTCATTAATTGGCAAGAATGTTGAGAATGTCGTTAAGCTTAAGAAGTAAGGAACAGGACGGTCTAGTTGTACTTCTAACGTTTTGTCATCAACAGCTTTGACCCCTAGTTGATCAATTGGTAATTGTTTTTGGTTTATTTGTTTCGCATTCTGTACATCGAAGAATAAGAATGCGTATTCAGCTGCTGTATCAGGATTTACGGCACGTTGCCAAGCAAAGACGAAGTCCTTTGCTGTAACAGGAGTACCGTTTGACCATTTTGAATCACGCAGATGGAATGTATATTTTGTTTTATCGGGACTAATGTCAACCGACTCAGCAACACCAGGAATCGGTTTATTATCTTCTCCCATTGCATATAAACCTTCAAAAACATTGCGCATTACATTCATGGATTCCCCATCCGTTGCTTTTGCAACATCCATTGTTGGAATTTCTGAAGCGAATGATAAGTTAATTGCTTGTTTATCAGGTACTTTATCGTTTGCTTTCGCTCCGCCTGCATTATCTTTATTTCCCCCGCAAGCAGTTAGTAATAGACTTGCCCCTAAAACAGATGCAACAACAGGTACAACTTTTTTCTTCATTGTTCGTTCCTCCCTAAATGTGTTGTTCGTAACGTCATAATGTCCATGTCTTGAAGTAGCTATAGAAGGAGATAGAACCTATTATAAATATTTGTTTATAGGTAATCAGGTGTTCTATATGTATATACATGTTGAGCTATAATCTATCGTTATATGTTTCAACTTAGTAGACATTATATTTTGATGGTGAAATATTTCGTTTCTTTGATTATTTAGAATATTAACACTGGAAAGAACTATATGTCAATAATAAAAATAGAATGTTAATTTCTTAGAATAATATATTAAAAAAGTAGATTCTTTTGTGTGAGAGAACCTACTTTTAATATATTTTGCTAAAAAAACAATTGGTGTGGGCTAATAATAAGTGGGGATGAAGAACCCCCACTTATTACGGTTTTACTTTATTTTTCAATTTTTGCCCACTTGAAGTTTAATTGACCCGCAAAGTCTACTTGCACAATTCCTTTCACATAAGAACGTTCTAAATAAGATTCGCCTTTTTGGTAAAGAGGAGCGATAACAGAGTCTTTAAATAATATTTTCTCGGATTCTAGTAATGCTTCCCAGCGAGCTTTTTCATCACCAGCTAAAGTTGTTTTCACTTTTGCTATTGTTTCATCGAATTCCTTATTAGAGTAATGATCTAAGTTATAAGGGTTATTCGTTGTAAATAGCTCAAGGAATGTAATTGGATCCGCAAAGTCAGGGCTCCAGCCGTCAATTCCGATTTCGTAGTCACCTTTTAATAAAAGCGAAACTTGTTGCTTACGCGGTTGCGGTTTTATATTTACTGTTAATCCATCTAGATTCTTTTCTAGTTGCCCTTTTAAGAATTCACCAGTTTTCTTATCAAGGTCAGCATCACTCGTTAATAATTCTAATGTTATCTTTTCAGAACCAAGCTCTTGTTTAGCTTTTTTCCATAATTCTTGTGCAGATTTTGTATCAACTTTTGTTAAATCGCCGTTTGCAGTACGGAAGTCTTTTCCTTCAGGTCCTTTTGCAAAGTTTTTTGGAACGAGACCAAATGTTGGTGTAGAGCCATCATTTAATAACGTATTTACAAAGGATTTTCTATCAATTGTTTGATCGATTGCTTGGCGTGCAGAAACGTTTTGAAGTACTTTGTTTTGTTGATTCATGCGTAAAAATTGTACGCCTACATTTGGACGTTCTTTAAAGTTAGCATCTTTTTTATATTTATCAACGAAGTCAGATGTTAGTTTTATACGATCTAATTGTTTTGACTCGAATAAATTTACTTCTGTTGATTTTTCTTTTACGACGTTAAAATTGATTTCTTCTAGTTTGACAGTATCTTTATCCCAATAGGTGGGGTTCTTCTTAAATTTAAAGCTTTGTTCGTGCTTCCAATCGCTTAGTGTAAAAGCTCCATTGTACAAGATTGTATTATCTTCTAAAGCGTACTTATCACCTTGTGCTTTAAAGAATTCCTCGTTAATTGGTAGAAATGTTGGGAACGCTGTTAAGCTAATAAAATACGGAACAGGACGCTCCAATTCTACCTCAAACGTATGGTCATCAACTGCTTTTACACCAAGTTGGTCGGCTGGAAGTTCTTTGTTGTTAATTTTTGTTGCATTTTTAATATCAAAGAATAGAAATGCATATTCAGAGGCTGTTGCTGGATCTACGGCACGTTGCCAAGCGAACACAAAATCTTTCGCTGTAACAGGAGTGCCGTTTGACCATTTTGAATCTCGCAAATGGAATGTGTATTTCGTTTTATCGCCACTTACTTCATGAGATTTTGCAACACCAGGAACAGGTTTGTTACCTTCACCAAGATTATACAAACCTTCAAATACGTTTCTCATTACTTGACCAGAATCAGTATCTGTAGCACGAGCCGTATCCATTGTTCGTATTTCAGTAGGTGAAGATAAGTTTAAAACCTGTTTACTAGGTGCCTCGTCTTTTGCATTTGCTCCGCTTGCTTCGTTTTTATAACTACCGCAACCAGTTAATAAAATACTTACTCCTACAACTGATGCAATACCGGGTACAAACTTCTTTTTCATTTGATTTTCCTCCTAAATAATTAAGTTTGGATGATGATGAGGGAAATGAAAAATAAAAAATCCCTCTTTTCATATTGAGAAAGAGGGATTTTTACGTACAAGTTATGCACCCGTATATAAACGAAGTCCCTCATTCTATCTTTCAAGCATAAAGCTTGCAGGAAGTGGCACAGTATTCAAAATGAACCTGCTGCCGAGGTTTCAAAGGGCCAGTCCCTCCACCTCTCTTGATACAATGAGTAAACGAATAAATTTTATTAATTTTTGTGTTTCTTTGATAATTCAAAATCTTACACCTTGAATAATGAAGTGTCAACCAAATGGAATATAGTTTAAATTTTCAGTTTTCTTAAGCAAAAAAACCACTGCATATGGCAGTGGTTTTTCTACTAGAAGTTAAAGTTATCTGGATCTGGACCAACGCGACGATCTTCATTTAAAGCTTGAATTGCTTTCATATCATCAGCACTTAATTCAAAGTCGAAGATGTTTGCATTTTCAATAATGCGATGTTCTTTAATTGATTTAGGGATTGTTACAACTTCGTTTTGTAAATCCCAGCGTAAAATAATTTGCGCAGTTGATTTATTATATTTTGTCGCAATTTCTTGTAACGTTGGATTATCTAGTAGTTGTCCTTGCATTAATGGTGACCAAGCTTCAAGCTGGATATTATGTTCTTTACAGAATGCATGTAGCTCTTCTTGTGCTAAACGTGGGTGATATTCCACTTGGTTGACCATTGGCTTAATTTCAGCAATTTCAAATACGTCTTGTAAGTGGTGAATGTGGAAATTACTCACACCGATAGCGCGAACACGGCCATCTTTATAAAGTTTTTCTAATGCTTTCCATGATTCAGTATATTTCCCTTTTACAGGCCAATGTACTAAATATAAATCTAAATATTCTAGACCTAATTTCTCTAATGTAGTTTCAAATGCTTGAAGTGTTGTTTCATATCCTTGATCGCTATTCCATACTTTTGAGGTAATAAATAATTCTTCACGTGAAACACCGGATTCACGAATCGCTTGTCCAACGCCTTCTTCATTTTGATAGATTGCTGCAGTATCGATGCTGCGGTAGCCATTTTTAATTGCTGCTTTTACAGAATCAATTACTTCTGAACCATCTTCTACTTTAAAAACACCTAAACCAAACCAAGGCATTTTTACACCGTTATGTAATGTTGTATAATCTTTTAAACTTGTTAAAATCATATTATTTCCCCCTAGCTTTTTTGTTTGTTGCTTCTACTGCTTTTTGAATTGCCTCTGAAAAATTATATTCGTATAAAGTTTTGAGACCCTCAGCTGTGGAACCACCTGGCGTTGTTACTTGTTCGCGGAGGTTAGCTGGATTTTGCGTTTGCTCGAGCATAGAAGCAGAGCCAGAAATCATTTGAATGACAAGATGTTTTGCGGTTTCTTCATCGACTCCATAACTTTTTGTTGCTTCAATTAAGCTTTCAGCAAAGTAATAAAGGAAGGCTGGCGCACTTCCAGTAACTGCAGTAAGCTGATGAACTTCTTCCTCAGTACAAAGTTGCGAAGTACCAATACCTCTTAAAAGCAGTTGCAGGGTTTCTTGATGCATCTCGGTTACTGATTGTCCTATTGTATATAAGGAGATAGACTTTCCAATTTCAGCAGCTGTATTAGGCATAATCCAAGCAACAGGTGTGCCTTTTGGGAGTCTAGCTTCTAAATAAGATGGTCCAATGCCAGCTGCTACTGTTACGACAAGTTGATTTGATATTAACGGAGATAGCTCAGCTAATAATTCTTCATGAGCAGAAGGTGGCATTGCTAAAACAACCGTATCGACAGATGTAATATGCTGCTTCCAATCCGTTGTAATAGACACATTATATCGCCTTTGTAATTGTTCTAACTTTTCTACGTTGCTTCGGTTAGAGATAATAATTTCTTCGATGTACTCTTTGCTTGTTTTAAGTAATCCGGAAAATATAGCTTCTGCCATACGACCAGCGCCAATAAATAAAATTCGATGTTTGTTAGGCATATCCTTTATTCCTTTCTAGTAGAGATATGTTATAAAAACGATATCATCTTTAAGAGAATTTTGTAAAAAGAAAAGACTTACCGTAGATGGAATGGATAATGAGAAGACGGAAATTCATGGTAAAGGAAAGGGCTATTCCTTATACTGGTGATAGGGAATTTATTACACATCTGGGGAGAGATAAATATGGTTAGAAGTCCACTTTTTTTACTTGTTTCTAGTATTATTTGTGTATTAGTTGGATTGTATATTCAATCGAGTTATATTGAAATTTTCGCATCAATTATGGGAATCATTAATGTTTGGTTATTAGCGAGAGAAAAAGTATCCAACTTTTTATTTGGCATGATTACTGTTGCGGTATTTCTATACATTTTTATTACACAAGGTTTATATGCAATGGCAGTATTAGCCGCTTTTCAATTTATATTTAATGTATATGGTTGGTATTATTGGATTGCACGAAGTGGGGAGGGAGAGGTAAAAGCAACAGTTCGTTTAGATTTGAAAGGGTGGACTTTTTATATAAGTTTTATTTTAGTTGCTTGGATTGGTTGGGGTTATTATCAAGTCCGTTATTTAGAGTCAACAAGTCCATATTTAGACGCTTTAAATGCCGTATTGGGACTAGTGGCTCAATTTATGTTAAGTCGAAAAATATTAGAAAACTGGCATTTATGGATTTTATATAACGTAGTTAGCATTGTAATTTATATTTCTACTGGTTTATACGTCATGCTAATATTAGCTATTATTAATCTCTTTATATGTGTAGCTGGTTTGCTAGAGTGGAAGAGCAATTATAAGGGGCAAGAACATACAAATAATTATATCTAGAAAATAATTAGAATTAAAAAACCCCTGAAGCATATATGCTTCAGGGGTTTACTAATAGAATATAAGATTAAGCTTTTGTCATACCAAGTAGTACAGCGCCGCCGATAATTAAAACACTACCTAGTGCAATAAAGATCAATTGACGTTTTGTTTTCTTTTCACCCAAGAATACAATCGCACCGAATGTTGAGATAACGATTCCAGTTTGAGATAATGGGAAGCTTGTTGCTACTCCAACACGTGGTAATGAAAGAAGTAAGAATAAGTTTCCAGTTCCCCATAGTAAACCAGATAAAGCATTACGGATTGCATATTTGTTAAATGGTTTATGTTTAGACGTCAGTACAACCGCACCAACAAACATACCAACTGCTTGTGGTAAAATAGCAGACCAACCATCGATATTATACCAACGAATAATAATTACATATACAAGATAGCCGAAAGTAGAAACAATTAAAGTAAGAAGTCCTTTTTTCAATTGTCCTGGTGGCTGAGCATTTTCTTTATCATCTAGTGATGTGAATACAACACCAACTACGATTAATAGGATTGCAATCGTTCCCAGAATAATCGTTGTAGTAGTAGTCCACTCACGGAAAGCGATAACCCCAAAGATAGAAGTTGCAACAAGTTGCATACCAGTAGAAATTGTTACGGTAGTTGAAACACCTAGTTTTTCAACTGTTTTTAATTGGTTTACTTGTCCTAAAGCCCAGAATAAACCTGAAATAAACCCAACAATTAAGATTGTCATTGTTAAAGCTGGTTGAGTAAATACATACATAATTGTTGCGAAGAATAGAGCACCGATTGTCATACCTACCGTTTGGCTATATGCACCACCGCCCATTTTTACGCTTACTAATAAGATGTTTCCCCATGCAATTGCAGGAAGAAGCGCTAATAAAATGTCCATTACAAGACTCCCTTCGGTTTGCTATATCAATATAGTTACATATCGTTCTAACGATCGGTAATGCCCCACTAATAGAGTAGAAGATTACCGATCGCTAAAACAGGATGAAGAATTCACGATATAAATGCGTTTTCATTTCTTCATTTTTTGAAACACCTCCATATAATAACAGGAAATTGCCTATTTTAGAAAGTGAATTCAAATAAAATGTATATTTAAATAAGAGGTAAAATTCAGTTATTTCCCGGTGGTATATTTTATTTCCTAAGAAATAAAGAAGCAGCTTCCAAAAAAGCTGCTTTAAGGGTTAGTAATTCTTTTGTTAATAAGCTGAATACATAGCAGAAATAGGAGTGACATACTAATAGTGATAACCACAAGTGTCCAGGCGAGTTGCATATTACTTGCGTCAATGGCCATGTAAATTGCAGTCGGGATTGTCTGTGTTTTACCAGGGATATTCCCGGCAAACATGAGTGTAGCACCAAACTCACCGAGCGCGCGGACGAAGCTCAAAATCATCCCGCTTAGTAATGCAGGAAATGCGAGCGGAAGTGTAACGTGCAGAAAAACTTGATATTCACTTGCGCCAAGGTCACGAGCACTTTCTTCAATTTGTACATTTGCGATAGAAAATCCCGTTTTCGCTGATTGGTACATAAGCGGAAATGCAACAACTGTAGAAGCGATGATCGCAGCGGTAGATGTGAACATAATAGACTGCTGAAATAATGATTCAACCCACCTTCCGATCGGGCTGTTGTTTCCAAAGATGATAATGAGAAAGAAGCCGATAACAGTTGGTGGAAGTACCATTGGTAATAAAAATATGGTTTCTAATAGTACTTTATATCGCCATGAGGAGCGAGCTAGTGCTCGCCCGACAATCGTCCCTAAAATTGTAACGAGAATAGTGGCACACGCAGCTACTCTTAAAGATAGAAAGACAGGCGATATAATAGCATCAATGCTCATAGTAATTACGACAGGACTGTAAATCCATATTTCTTAAAGATAGATTGTGCATCTTTTGACTGCAAATACTCATAAAATGAAGTCGCCTCTTTCTTATGTTTAGATTCCTTTATAACACCTAAAGGATAGTGGATTGGCTCATGAGAAGTAGCTGCTGCTGTTTCACCAATTTTTACTTTATCTGAAATGAGAGCATCTGTTTTGTATACGATACCAGCATTGACATTTCCTGTTTCTACATATGTTAACACTTGGCGAACATCTTTTGTAAATACGACTTTATTTTGAACATCATTCCAAAGGTTTTCGTGTGTTAGAGAGGCCTTTGCATATTTGCCAGCAGGTACAGATTCAGGTGTACCAAGTGCGATTTTTTTGATTTTCTCATCTTTTAAATCTTGAAATTTTGTAAGAGAACTATCTTTAGGGATGACTAGAACTAGTTCATTTCCAAGAAGATTTTTCCCTTCTTTTTCATTAATGAATCCTTTTTTTACAAGGATTTGGAATTTATCTTCTGCAGCAGAGAAGAATAAATCAGCAGGTGCACCTTGTTCAATTTGTTGTTGAAGTGCTCCAGAAGCACCGAAGTTAAAAGAAAGTTTAATATTTGGCTCTTTTTCTTTATATTGTTTTTCGATTTCTTTTAATGCATCTTGTAAGCTGGCAGCAGCTGAGATAGTGAGTTCAACTGTTTTATCCTCTTTAGCAGCTGACTTTGTATGCTTTTCTCCACTTGTACAAGCAGCGCTAAATATAAGAAGGAAAGAAAGTATAAGTGCCCCAATCGAACGTAATGTAAATTTATTCATAAAAAAATCCCCTTTCGTTTTGACACATCTAATTATAACTAAATATAACTAAATATAAATAGTTATAATTGAATATAATTTGAACATATATCTATTTTTAAAAAATAGGAGAAATATTCTTTTCTTTGTTACAATGAAAGAAGAAAGTGAGGAATCGTCTATGGATCATCATTCCTACACAACGGAAGAAGTAGCAAAGCGATTAAAAGTATCAAAATTAACTGTATACGACTTAATTAAAAAAGGAGAACTTCCTTCTTATAGAGTTGGTAGACAGATGCGCATTGATGCAGCAGATTTAGATCAATATATAAAACAAATGAAAACAGGAAAGGTACAAGTTACTCCTGTAAAAAACGATGGTAGTAGTATCTTGAACACGTGTATTATTAGTGGTCAAGAACTAACGTTAGATATGTTAGCTAAACGTATAGAAAATCGTTTGCCAAGTTCTAATGTTTTAAGGGCGTATCAAGGTAGCTTAACAAGTTTAGTGAAAATGTATCAAGGAGAAGGAAGTATCGTTAGTTTGCATTTGTTTGATGGTGAAACGGGTACATATAATGTTCCTTATGTAAAACGCATTTTAGTAGGCCAGCCATGTATTATGATTAATTTATTGTCCAGAAATGTAGGATTTTATGTCCAAAAAGGAAATCCGAAGAAAATAAAGACATGGGCCGATATATCCAGATCCACTATAAAGTTTGTAAATAGAGAAAAGGGTTCTGGTATTAGAGTGTTAGTGGATGAACAATTACGAATCCAAAAATTAAATAAAGCTGATATTAGTGGATATGAATGGGAAGAATCGAATCATCTGGGTGTTGCCACGCAAGTTGCAAATGGAAAAGCTGATGTAGGAGTAGGTTCAGAAAAGTTTTCGCAAATTGTAAATGTGGACTTTATTCCAATCATGAAAGAACAGTATGATTTAGTAATTTTGAAGAATAAAGAAAATGAAGAGCTGATTGAAGTCGTGAAAGACATTCTGCAATCGGAAGAATTTCATAATGAATTAAATGCAATTGGCGGATATGATATTACGAAAACAGGTCAAATTATATATGAAACAAACTAAAAAGCTGCTTGTCTATAAGACGAGCAGCTTTTTCTATATAAAGGGGTTTGGGGAAACAAAGTGTTAAACAAGACCTTGAGCAAGTGTATAAATGAAAGCCGTAAGAAGAGTAGCTCCACTTGCAAGTCCGATAAAGTCTGATTTGTTGAAAGTAATGTTGTTCATTATAATCTCTCCTTATTTGTTTAATGTAGTTGCAACAGCTTTTGCATCGACAAGTGCGGATAGCACCATGCCCATTGTATTTAAAAATTTATTTGATTTCATATTGTTCATCATGCGTATCCGCTCCTTTTCGAATTGTTGTTGCCCTGCTTATGTCTTAATTATAGGAAATATGTCCACTTGCAACTATCGAATTAGCTTACGAAAGACTTACACTTTTGTAAGAAAAAAAGACATTCCTGTAAGAATGTCTTTCACAGCATATTGATATGATGATGTTCTTCAATTGTTTTTAAAAAACTACGCATTGAATTCGTCATATAGCTATCTTTACGGCGTATGAAAACCGTTGAAATACTGCCGTATTTTTCAGGGATTGCATGACAATGTACCTTACCTGCTTTAGAAAGATGATGGACAGCAGACTGTGGTACGAGTGTAATTCCGAGGCCGAGTGCAACGCTGTTTAATATTGTCTCTAATATATTGAATTCCATAATTCTTTTTGGTAGCAAACCTTCGTCTTTCAGCCATCGTTCTAGTTTGGAACGGTATCCGCATCCTTGGTTAAAAACGAGTAGAGGCGTTGTTGTAAATTCTTCTATATGAAAAGCTTTATTTTGTGTTACAAGCACTAATTTTTCTGTACTAACATCGTATTGTTCGATTAGTGGATGTTTAATAGGACCTGATATAAAGGCACCATCTAATTGATGATCAAGTACTTCTCTAATTAATTCTTCTGTTAGACCCGCTTGTAATGATAAATCGACATTCGGATAGCTTTTATAGTAAGAAGATAAAATGGTAGGTAATGTACTTACTGTTTCTACTGTACCGATTTTTAATATACCGGAGGGTGTTTCACTATCTAAAAATACTTGTTTTAGTTCGTCGACATCTTGCAAAATTTTATTAACATAAACGAGCATTTTTCTTCCTTCAGCTGTTAAAGTCATTCCTCGTTTATGGCGGTAAAAGAGTGGGGTTTTTAATTCGTTTTCTAGTTGTTTAATACGTGCAGTTACATTTGATTGTACATAATTTAATTCCTTTGCTGCGTTACTTACACTACCCTGGTCGGCAACGCTTTTAAAGATTTGTAAGTCTCTTAATTCCATTTTGTAATCCCCCTTGATGTTAACTATCATTATAAATGATAGTTAACATCATTTTGAATCATTTTACGTGATATATTTTTTCTTTTACAATTCTCTTTGTGCAAATAGAAAGAAACGGGGGATTGCGGTGAGAAGAGGTCAAATGATAATAGGGGCTTTAGCGTGTTTAATTGCGAGTATGTCATGGGGAGCGATGTTTCCAGTTGCTGATCATGCGCTAGAATACATAGATCCATTTTATTTTTCGCTTATTCGTTATGGAGCAGTGGCGATAATGCTGATTGTATTGTTGTTAATGAAAGAAGGAAAACAGGCATTTCGTTTAGAGGGAAGAGGAAAGTTACTCGTCTTTTTTGGAACGATGGCATTTACAGTATATAATGTCCTCATATTTTTAGGGCAAATGTTAATGGGTAAGTCGGGTGTAATGGTAGCTTCCATTATGGAATCACTTATGCCGATGATTTCTATTTGTATTTTATGGGGATATAAGCATATAAAACCGAAGAAGTATATGATAACGAGTATGGTTATTGCTTTTGTAGGAGCTGTGTTTGTTATTACAAAAGGTGACATGAGTTTCTTTGTAACATTGAAAGATAATATGTTCTCATTAGCATTTATATTTATTGGTGTTGTAGGCTGGGTTATTTATACGATGGGTGGTCAAACGTGTAGTGATTGGTCAACATTACGTTATTCTACGTTGACGTGTGTATTCGGTACGACTGTTACAGGAATTATAACGGTAATTATTACGTCGCTTGGATATGTTTCAGTTCCTAGTATGGGAACGATTTCTATTGTGAAGTATGATTTGTTATTTATGATGACATTGCCAGGTATTGTAGCGCTACTTGCTTGGAACTATGGTGTGAAAATTTTATCATCCATTAATGGGATTTTATTTATTAATTTTGTACCAATTACGACTTTAGTTATTATGATGATGCAAGGGTATCAGATCACAATGTTTGATATTATAGGGACTGTACTTGTTATTGCAGCGCTTATTCGCAATAACGTTTGCCAGAGAAAAGAAGAAAATATAAATAAGAGAGTTTTACAAGAAGAACAATTACGTCAAGCTGTTTAATAGGCAAATGGAGGATTTCATATGTTGGAAAGTTTATTGTTTTTCTTCGCCGTCGGAGTTGCCTGTGAGCTTGCAGCAATTAATCGAAATGGTCGTAAAAAGATAAAACAACAAGCTGAGCTGATACAGCTTTTAAAAGAATTGAAAGAAAGAAAAAATTAAAAAGACGACCGGGCATAGACGGTCGTCTTTTTCTATATAAAGGGGAAAGGGGACACAAAGTTATACAAGCGTAGCAGCGTAAATGAAAGCAGTAAGAAGAAGAGAGCCGCTAGCTAATCCTAAAAAATCTAATTTGTTAAAAGTAATGTTATTCATAATACATTCTCCTTACTTGTTTAATGCAGAAGCAACAGCTTTTGCATCGAAAAGAGCCGATAATACCATGACCATTGTATTTAAGAAATTGTTCGTTTTCATTTTGTTCATCATATTGATCCACTCCTTTTCGAATAATTGTTGCCCTGTTTCTGACTTAATTGTATGAAATATAGTAAGAAGTAACTATCGAATTAGCTTACAAGAAAATTACACTTTTGTAAGAATTGAAATTTAACAATTCATCCTTAATTTTATTACCAACTCCTAAAACTTAGTGTTATAATTATTGTAAGAATATGATTATACTTCGGATGTTTAGAAAGGAACGAAATAAATGTATAAACCAATTACATTTTTGTTGAAATATATATTTAAAACAGCTGGGAAAGTAGAAGTACAAGGAAGAGAAAAGCTACCAGAAGGTGGACCGTATGTTGTTGCATGTACACATACAAGTTTTATGGATGTATTAATGTTAGCTACAGGGATGTATCCAACTCAAATTCATTACATGGCCAAAAAAGAATTATTTGAAGGGAAATTCAAAAATTGGTTCTTTAAAAATGTAAATGCATTCCCTGTAGATCGTGCGAATCCAGGACCAAGTACACTTAAAATTCCATCACGTTTATTAAAAGAAGGAAAGGTAGTAGGGATTTTTCCGAGTGGAACAAGATCAGCGGAAGATGTTTCATTAAAAGCGGGTGCTGTGACAATTGCGATGCGTTCTAATGTTCCGTTAGTACCAGCAGCTTATGTTGGTCCATCAAGTGTAAAAGAATTAATAAAGGGGAAAAAGGCACAATTGATTTTTGGAGATCCAATTCAAATTGAGGCTGGAGAACAAATAGATCGAAAAACCGCTATGAAAATGATGACAGATCAATTAAATGAGAAGTTTGAGGAGTTAAAAGAAGCTTTGCAATCAAATCAAAAATAAGAAAAGACGACCGGGCATAGACGGTCGTCTTTTCTATTACTATTTATAATAAAGGGGAAAGGGGACACAAAGTTATACAAGCGTAGCGGCGTAAATAAAAGCAGTAAGAAGAAGCGAGCCACTAGCTAGTCCTAAAAAATCTAATTTGTTAAAAGTGATGTTATTCATAATATATTCTCCTTACTTGTTTAATGTAGAAGCAACAGCTTTTGCGTCGATAAGAGCGGAAAATACCATGCCCATTGCATTTTAGAAATTGTTCGTTTTCATTTTGTTCAGCATATTAATCCGCTCCTTTTCGAATAGTTGTTACCCTGTTTCTGACTCAATTGTATGAAATGTTGCGGAAAGTAACTATCGAATTAGCTTACAGAAAAATTACACTTTTGTAAGAGAAACGAATGAAGGTGTAATGATAAGAAGATTTGACATATGTTCATGAGATTCATTAAGTTAAAGGTAGAGGTGAGTGTATGGCTAATATTAAAGATATTGCAAAGATGGCGGGAGTTTCAGTTACGACTGTTTCGAGAGTGTTGAATGATCACCCATATGTAAGTGAAGAAAAAAGGAAAGCGGTTATAGAGATAGTTGAGAAATTGAATTACTCGCAAAACGCAAATGCTGTTCATTTATCAAAAGGAAAAACGAATATTGTTGGTGTGATTTTACCGTATATTAATCATCCGTGTTTTGATGCGATGGTGAGCGGAATGATGGAGACTGCGTTAGCGCATAATTACAGGGTGCTACTTTGCCAAACGAATTATAATAAAAAAGAAGAAATGAAAAGTTTACATATGTTAAAAACAAAACAATTGGATGGTCTTATTATTTGTTCACGTGCAAATGATTGGGAAACGATAGAACCATATGCTTCTTACGGCGCAATAATTGCTTGTGAAGACAATGATATTTCAAACATCTCAAGTGTATATACGAATCATTCAGCGGCCTTTCAATTAGGAATGGATTATTTGATTGAGAAAGGTTATAAAAAAATTGGTTATTGCACGGGAAGGAAATTAGGGCCAAGTAGCCAAAAACGTTTTGATGTTTATAAACAGCAATTGCAATCTATAGACGAAGAGGTTAATGAAGAATGGATTTTTACAGAATGTTTTACACTAGAAGATGGTGTAAAAGTGGCTCATAAGTTAAAAGAGATGCAGGATCTTCCTGAAGCATTAATAGTAGCAGGTGATGAAGTTGCGATTGGGGTTATGACAGAAGTTGAAAAATTAGGGATTCAAGTTCCTGAGGATTTAGCGATTATTGGCTTTGATAATCAACCTATCTCGCAAGTGTTACAATTGACAACTATTGATCAAAATTTAAAGGAGATAGGGAAAACTGCTTTTGAAATGTTGCATAGAAAAGTGAATGACGAGAGTTCTGAACAAGAAAAGCTGGAAATTCCATACGAACTTGTGGAACGCTCTACAGTTTAATCGTAATCCGTTATGTGTATAATCGCATAACGGATTATTTTTTTGAAATATCTTTGACAGGAAACGCGTTTCATACTTTATAAAGGAGTTAAACCGGTCTGTAATAATCCATGGATTCTTTTCAAGTGTTAATGCAGTGAATAGAATTTGGAGGAATATGCATGAATGAACTTTTATCGAGTATGAAAAAGTATGTAGATGATGATGAAAAGATTCTGGCTTTTGTGGTAGGGATATTTGAGAAGGATAATTTTATATTATCGTATCAACATGGGGTTTTTGTTGCCACTACTAGACGTCTCCTTTTTTACGGGAAATTTCCGTACTATTCTTCAACATTTAAAGAGTATTCATATTTGCATATAGATAGCATAGATTTTCATCCGTATTTTGAATTTACTTGTAGTCATGAAACCATTCGCGCTAAGTATATTCAGAAAGGGAATGTGGAGCGATTTGTCCGTGCAGTTAGAGCAAATATGAATAATTAATCAACCCTCTGTTTAAACATAATATTTCAATTTTTAAGAGGGAAAATGCGGAATAAAAACCACTTCTAAACCTCTAGGAGATAGTGATACAATGTCAAATGGGGGGAGGGTATGAACTATGGTTAATCAACGTATAAAGGAAATAACACTAATTACAATTGGTTCATTATTATTCGCAATTGGTATTAATTACTTTGCAATTCCAAACCGTTTATCGGAAGGTGGAATTATTGGTTTAACGGTTGTTACGTACTACTTATTTGATTGGTCACCAGGAATTGTGAACTTTGCTATAAATGCAATTTTACTAGCTGTTGGTTATAAATTTTTTGATAAGAAAACAATGATTTATACAATTTTAGGGATTGTAGAAACATCTTTGTTCTTATACGTTACAGAACATATTGAGTATCATGTAAATAGTGATACATTATTAGCAGCTTTATTTGCTGGTTTATTTGTGGGTATTGGATTAGGCTGTATGTTCAAAGCCGGAGGTACATCGGGAGGATCAGCAATTTTAGCTCAGTTAGCAAATCAATATTTAGGTTGGAGTGTAGGGAAAGGCGTACTAATTATTGATATTGTTGTAATTGCTGGTTCTGTATTTATAATAGGGCAAGAAAAGGCGATGTATACACTTGTGGCTGTGTTCATTGGAGCGAAGGTGATTGATTTCATTGTAGAAGGAATGGACACAAAAACGGCTGTTACGATTATTTCGAATCAACCAGATTTAATTCGTGAAGCTATTACGAAAAATATGACACGCGGTGTTACTGTATTAGAAGGGCGCGGCGGATATACTGGTAAAAATAAAGAAGTTTTATATGTTGTTATTAATAAACAAGAGCTTGTTAAGTTAAAACAAGTTATTAGCCGGGTAGATGAAGATGCTTTCGTTGTTATACATGATGTACGTGATGTACTTGGCGGTGGCTTTAAAGCAAGCTAAAAGGTGAACGAGTAAATTCGTTCACCTTTTTTAATTCTTACAAAAATGTAAGTGTAATGTAATGAGATTCAATAGTAGATTTTATTCCCCCTTTTTAAAATGGATGTATATATATCCTGCAGAGGAGGAATGTTTATTATGAAGAAAAAATTGATCACTACTATAATAGCGATGATAGTGATAGTAGTAATGTTACTGCCTACGAAACTTGGACCGGTTATCGATAAATATAATCCACTGTATAAGACGAAAGAATACTATACGGTTGTGAATACAATTGGTCAGCATATCGGTGATGAGTGGTATGAATATGAATTTATTGCATTCGATGAACGTGGTAGAGAGCAGAAAATAAAGAAAACGGTTAAGCATATGTTAAAGAGAGATGAAGCATTAAAGGTTTTTGTAAAAGGGCGTTACGGTGAGTCCATTGAAGAGATTGAGGTTGCAAATATTCCTATAAATGCGAAGAGTAAACTTTTAACGGTGAGATAGCGAAATATACCCCCAGCTATTTTTTGTCGAAAATAAAAATACTGGGTAAGGGTATTTTTAAGGTTAACAAAAAAGCCTTAGTCCATATAGACTAAGGCTTTTTTGTTATATAAAGGGGAAGGGGGTACATTGTAGTAGCATGGGTGAAAGCTATAAGAAGAGTAGCTACTAGCAATGTAATTTGGTTATGTGATTGTTCTTCTTATTTGGCTTACTTTCTAACTTTATTGTACGAAATATAAGTAAGGAGAACTATCGAATTACATTACACATAACTTACAAACATGTAAGCCTTCTGTAATGTAATTCGATAGTTAAAAGATAGTAATTTTCATATAGTGTAACTAGAAAGTCTCAATGTATTACTTTCTGTTTGTAATGAAGAATGAAAAACCAACTAATTTTTAATAATCCTCATCTGAATAAAGATGGGGATCTTTTTTAAACCTTACAACATTGTAAGGTTTACGTAAGTTAATTCGATAGTAAATTTGTCATATTTTTTGCATAATAGATACAGATAGAAAAATAATTAGGGATCTAGTAAGAAGGGAGAAAAATGGGATGCGTAAAGAAGAAGTAGTGAAGTTACCAATTAAAGATTTCTGTAGCTACTTTACTGTTGCCGTAGTGTGTATTGGATTATTTGATATCATAACAAACTTAATTGTTAAATAATATAGATGCTAAAACAAGAAAGGAAGTCCTTTCTTGTTTTTTTTATGGGGGCATAAAGATGAAATGGATTGATAGTCATATACATGTTGATCAATATAAGGATGAAGAGAAGAGCAGATTACTAAAAGAGGTGGAAAATAGTAAGGAAATAAAGGGGCTTATTGCGGTATCTATGAATTATCAATCTTGTAAGGAAACGTTATCTTTAGCGAAGAAGTATCCCTTTATATATCCAGCGATAGGGTTTCATCCAGAGCAACAGATTCATAAAGAAGAGTGTGAACAGATTTATCAACTTATTGAACAGAACGCAGAGGAAATTGTTGCGATTGGTGAAGTAGGTTTGCCCTATTATTTGAGAAAAGAAGATGAAAGAATTGCTGCAGATCCATACATAGCTGTATTGAAAAAAATTTATAGAACTAGCTAGTAAGTATAATTTGCCGATTGTATTACACGCAGTTTATGAAGCTGCTGACATTGTATGTGATTTGCTAGAGAAATATAAAGTTTCACGTGCACACTTCCATTGGTTTAAAGGAAGCGATGAAACAATGAAACGGATGATGAGAAATGGTTATTATATTTCGATTACACCGGATGTTTTACATAAGGAGAAGATTAGAAAAATCGTTTCGTATTATCCGCTTGAATATATGATGGTAGAAACAGATGGTCCGTGGGAATTTCAAGAGGATGTTATAACGCACCCAAGAATGATTCGAGAGGTATTAAAGGAAATTAGTTCTATAAAAAACATATCCATTGATAAGGTCGCAAAAACAATATATGAAAATACAAGTCAATTTTATTTGAAAGGATAGGAGAATTATAGTTTTAATCATGTAACGGAAAAAGTAAAAGTTGAATGTATTTAGTAAAATGCCAAGGTTTGATATATGACAAAAAACCACCAAGCGTTCCGCTCGGTGGTTTTGTATTAGGATTCTAATTTTTTCGCACGTTTTAATAATAAAAGAAAGACAATGATAACGAATCCTAGTATAAGGAAGAAGCCATATTGCTTTATATAATCAATTATGTCATTTGCACTTGTTGGTTTTTTAACGTGAATGCCGTCTTTATTCGTAGTAATATGAATATCTTTCATTTTTACTTCATTCTTTTCCTTTTGTAAATCAATCCATTCTATATTTGGAATACTCTCTAGATCCTTTAACACTTCTTTTAATGGTTTCACACCTAAGTAAGGATGATAGAATGCTCCAATAATCCCATCGGATAATTTAGAAACAGATAGAGCACGTTCTTTCATTTTAGCAATAGTTTGTGGCTTATCTTCTTCAATAAATCCGACTGTTTCAGGCAATAGTTTCATTCCATGTAAAAATGAAGGAGTACTTGTATAATATGGTGAGTGCATGGATTTCCAAGTTGTATCATTTAACTGTAGTTGTCCTACATAAGTTGAAAAGTATCTTGATAATATTTCATATCCTTTTTGAGACATCGTGTAATGAGGTGCTTCAAAGGCAACAGGATATAGTTTAGCAGCTACAAGTTCTTGAATTCCTTTTTCGATATGATCTTTCGTATATTTTTCCTCAAACTCTTCCCCTTTTTTTACATATTGGTTATATGCCTCTATATTTGGAAAGTCATCTTTTGTCTTCGGTTTTTCATGCTTCGGTTGGCGAATTGGTTGATCTGTTTTTACATCCCAAAATTCAAAGCCCTCACCTGTTTCGCTGTCATAAAATTGGTGAGTATAACCATGCATAATAATTGCTGCACCATCATCTTGCATAGATCGTAAAAGATCCACTAGTTCGGGTTTATCTTTTAGATGTAGTGTTTTACCTGTATCTGGATCTGCATATACAGGAATAACAGTGATCATGTAAGGAATCTTCTTCTCTTTTAGTAATTCAGCAATTTCTTTCAATTGATTTATATCTGCTGCTGGGTGAACATCCTCAAGACGTAAATAAGCTTCAACTTTATTCGTCGTTGGTTTTTGGCCGAAATAAGAAAATAACATTTCACCGACGTAATGAGACATCCAGTCAAAGAGATTAGGTGTTGCAACATAATAAGATGTTTCATGCTGAACGATTAGTGGATTAGTGTTATTTGAGCTTAAAGCGTTAGCAATCACAGTTCCATTCGTATCAAATGATTGAATTAATCGTTCCTCTTCTAAGGTATTTTTTAGCTTCTTGTCTGGATATTCAATTTTGTTAACTCGTATATCGTCACTCTTCAATGTAATGAAAGAAAAACGGTTAGATAATTGTTCAACATTTTGTCCTAATACTAATACAGGGCCGGAGAAGTTTTCTAGAAATTGTTTCGTTTCATTAGAAAACGCTTCTTTTGTTTCACCGATATAAACAATATGTGTATAGGAGGATACGTTATTAATTGAAGTTGCTTCTTTTAAGTTTTTTACGGTTATATCATTTGTAAAATGTCCTAATTGAGTATTAAGGATTTGGACATTATTTGAAACTTTATCGTCTTGTGTACTATACAAAACAAGTACTTTTGGTTTTGATGATGTTTGTGCAGAGGTGTAGGTAGGGATGAGTAGTAAAATGCTGAACAAGAGTGTTAGGCATTTTTTCATTTTGTATGCTCCTATTCTATATATAGAGTTCAGTTTACAATTATATACAATAAATACGTTATAGTCTATGAAAGTTACATTTTTGCACGTATTTACCAGCTGTTTTTTCACAAAATCGGTCTAAAGCATGATGATAATATGTATAGTTATTTGCTATGATAAAAGAGTAATAGAATGTAGGTAATTGTAAAGGGAAGGCTGAAAGGGGACAAATTTCAGCGGAGAAAGAGGTAGAGGTAGTGAAGAAATTCTTTGTAGGATTTTTAGTTGTTCTTGGAGTATATTTATATTTCCAAGGAAAGTCTGAAGGAATGGATAAGCTAGTGAATGGAACAAGTTATGTTGATTCAGAAGAAGCAAAACAGGTGAAACAAATCATTATAGAGGAAGCGAAGAAAGTAAATCTTCCAGAATGGATACCTCTTGCAATTGCTGAGCATGAAAGTCGATTAAATCCAAGGAGTGTTGGAGATAATGGAACTTCATTCGGATTGTTTCAACTACACCGCGGCGGCGGGCTTGCACCAGAACATTTAACTGATGATGAGCTAAAAGATCCACGTACAAATGCACAAATTGCAATGCCGCATTTGATGAAAGGATATAAGCGCGGGGTGCAAAAAGGTTTGACTGATTTTGCATTACTGAAATATATAGCGAATACATCTGGATGGCCAGGGAATTTAGGGCCGGAGTGGACGGATAATAACATGAAGTATAACATCGGATTAGAAGATGTGTACTATCGAAATAAAGGTGTAATAAAAGAGTAGGTTTTGATACCTACTCTATTTTTTTTGATAATCGTGTCATTTTGTGAAATACTCCGCTAGTTGTATTTTTACGTCTTCTAGTTTTGTAGAAACTTGAGGTATTTTATATCCTACATACAGCGGTGAAACGACAAACCTAGGAACAACTTTACAAATAATTTTTCCATTTAAGTAATAGAAGAATAAGTTATAACTACTGCATCCTTTATGAAAATCTGTCAGTATGTAACGTACAGTTTGCTGAATGTAATTTGCCATTTCATCTATATATGAAATATTATCAATGATTATATTGAATTCAGTGAAGCCAATAATGGGACGCTCTGAAATATTAAGCTCAATGCGTTCATTTTTTTGAACAATTACTCCTTGGAAATTTTCCTCTTTAATATTTTCAAGATAATCTACATATTTCATTCCGATAATTTGCATGTGTGCATGATGCAAACTTCCACCTGAAAATGGACCGTGATTTTTATATAAAATCACAGATGCGAACTCCTTGTTCTTCTGTAAGTGTAACCAATGTTGAATAGAAAATTGCATTAATTTCCGCATATGTTCTTCTGTATATGTTGCGATATGATCTTCGCAATTATCGGTTTCGATTAACACTGTTTGAAATGTATCTTGTAATGTAGGAAATTTATTTTTCAACCAAATAATAGAACCATCAGTTGCTAAAATATCCGTTAAATGTTCTTTATCGCAAAATGGACATGCAGCGCTTCTATTCCGAATACTTTCTGGTTTTTGTTTACCGATATCGTTTAAAAAATATAGTTGTTGTGTATCCATTTGTATATATGCCCCTTTAAAATATGTGTAAAAATCCCGCTTAATACATTCGGGAAAAGGAGAAGGAAATCCTCTAAAGGAAATATGGAAAAAATAAAAGACAAGATATCCTCATTACGATAGGGTACCTTGTCTTTTATTTTTTCTCTAATAGTGTGTATGGATAATATAGAACATTTTCATTATTTTTCTTTTTTCTATTTTTTATTGTGTATAAAGTAATTGCTGTGCTTGCAATGATAATAATGGCTTTCTTCATATTCATATACCCCTTTTTATTGTTGGTTTAATTCTTGGCTAACTGCTTTTGCATCGACTAAAGCGTGTAAAATCATTTTCACCATGTTCATCATATTTCTTCACTCCTTTTTATAGTTCATTTAGTTCTTTTACAACTGCTTGTCCGTTCACTAATACCTCAAAGATTGCTTTTACGATTTCTTTCATCATGTTTGTTTCCTTCTTTTGTTTGTCTCTCTTGTTTACATCTTTATTGTATAGGGAGGCATCTTTTCGTACTATCGCTTTCCATTACGTGAACATAACAGTTTTGTAAGATTTGATGTCACTTATTGAAATGTTTAGTCTATCTTCATTATTTTCAGAAAAATGACTATTCAAACATGAAATTGGAAAGTATAATAAAGAAGTAAGTATTAAATTCCGTACGAAAGGGGTGAATGAGATGAAACGTTCTTTAGCTGCACGTGCCAAATTTTTAGATTTTATCTATTTTTGTCGTGCGATTTTTCATGATGTAGTTGTTAACGGGATACGTATGCCCTTTTTTAACAATTGCATAGTGACTATTGAACGATAGAAATCTCTTCACCCATTTTTAATAAACGTGTGAAAAGGGAGCTATTTGGCTTCCTTTTTCTATGCCGAAAAACCATGGGGAATGTTTCTTTCTCATGGTTTTTTATATTGAAAGGAGTACGGAAAATGACTATTTGTAGTGTAAATAATGTAACGAAATCTTTTGGTGGAAACAACATATTTGAAAATATATCGCTTGAAATAAAGAATGGTGAACGTGTTGGATTAGTTGGTCGTAACGGTAGTGGGAAGACAACAATCTTTGGGCTTCTAACTGGAATGGAGAGTTTGGATGCAGGAGCCATTCATATGAAGAAAGGTACACGTATTGGTCATGTCGCACAAATTCCGAAGTTTGATGAGGTTATGACTGTATATGATGTATTGAGTTCTGCTTTTAAAGTAGAAAAGGAATTAGAAAAAGAAATGCATGCTTTAGAAAAAAATATGGCGGTGGAACAGGAACAATCTGCTTTGGAAAAGCTAATGGAGAGGTACGGAGTCATTCAAGAAAAATTTGCATTTCTCGGTGGTTATGAAATCGAGGCAAATATAATGAAGGTAGCAAATGGCTTACAAGTGACAGACTTATTTTCAAGAGTATTTACGGAATTAAGTGGAGGAGAACAGACGAAAGTAAGCCTTGCATATATGCTATTGCAGAAACCAGATTTACTTCTATTAGATGAACCAACAAATCATTTAGATTTATTTGCAGTTGAATGGTTAGAGCAATTTTTAAAAGAATACACTGGAACAGTTATGGTTATTTCACATGATCGCTATTTCCTTGATGAAGTTGTAACGAAAATTTTTGATTTGGAAGATGGAGAGATTCACGTGTACCATACGAATTATTCTCAGTTCGTTGAGGAGAAGGAAGAAAGATTACTTCAAGAGTTTCAAGCTTATCAGGAGCAACAAAAGAAAATAAAGAAAATGAAAGAAGCAATTAAGCGTCTACGTGAATGGGCAAATCAAGCGAACCCTCCGAATGAAGGATTGCATAAAAGAGCGAGAAATATGGAACGTGCGTTAGAACGTATAGAGAAATTAAAGAGGCCAATTTTAGAACGAAAACAGATGGGTCTTCAGTTTGAAGGGCAAGAGAGAAGCGGGAAAGATGTTGTTGTAATGAAAGAAGTGAGTAAAGGTTTTGCTGGACGACCTTTATTTGAACAAGCGAATTTACATGTTCGTTTTCAAGAGCGTGCGGCTATCGTTGGTCGTAATGGTACAGGAAAGACTACATTATTAAAACTACTATTAGAAGAAATAAATCCAGACGTTGGTGAAATTCGAATTGGTAGTAGTGTCAAAATTGGTTATTTATCACAGCATACGTATGGAAATGTGAAGAGTAATGTATTAGAAGCGTTTAGAGAGTATGTAGCTGTAACCGAAGGAGAAGCAAGGCATATATTGGCTAAGTTTTTATTTTATGGTCCAGCAGTATTTAAGAAAGTAACGCAACTGAGCGGTGGAGAAAAAATGAGGTTAAGACTTGCGCAACTTATGTATCAAGACATCAATTTTCTAATTTTAGATGAGCCGACAAACCATCTTGATATTGAATCAAGGGAAGTTTTAGAGGAAGCCCTTGAGCAATATAATGGAACAATCCTAGCTGTTTCACATGATCGTTATTTTTTAAATAAGTTATTTGAAAAGACGTACTGGATTGATGAATGTAAATTATTTGAGTTTGCAGGAAACTATGCATGGGCTCGTCAAAAATGGGAAGAAAAGCTTGAGAAGCAAGTAATAAAGCAAAAACGCCAAGGGAGAAAGAGTGTTGAAATGGTTCCAGTAAAAGAGAAAAAAGCTAGGAATCTTGAAGAGATTGAAAATGAGTTAATGCATGTAGAAGAAGATATATATGCAATAGAATGTGAAATGGAACATGTAGCTAATGTTGAAAGACTTGAAAAATTATATGAGGAAAAAACGATGAAAGAGTTGTTACGAGCGAAGTTATATAGTGAGTTAGAGAATATTGTGGAGTAAAGAGTAGAAAGCCACTTCCTTTCAGTTTTGCTGGAGGAAGTGGCTTTTTCATAATGATATTTTGCTTTAAAGATTAAATGAAGCGATGTGTTTCACGTGAAACAGTAACTTAGATAAATCCGTGTTCCTCAATTTGCATAGCTTGTGAAGCGTATGAAATGATAAGGTGAAAAATAAATGTCATTAGTGGCTTTTCAATAGGAGTAATCACAAAAACAAAGGCTAATTATTTCCCGAGAGATAAAGTGAAACTTTAATCAGTGGGGGGGGTTACTGCCCGGCAAATAGCGGGATAAATATGTGTAACAGGGACTAGTGATTGAAAACGAAAAGAGAGCAAAGTTACAGCTTCACGCGCTGAACTCTGCTCTCTTTCTGCGTGGCATCTTCTCTTGTTGAAATTATAATAGCGATCCCGAGCATGATAAAAAAAGCTAAAAAGAGGACGAACTTTGGGAAGAACGGGAATAGTAATAGCGCCCCGACTATCATAATTGTTAATAATACGTAGTGCAGGACGTATTGGAATAGGTTGTCCATATTTTCGCCCCCTTTTTGGTAATTGGTTATTAGTATTCTATGTTTCATGCTGAAGAAATAGAAGTAGATTTTTAAGTTTTTAATACGAATTATAGCTGAGTTTTCTTAAAGTATAAGGATAGAGTGATAATTTTGGAAAAATTCTCAAAATATTTATTTAGAAAGAATTGACAAAATATACTGAACGATATAAGCTAATAACCATAAAGTCTACCGGAAAGGTCGGAATAAGATTGTTACCCCTCAAAAACATCTATTTTTTTCTGATTAAAACCGACTTTTCCGATTGGCTATAAATGTGCTGTGGGAGGCATACATAAGCTAATAAGTTCAAAGGGTATAACTATTAAACAGTTAGGGTGGGGACAATGAAGAAAAAGACAAAAAAATGGGCTGGTGTATTTTCAGTATTACTTAGTAGTTCGCTTGTGTTATCTGCTTGTGGGGGACAGGAGGATACGGCTTCTACAGAACCAGTAAAAAAGCAGGATTTAAAAGATTCTAAGATTGAATCAATTCCAGCTACAGATAAAAAGAAAAGTCCAGAGAAAGCAAATCAACGAAAAGATACTTTCATTACAGCCATTTCTAAGCCAGGGGGAGTTTTCCTTCCGTATTTCCAAGATAATGGTTGGGATGGAAATGTAACGTCGGTTATTTTTGCTTCATTAGTAACAACAGACAAACAAAGTAAACCTGTTCCGGATCTTGCAGAAAAATGGGATATTTCTGCTGACCAGTTAACATATACATTCCATTTACGTAAAAATTTAAAATTTAGTGATGGGTCGCCTCTAACAGCGGATGATGTAGCATTTACATTAACACTACTTCATGATAAAGCGTATGAAGGTGGATTGGATATTGCTCAGTATGCTGTTAAAGGTGGGAAAGAATATAAAGAAGGAAAAGCAACTTCTATTGAAGGAATCCAAGTTGTTGATCCACAGACAATTAAAATTACAACTGAAAAAGTTAATTCACAGGCGCTAACGAATTTAGGTGGCCCAGTGCTATCAAAAGCTTATTATGGAAAAGATTATAAACAAAATACAAGTTTAGACTATTTAAAAGCATTATATGGGCAACCAATTGCAGCGGGTCCATATAAATTTGAAAAATATGTTCCAGGTCAAGAAGTCCGCTTTGTTGCTAACGAAAATTATTATGCAGGTAAACCAAAAATTAAAAACTTTATTTACAAAATCACATCAGGTGATACTGGATTCCAATTATTCCAAACAGGTGAACTGGACTATAGTGGATTTAGAGCGAACCCTGAAAATATAGACCAATTAAAAGGATTGGAGTTTGCAAATATTAATCTTGAATCATCAAGTGATATTGCTTATATCTATGTAAATAATAAGAAGTCGTATTTGAAAGATAAAAAGGTACGCCAAGCACTTACTTATGGATTAGACCGTAAGAAGTATGTGGATACAGCTTTACAAGGCTATGGCTCTGTCGCTAACGTACCAATTGCTCCAGTTTCATGGGCATATACAGAAGAAGGTATTAATAAATATCCGCACGACGTAGAAAAGGCTAAAAAATTATTGGATGAGGCTGGTTGGAAAGTAGGTTCTGACGGGGTTCGTGAAAAAGATGGTCAAAAATTAAAATTAACATACTACGCATCAAATACAGGTAAAACAAATGATATCTTTATTCCAATTGCAAAAGAAAGTTACAAAGAAATTGGTGTTGAATTAAATCCAGAGTTGATGGACTTTAATACGATGCTTTCAAAAGTAGGAAAAGGTGACTATGATTTAGCGGCAGTTTCAACACCAGGAATTAGTGATCCAAGTGAAGTTGTAAGTGAGTACTTATCAACTAATCCAAAAAGTGATACGGGTTATAATAATCCGAAAGTAGATGATTTGATTGTAAAAGGTATAGGAACGACAGATATTGAAAAACGTAAAGCGATTTATAGAGAGCTGTATAAAGAGTTAAGTGATGATCCACCAGTTATTTTATTAAACTATCGTAAACTACTTTATGCTCATAATGCACGTATAAAAGGAATTGATCCAGAAAAGTACGATAGCATCAGTTCCAACTTACCAGTGTTATCTATTGAACAATAAGGGTTGACCTAAATAATAGAAGACGTTTTTTCACACAGCAATGGAATGGTAGCTGTTTTGAAAAAATGTTCTTCTATTTTTAAGTAAATAGGATTGGGGAGACAAAAGGTGAAAACATATATCATTCGTAGGTTTCTACAAATGATTCCTACATTGTTTGGTACGTCTATTATTATCTTTTTCTTATTTGCACTCTTACCGGGTGATTATATCGATTCAAATCCAAAATTAACACCAGAGAGAGCTCAAGAATTAAGAGAGTTGTACGGTTTAAATAAACCGATTATTGAAAGGTATTTTCATTGGCTAGTGAATGCTTTGCATGGTGATTTTGGATTTTCTTTACAGTACCAAGAACCGGTAACTTCATTACTTAATAAATTCATTTGGAATACATTTATTGTTGCTGCTGCAGCTTTATTTTTCACTTGGATTATTGCTCTTATTATTGGGGTTATTTCTGCAACAAAGCAGCATTCTTGGTTTGATAGATTGGTAACAATCGGTGTCTTTGCAGCAATGTCATTTCCATCATTCTTTATCGGACTATTTTTAATTAAATTATTAGCAGTTGATTTAAAGTTATTACCTATTGGTGGCATGATTGATATTGGGAGTAATTCAACAGGGATAGCATACATATTAGAAGTATTACGTCATATGATTCTACCTGTATTTATTTTAACGCTTCTTGGTGTAGGATCGTTAACACGCTATTTTAGAACGGGCATGTTGGATGTTATTAGGCAAGATTATATTCGTACTGCTCGTGCAAAAGGTTTAAAAGAAAGAACCGTTATTTATAAACATGCATTGAAAAATGCAATTTTGCCAGCAATTACATTACTCGCTTTTGAATTACCGGGTTTATTTTCAGGAGCCATTATTATTGAACAGATTTTTAATTGGCCCGGGATTGGGAGTATTCAATTAGAAGCATTAAACTTTCGTGATTATACGGTATTAATGGCCTTTACAATGTTTCTTTCTTGTTTAACAATTATGGCTAATTTCTTAGCTGATATTGTCTATGCGTTTGTTGATCCAAGAATTCGATTGAAGTAAGGGGGGAAAGATATGGAGACTATTACACCTATAATAGAGAAAAAGAAAGAACGGAAAAAGAGAAATGAATCATCACCATGGCGCCAAGCGTATAAAAAAATCAAGAAAAATAAGATGGCACTGTGTGGCTTATACGTTTTAATATTTATGTTTTTATTTAGTTTTATCGGTCCAATCTTTTCACCGTATGCTGATGGGAAAGTACAAGTAACACAAATTAATAAACCACCCAGCCTGTCACATTGGCTTGGGACAGACCAGTTGGGACGGGATATTTTAACTAGACTTATGCAAGCAGGGCGTATTTCATTAACAATCGGTTTAGCGTCGATGCTACTATCCGTTATACTAGGAGCTCTATTAGGAGCAATTGCTGGTTTTTATCGAGGAGTTGTAGATCATTTAATTATGCGTGTTGCAGATGTGTTAATGTCCATTCCAGGATTACCACTACTTATTATAATGGGAGCAATTTTATCAGAATGGAAATTACCATCGGAGTACCGTTTATATGTTGTAATGATTATTTTAAGTTTAGTAGGATGGCCAGGACTTGCACGTCTTGTGAGGGGACAAATTTTAACATTGCGGGAGCAAGCCTTTATGCAAGCGGCAGATGTATTAGGATTAAAAGATTCTCGAAAAATCATTCATCATCTAATTCCTAACGTTTTTCCGTTACTTATTGTTGTAGCAACTCTGGGTGTGGCTGGATCTATTTTAAGTGAGTCCGCATTAAGTTACTTAGGTCTCGGCGTCGTCCCACCTACGCCATCATGGGGGAACATGATTAGCGCAGCTAACTCATTAATTGATTTCCAAAAGCGTCCGTGGTTATGGATTCCGCCTGGTTTTGCAATCTTTATAACAGTTGTATCAATTAATTTACTTGGTGATGCACTTCGTGATGCGTTAGATCCAAAGATGAGACGGTAGGTGAGAAGGTATGAGTAGAGCGGTAGTAGAGCTAAAAGACTTACAAACACACTTTCAAACGGAGGAAGGGACAGTGAAGGCTGTAAACCATGTTAGCTTTGCTGTTCGAGAAGGTGAAACGGTTTGTGTAGTAGGAGAATCAGGTTGCGGGAAGAGTGTAACGGCTTTATCTATTATGGGGCTTATTGCTGAATCTGGCAGTGTAGTAGGTGGAGACATTTTATATGAAGGAAAAAGTCTTTTAGGAATGAAAGAGAAAGAACTTCGTAGTTTACGAGGCAATGATATTGCGATGATTTTCCAAGAACCGATGACATCGCTAAATCCCGTCTTCACTGTAGGTGAGCAAATTGTAGAAACGCTAAGGGAGCATGAATTACTTAGTAAAAATGAAGCGTATAAGAAAGCAATTGAGTTAATTCGTAAAGTTGGCATAGCCCGTGCTAATGAAATTGTTCATTCTTATCCGCATGAATTGAGCGGCGGGATGTTACAACGTATTATGATTGCTGTTGCGCTTAGTTGTAATCCTAAGTTATTAATTGCAGATGAACCAACAACAGCTCTTGATGTTACGATTCAAGCTCAAATATTGGATTTACTAAGACAAGTGAAAGAAGAATTTAAAACGTCGATCTTATTAATTACACATGATTTAGGTGTCGTAGCAGAAATGGCTGATTACGTTGTCGTTATGTATGGCGGGAAAGTTATTGAAGAAGCTCCAGTACTAGAGATATTCCAAAATCCAAAACACCCTTATACGAAAGGATTGTTGAAATCAAAACCAGTAATGGGAAAACGAATAGATAAACTATATTCTATTCCAGGGCAAGTTCCGAATTTAGTTGGTTTAGGTGAGTTTTGCTACTTTAGTGGGCGTTGTGAGCATTGTATGGAAATATGTGAAAAAGAAGCCCCAAATCTAAATGTAAATGATGAAAATCATAAAGTAGCTTGCTGGTTATATGAGGAGCGTGCGGAACAATGAGTGAACCATTATTAGAGGTGAAAAACCTAAAGACATATTTTCCAATTAAAGGTGGCATATTTAGTAGAACGATCGGGCATGTAAAAGCAGTTGATGGAGTAAGTTTTACTATTAATAAAGGTGAAGTGTTTGGTCTCGTTGGCGAATCAGGGAGCGGAAAAACAACGATAGGAAAAACAATTTTACGTCTCGTTCAAAAAACGGAGGGGGAAGTGAAGTTTAAAGGGAAAGATGTTCATTCTTTATCCAAGGATGAATTGAGAAAACATCGCCCTAATATGCAGCTCGTTTTCCAAGATCCATTTAGCTCATTAAATCCGAGAATGAGAATTGGTGAAGCGCTTGGAGAGCCGATGTTGGCCCACGGATTAGCGACGAAAGAAAATGTTCGTGAAAAGGTAATTGAAGTATTGGAGTTATGTGGCTTAGCTCCTTATCATATTGACCGGTATCCCCATGAGTTTTCTGGTGGACAACGTCAGCGTATCGTAATAGCAAGGGCTATGGTATTAAATCCAGAATTCATTGTAGCTGATGAACCTGTGGCGGCACTAGATGTATCTATCCAAGCACAAATTATTAATTTATTTAGTGAGTTACAGGAGAAAAAGGGATTATCTTATTTATTCATTTCACATGATTTGAGTGTAGTAGAACATTTATGTACGAAAATCGGAATTATGTATTTAGGTACAATTGTGGAGACGGCGCCGCGTGATGAGTTATTTACCAATCCGTTACATCCGTATACAAAAGCATTGTTATCAGCTGTTCCAATACCAGATCCAACAGTGAAGCGAGAGCGAATTATACTAGAAGGGGATATTCCAAGTCCAGCAAGTCCACCTTCGGGTTGTCGTTTTCATACACGTTGCCCGTTTGCAACAGATGTTTGTAAAAAAACAATACCAGAATTTCGTAATGTTGGTGATAATCATTTTGTTTCTTGTCATCATGTATAAAAAAAGGACTCTTTCAAATTGAAAGAGTCCTTTTTTTATTTACTAGACGAAGTTTGTTTCAATACAAATTGCTCAATTGCGTGAGCAACACCATGTTCATTGTTTGTTAGTGTTACAACATCACATAGTTTTTTTACATCTTCTTCAGCGTTGCCCATTGCAACAGATAAGCCTGCTACTTCTAGCATTGGTACATCATTAAAATTATCACCAATAGCAACTGTATCTTCAATAGGTATATTAAAATGAGCTGCCATCTGCTGTAGCCCGTTTCCTTTATGTCCATTCTTATCCATAATTTCTAAGTTGGTAGGAGCTGATGCTGTAACCATAATATCAGCGTCTTCTTGTAACACGCTTAATAGCTGTGCGCGATGCGCTGCATTAAATGTTGAAATGAAGAATTTAGATATTTCTAGTTTTTGGTTATTTACAACATCTTCTATTTTTTTGAAATCAGTAATTAGGTTTGATTTTTTTTGCTTTTCTGTAATTCGTTCAAGCTCCTCTAATGTAACATCGAGCGCATGCTTATTTTCTTCGAACGCTTGCATCACTTGATCTTGCCATGTATATGGAGAATAAACGCCTTTATTCGTATATAGCTTATATGGGAAACCTTCAGATTCTAGTAATTTTGCAAGTTTGTACACTTTGTCGTTTTGTATACAACGAGAGTTAATTACTTTTCCATCCACATAAACAATAGCCCCATTGCTTGCTCCGACTGGAAGAGATAATTTATATTCTTCCAATAGCTTTAAAGCATCCTCTTTCGCACGACCAGAACAAATCATTACAATATGACCAGCTTCTTGTGCAGTTTGGATTGCTTGTAGGTTTTCTTTGGAGATTTCAAGATTAGATGATAGTAGTGTACCATCCATATCTAATGCGATTAATTTCAAAATGACCACCTCTTTGTTTTTATTATACATAGTTATATAGAGGAAACATATAAACTTATCTTGGAAAGACGGTATTTTATCTCATATTAAAAGTAAGTAAAGATTAGATAGGTTTAGTGTCACTAAATAAACTGTTTGTAACAAAAATAGAGAGGAGGATGACTATATTTCACTTTATGACTGTAATATTACACAAATGTTACAAACGCGAGCTTAGTGAAAAGTGCATTAAATAAGGGTTTTTGGGGAGTGTTATAAAAAAACGTAAAAAAAGTGTAATAAATTTCACGTTATTATATTGCAACGTAACAATAGTTATGTTACATTAATGTTACAAACGTTACGTTATCAAATTTAATGTAACGTTAACATAAAAACTATGAAATAAACATTTCTTAGAAATTACATATAGATAACTTATAAAAAGGGAGGATAAATGATATGAAAGAGCAAGTATTACAAGTAACAAAAGGTGACTTCGTAGGATCAGCAAGTGGAGCGGTAGTATTAACAGCATTAATCGTATTT
>NZ_FRBJ01000019.1:0-39655 GCF_900142585.1 Bacillus sp. bc15
TATAATAATAATAAATTACACGAATCGGGGGATTATCATCTTGGACAATCAATGTTGGGGTACACCAAAAATAAAGGGCCGTGGCATGGTAAAATGGCAACCATTCGCAAGTATGCCGGAACAGTTCGCAGGAATTAGAGAAATAATGGCTGATTTAAATAAAGTACCGAAACCAATAGTTTCTGAAGATATGAAAGAACAAATTGAACGAAGTCTTATTCATTCGATGCAAAGTAAAGAAGAGATATCTATTTCATATTATCGCGACGGAATGATTCATGACATGTACATAAATGTATTACATATCGAACCGATGCTAAAAACTGTGTATTGTACAGACGCTTTCGGTTTGAATACTGAGTTTAAGTTTGATGAGCTAGTGAGTATAAATTAAAAAAAGCCGTCCTGTTGGGCGGCTTTCGTTGTTTACTTTTTAAAATACTCGTAGAACCATTTACCTTCAGGTCTAGTATCCATCCACCAAGTGATTTTATCTAATTCAGTATTAGGCAATACTTCAGTTTGTAAGTATGCGATACCAGTTGATGGATCAGAAATAACTTGTCCTTTAGTTCCGCGTTCTGCCATAGCATTTAATACTTCAGGAACCAATGCGACGCCAAACCCACCAGATTTAACATATTGATATCCGCCATTAGAAACAGGTTGTTCTGTTTGTTTCTTTCCTGTAAACCAATCTAGTGTCTTATCTCCTTGCAATAAATTAATATCAACTTTTCCAATCCCATCAATATAACCATTATCAGTATATTGCCAGATATCACAAGGATAGGCTGGTTTCTTTTGTGGATTACCATCATTTGTTCCGTATCGTGGTAACCAAATAAAATCAGCTTGTACACTTTGTAAATTGTATTCACCGTACATATGATGTGCTACGTAAAACCCTACTTTCCACCCTGCAGCTTTACATGTATCAATAAAAGCTTGTGATGCTTTCGCTAAATCATTAAGATTACCTTTACTTTTCATTGATTTTACTGTGTCATCTTCCACATCCAGTACTAGGAACTTAGCGTTAGAACTTACTCTTGCTAAGAAGTCCTTAGCTTCCACAATTGCATCTGCTACTGATACGAAACATCCATAAGCATATGCAGCATGTGGAATACCGTATCTCTCTAAATTCGCAATATGGTCATTATACAAGTGATCTACTAAATTTGAACCATATTGTACACGGCAAATAGCTAATTCAATTTGTGGTGCTGCAACTGCCCAATTCATTTTATTGTTCCATTTTGAAATATCTACAATATAACCCATTATTTATCGTCTCCTTCAAAAAGTTTTTGTTTGATTTCTGTCACGTCTTTAGAAATAGACCCGAAAGCTTTTGCCTGTTCTTCAATAACTTCTTGGTTCTTTTGAATAACTGCTTGATATTGTTCCTCACGCTGCTCATTCTTTTTTTGCGTAGTAAAAAGCATCCACACGAATAATGCTGCGAATGCTCCTTGTTGAATGACTGAATTGAAAATTGCATCTTCCATTTTTCCATCTCCTTTTTAGGCAAAATAAAAAGACCAGCTTATAACTGCTCTGTATTTTCCGGTGGTTCTTCAGTTGTTGGCGGTGTAACTGGGTCTGTCGGTTCTTCTTTAATTAAGCCAACTTGTGCAACTTCAAATTTTTGATAAATATTACATCCAATCAAAACTGTTGTTATAGAAGAACTGTTTAATTGTGCATTTAAAAACTTAATATCAAAATCGTTATCAACTGGGATTTCTACAGATTGTCCATTTCTTAATAACACTTTCGCTTTCTTGGATGCATTATCTACATTTTCTATTGGAACAACAACTCTTTTAACATCAAGGCGAGCACTAATAAAATCACCAATCAATACTGTGTTAAGCTCCCCATTATTAAGTTGTTCATTAAGTAATATTGGATTGTAATCCTCTGTTTGGATTGATATTTTTTCACTACCTGTATATATTTCAATTGTTTGCATATTGTCCCATCTCCTTCTTTATTTTTAATCATTTATCTTAAAACGTACCGCCACTTCTTGATTGGATAAAAAGACGACCAGTAACAGTAGCGTTAATTCTAGCTAAACTATCCGGTGTAATTTTAATCTCCACATAACGACCACGTTGAAGTTTACCATCAGAATCCTTTGCTAAATAAGGAATCAAATTAATATCTTGTCCTCTTATTGAATCGAACGGTAAAGTGTTCCCATCAACTTCAATCGTTACTTTTGATGGAGTCTGATATAATTCGAAAATGCCAAACTCAATTTCATGTGTATGGTCCGGTAAAGTTATATCGTGTGTATGATTAGGAATACTGATGTCGTGTGTATGGTTAGGGATGCTAATGTTATGACTATGGTTAGGAATACTGATACTATGGCTATGATCAGGCAATGAAATATCATGTGTATGATCTCCGCTAGAACCGTGTGTATAGAAACTAGATCCCGTTCCTTTTGCGTAAAACGAAGCTGCTGTATTTCTACCAGGATCAGAAAAAGCTGTATACAATCCTATTGTTGTAGGCTCAGCAGGAACAATACCGCCTCCATGAAACATCTTATGGACATGATCTCCTCCACCACTTGATGTTTTAACCGTACCGCCACCAGAACCGGTTGAACTAACGTTTGCTCCTCCGGAACTTGTAGAGCCTACATTAGCACCACCAGAACTAGTTGAGCCAACAGTCGAACCACCAGCTGAAGTTGAACCTACAACAGCACCTCCACCTTTAATAGCACGCTCGTATGCCCTAAATCTTAATATCTCAAATGTTAGTAACAATTCATTCACATTCTTAACATCGTTAGGTATTTGAAACCTAATAATAGCCGGATGGTCGGGATCACAATTATCTTGAAAATCTCGACTATCGATATTCGTTGTCCCTTGGGAATACACTTCATTGACTTTCTGCCGCTTCTCAATATCTGCTTGTATTGTCCCTAAATCAGTTACCTTATTTTCTAACACAAGTTTTACATCAAGAGGATTACCAGTGACATCATCTTTTTGACGGTCCATAACTCGTAAATCAACTGATATATTAAAATCCTCATCATATAAGCGCACTAGCTTACCAGTCTCATACTTTTCTATTTTGTATGGATCAATTAATTCATAATCAATTGCATCAATTTCATATGTTACTTTTGGCATACACGCTTTTAGTAACATTGCTTGAGCTGAAGCGAATAGGGTTTTTGGGTCCTCGAATCGTCTATCTACCCAAATATAATCAAACCCATCATGTAAATCTCTAACGAATGCAGGAGCGTCAATATAAGGAAGACCGTTGTTAATGCTTGTTATGTTTAGTTGGTTAACTCCTTCACCATAGCCAAGCGGATAAATCCTCGTCATGACATCTTTTGCTTCTACTTTTCGCTTAATGCCCTTCATATTCTTTCTATATCGAAGTTCACCCGTAATTTCTTCAGAATATCGGACAATGTTTAATGTCCAAGGATAGGAGGAATCGTCCCATGTCCATTGGAATTTCTCGTCGAACGGCTTCGGAATGCTATAGATTGGGCCTAATAAGGTATCCTCATTTTCCCAACTGTATGAGAAATACTTTGTAAAATCACATTGACCTAGTTTCCAATGTTTTGTTCTTTGTTTACTAAGGAGATATTCAATATTCTGCCTTGTGGTTAAATTGATTCTTTCGTGATAACCAAAAAGCACGCCATCTAACAACGTAGATAAAACGTGCTCGCAATCATAAGATATTTCTTTTTGGATTGCTTCTCTGTCTTCATCACTATCCATAATACGGAACATACCAATCCGTTTACCATTATCAAATATCTCCACATAATCAAACGTTTCAATTTCTTCTCGCTTTGGATCAGTAAATGGCAATGAAAAACCCGCCGTCCAAAGTTCATTTAGAGGCGGGCTGTATTTTATATTATAGGCATTTTCAAGATATGCCTTGAGCTGCATTTGTTTGTTGTAGAGTTTCAGCAATTTATCACCTCAATTCAAAATAAAAAGAGCAGCTGTAGCTACTCTTTAAAAAATAACATTTAATTCTCACCCATTAATGAATATAGCATTAGATCGGAAATGATCTGTTGTCCTTTTTCATTTGGATGGATATTGTCATTATTTATACTATTCAGCTCCATGTTGCTATTTTTAACTTGATAGTTATAATAGCTATACAAATCTACAAATCCGGTTTTGTAATCAGCTGCTAGTCTTTGTACGATTGGATTTATTTCTTTTTCTAGTCTTTTATTAACCCAATCATCCTTAGTTACATTCGAAGTTCTAAGAATGATTTGAGCTTTTGTTTTGCTTTGGATTTGTTCAATTATTGATTTGTATTTTTCCTCGAAAACATCATTAGAAACTTTTTTACCTACATCGTTAAGTCCCGAATTTATTATTACTAAATCCGGATTAGCATTAATAACATTTTCGATACGATTAGACATGTCAACGATTGTATTCCCTGAGACGCCAGAATTTATAACATTGATTATCCCTGATCCAAATGTATTTTTTAAAAGGTCATTTATTATTGATACGTGACCAGGTTTACCATTCGTTTGGGAATTCTGTTCTGTCGTTGAATCACCTAGAAACACAATTGTAGCTGCTTGTCCATTCTCTAATTTTTTAAATGCTTTCGTTTGAAATGGGACTAAATTAAATTCCTTTTTTGCATCATCAGATATTTGATTAGATGCATCATTTTTAACTTTGCTAATTTGTTTTTTTAACGAGTTCTCTTCCTCTTGTTTCTCAGTTTCCTCTTTATGTTGGGCACCTTGAACATCAGCTTTAATTTTACTATCGTAGTATGTTTTTCCTAGAAAACAGGTTACTAAAAATATAATGGCCATTAATACACTTAATTTTTTCATATATGCCTCCTGAAATTACCTATATGAAAATATTAACTTATTAAGAGTATTAATTCCATATAATATATATAAATTTACATTTTTACCACCTTTATAAAGTATTAAGAAATGTTAGTATTTTATCAGCTAGAATTTGATGTCCTGCATCATTCGGATGTAATCTATCGCCAGAAGATTGTCCGACAGCTTTAAAATAATACTCATTCGCTGTGTCATTCCAAGGGAATAAACTGCTTATTCTATATAAATCAAATACAGGTATGGAATATTTTTTTGCTACTTTTATAATGGCGTCAGCTACTTGTTCTAATGTTATTCCTGAACCGTTAGGACCATTGAATGCATCACCACGAGGTAATGGAGTAAAGACCGCGATTGTTTTAGTAGGGTATTTTGTAATCAATTGTGAAAAGACGTTGTCTACTGCTCCATAAAAACTCGCAGCAGAATCAGTATCTCCGAATTGCCCTAAAACTAATGGTTTGCCAGTCTCCCCCCAATCATTGGTTCCAGCGAAAACGGTTATTAAATCAAGAGTTGGATCCATCGCGCCAATACGTTCATAGATAGGTCTTCCTGTACCAGCACTATTTGGCGTTCGCCATCCAGTACCACTTACTCCATAGTTGTAAATAAAGCAATTTATTTTTTCAGCGATGTAATCATGGTAATTTTTATTTGTTCGGAAATTCCGCTCGGTGATACTATCGCCAATAACACCCCATTTTTTAAAAGCCCATTTACTTTTCATGATGGTATTAATAAGTAAAGGAGATAGTCCAAATTCTGTGTTAATCCCTCTATAGTTCAACATATCTAATGAACCAGAGTATGCCCCAGCAGTAACGCCTTGAATAACAACTAAAGGTGTCCAACTGTATTTAACACTTGGTTGTCTGCTCATCCACCACTCAATGTATATCCAATCACCAACCATAGATTTAACTTCTAAGGATAATGTAAATGTGTCAGTTGAATTCTTAGCATCTGCCTTAAAACCAACATAGAAGTCTGAAGGAGATAGCTGAACATTAGTGTTAGATCCAACAACTCCTGCCCACACGCCATTACTATCAGTACTACACAACCAAAACTGTAAATTTAAATTTACAAGTGAATTGATTTGACTCTTTCGAAGCCAAACTGAAGCAGCTGGTGTTTTCCCGTTTTCGAATGGCTTTGGTTTATATTCCATATATGCATTTGTAGTACCAGAAAACGAATAATTCATCCTCTGAACACTTGGGATAAAATCGTTTGAAAATGGAACAGTTTCGCTATTAGGAACTAATACATTTGTTTGATTTTTCCCATTGGTCATGGCCGTTAATAAGTTATTCTCTTTATAAATGGAGTTAAATACTTGTCTCTGCACTTTAAAAAGATTGTCATTTAACTCTTGTTTTCTAACTCTATAATTATCGACATTAGGATAAATTATAGAACTCGACAGTGCAAAATTTGCATTTATTAGTGTCAAATTCATAATATCCAATTTAAATGAGCTTATAATACTTGAATTTAACCGTCTTGAACCTATGAATATAGACCAATATGGAAAATTAGGAGGTGTATTATGTGTAATTTCAACATAGAACCAATCCCCAATTTTAGTTACAACCTTTAATGTTGCGTTTTGCGACGAATTACTTCTCGTCAATGTGTATCCTATCGAGAATGAAGCTGGTGGTATTTCAAAAGAAAGTACTGAATCTGTTACGCCGCTCCATTGCTTATTGCTATTGAAACAGATAAGCGGACAATAAAAATTAACATTAGCAGGTAATGCATTTAAATCGGATTGACGTATCCAAAATCCGACGATTTGTTTTTTTGAAGAATCAACCATTAAAGCATCCGTAACAAAGTGTAAAGATAAGTTAGAGTCTCCTGAATCATAACTCATATTCACCCGTTGATACTGACTCAATAGATTCTTATTAAAAGGCTTTTCCTCTGTATTACTAATGTTACTAACGATTGCCTTGCCATTATTTTTTATTTTATTAGAGCTAATCAAGTTGATTTCTTCATCATTATTGTTCACTTGAAGTTCAACATTTACTTGTTCCTGCATAGTAGATACTTTTATTTCTGTTGTATCCGATTTTCGCTTAGAATCATTTGCGTTATCTATAGCCAAGTTTATTTTATAATAACTTTCATCAAGAAATTCATTTCCATTTAATTTAGGCGCATCAGCCATTTACGTCACCACCTTATATATATTTAGCGCGGTATTTGAATGCAATATTGATGTTTAGGTTAGAACCGCCTATTTGTATTGCATTAGCGCCTGTCATAAACTCTAATTTTTCTAAATTCCCCTGTAGTTGGAATAAGAAATTCTGACCGTTTTTGATTGCTGCATATCGTTCCGCGTCTATTAAAATTGTTGAATTTGTAAAAGTTCCAATAGAAAAACTCTCACCGTTTATAGTGAGAGTTAATGCAGTTGCACTACCTGATATTTCTATAACTGGTCTTACAACAAGTGAACCATAATTATTAATTGATAAAGTTTGCGGACTCGTAATTGTATAAGATGTCCTTCCAAGACCGATAGGTATTTGAGACATCCAAGGGATACGATCACCCCATTTTATTCCTTTCGAGCTTTCCACAATTGAATAAGCGTGTGGATCATACGCGATTAAAGGCAATTCGAATTTTCCCATCCTAAAATAACGATCAATCGGAAGTGAACCACTGTATCGCGCTAGATAATACTTATCAGGTTCATAATCATAAATTAATTTTATTTCCTTTGGTTTTCCGTAAGGATCAATAAAGGCGGTTACCATTTCTCTAATAGCTAAAGATAATTTACGTCTATCTTCTTGTGGTTTAATGATTAATGGTAACTTAAACTCTAAAGGATCTATGTCTGAACCGAAGTAATAAGCACCAGGACGACCAGGAATAGATACTGTATAATCACGAATTGGTGGAGCGGCTGGATGTTGAAATCCTGGTAAAAGAGCTAAACTTAATTCATTTAGTCTTTTTCCATCTATCGTTAAACTCATAATTGCCCCACCCTTCTTCCTGATGTTTTAATATGTTTTCCTAATTCGACTGCTAATTTTTGTACATCGGCTTCTTCTCTAATTACAAATGTGGAACCTCTAAACATATCAGCAAAGTTATATGAATCGGATTTATTTGCATTTGAAGAGGAATTGCCATCCACAGTTCTTTGACTAGCATTTTTATTTATTGCTTCTGAACTATTAGCCAAACTACCGTATACATTGCTCATGACACTTTTCAATCCAGATAACTCTTTCATAGAACTAGCCATCGAATAACTCATATCGCCAATTAATCGACTCATAGTACCTGTAATACCAAGTGACTTTTCATTTGAGGATAATGGCGTTACAGATACGCGATTACCTCTTTTAGTAAATAACTCTGGTCCAGCTTCACCGGCAATAAATGAACCGTCACCAAGAACATGTCCACCTGTTGCTAACATTGGGATTGTCGGTATATGAGTCTTCCCTCCACCAACAAATGGAACCCAATCAGGCATATCTATACTGTTAATACCCTCAATCAATGCATTAATCATTGAAATCACAGCATTTATCGGCGCTTTTGCTGCTAATTCTATTCCGTTGAATACTCCATCAAATATTTTCACAATTCCTTTCCATGCTTTGTCCCAATCTCCTGAGAAAGCACCAGAAATGAAATCGATAATTCCGTTTAAAATCGGCTTTAAGACCGTATCCCACACAACTTTGATTCCATCAAATGCATCTGATACAACACTACCAATAGCACTAAATACAAATTTAAAAGCTGGTAACAGTACATTTTCTATGAATGATGAAATTTTTGAAAAAACAGGCGAGAGTATTTCTTCCCAAACTCGTTTGATAATATCAAATGCATCTTTGACAATATCTTTTATGATTGTGAAGCCTTTATCAAACACCGGTTGCAGTGTTTCAGTGATTATAGATACGATTTGATCTATCGTCGGCTTGAAATATTCGTTGTATATAGCCATGATTTTGTCGCCGAATAATACCCATATAGCAATTAATCCAGCGATGGCTGCAACCACTAAAGTAATTGGGCTTGTTAAAACAGCCATAACTCCTGCAAAGGTTATAGCCCCTGATGTGGCCAAGAATATTACTGGAGCAAGCGCTGCACAAATACCAAGAAGTATACCGACTGCAACTGTTATGGCTGTAATTGCGGCTGCCAATACTGGGTGAGCTTGAATAAATTCAGCTATTTTAGAAACAATGTCGGCTACTGTAAGCAACACCGGTTCAAGTGCTTCTTTTAAATCTTTCATCGCTTCTTTCCATTTGACCATTGGCGATGCATCCATTTTATTAGCTGATTCTTGTAAATCATCTATTCCTTTTTTTAGATCAGCTTGTTTTTCTTCGGTTTGTAAAATTGTATTAATAATGTTTTGTCCTTGGTCTTCAAACATCGTACCGAAAAGTTGCACACCAATCGCTTCACGTAAGGCGGCATCATCGATATTATTTAGCCATTTAACCATATCTACAAATGCCTGTTTACCTTCTTCGCCGCCTTTAGCGATTGCTTTACCCCAACCTTCCAGTTGAGAAAATATTTCTTTTACAGCTGCACTATCAGGTGGATTTTTCGCAAGCTCGAGTTTTTCTGCGTTCATTTCTTTAAAAGATTCTAACTCGGCTCTATGTGATTCGCGAACAGCGTCCATTTCATCACTCAAACGCTCACTTAACGCTTGTTTGCGATTATTATGACTTTCTTTTAAAGATGATAGGTTCGCTTGGCTCACTTCTCTTAACGAATCAAGTTGCGCTTTATTTGATTCACTAATTGCCTTTAAATTCTCTTGCTTACTTTGCTGGAAAGCTTCTTTTTGTTCCTGCTGTCGTTCTTTCAAAGCTTCCTTTTCATTGTTTATTTGTTCTTTAACTTGTTCTTTTCGGCTATCAATCTCTGATTTCAACGCTTCTTTCTTTGCATCAGAGGCTTCTTTGATTCCGTCTTTTTCCTCTTTCAATCTATCGATTTGACTTTTACGCTCTTCACGTATTTTATCAAGACGCATTTTTTCTTCGAGTTCTTGTAATGCTTTTATTGCTGACTGACGCTCTTCTTCATTTTTCGCTTTGCTTATTTTTATCTTTAAATCAGCACGTTTTTCAGCGTTTTCACGATCTTTAATATACTTATCTTCAGCTGCTGTTTTGGAATCTAAATAACCAATTTGATCGTCAATCGCTTTAAGACGATTGTATTTTTCCTCATCGATTAATTTCATACGTTCCATGTATTCTTTATCGATGAGTTTTATTTTCTGTTCAGATGACTTCTCAAACGCCTTAACTTCCGCTTCAAGGGACTTTTCAAGCGCTTTTTGTTGGTTATCGTAATTTTTTGATGCCGCATCATATTGAGCACTAAGCTTTTTCTCTAAATTCTTTTGTTGGTTTTCGTAACTTTTAGAAACTGCATTGTATTCAGCATCAAGACTTTTAGCTAATGCATTCTGTCTTTGACTATGGCTTTTAGAAAGTGCTTTCTCTTGATTATTAAATGAGTTCGCAAGTGCAGATTCTTGTTTTGCGAATCCTTTTTGCATCGCTGAAACTTGTTCGTCAGACATTTTCTCAGTATCATCCACAACACCACGAATAGCATCTTTCATACCGTTGTTTAATCCACGCGCCATTTCAACAGAACGGACACGTCCTTCTTTTAAACCCGATATGTTCAACAGGATTCGCAAGTCCCTGCCAGTTCTCTTATGAACTTCTGCATATCACTATACAGACCAGACTATATCATCATCTTTTTTAAGATGCTCCCCATTTCGGGTGTCATCAGCTTACACCCTACGCTTTTCAGCTAGTCGTTGCACGTTCCTTTTTACAGGCTTCGCTCAGTATTGTCTCTTTTAGAGATTTCCACTGAATTAAAGGAGTTTTCTATGAATGTCACCACTCATAGGGACAATTGTTTATCCAATAGGTTGTCAATATTCCATGATTTTTGTTGAGATGCACTTGTCATAATGCTTTGTACTTCTTGTGCGGTATAACCAACTCGTCTTAGTTGTTGACCGTATTCAGCGATAATGTCAAGTTGTTCAGGCGGAAACCCTATTTTCAAGAGCGCATTTACTAATCCAAGCGCTTCTTTGTTCGATATATTTAATTCACTACCAATTTCATTTGTTTCTTGAATTAATTCTGTAAAGTCAATTTGCGAATAAGAACTAGCAATGTTTGCTGCTCCTTTTATAATTTCTGTATTCGCTGCATCAGAAGCATCTTTATTTAATGCCCATTGTCTACGTACACCTTCTAATGCTTCTTCAGCATCACCGCCATATGCAGTAACAGTTCTGACTGCATCCTCCACAGATCTCTTTGATGATTCCGGAACGTCAAAGGTAATATCGATTTTTGTTTTTAACTCTGACATGTCTAGTGCCTGTCCAATGACTTCTTGAATTCCGCCACCAGCAACGATTCCACCTAATACGTTTTCTAGCTCAACTCCTAATTCTTTTACACTTTCACCTGTTTGATCGGCTTCTTGAGAAAGCTGATTTAAATCATTTCTGATATTTTGAATGGAATTACCATCATCAACAGAACGAAGCGCCTGTTGTAATTTTTCGATATCCGTCTCGGCTCCTAGTGCTTCCCTTCCAATTATCTCAATTGCTTGCTCTAGCTGCCTGCTTGATGCTGTACCGTTTTTAATTGCATTCACAAGACGATTCCCTAATGCATCCGCAAAATCATCAACACTGTTTCCTGTGGCGCTAAATAAAGTCTCTAATTGTCTTGTTGAACTTGCTGCTTTTTCTTGCTCAGCCTTTAATCCTGCAAGACTGTTTTTGAATGTATTAAGTTGCCCTTCTGTAAATTCAATTTCGCGCCTAAATGCCCGATATTGTTCTTCATTAATCGCACCACTTTCAAATTGTGCTTGAACTTGCTGTTGGGCTGACTTTAAGCTGTCTAATTTTTTTGTTGTATTCTCAATTTGTTGCGTAAGTAATTGTTGCTTTTGGGCTAAAGCTTCCACATTACCTGGGTTGAACTTCAAAAGTCGTTCAATATCTTTTAGTTCTTTAGATAGTTCACCACTTCTTTTATTAACATCTTTTAAGGCGTTTTGTAGACCGGTGGTTTCCCCGCCAATTTCTATCGTTATTCCCTTAATTCTTCCTGCCATGTTATCACCTCGCTTGCTTAGAAATTATTAAAGTCATCTTGTGTAGCTGTTCTTGTATTTTCTTGTTCTTTCTTCGGGTTACGTAATTCAACATACTCATCGATATAATCCAAGCAATCACCTATTGTCATATCTTCTAAATCTTCTTTTGAGAGTTTGCATGAATAACAAAGAGCAAGGAATGTCTCAACAGAAAATCCACCTTTCCCCTTGCTACGCCCTTGCCCTTGTTCATCTTCCGTTATTTTTTTTTTGACTGAACAGTACTTTTAATTAAGTCCTGAATTTCAGTGATAATTTCTTCAATCGGAAATTCACCAAATGTATCAAACCATGTTAATGGATCTGGAACCTCTTTATTTGCCGTTTTAGCAAATGCCCATACTAGGTTATAAATAACATCAAAATCTAATTTACTTAAATCAACTTGTGAAATGTTGATATTACTTTGGTCACCATCAGCCGGGATATATGAAGTAAGTGCGCTTAAACTAAGAATATCTGCAAACATATCACGTCTAAATTGCGACTTATAGCGAATAGATGTACCAGCGGTACTTTTTAAAAGAACATCTTTATCATCAATTACAATTGTTTTTTCCATCTAATTACGCCCCCGCAACTTTCTCATACGGCTTTGTATACCAAGCATCATAAATAGGTGCTGGTGTACCTACCGTTGTTGAAACTTTAACTTTTTGATTTACTGGATGTTGTGCTGCAACGAATTTTAATTCAGTTGTATTTGGCTCTGTTTTATCACTCTTTGTGGAAGAACCCGCACCAGGTCGTGATACAGATACGTTGTAAAGTAAGTGGCGAGTTGCTTTTACATCGCCATCAAATTCGAACATTAAAGCTATTTTCTTGATCTTTGCATTCGAAACTTCAGTGATAACTTTATCAGTTTCATCTAAAATCTCTCCTAACACTTCAGTACGGAATGCTTCAGTGACTTTAGCGATATTTAATGTCCCTTCATATCCTTGGTTACTTGATTCAGTGTAATAGTTACTATCATCCGCATAAAAATCAGATTGTTCACCTTTTGGCTCTAACTTCATTTCAACTGCACCTGGTAATTTACCTGGAGTTCCGTATGTGATTTTCCCTGTCTCATCCTCAGTGATTACACTATAATGAACTTTCTTTAGACCAAAAGTAACTTTATTTTCCGCCATTTATATCAACCTCGTTTCATATATTTTTTGGTACATATTTTCAGATTCAATAACCCCTTCAATTGGCGAATCGTAAGGGATTTCAAAATCATCTAGAACCTTTTCAAGTTTTGCTTCTGCAGCTAAGTCTTTTCTAGCTGTGTAAAGCTCTATATTTAAATCATTTATTTTGTGATACACCTTGTTATCAGCCATTAAATTTGCTGAACCGTCTGCAATAAAACAAATATACGGTAACTTTGGAACTGGATTACCTGGTACTAATGTAAAATGCGAATAAGCCACAGGATAACCTGTAGCATCAAGGATATTCTTTAATTCAATTAAGTTCATTGCTGAATCTCCCTTTCAACTCGCTCTGAATATTCGTTTACTGCTTTTTCTTCAGCTGGCGCGATATGAACTATAGCTGGTACACGTCCACCATTTACTTTTGCGTGTCCCTTCTCTAATAAGTGTGTAAGCTGAGGTTTTAATGCATTATGAACAATAAATGCATTTCCCTCTTTCTTCTTACGCCACCCTTTCGCATACTTACGCCCGCTTTGACTGTCACTTTTAGGACTTTTTTGTTTTAATTCATCCACAAGATTGTTTGCAACATCTTCTTTTGCAACTTCTAATTTTTCTTCTACTTCATTTCCATACCTTTGTAGTTCTCTAGCAATCTCATTCGCAATGTCATCAATACTAGTCACCAACTTTCACCTCACAATAAACCTCAGTGAATCCATCAGATCGTGGGAAGGTTCGATAAACTGTATATTTTTGATTCTCATACCTTAATGATGTTTCATTATCGTATTCGTCAGAATCTACAACAAATAAGATCTGTGGTTTCAATCCAAGTTGCCCACCTGCCAAGAATTCTTGACGATTAATACTTAATTTAGAACAAAAGATTTGTCTTGGTATTTCGTTTGTACCAATTACTTGTCCAAGTTCGTCTATTTCAGTTTCAAAAGAAAGCAAAAAGCACACATCGTCTAGTGATATGCGCTTTGAGTTTCCCACACTTGATTTAAGTGATGGCATTTGTAATCCCTGCCTTCTTAATCACCCTGTTGTTAATTCTAAACTGTAAATTTCGAGATAATGGAGTATCTTCTTGTCGGTTTCGATAGGACCATGCTGCGTAATCAACTGTTAGCATTTGGTCATCGATACTTTCAAAATTCAATACAATCCCTGTTCTCTCAATTTCATTTTGCGAACTAACTAGTAGATTATTAAAATAAGCATCCCTCAAATTGTGAGTGATGCCTAAGTCAAGTTTTAATAAGTTTAATAGATTAGCTTTTACTTGCTCATTCATCGCCTTTTAGTTCCTTGATTAAAGGCTCACCTCTAAGGTTTTCACTCCCTGAAAGTTCTTCAGCTCGTTCTTTCTTAGCTCGTCCCTTGCGGGGATAATGATCTCCCTGGCGATAAACATGGTTATTATCTTGTAAGTCTGCAAAATCTTCTAAGACCACATATTTAGCCATTCAGAATCACTCCTTTTTATGCTCCGGCTGGTGCTGCTGTGTATGTGATGTAGTAGCCAGCTTGTGAATCGACTTTTTTAACATCGAATCGTACAAAACCAGCTAATAATTGTCCGTAAATATCATTATCAATCCATTTAACAGAAGCTTGTTTACGATTGAATAAAGTGCAGAATTCTTTAGCATCACCTACGAAACCAACTAGATCGCCAGCTTTTGTTCCGATAATATCATCATCTAAAACAACTACTTCTTTACTCTTAATACGTTTGCCAGATGCAACAGTGATATCATCTTGTAATAAATAACGACCATTTTTATCTTTCAATAAATCTAATTGGTTAAACAGTGAAGATGATACATAGAATTTCACATTGTATACATTTTTAAATCCAGTATTTAGTAGAGTAACAACTCCATCTAATCCAGTTACAACTTTAGCAGTTGCTGATTTGAAAATAGCTGCAATTTGAGCATTCTTTGTATTTAAATCCTGATCTTTGATATCTTCTGCAATTAAGCCAGTGATATCATAATCAGCATCATCAATTACTTCCTGAGAAACAGGGATGTAACCACGGTATGTTGTGATATCGTATGTTACTTCTTCGAATGTTGGTTTTGCAAGCTCTGGATTCTTTGCTAATTCAGCAACAGAAACCATTTTTCCGTTTGATTTTTTGATGATTGGATATTTACCAGAACCACGATTAACAGGAAGTGTACGGATGTATTGCGTTAAATCAACTGTATCAACAAGTTCTTTCTTTGGTGCTAATAACTCTTCTGGAATTAATGCTCCACCTTCCACAGATGTGAATCCAGCACGTGTTTGGTCTTTACTACGTACATAAGCATTAATTGCTTCGCGTGTTTCATTTTGTTTTGGCATATTTCGTTTCGCTCCTTTATCTGGTGATTTACGATTAGATGATTCTAATTCTTTTTCAAGTTCTTCAATTTCTTCTGTTAAAGTTGTTTTCTCTTCTTCTGTGGAAGTAATATCTTCATCATTTTCTTTAATACTTGCTTCAAGTGCAGCTAAATCTTCCTCATTATCGATTCCCTCGATAGATGCGTCTAACTCACTACGTTTTGCAAGTAATTCTGTTAGTTTTCCCTCCACAGTTGATAGAGAGTTACGCTTCATGTTTAATTTAGCGCCGATTAATAATGGATTAGGCATTTAAATGTCGCTCCTTTAATTGTTTTTTTCGTTGTTCTAACTTTTGTTTCTTCATGGTCTCAACATCTTTTTGTCGGGCCATAATATCAGTTTGTGGATATGCTGGAAAAGCTGTAATGGAGACCTCGTGTAATTCAGCTTCAGTAATTCTCCACTTCATTGTTCCATCATCGCGTGTAATTTGTTCTTCTTTTGTTGGGTAAAAACCAAATGAACAACCACGCACTTTCCCAGTCTGTACTTTACGATAAGCACTCTTTGCGTTTGGATCTTCTAAATCAATAATTGCTCGACCCCATAAACCGTGATTATCGGATTTTAACTCCAGTGTATTACTACCAAAACTAGCTAAAACCATTCTTGAATCGTGATTATCCAGACACATAATGTCATTGTTACGTAAACTTTCTTCAAATGCTCCTGGAGCCACTTCTTCAAACGCTCCTGGCCATAATTCAGTTTCTTGATCATAAACAACAAAATACCCTTCAATAACCGCTTCATTTTCATTTTCACTATCTCTCGTTTTTAATTCTGATGTGAAATGCATATGACGTTTATTCATCGTTCTCACCCCCCTTCAACTTGTTTTGACTACCTATCTTATTGGCTGGAATATAGTTTTCCAGGATGATAAGTTCTTGCATTTCCTTATCAGGATCTAAGCCAATCCAATCACGTAATTCATTTCTTCTCATTGCATTTCGGTCAACCATTTGTGTTCCGGCTTCCACCATCTCGCTTAAATTGTACGAGTATAGACTCCGTGGATTTAAACGGAAGAACCAATTCGGACTGAATAATAAATCACGTGTTAATGTTTGAGCTATGACTTGCCCTATAGAGAAAATACGAGTATTAATAAATGTGTTATATTCTTCTTTGTTAAATTCACCAACACCTAAGAAAAAAGCCGGAATCCCAAAGAGTCCAGCAACAGTTTTCTTATCTAATTCAACGCCTTCATTAATGGCGATATCCTTTAGTGACAATGGTTTAACTTGTTCAACATTCATTAAATTTGCTGGAATAATCCAAGGTTTTCCGCCATCTGTTTCTGAAAAATACTTTTCCATGATGCTATCTCGTCCTTCTTTACTAGAAAGTTCTTCTGTCATGGCATCAACAGAAATAATAAGTGACGGCATATATTTACCACTCATAAAATTATTCTTCGTTTTAGTAGCTTGATTTAAATTTTTCGCGATTTCTTTTAACGCCACCCTATATCCTGTACCGCGATATGGATAATTTGGATGAGGATTTATTACAAAATGAATCACCTCGTCCGGCGTGTAGGTTGTACCGTTGAAGTTGATGAGGTAGTCGCCCTCCACATCTTCATAACTCACAGCTTGCATTTGAAATGGTGTCAAATCGTCAATGTAAGTCGTTTTTGGATCAATACCAATGTGGACGATAGAATTTCCATCACCATGAAGTAATAAGTCACTAACAATCTTATAAATCCAACTTTTACGAGTCATATTACGATGAGGTTCAATATCTATCTTTCGTGACAACTGATTTCGTAAACGTTTATCACCCTCATCAGTATTTTCCATAAGATGAATCGTCATATTCGAAACCAAATCAGCGACTTTATCTACAGCAATTAGAACGTCTGGATTGTCTGAAAGTCTTGTATAACCAACTGTTTCAACATCGCCAACCGCTATCGGAATTGTAATAGCCGAACGTGTCTTTTTCTTCCTCCAAAATGCCAAAGTTTTCACCTCCCATCTATGATTAGGTTCTTAGCCATGTTGAAGCATCCATTGATTTAGTCAGGTCTTCAAGCATTTGTACCGCACCGAATACACCTGCATCAAATAAATCTATGCGTTGTGTACCGCCGTCACCATCAACTTTTTCATACTGTATCATGTCATCTGTTTTTTCGATGGCACGTACATTCTGCACACAATATTCAAAAGCTGGATTGTGGACATAATAAAGACATCCGTTTTTCGCTTTCATTTCAATGCGACGGAAGCCTTCTGATTTTTTATAGAAATATTGAGGTTGATCCACAATATTAAATCCTGCACCTTTCATACCAAGGAAAAATTCTCGGCCGAATTTCTTATCAAACCCGACTTTCTTAATTTTAAATCCTTTGGCTTTCATTAACTTAAACCAATTTATAATGTCATCATAATGTACAGTTGCGGTATTACTCATAGTTAATACACCGTCATCTTGCCAACCGAATAAAGGTATTCCGTCTTCTTCTGCTTTGGCATGCGCTGCAACAATTGGGAAAAATGCATGTGATATGACGATATCAATTTCCTTACCTTTGTAGTTATATCGACCATACAAAGCTGATGCAGTTAAATCGTGCAATTTAGATAAATCAGCTCCTCCATACCAATTAATAGGTAATTTCGCTAATTCTTCTAACGTCCAACTGTATTGTTTATCCGAGTATTTAAACTCATTTATATCAAAATACGCATTCATTGATGAAGTGAATATATTAAGAGTTTTATTTAAAAATTCGCCCCGTGTTTGTGGGTCATTCATTGCAAGTTCAGCATCCCTTATTAAATCTACAATCTCAACTGATACACCGCATGAAGGATTAGCCATTTCTAAAATTTCAGGGTCATTATAATTCGTAACATTTCCTTTTTCATCTTGATCTGCTTTACAGACAAAAATAAAATATTCATCATCTATTACTGAACCATTTAGTACCTTCTTACAATATTCCAAACGATGTGCTAAAAAACCACTCGGCAAGTCTCCTGCTGTCGAAATAGCAATTAGTAATTTATTTCGATATGCCTTTTGTGAGTTTTTCATCAAGATATATTGTTTTGCTGATTGCCAGGTATGAACCTCATCCAAAATCAACAAGTTACTATTTAATGAATCTAATCGTTTTGGGTCATTCGCTAATGCTTGTATAAAAATAGAGCCTCCATCGCCAAATTCTTTAGTGATTGAATGCTCTTGGTTATTATCCCTTATTCGTATACTGTCATCATTTAAACGATTTACGTTATATTTTAAGAACCCAAAAGACTCCATAGTTTGCTTAAGACTGTTTGCTAATATATATAACTTGGAACCACTTTTACGATCCAATATGGATAAGGCCCATCCTAAAGCTGACGCAAAAGCTGTTTTCCCGTTTTTACGGGCAATCATTAATAAGGATTCATGAAAACGTCTTACATTACTTCCTTTATTGAAAAAACCCACTAAATTGACGATGACAAACATTTGCCATGGTTGCAATTTAAGAGGAGTTCCTTTTAATGGATTACCTTTTAAATCTTCTCCCTGTTGATGTGCTACAGTACCTTCTATCAGTCCTATAACAAAATCAAATTGTTCTTGTCGAAAATCTAAATCATCTCGTTTTAAATCATTCAGAAATCTTTGTGCCGCATGCCTGTTTTCTACACAAGCTATTTTATTCCCATTTACAATTGATTCAGCATAATTTAAAGCCACCTTAAAATTATCTGAATTAATATGAGATAAATCCATTTAAATCACATCTGTGTCAAGAGGAATTGATCTAATGGCGACCCCTCAGACTTTTTTGGTGGCTCTAGATTTAAAGATTTCGGATTCAAACATAATCTATCAGAATACGCTAATAGGTCTTTTCTTAATGTTTCTATTGTAGAAATAATAGCTGATTTTTTACTCCCTCCATTTGCCGTTTCAGTTTCAAATTGAAAACCATTACTTTCAAATTCTCTTGTAAAACGGATGTACTGGGAAAATAAATCGGAATAAACATCGATTAAAGGGTCATATTCAGGCTTATAAACACCTAATATTTTCATATCCCTAATCGTGTTTTTTGCTATTGTCTCTTTGGTTGAAGCTTTCTTCGCCATAGACATTCCTCCTTCCAAAAAAAGTTTTTCAAAATACGTCAGAGAGGGAAAAAGCTCCCCCTCTCGGTCCCCAATAAGTTTTTTTATTTATTATTTAAGTGGGGGGCTGTTTCTTTAATCAAATCTTTCTTCTTGAATTGTTTTCCCGACAACATATTTTTCATGACCATCAATATGTTTTATTGTCATATTGTGCTTGCCTTTCTTTTCGAATTCATCTGTTGTCCATTCATAATTGATTAGTACTTTACCTTTTATATCAATACCTTTGTAAGTAATAGAAGGAACACTATTCATGTCTTGAACTTCAATGACTAACAGTGGAGTTTGCTTTGTATTAGAAGTTAATACTCTTTCCACATCACATGAACAAATACCAATGTCCTTGTTGTAATAGTTATGAACCATAAACGATAACTCATCCGCTTGTTCTTCAGTTAATAACTTACCCTTACATCCCATTCTCCCTCATCCTTTCCATTCGTTCTATCCATTGCTTACCTAACTCTGTTAACTCATCACTGATACGATCATGCATCTTATCGTGACATCTTCCACACAGGCTAACCAGATTACTTGTTGTGAGTCTTAGCTCCGGTCTATTCCTTAATGGATGGATATGATGTACAGTAGTTGCTTCTTTGTTCTTGCCGTATCTTTTACACTCTTGGCATTGGTATGTGTCACGCTTTAATACTGTCGTGCGTTTGTTCTTCCAACGTTTTGTTTTGTAGAAGTTAGTCAATGTTTCTCACTCCTTATCACAAACCATATTTTCAGTTGCACTCACAATTACTTGATTGTTTACTATTTGAGTTGTTGTTGTATATTCTCCTGTACCAACCATCTTACCGCCCTTATCATGACAATCCTTCACACTTATAAGGAAACCGATAAATGCAAGAATAATTAATATGAAACATATAACTATAAGCGAGTTAAGTAATCTTTCCATTTACTCACCACCTATCTTTCTACATAATAAAAAACACCCGAATGGATGTTATAGTTTTATTAATTCACTTTAAATCAATATCGATATCATAATAAATTATAAAAAATATAAGAATAGGTAAATAGAGAAGAATGTAGGATTCTTACAGAAAGATAGATATCTATATTCATTTATAATTACCTAATACAAAATGTATACATTACTGTCTATACATATCATTTATAAACATATTCCGGTACGTGATATTTTAATATCCACTCACAAACAAAAAGAGCAACCGTTTCGTTCAGTTGCCCTTCCGTTAATTCTTTATGTTATTACTATAACCCATTTTTACAAGGGTTTCGTTGCCCACAAAGTACCTTACCTAAAGGTGACCTACTAAAAGGTAACCTTTTATAATGCATCCACAAACTTTAATACCTTTCTTATCTCAGCATGTTTACGCTTGATGTAATATGGACTGTAATCTAAATCGTATGCTATTTGTTCTAATGTCATCCCATCAATGTATTTCTTTTGAATGATTTTATTGTCCAACCCTTCAAACTTACTAATCATTACCCTTAACTCATGCATGTCATTCATTGTATGAGCTAATTCATATTCGATGGCAGCAATACGATCTTCCAGTTTCCCACCTTCTGACCCTTCAGTTAAACGTACTTCTTGCAAGTCACCATACACCCAACGTTTCAATTCTCTTTTACTTCGTAATAAATTGTTTTCTAGATAACAAATTCTATCTTCTAGGCTTCTATAATCTTTTAACCATTCTAGCAATGTGTATGCCACCTCACTTTATCTAATATATCCGCTTCCACCTTCAATTACTTTATCTCCAATGTGAATGAAACATTTATCAAACGTTTTAGCTGGTGTAAGACTGATTTTAAATCCATCAATTTCCTTAATCTTTTTAACCCTCAAATTAATTCCATGACCTTCTCTTTTATGCGCTTCCTTCACAGCTTGATCTAAATTCTCTCGTACAATAAAGTATGTTTCCCAATCAGTTCGAACCATATATAAATCCATTCAGATAATACACCTCACTTATTTTAGGATGCCAGCTTGTACAAATATATTTCTCCATGCTGTTTCAACACGATATTTTTCAAATGACTTAGCTCTACGAGCGATTGCTTTCCTAACTTTACGTTTTTTATGCTTTTTCATCGTTTTTCCCCCTTTAATTTCACCTCAAAACGTATGAATCGTTTTATACACTGTTTTTATGCGTTTTTAGACGTTCTAATGTTCACAAGACCTATTGCATTCAGAAATAATTTAAACGTTTAATTTCCTTATTATATACAGCCGTTTTTTCGTGAGAAATGAATATTAACTTTGTTTCCAGCTCTCACCTTTACGCCAATGGATATTCCGTGCTTGTCTCTCTGTAAATCCTATTTCCTTCAACTCTTTTATATTTTGCGGTTCTTTATAAGTGAAATTACCGCTGTATTCTTTGCCAAAATCAAAATCCGAATCAACAACCTGTTCAGAATCAAAGTTGACCTCTTGAACCCCGCCCTTTATTTCCACACTTTCACCATCAGCAGTCTCTATAAAGAATCTCGCATTCTCTAAATTTACTCCCATTCACCTAACCTCTCTTTCTGTTCAAATGAGACATTTCAGCCATCCCTGTTATGAAAATATTGATATTCTCAGGTTTTCCAGTAACAATGATTTGCCCTAAATCAACAGTCACTTCATCCTCGTTTCGAGATAGATTTATTACGGTTTCTGGTTTCTTTTTAATGATTCTTAATTTACTTAATATCTTGAATGTAAGTTTTTTCATATGAATTTCCCCTTTTCGATTAAAATAACGCTTTTGTTCAGTTTCTTTCCTTTGTAGGTAAATACTTTGTAGTCATCCCAACAGCATTTGGATGAGATGATTTATACTTGAAAGAAACACAACTCTTTCGCCAATTACTCCAAAAGTTTGATGATACTGCTTCAGAGTGCCATTTGAATGACTTATCTAACGAAACTTCTATAGAATTCCAATGATTCATTTCAAAATTAACAAATACAATATTTCTTTTCTTTTGGAAATTATATAATTGACGTTTACGTGTATGTCTCATTACGCCCCTCCGTTTTTATACAAAATTCAAATTTGGTCTTAATATCCGCTTGCTAATCGATCATAGTTAACTTGGTTCTTATCAAAGTACGCCTTTTCCATATCTTTATAAGTCATACCAATTTTCTCTCCGATTGCTATTAAGGATGCAAATACACAATAATAATTAGCATGCATATCAAGTGAATTTTCACGAATTTTATCAAATAGTTCATAGTAAGTTTTGTCAGCTTGTCTCCCTACATAATTTACCCAAAAGGCATTATGAGGAATGTCATGACTAAACCCGTATTTATTCCCTATACTTGCTATAAAATGAATACAATCCGCCCACTCATCACGTTGTTTTTCTTTATTGTTACGCTTATTCTTTTTCCAGTATTTGAAGTATTCTATTTCATTCGCTAATTCACTTACTTCCACATAAAAAGCATGCGTTACGTCCCCAGTTAAGCTTTTACCTTCTTGCCCATGAACCTTAACAACCTTACGATCAAACTTGTCCTGTGCTTCGAATATCTTCTGAATGTTTAACACTTACATCCGCTCCTTATAGGCAATTTAATAATGTTTCTCTACGTTCTTCTAATTCTTTAATTTTATTCTCTGTCTTCTCAACCTCTAATTTAGCCATTATAAGGTGATATTTGTATTTATTAATTTCATCTTGATTCGTTACGATTTCGCTTTTTATTTGGACTAAAGTCGATTCTTTCATAAAAACCTCCTATACTCCTAATCTGGTCATTACCTTACCTTCTTGGAAACCGTGAATCACTGGGTCGTTTTCGATAATTAGAGATGGCATTGTCATGAGATCGTGTTTTTGAATGTAATGTGCGTTTTTAGGTTCCTCCACATTGAGGTACGTTACATCTAAAACAGCAACATCAGAAGGGAAATTGTCTAACATCATTTTTAATTTCATGCAATCGTTACAATTATTTTTAGTGAATACTTTAATTTTAATCATTTAATTTTTTCTCCTTTGCATCGTTAATTAATTTAGTAATTTCATAAACACCGTTTTCCATTGTTACCATTCTTCTCATCCCCTTTTAATAGTTTCCATAACTCTTTTTCATCCATTTCATAAAGCTGACGTCCTGTTTTTTCTTCCTTGTAAATTCCTTTATGTATCAAGACATCGATGTAAATTTGTTTCCTGTCCATTGCTTCTCCTTGCTTAGAAAATCCCTGTTCTTAGGTAATGCTTCGCTTGATAATAAAAGTGATGATATATCCAATTACCACTGAATTTCTTATCTAAATACACAATTTCAAAGTTGTATTTTGCTTTAAATGTATTAAGTCTGCCGAGTAATGCTAAAGGATTGTATTTTGAACGATACTGTCCTTTTAGCATCTTTTCATAACCTTTTAGGTCCTCCACAATTAGAGTGAATGGGATATCCTTTGAGCGAATTAACTCATTTTCAAAAGCCGTTTGCGTATCTTTTTGTAAGTTACCTGTGATCTCATCCATGTGGGCTTTTCGTTCTATTCGACTATCTAAGTAAATATCACGAGGTATTCCCAACTCTTCATTTTTCGGAATCATGCAACCATAATCACCGGTATCTAATTTTTGATTTTTAATCGGAATGCCCTTTTGATGTAAGTAATCAAGGATATGACCATTTACGTTTTCACGAGTATCAATCACGATTGTTAATGTTTTAAGGATGTTATCTATTTCTTTATCTGTGTAATGGAAACGAATCATTTTGATTCCCCTTTTCAGTTAAAATAATACTTTTTGTTTAGTTGCTTTCTGGTTGGATTACTCTTACTTCATGTGGTGTATCCAATACAGTTGTCAAATAAATAGCATCTTTGTAGGCTTTAAAAATATCGTCATATTCCTTTATCACTTCACCATTTAAATAAACTCCAAATTTCATTTTCATGCCCCTTTCCTTGCATATAAAACCGCACGTTCATATATCTTTCTAGCTATTGCATTCGATTCATCATTTTCAAATGGTCGATAATCTTCGTACATATCTGTCCATCCGTTCTTAGCAAGTACAATCGTCCACTCATAGAACATTTGTAATGAATCTTCGTCCACAATTAACCATTCATTTAACTTTTGGTTATGTTTCCAGCCACAAAACTGATAAAACACCTTTTGGATTGTAACTTTTTCGTTGTTAGCATCCTTCCAGGACTTAAACCAAGTATCAATTCCGTTGAAATTCTTTTCAGCAGCTTGCATTATTTTGGGCGGAATTAATTCCTGTCTCTTTATTCCGATTCGTCCATCCTTCTGATCAAGATAGATATTTGCACCTGATTTCCAAATTTCACTTATGATTTCTAAAACTTTCAAACCTCTCACCTCTGTTACTAAGCAGTTATTAAACAGTTACTGAAAACAGTGAAAAACGCCCTTTACTAACTAATAGTTATTTAAAATAACTCGCTTCATCCTTACAGCCACAAGGGTTTGACCCGATTTCGTTATTTTAGTTATCAGTACTGGTCATTACAGAATATATATATATATATTATTTTTATTTTTTTGTTTATATAAAAAACAAATAACTAAAATAACTAAATAGATATAAAAGGTAACTTGAACCCTTGATACGACTGACTTTTTAAGTAGTTATTAAAAGTTACTGAAAGTTATTTAAGCGGCAAAATAGTTACTGAGTGACCTTAAATTTGCTGTTTTCACTAGTTTCGGTAACTCCTTTAGTAACTGGCTTGCGTTCGTTCAAAGTAATTCCTGTAAGAAACGTTTTATTTCCAGTTCCCTTTGTTTTTCCGAATCCTTTTGTTTCTAACATTCGATAGAAGGACCTATTCCCTAAACTCCGTTCACCAGAATTGAAGCACCATCTTTCATAAGTGTTGTATAATTCTTTAGCTTCAATCATGATTGACTTATTTTCTCGTTCATCCACATAACAAACTTCATCGAGGAAAGGCGCTAGAATGTCCATATCATCTTTGTATTTCCCTGTTGCTTCCGCTACCACTTTAGGCTCTTTCAATCCATCCTGTTGCCACTTCATGCAGCCTTCAATTGCCCAATTTAAAATACCAGGCATTTCAAGAGATAGTTTTTCAGGTAATCGTTTGTCACGTTTATGTGCTGGTAAACTTAGATTGAATGGAATCAATTTGACACGTCGCCAAATACCTTCATCAAGACCACCAATAATAGGTTTATGGTTTGTAGTGAAGAACACTTTAAATTCTGGAATAAATTCAAAGAATTCTTGTCTAAGGAAACGTGCTAACACTGGCTCACCACCTGTAATTTGCTTAACAAATGAATCAGCAAGTTTTTCCCCTTCTTCACTCTCAATTGCTGATACAAAGCGAGAACCAACTAATCTAGCAATATCGTTGTTCGCTCCGGATTCTTTCTTTTTGATGAAAGTATCTGATTTTGCTTGTTTTCCGTAGTCACCCATAAGATCTTTGATTGTATTGATGAATGTGGACTTACCATTTGATCCGCCACCGACTAAAAACATCATGATTTGTTCTGAAATATCACCTGTCAAACTGTAACCAATCAATCGTTGCATGTACTCTATAAGTGTTTTATCCCCTAAGAATATTTGATCTAAGAAGTTGAGCCATTCTGGACATTTTGCATTTTCATCAAACACGATATTAGTTATTTTTGTTAATTTAAGTTCTCTATCATGTTGCTGCAGCTTACCTGTTTTTAAATCAACAACACCGTTTTCTACATTGAATAAAAATTTATGTTTATCAAACTCTTGTCTCTCTCCTGGAACAAGTGGCATAAGGTCCTTGATACTATTCATCCGGACATTCCTACGTTCACACATCCGCGCCCATTTCATTTCTGATTCATCTTCAGATTTATTAAGACTGCGGAGTACCTTTGCTGTAATTCTTTCAATCTCTTTTTTGTTATCTATCTTCCAACGCTTTCCGTCCCAGATGAACCAACCGATATCATTAACAAATTTGATTACATGGCCATATTCGTATGCGATACGTTCAGCATTACCTAGTTCTGTTAAACGGAATTTCTTTTTAGGCTTATCCTCCACAACTTCAGCCACATCCTCATTTATAAAATCAAATGAAAATTCTTCGAATTGCTGTTTGTTATCTAAGATAGTTGTAGATGTGGAGGAAATAGCTACTCCTATCGTTCTTTCGCCATAAGTTTCATTTGTATCGCTAAAGTGAATAACATCCCATTTATCACGAATTAGGCTACTTTCACGAAACATTGCATCCATTCGAGTCGCTGATTTACCTGTCCAAAATGCAAGGTAGTTACATAAAGCGAGGTCACTCGCCGAATGATCGTCATTTATTAAGTTGCCGTTGTATAATGAGCGAATTTCATCGCCATTCTTACTACGGAACATTTTCTCCCAAAGTGATTCGTTTGAAATTTTAATTTCATCTTTTTCAAACTCCGCTAAATTTACTCGACCTTGAATGTCACTATCATCAAAATACTGTTCAAATACTTCTGCTAGTTCATCCGTACGATCATAGACATCATTTGAATTTTCACGATTACCAGTGAAAGTGAAGAAACGACCGTATGAGTAAATTTCTAATCCATGCTTTGTATTTTTCCTTCCAGTACCTAATACTGATTGTGGAAGGCTACCTTTGATGATGATGTGGATACCTTTCTCTGAAGGTGAAAACTCTGTATAACTGTCTAATGTATCGATAATCTCTGTTGCAAAAGCATTTGTTTTACCGTCCACAACACATTTATCAATATCTATTCCTATATAGTTGTCCTGCCTACTGAACACGAAACCTATTCCGTCATAGTCACCTTCTAAGTAAAACTTGACTGCCGTTGCAAATGTTGACCAAGTACGTCTGTTATTTGCTTGGGCCATTTCACCAGTTACCTGACACGGAACTTTTGTCTGCTTGCCGTTTCGTGTTTCAAACTTCCACAATATCCACTGAGGAAGGGCCTTTAACTCGGCAGGAATTTCATTAAAATTGTATGGATTCTTTTTCATTTCGCCCTCCGATTTGCCTTTTAGGGTATAAAAAAGAGAAGTCGGTCAAAACCAACCTCTCTATTAAGTTTTATTTAGAATGGTAAATCGTCGTCACCGAGATTAATTGGTGGTCCACTTGGTTCAGGTGAAGTTACATTTGATGGTGCCACGAATTTGACTTTAGCAAATGTTTTATCATTCTTCGTTTCGTGTTTTACATAAGCTAAGACTGTTTTACCTAAAATATCACGTACAACAGCAGTTAAGTCTAATTCCTGTTTACCTGTGTATCCACAAGCTTTTAAGAATGAGTTACGTTTCTTTTCAGTGTCTTCTTTATAATCTTGAATATTACTAGTTAGATATAAAGTGTTGTATAGAATTTTTGCCCCTTGATGCTTCTGTTCAATATCTGAACGGATTTCTACATCAAACCCAATAGAATATTGACCTTGCCATTCTTTTGCTTCAGCAGCTATAATCGTAACTTCGTATTTACCTTCCTCTACAAGACCGAATCCTTGTGATACATTCTCTTCATCAAATTTAAATTTAAAACTCATTGTTTATTTCCCCCTGTTAATTAGTTTATGGATGACACGATTAATTCTTCTTGTATGCAACCTTTACGTTTATCTAAATGATTCTTAGCAAATACACTTTGATTACCTTCTAAAACAAATCCTCTTGTACCATCTGCCTTTTTAACTAATTGACCGACAACATGAACGATTCCCATAATGTGATTAACGATCTTATCCCGAATATCAGGAATGAATTGCGTATATTGCTGTCCATCATCGTGAGTGATATTTCTTGTTGTCTCCCAAGCTGTGAAAATAACATTTGCATCTAACGAATTAAATGTTTCTACTAACTTTAAAAGATGGTTATCTAGTAAAGCGTAGTCCTTTAATTCAGGCATACCACTTTTAGTATTCTCACCTTTTTTAAGTAGCCATAATTTTTGGTAATGTGTTAAGTTATCGATAAAGATGTTATCGTATTTAGCGATATTTGCTTTGGCCAACGCGTAAAACTGTAAAATGCTATCATGTGGATTCTCACCATCAATTTTAGCCATGTCTATATTTTCATATCCCTCTAACACTTGGCTTGTCCCATCAATATCAAGGACTAATGTTTTACCTGGTAACAACCCAGCAACTGTTGTTTTTCCGTTACCTGGCTTGGAATAGATAATGATTTTTGCTTTTTTACTTTTGGTAATGGCAGCACCATTTGTAATTTCCAATTAATTCACCTCTACTCTTCCTAATAAATAATCTGTGGATACACCTAAAGCAGTTGCTAAATCGCATAATACATAAATGGTAGGTCTAGAATCTCCAATTTCATAATTCGAAATCGTACATCTATCTTTATTAATCATTTCTGCTAATTCTTGTTGAGTAAGGTCTTTCTTTAGTCTTATCTCCCTAAGTTTTGCAGGAAACATGTTATTTACCCCTTTTCCATGCCTTTCAGAATAAAGATTGAAGCTTCAAGATCGAATATTCTACCTGTACTTTCCCGAATATTCTTTTCAACGATAGGCTTTCTTTCTATTAACCTTTCTAATTCACCCTGATGTTCACGCAACTTTCTATTCATAACATTTAGCGCCTGTTCTAACTCTTCAATTGCAGCATTCACTTCATTCACCCGCCACTTTCTTTTTGGAATGAGCCTCTACATATTGTTTGATGCAATCTGTTTCATCGTGTATGTAATCACCATCAATATCCCGGTACTCTTCACCAAAATAGATTTCTTTACCGCAACTTTTACAATCACTCATAACATCACTTAAAACTGAATCCTGACGATTCCCGACTACCATTGAGTTTTCTACTATTTAGAATCCCTCCAATTTTCTCTTCCATTCTTTCTAGAGTGTAGAGAGAGTAATAGACTATGTTGTCATGTATAAAAGCCACTTCATGTGGAAGGTCCTTTGAATCACGATTCGTTATGATTGGTTTCATTCTGTATTCAGCTAACACTGATTCAAATGTTTCATTATTAAGATGAACTTCATTACCACGAATGCTGATAATGCCATCTTCATTACCTGCCGATCGTATAGCTTGTACAGCTTTACTCACTTCTTTAATGTTCATTAGCAGTTCACTCCTTTACATGAGTTGTGCTATAATCATCTTGAAAATTGATTTTATCTAGATCACCTGCGCCAACAGGTGGTTTTTCTTTTTTCTAATTTCACCTTTTATAACTCGCTTATAATCAGGATTGATTTTTCTGTATGCCTTATTTTTCTTTTTGTTAACAGCAAATCTAGTTTTACCAAGTTCTTTTCCAATCTCTTCATCTGTAAAACCTTGAGATTTTTTTACTATTATTAATTTTTCTTCTGGATTCACTTGACTCAATGCTTGTTCATATTCAATTGAAGTCATGACTTCTTCTTCCACATTTGCTGGGTCTACTGCAAAGAAACCTTCTTCAGATTCTCCGTTTCTATAAAGATCAATAGAATGAATGTTTAATTTCTCTCTTTCTTCAGGAGTGCAATAACTACTAACACTAATAACTCTTCCCTTTTGGTGCAATTCCCTTACTATCTCGAATTTAAGAGTCATTATTACGTAAGTATTAAACGCTCCAGCTTTTTGAGGATCATACTTTAAACATAATTCCCATAGCTTTACTTTCCCGATTTGAATTAAATCATCAAATTCCATATTATTTCTTTCAGCAACTTGTGTTGCTTTACCATAACTTCCAAATACTTGTTTAATTGCTGATAACGCTAGATGTTGTTTCTCTTCGAACAACTTTTCAGGTGTCATTGTCTTTTTACCTTCCCTTCATTATTTTTCTAAAAATCTTTTGATCGGTTCATCTAGCCAAGCTGCAAGCGACATTACTGTAGCAATCGTAACCGCTACCATTAATAATGAGAATGTACTTTCTTCCATTACTTTCACCCTCTCAAACTATGAATTTGGAATTACACGTTTGCAAAAAGTGTTTCGGTGGATTAAATGAAGTTGTCCATCTACTTTTTTAAAGATCAACCAGTTGTGTGGGTTTAAGCTATATGATTGAATCAGTTGCTTTTCTTTATTTGTTGGATTCTTACCGTTTTTCACGATTTTTCCTCCTTACACAACTTGTTGCGAATTACACAACCTTGTTGCAAAAAAAATTAACTTTGCCTGAGAAACTTTTCAATATTTATATCGAAAGTCTCTGAATACAACACAAGAACTCTTAAGCTAGGACAATGAACGCCCGATTCATACTTTGAAATAGATGTCTTATCAAGGTTAAGTAAATTAGCTACTTGAGTTTGTGTTAATCCTTTTTCCTTCCTGATATCACGAAGAAATTCATTATTGATAATCATAAATGATGAACACCTCTTTCATAAATCGAGTTTATAACAAAGTTGCGAATTACGCAACTATTATTTTCGTTTTTTATAAAAAAGAATTATTTTGTTGATTTACACTCAACTTTTCGTATAGAATGTAGATATACATAAGGTGTGAAAAACACATCTTATTAATTTAGATGAAAAGAGGAACACAAAATGTTCGGACAACGCTTAAAAGCATTGCGCCTAGAGAAGGGAATGACGCAACAACAATTAGCAGATGTCTTAGAAATCGAAAAATCTAATATCTCCCGATTCGAGTCAGGAAAACAGTCCCCTTCAAGTGAAAACAAGGTCAAAATGGCTAAGATTTTCAATGTATCTGTTGACTACATGCTGGGATTATCAGAGCATAGAACTTTAAACCAAGAGAAATCAGATAAGATCTCTAAGGATGCTGCGGCTCTCATGGAAAAGATAAATAAATTACCTCCTGAGAAACGTAAATTAATCGAAAATTTGATTGATAACTTCTAAAAAACAAAAAGAGAGCTTTTCAGCTCTCAACCTTTTTCCCTCATATTCTTCTTTTTTCGTCAAATGTCTGTTATTATGAGGGATATATACATAAATTTTTAAACAACTAACTTTATATAAAAAAATAAAACCCCCGACGAAAGTTTTTAGATGGTAGAAGGTTGGTCGCCAAGACACCATTTAAAAACCGGTAACAGAGGTTTTGTGTATACGTTAATTAAATTGATACTTTGATAGTATCATAAACTCGAAAAAACGTAAATACAAATCCTTTATTTTGCTATACCCAATTTTTGTCGGGGTAAGAAAATGGAGGATTTTTTATTATGGCTAAAATGAAGAAATGGAAATTAGAAAGAGAATATGTACAGGTTCCAAATGAAACGGCGGTTGCAGTTGAATTGCGTGAATCAGAACCGGAAGAATGTATTTCACTACAAGCATTAGGATTGATAGTTAACCTTTGGTCTTACAATACAGAAGAATGGGAATTACATAAAACAGAATTGTACAAGCGTTACGGTAAAAACAAAGAAACATCAGTAAAGAACGCTTGGAAAGAGTTAATGGATGCTAACTACATCATTGAATATAAGTTCCGTGTAGGTAAGCAATGGGATTACGAATACTACTATCGTATTAAGCCTTTCACAGATGAAGAACGTAAAGAAATCCTTGCTTATGCTGAAAAAGAACACGGTCAAATTTGGGGACTTGATTTTCAAGACCTCAAAATGAAGACCTCAAAATCAAGAGATAATAAAAAAGAATTAAAGAAAGATATTATTAAAGAAAAAGAAGAAGAAGAAATTATAACTAACCCTGTTACTGAATCTATGATTCTTGATTTAATGAATCAAAAGATTGAAGAGCGAGAGATTACAAACCAAAAAACTATTAAAGCTATCCACGATGTTGTTTCTAAATGTAAAGCGATTGGATCTACCGATTTAACTGCAGCTGAAAACTATGTAATAAAAGTTGTGGAAGAAAAGATGTCTAAACTTGGCCAGAAACAGAAAGTTAGAACAGGTAAAGCGAAAGTATCAGGCGCTAAGAAAATACGCACTGAGATGGTTCCTGAGTGGGTTAGAGAAGAAGAGAATGGATCAGCAATTGTGGAAGACAAAGGACAAGCCACTGAAGATTTAGAGGAAAACAAAAAACGTTTAGATGCCTTATTAGGTAAAAATAAAAAAGAAGAGAACTAATTAACAGTCCTCTTCCACAAAGAGTAAAATAATGTAATATTTTACCGCTATAAATTGGGAAACATTTCTTCTATGATGGAAGTATATTACAACAAGTCCTTATTTCTAAGTAGCATGTCAGAGTAAACAGCCATATGTCTTGCATATTGCCCTTGTTCACGCCCGTCCAACTTACTGTAGTCCTTTTGAATGTCGCTTAATAGTAAATCTAACAAAGGGTCGTTCTGTTCGTTCTCGAAGCCGAGAAGCGTGTCTGTTGTAACGTTAAAAAATGAAGCAAGAATCTTCAAACTTCCAAGATCCGGTTCATATCGATCCGTTTCCCAGTTCTTGAGTTGACCACGAGTAATACGTGTCTTTTCAGATAGTTGTTCTTGTGTTAAACCATAAGCTTTTCTTAAACGTTGAATGTTTTGACCGACTGTGTTTTTCATAGTTTTGAGTATAATTACCAAAATATCACTATACCATATTTGGCTTGTAACATGACATTATATAAAAATTTGTCCTTAAAAATACCTTTAAAAATAAATATAGAACAATTGTTCTGTTAGTGGTAAAATATTCATGTACTATTAAATCAATAGTTAATATGCAAAATTGCATATGCACCGAAATCTTGATTTATAGCGATAAAAAAACTTTCTCAATATTTAATTTGCAAGTGTATTGGTAAAATTGTAAAAATTCGTGATAAAATTTGTTTAACAAAAAATGAACGAAAAAAGACCCATATGAGCGTGTTATCAAGGAGGCTCCTACACTCACCTTAATAACCGTTCCCTAACTCACGCTTAGGAAACACTTGCCACATACGAGTCACATCTAAGTATAACACAAAAATGCAATATTCTTCTCTCGTATTTTGTTTCCGCCTTGAGAAAATCCTGTTAGGATGTGGTTCGTTTTTCTGGAAGGGGAATATTGTTGTGGAAAGATTAATTAAAAAGTTAGATGCAGAAAGAGAAAGCAAAGATATCAAAATCAGAGGATTAGCAAGAATAACTGGAATAGACCGAAGTGTAATTGAAGAAGGTTTATCGGGCAAAACGCAAGAAATGAAATTAGAAAATTTTATCCCTGTTGCATCTAACGTGTACGAAGATCATTCAACTAGAAAAGAAGTCATTAACAATTTTATTCTACGATGCGAGAAGGATTTAAACATTGTGAAGGCACTTTGTTACTGCCAAGGCCAAGGCGAATACGATGTGATTTCACAACTTATAGATAAACACCAAGGAACTAGGACGTTAAAAAAATATTTAGTTATATTCGAACTATATAATCAACGAAACTTGAATAAGAAAACAGGTAAAGAATTAGAAAAGGCACTTGATGAACAAACATTTTCTAAATTAGCAGAATGCCAGGTGCTAGTGAATATGTTGTACGGATTTGCAATGTATGACATTCCGAACTGTCGGGCGATCGTTCCTTATTCAGAAAAAGCAAAAGAGAAGATACCTTTAATTAAAAATAAATTCATTCGAGAATGTTTAGAAATGCAATATAAAGAGAGAGATGCATATATCAAACTATTATCGGATGAAGTAGAAGAATCTCGTAAGGTATGTTGGGACATTATTGATGCAAAGTCAGACTATCAGATGATAAAGGCATCAGCGTATTGTTGCTTAGGGGAAAGCTACCAATATGAATGCTTAGAAACGTCTGAAAAATACCTCTTAAAAGCCATTGAAGTATTAGAAGAAAATAAAATTGACAAAAAATCAAAAAAATATGGCTCGTTTAAGACAACTTTAGGACATATATATATAGACAATGCTTTCCACATTGAAAAAATTGAACATGATTATCTAGATGTGGGAGAAAAAGCTCATTACCAACTAAAGTTTGGCGATGCTGAACTAGGGGAAAAATTATATTCTGAAATGAAAATGACGCCCCATCGAAAAGCATCCCGCGCTAAAGTAAAAGGTGATATACTATCTTTAAAAGAAGCATTGGTTGATTTTGAAAGAACAGGGAATTTATTCTATGCGAATGGCATAAAAAGAGAGATATTAAAGGACGAGGTGGAGTAAAATGAAAAGTTTATTATTAAGCTTAATTTTATCATTAGGACTAGGAACTGGAGCAGGCGTAGCAAACGCTCAAGAGGATGCGCAAGCATCTGTAGATCAACCAGCTGTACAATACATGATGGTCGATCCAGGCGGTCACTAGAATAGTAAGTAACTAAATTTAGTTTAGTTAACAACTACATATAAACAATTCGAAAGACGTTACTATTAATTTAGTGACGTCTTTCCTACTTTCTGGGAAAGGCTGATTTTATATCACGCGATTAAAAAACCAGCCACCTAAAATATACCAATAAAAACTGGGGAGGAAAATTACTATGATGAATCAAGGGGCGGCTTTACAAATAGAGAAAGAAATCAGTGTGGAGGAAAGAGTACATAAATTAAGTATCATCATGAAGAAAGCGGAACAAGGCGATTTGAAAGCAATTGCACTTTTAGAACAAATTAACGCTTTGACGAAATAAGAGCTTCGGCTCTTTTTTATTTTGTGCAAACTTAAAATTTCACATACCATAACGAAAGTATTTCAAAAGATTTAAAGGGAAAACAATTGCAGGAAAGAATAAGTATGTTAAAGTAGATTAATATAAACATAATCATAAACATTAACGTTAATATAAATGTTAACAACAACGTTAACGTAAATATAATGGAGGTATCAGAATGGCTTATAAATTAGCTTTCGTACAGAATAAAGGTGGCGTTTTAAAGTCTTCAATGACTGTAAATTTAGCTGGACTTTATGCGAAACAAGGGAAACGTGTTCTAATTGTGGATGCTGATCAACAAGGTAATTCACTGTTGTCTTTTGGCAAAAATCCGGACAAGTACCGTACTACATTGCATGACGTTTTAGTTCATTTTGCACCAGCAAGTGAAGCAATAATTAATGTTCACGAAAACATCGATGTATTACCTTCTAATGAAATGATGAGCTTTTTAGATTTCGATGTATTACCTAACTTAGATAAATACATAAATCCATTTTTACTTTTGAAGGTGGCGCTGATGTCTGTGGAAGATGATTACGATGTTATCTTATTCGATAGTCCGCCATCTTCAGGGTTAATCCAAAGTAATGTAATTTGCTGTACAGATAAAATTATAATTCCTTTCCAACCTGAACAATATTCTGTACGATCACTAATAAAAATCATCGATGTTATTGGTCAATTTAAAAATAAACATAATCAAAATTTAGAGATTACTGGAGTTGTAGCTACATTAGTTCAAAAGAATACTAAACTTCATACTGAAGCAATGAAACAAGCAAGTCGTTTTTGTGAGAAAGAAGGTATTCACTTCTTTAAAGCTAATATCCCTAGAACTATTCAATTTGCTAACTCAATTGCTTATAATCAATTACCTCTTACACTTACTAAAAAAGATAACGAATTTGCATTTTATTATAAGAATTTATTTAAGGAGTTGACTGAACTTGAAGGAACGCGAATTGGCTGATTTATTTGGAGGTAGCGCCACAAGAAATAGCGAAGAAGAGAATAACGATAACAATAACGTTAGTGATAATGTTAACGTAAATAAAAACATTAATGCAAACGATGATGGTAACAATAATCCAGAAGTGCCAAAAGTTAAAAAGAAAGCAAATGAAGATATCCTTGAATTATTAAAAGACAACAATGATAAAAAAGTTGTAGGTTTTCATTTAGATAAAGATGTTCGTGATGCTTTTCAAAAAGTATTAGGTAAGAAGCCACCTAGAGGAGCGCAATCAAAACTTGCAAATAAAATATTCCGTGACTTCTTTGAAGAACGAGGTTTATTATAAGTCCTACATTTGTAGGGCTTTTATTTTTGTTAACGATAATGTTAATGAATATGTTAAAAACAATGTAAATGTTACTGTTAATACAAACGTTAATATTAACGCTAATGTAAAAACCCCACAGTTAAGTAGGGTTCTTTTAGGATTTAACCGCTAGTTTATCCATGAAATCGTGTATAGATTTCGCTTGAAAAATACGTAAATTGGAGGATTGGATATCATACTTTTTATCAGTGATTATGAGGATGTTAGGGAAGAATTTTGATTCTTTTGGTTGCCAAGATTCTTGATGCCACTCATTACTGTGGAAGTACAACTCATATCGATTGATTTTATCTTGCATAATTTTTTTACTGTAAACTGACTTTTGGACTTCAATAAAAAATGGGGATCTACGCCAAATTGTAAATGCATCTGGTTCCATAAATTCTTTTCCATATTTCGGTTCTACTTTAAATAGTTTAGGTTTTTCATAATGAATGAGTTGTTTGTATACGTCCACAATGCTGAGGAAGTGGGGAATCTTTTGGCTAGTTTTTCGTAGTGTACTAGGTTGAGGAAAATATATAAATGGCTGCTGTGTGATATTGGCATCCACATGACCATCTCTTCTTAATCGTTTCATGACCGTATTACAGCAAGTAACTGCGTTTTTCACTCCTTGAAAATGCAAATCTATTATGTCATCCCTAGACATACATCTGAAACGCTTCAAATCGCCCAGTATCGCTTTATCTCTATTCTTCATCGTCTAACACCCCAAACAATTTAATGTCTTCTTGTGGAGGATTCTGAAGCTTCGTGTCCTCTTTCGGAATGCGATACGGTTCAACAATTTGTTTCGCTTTGCTTAATTCTAAAAATGGAGCTTGCACTTTCTTTAATCCGTTTAGTTTTAGAATCATTTGGCCCGATTGCTCCAAGTGTTCTGAACCAGGTGTACCCATGATATTACTGTTAATCGTACTATCACATTTAAAGCCCATTCTTACCGTCATATTGAGTTTCAACTTACCATCTAATACTTTTGCATCTGGGCGTTGCATGGAAAGCATGAGAAAGACTCCAAGTGATCGACCAACTGCTGAAATCTTTTCTAATGTAGTCATACACTCTTTTTCATCTTGCAACATAGCTACTTCATCTATAGCAAGTAAGATATACGGTTTCTGCTTATCAAGATTCAATTTGTTGTATTCATCGATATGGTCCACTTCATACTCTTCCATTAGCTTTCTACGTTCGCGTATTTCCTTCCACACTTTCTGCAACATGATCTTCATTTCAATTTCTTCCATGCAAACCTCTTTTACGTGTTTCACTCTTCGTAAGAAATGAAACTCGGAATTCTTCAAATCGCCCAGGTACAAATGTAATTTATCAGGGGACATGTAGTGAATAAGTGTGGACAGCACAACACGCACCATACTACTTTTACCGCTCCCTGTTTCTCCTGCTATAAGTAAATGTGGTGTATTGGCTCTAACCATGTCATATACAATCATATTGCCTAATTGGTCCCGACCTACCACAACAGGTAGACGATGTTGTTTTAGTAACGGCTGCCATTTCTTATAACTGTAATTGTATGGTTTTAGTCCCGCATCTGAATGAAATACATTAAGGACAAACTTTTTTATATCACCTTCAATTGCTACATTACGTCCTAATATTTGTTGAAAGCAAAACCATTTCTTTTCAATAGTCTTCGGATCCAAACTATTCGGGATGGTAAATATATATCTAACATTGTCTTTTGTGGAGGAAATGGCATGTATTTTCGGATAAATGGGTACTTTACCGCCTCGTGTTTGATGGTCCACATATAAACCAGCTTTTCCAAATACCTCTATAAGTTGATTCTTTAAATTTTGCTTATGAAGCCAATCTTTGATGAGTCCCATGTTACACCTCCTAGAACATGATTAAAATTTTGATAAATATATAACCGATAAAACAAACTCCACCTATTCTTATTCCGTGATACATTCCATCACTTAAAAGTTTAGCTGCTGCAACGTGATCATTCTTTACAAGATGTTTCTCTAATATCGCTCCGCCAATTGTTGTTACTCCTAAAGCACCTAATGAGATAAATGTAGTTAACATAAAAAACTCCCCTTTATAAACAGAATTTAAAATACTGATTATACATAGATTTATCGCCTCAATACCTTGGTAGCGTTACTTTGATAACTAACTTGATAGTTACTTTGATAGTACAAATACTAGTTACCTTGATAGCAATTAAGCTATTTACTTTGGTAGCTGCTTTGATAATAAGTTTGATAACTACTTTGGTAGCGACCTTGATACATCATATTGTGGATGGCTTGTACAATATGTAAAAAACTTTTTCTGTTTACGCGAATATTTTTTTACGTTTTTGACGAGAATGTTGAAAATAAGTCCGGGAGGGATAAACGTGTTTTGGAAGTTCGGAGGAAAGAAACGTACAAAATTAGGTGTTTTTTTAGATCGGAATGGATTTAATCAACATGATTTAGAAAAGACTGCTAAGTTAAGTCGTCCTACTGTTTCTAAAGCATGTAATGATAAAGAGTATATACCTAGTCCAACTGTTATGAAAAAGATATTAAAAGCCATTCGTCACGTAAAACCGAACGCGAAAGCTGATGACTTTTGGGATATGTAAAAAAGAGTGCATTTAGTTAGTACTATGATATAATCAATATGGGTATATTGCTCTATCTTCTTCGTGTAGGTAGTGCAATTTTTTTGTGCTTTTAAAAGAACAAACGTTCGTGTATAATAATAATAAATTACACGAATCGGGGGATTATCATCTTGGACAATCAATGTTGGGGTACACCAAAAATAAAGGGCCGTGGCATGGTAAAAT
>NZ_FRBJ01000031.1:0-4911 GCF_900142585.1 Bacillus sp. bc15
ACTTCTAATTTCATTGTATTTAGTTTCATGATATTTCCTCCTAATTGTGATATGTAGAAAAGTTTTTTTTTGGCAAATTCTCTGAAATTACCAACAAACTTATTATATAATTGATTCTAGATATTTTAATATGCAATTATGCATATTTTATTATTATACTATTTTTGTGATTTTTAAATTATATAATTTGTTTATTAGACTCATTGTATTATCTGAGGGAATTGTATGATAAGGACTATAAATATTTAGTTAGATAGTGTCTTTGTAAGAGAAATAAATGTTCAAAAAGATAAAAATCAAAGACTATTGAGAATTGAATCATTTGAAGATTTTATGGATATGATTATATCTAAAAAATGTTAATATTATTTAGTTTTCGTCTTTGTTTATGGATATTAGATTTTCTGAACAAAGCCTTTTTAGTGTACAGTAAAAAAGATAAATTATGATGAAACTATGTCTAAATGTTCAAAATCCCTAAAATAATATGGTGGGGTATATTAAAATCTATTCAGAAATAAGAAAGTAGGATATGAATTGAGAAGAAAATTTGTTTGTGTCAGACAACAGGATTTAAAAGATTGTGGACCAGCTTGTCTTGCAATGATTTCTCGCTATTATGGTTTTTCTGTAGCGATTTCAAAAATTAGAGAAATTGCTGGAACTGATTTACAAGGAACAAATATACAAGGATTGATTGAATCTGGAGAAAAATTAGGCTTTGAAGTAAAGGGTGTTAAAGCAACCGATATAACAGCCTTAGATGAAATTCCTTTACCAGCAATTGCACATGTTGTGATGCCAGGTGGATTACTACATTATGTAGTAGTTTATAAAACAAAAAAACAAAAAATATATGTGGCGGATCCAGCAAAAGGATTGGTTGTGTATTCAAGGGAAGATTTTTTGAAAATTTGGTCAGGAATATTAGTACTATTAGCTCCCAATCAAAATTTTCAAAAAGGAAGTAAAGACAGTGGAACATTCTCGCGCTTTTTAGCATTATTAAAACCACAAAAACATTTACTTCTACCTATATTTTTAGCATCTGTCTTTTTTAATCTATTCGGATTATTAGGTGCATTTTATTTTAAATTTTTAATAGATGATATTGTAACTAATCAGCTAATACAATCACTGCATATTATTTCTATTGGAGTTATAATATTGTACATTTTTAAAGTTTTACTTTCTTATTTTAGAACACACTTAATTTTATATTTGAGTAGAAGAATTGATGTTCAATTAGTGCTTGGATATTATCGTCATGTAGTTAATCTACCTATGAATTTTTTTGAAACAAGAAAAGTAGGCGAAATTATTTCTAGGTTTATGGACGCTGGTAAAATAAGAGAAGCTTTATCAACTATAACGATTACGTTAATGATTGATACAGTAATGGTTATGTTAGGTGCAATTTTATTATATACACATAGCCCAATGTTATTTGCAATTACATTATTATTAATTCCTTTTTATATAGGGGTTATATTTGTATTTCATAAACCATATCAACGTATTAATCGTGAAGAAATGGAAAGTAATGCGAAGCTAACATCTTATTTGGTAGAGTCTTTAAATGGAATTGCGACTGTTAAATCTTATAATGCTGAGAAAGAAGTATTTTATCAAACGGAAAGTCGTTTTGTTAATTTGCTGAGGTATATATTCAAAAGAGGTATATTATATAATTTACAAAGTTCTATTAAGATGGGTCTCGAATTAATTGGAGGTACAGTAATCCTTTGGGTTGGTGCTATGCAGGTATTGAAAGGGAATATGACAATAGGTGAATTAATTACATATAATGCACTTTTAGTTTATTTTCTAAATCCTATTGAAAATTTAATAGGGATTCAGCCTACTATGCAATCTGCATTAGTTGCTGGAGAGAGGCTAAATGAAATTTTCGATTTAGATGTGGAGAAGAACGAAAAAGAAGATAATAAAGTCTCTCCTAAGCAATTATCTGGAAAAATTAAATGTTCGAATATTAGCTTTCGTTATGGAACACGTAAGAATGTGTTAGATAATATTAGTTTTTCTATTGAACCAGGTAGTCAAGTAGCTTTTGTAGGAGAAAGTGGATCAGGTAAGACAACGATTTCCAAATTATTAATGTATTATTATGAAGCCCAGCAAGGTGATATATATTATGATGATTATCACATTAAAGAAATAAATCGAACTGCATTGCGTGATCGAATCGCTTATGTATCACAAGAATCATTTTTCTTTAGTGGATCTATTTATGATAATTTGAAATTTGGACTGAATCGTTCTGTTTCATTGGAAGAAGTTATACAAGTATGTAAGCAAGCTTGTGTTCATGAGTTTATTAGTGATTTGCCGCTACGTTATGAAACAGCTTTAGAAGAAAATGCTTCGAATTTATCAGGTGGGCAAAGACAACGTTTAGCAATTGCACGATCTTTATTAAAAAAACCAGATATTTTGATTTTAGATGAAGCAACAAGTAATTTAGATTCCACGACTGAAAAACATATTACAGATATGCTAAAAGAATTAGGCTTACAAGGAGTAACAGTAATTATGATTGCTCATCGCTTAAGTACAATTCAACATGCAAATCAAATTTTTGTAATGGAAAAAGGAAATATTATAGAGAGCGGATGTCATGAAGAACTACTATTCCAAAAAGGTGAATATTATCGTCTTTGGAAGAATCAAACAGTTCATGTAGAGCATATAGAATCACAATTTAATAGTGTGCGAGGTGGTCATAATGAGTAAGATTTATTCTTTTGATCAGTTAACAGACAGTGTTGAGTTATTAGAACAGAAACCGCCTCGTTTTATTGCTTGGTTACTAGGCTTTCTTTGTCTAATCTTGTTAGGGTTTATGTGTTGGGCATATATTGGAAAAATAGATATTGTGAGTAAAGGAACAGCGATTATACAAGGTAAATCTGATATGGGTATAATTCGAACACAAGTTGCAGGTATTGTAGATAATGTTTTTGTTCGATCTGGTGATGAAGTAAAAAAGGGAGATGTTTTAATTCAACTGAAAAATCAGGAGTTACTAAATCAACAGACTCAATCTGATCAAATTGCTAATCATTTGGAAAAACAAAAAGAGATGCTAGAGCAATTGAAAAAAAGTATCCAATCTGAGAAATCACTTTTTTCAGATGGAGTGGATGAAAAAATAAGAGAAGAGTACAAAGGGTATGAACAAGGATATCAATCTTTACAGAATGAAAAAGAAAATGAAATAAAAATATTAGATAACAGTAAAACGTTAAATGAACAAGATGATACTTTACAAGGATTGATTGCAGAAAAAGAAAATACACAAAGGGAAATAGATTCTCTCAAAAAACAAAAAGATAAAGAAAATATATTAGATAAGGAACAGCAATTATTGGAGGATAAAATCCAATCTTTAGAATCTCAACAAACTAGTCTAAAGAAGAGAGAAGAACAAAGAAAATCAACATTGGAAGGCGAAAGAAAAAAGGTTGAAATAGTAAAAGAAGGAAAACAAAAAGAGAAACAATATGCATTAAAACAATACAAAGAAAGTACAATTATTTCGGTTAATCAGCGTATAACCTCTTTAGAACAAGAGATTTTTGTGAAAAAGCAGGAAGTAAATAGATTAAATAATCAAAGTGAAGCGACGGTTATAAAGGCTAAAAAAGATGGTATTGTACAATTACCTTTTAGTATCCAATCTGGCGATTTAATTGATTTGGGACAAGAAATAATTTCTATTATTCCAAAAGAAGATGAAAAAAAGGTGAAAATATTGCTATCAGCTCAAGAAATAGAAAATATTAAAAAGGGAGATAAAATCCAATATTCTTTTAAATTAAAGAATACTGATAAGCAAATTGGAACAATAACTTATATACCGGCACATCCTATTTTGGATAAAGATTCAAAAACTTATATGTATGAACTGGAAGCAACTATTAGTACAAAGGAATTAAAGGTATTACATACAGGGATGGTAGGCAGAGCGTCCGTAGTGACAGGGGAAGAACCAATTTGGAAATTTATATTGAGAAAATTAGACTTTATTTCAGGCTAGTTAAATTTTAATGTAAGCGGTATAGATTATTATTTCGTAATAACAACAAGGAGAAACATATGATAGGAAAGATGAATTGATTTATGGTAGATTTATCTGAAATTTGATTTGTTTTATTAATAGTAATATAAATCTTTTTAATTGCGATGCTACTGGATTTGCTTTTAACAGAAATACAAAAAAATCCAATAATGCAAGAACCAATTATCTTAGTATTTTAATAGCATCAATTATGTTTGGACTAAATTATCCATGTGGAATTACGTATATAATTGGTACATTATTAATTGGATTACTATAAAACTATGCGTATTGGTTATATCAAAAAAGAATGAATAAGCTAAGGTTACAACATCTGCTTTTTGAATTCAATTATAACATAATGCTATTTTCGTTATAGTACTGAGTCTATAAAGGGCTTCCTTGCTGACGATCTCCTCCCTAAAAAGGTGAAATTAGCTTAATTAAAAACGTTACCTTGTGTTACAAAGCGATGTTTTTGACATTTCTTAAAAATCGGCTTAAATAAATTAGTGGGCATTCGTTTTAGTCGCGTTGTTATTTGTTAATTTTTAGAAAGTATTATATATGAAGACGATATAATTTTTTTTTTACAAAACTTACAAAATAGTAAAATCATAGCAAAAAAGCCATTGATATCAATGGCTTTTTTTGTGGATTTTATAAAAAACAAAAAATAATAACATATGCATAATTGCATATTAAAATATCCAGAAAGTATTATATAATAAGTTCGTTGGTAATTTCAGAGAATTTGCCAAAAAAAAACTTTTCTACATATCACAATTAGGAGGAAATATCATGAAACTAAATACAATGAAATTAGAAGT
>NZ_FRBJ01000018.1:0-47264 GCF_900142585.1 Bacillus sp. bc15
CGTTCCCATACCGAACACGGAAGTTAAGCTCTCTAGCGCCGATGGTAGTTGGGACCTTGTCCCTGTGAGAGTAGGACGTCGCCAAGCAACTAAAACACGAGTCAAATGACTCGTGTTTTTTCGTGTTTTATTTTATAATCCATAGTAATAAAAAATGTGTTTAAAGTATTCATATTTTGTTTAAATACAGGGGAATGTGGCTAGGATAGTGAATAAGCAAAAGAGTTGCAAATTTTATTAATACGTATATAATTAAAGTCAAAGATAGTCAAAGTCAATAAAGGTGGCGGATAAATGAGAAATATATCTGATATCATTGAGAAATATCTAAAGCAAGTTATTGACTTAAGTAATAATAATGTGATTGAAATCAAGAGAAATGAGATTGCGGATCGATTCGAGTGCGTACCATCTCAAATCAATTATGTAATCAATACCCGTTTTACGTTAGAAAGAGGATTTGTAGTAGAAAGTAAACGTGGTGGAGGAGGTTACATTCGCATTATAAAAGTCAAACTGCATGATGATATAGACATTATTGATCAAATGCTTCATATGATTGATCATAGCGTTGCGCAAGGGAATGCAGAAAGTATGATTATACGTTTAATAGAAGAGGGAATCATAACAAATCGTGAAGCGAAACTGATGTTAAGTGTAATAGACCGTTCTGTATTATCAATGGATGTTCCTTCTCGAGATGAACTTAGGGCTCGAATATTATGCGCAATGTTAAGAACACTGAAATATAAATAAATATAACTTTTGTAAAAGATTGATAACTAAGATAAAGCAGTTAAATATTGTAGAAGTTTTGAAAAAGAACATGCACTTTTATTTAAATGGATTCAGGAAAGCGAACAATCTAGTAATGTATGAAAAGTACCATGAGATAGAGCGTTCCTGTTGTAAAGGTGGGGATAGTGATGACTTGTCAAAACTGTAACATAAGACCAGCAACTTTACATTATACAAAAGTAATTAACGAGAAGAAGGCGGAAGTTCATCTTTGTGAGCAATGTGCAGAGCAAAGTGGCTATACGTCTTTCTTTCAATCATCGCAGTCTAACTTTTCATTTCATGATTTATTTGCTGGTTTATTACACGGTGAATCAACAATGTTTGAAGAAGGAAAAAATGGATTTTCAAATGCAGATATAGTAAGGTGTCCAGATTGTAAGATGACATATGAACAATTTACAAAAGTCGGACGTTTTGGCTGTTCTTCTTGTTACGATACATTTAAGGAGCATTTAAAGCCATTATTAAAACGCCTTCACGGTGGGCATACAGAACATTGTGGAAAAATTCCGGAACGTATAGAAGGAAATATCCACTTAAAGAAAGAATTAGATGAACTAAAACTTATTCTGAAACAATACGTACAGAAAGAGGAATTTGAGAAAGCTGCAGAGGTAAGGGATAAAATCCGAGGTCTTGAAATACAGCTTAGTGAGCATAGGGAGGGGGAATAATTCTATGTCACTGGACAAAATTATGAACGAAGCAATTAGTCCATGGATGAAGGGGGATGGCCCTGATTCTGATATTGTTTTAAGTAGTCGAATTCGTTTGGCTCGTAATTTTAAACAATATCAATTTTCCACTATGCAAAACGAAGAAGAAGCTAAACAGATTCATGAACTATTCAAAAAGAAATTTATAAATAAAGCAGTAGGGTCCTTTGGGGAGTTTGGACTATTAAAGATGAATGAATTAACCCCTCTTCAAAGGAGAGTTTTAGTCGAAAAGCATTTAATTAGTCCAAATCTTGCAGGGACAGAATATGGAGCATGTCTACTATCAGAAAGTGAACATATTAGTGTTATGCTTAATGAAGAAGACCATATTCGGATTCAGTGCCTATTTTCAGGATTACAGTTATCAGAGGCGCTTCAAAGCGCCAATCAAATAGATAATTGGATTGAGAAAGAAGTTGAATACGCTTTTGATGAGTCACTTGGATATATTACAAGTTGTCCTACTAATGTTGGCACAGGGTTAAGAGCTTCTGTGATGATTCATTTACCGGGACTGGTTTTAACAAAAAGAATTAGCCGTATTATACAAGTAATTCAAAAATTAGGGTTAGTAGTAAGAGGAATATACGGTGAAGGTAGCGAAGCGTTAGGTAATATATTTCAAGTTTCAAATCAAATGACGCTAGGAAAGTCTGAAGAAGATATTATTGCAGATTTAAAGAGTGTCATTCAACAAATTATACAGCAAGAAAAAATAGCTAGAGAATTAATTGTACAAAATTCAAGTATTGAACTTGAAGATAAGGTTTATCGTTCTTACGGCATACTAGCAAACAGTCGTTTAATTCAATCTGCAGAAGCAGCCAATTGCTTATCGGATGTACGACTTGGTATTGATCTAGGATATATAAAAGGTATATCGAGAAATATTTTGACTGAGCTAATGGTTCTTACACAACCAGGTATTTTACAACAATACGCAGGTGGACCTTTAGGGCCAGAAGAAAGAGATTATCGAAGAGCAACCTTAATCCGTGAGCGATTACGTATTGAAAAAAACTAAGCGCAAGTAGGAGGCGATTTCTATGATGTTTGGAAGATTTACAGAAAGAGCACAGAAAGTATTAGCTTTATCTCAAGAGGAAGCAATTCGTATTGGGCATAATAATATTGGAACAGAACATATTTTACTTGGGCTTGTACGCGAAGGTGAAGGAATTGCAGCAAAAGCATTAATTGCTCTTGGATTAAGTCCAGAGAAAGTTCAAAAAGAAGTAGAAGCGTTAATTGGGCGTGGAACAGAAGCTTCTCAAACTGTACATTATACACCTCGTGCTAAAAAGGTTATTGAATTATCTATGGATGAAGCGCGTAAGCTAGGCCATTCTTACGTTGGAACAGAACACATTTTACTCGGTTTAATCCGTGAAGGTGAAGGTGTAGCAGCACGTGTTTTAAATAATTTAGGTGTAAGTCTAAATAAAGCAAGACAACAAGTTTTACAACTTCTTGGAAGTAATGAAGCTAGTTCAGGTCATCAAGGTGGTTCAGCATCAAATGCAAATACACCGACACTTGACAGTTTAGCAAGGGACTTAACAGTTGTTGCGCGTGAAAATCGCTTAGACCCTGTTATTGGACGTGGTAAAGAAATTCAACGTGTAATTGAGGTATTAAGCCGTAGAACGAAAAACAACCCAGTATTAATTGGTGAGCCTGGTGTAGGTAAAACGGCAATCGCAGAAGGATTAGCACAGCAAATTGTAAATAATGAAGTTCCTGAAACTTTAAGAGATAAGCGTGTTATGACACTAGATATGGGTACAGTGGTAGCTGGAACGAAATATCGCGGTGAATTTGAAGATCGTTTAAAGAAAGTGATGGATGAAATTCGCCAAGCAGGCAATATTATTCTATTTATTGATGAGCTTCATACATTAATTGGTGCAGGTGGAGCAGAAGGTGCAATCGATGCATCGAATATTTTAAAACCATCTTTAGCACGAGGAGAGTTACAATGTATTGGGGCAACAACTTTAGATGAGTATCGTAAATATATTGAAAAAGACGCGGCTTTAGAAAGACGTTTTCAACCAATTCATGTTGATGAGCCAAGTTTAGAAGAATCGATTCAAATCTTGAAAGGTTTACGTGATCGTTATGAGGCGCATCACCGTGTATCTATTACAGATGACGCTATTGATGCAGCTGTAAAACTTTCAGATCGTTATATTACAGATCGCTTTTTACCAGATAAAGCAATTGATTTAATTGATGAAGCTGCTTCAAAAGTTCGCTTACGTTCTTATACAACACCACCAAACTTAAAAGAGCTTGAAGTGAAGCTTGAGGAGATTCGAAAAGAAAAAGATGCAGCTGTACAAAGTCAAGAATTTGAAAAGGCTGCATCCTTACGTGATATGGAGCAACGCTTACGTGAGAAGTTAGAAGATACAAAACGTCAATGGAAAGAGCAACAAGGAAAAGAAAATTCAGAGGTTACGGTAGAAGATATTGCAAATGTCGTTTCTACATGGACGCGTATCCCAGTTTCTAAACTTGCACAAACAGAGACTGATAAATTATTAAATTTAGAATCCATTCTCCATGATCGTTTGATTGGTCAAGATGAAGCAGTAGTAGCTGTAGCAAAAGCTGTTCGTCGTGCAAGAGCAGGATTAAAAGATCCGAAGCGCCCAATTGGTTCATTTATTTTCTTAGGGCCAACAGGTGTAGGTAAAACAGAACTTGCAAGAGCACTAGCAGAATCTATGTTCGGTGATGAAGATGCAATGATTCGCATCGATATGTCAGAATACATGGAGAAGCATTCTACTTCCCGTTTAGTTGGTTCTCCTCCAGGATATGTTGGATATGAAGAAGGTGGACAATTAACAGAGAAAGTTCGTCGCAAGCCATATTCAGTTGTCTTATTAGATGAGGTAGAGAAAGCTCATCCGGATGTGTTTAATATTTTACTACAAGTATTAGAAGATGGTCGTTTAACAGATTCTAAAGGACGTACAGTTGATTTCCGTAATACGATTGTTATTATGACGTCTAACGTTGGTGCCGAGGCGTTAAAACGTAACAAACATCTTGGATTTAATGTACAAGATGAAAGCCGTGATTATTCGGATATGAAAGGTAAAGTAATGGATGAGCTGAAAAAGGCATTTCGTCCAGAATTCTTAAACCGTATTGATGAAATTATCGTATTCCATATGCTTGAGAAAAAACATATTCAAGAGATTGTAACTCTTATGGTAAATCAGTTAGTTAATCGCTTAAAAGAACAAGAAATCGAATTGCACTTAACGGAAGGGGCAATTTCAGCTATTGCAGATAAAGGATTTGATCGTGAGTATGGCGCTCGTCCACTTCGCAGAGCAATTCAGAAACATGTAGAAGATAGACTATCAGAAGAACTTTTAAAAGGTGCTATTGAGAAAGGACAAAAAGTTATCTTTGATGTAGAAGGAGAATCATTTGTCATTCATAGTGCGGAAAAGGTAAAATAAGTATAGACAAACAAAGAGGGCTACGCGATAGCCCTCTTTCTTGTACGAGAAGGATAAACGTTTATAGACGAAAGTGAAGTGAACTATAAAAAGGTATGGCTAAAAAGAAAACGAAATTTATATGTCAAGAATGTGGTTATCAGTCACCAAAATATATGGGTAAATGTCCTGGATGTGGTCAATGGAATACACTTGTTGAAGAAATGGAGCCAGTTGTATCATCTAGGCGCCTTAATTACGCGAATGCAATTCAAACGGAAGTAACAAAACCAAGACGTCTTACCGAAGTAGAAACAAAGTCTGAGGCACGTATTGAAACGGAATTTCAAGAGTTTAATCGTGTGCTTGGTGGTGGAATTGTAGATGGGTCCTTAGTGCTTATTGGTGGAGACCCTGGGATTGGAAAATCAACATTACTATTACAGATTTCATCACAATTAGCAGATTCTTCATATGATGTATTATACATATCGGGTGAGGAGTCGGCAAAGCAGATTAAACTTCGTGCAGATCGTTTGCATGTAAAGGGTAGCAATCTATTTGTTGTAGCAGAGACAGACCTGCAGCGTATTGCAGCACATATTGAAGAGATGAATCCAGCTTTTGTTGTTATTGATTCTATTCAAACGATACATTTACCTGAAGTGACGTCAGCACCAGGAAGTGTGGCACAAGTACGTGAATGTACAGCGGAATTAATGAAACTTGCAAAAACAAAAGGAATCCCTATTTTCATTGTCGGGCATGTGACAAAAGAAGGAGCAATTGCAGGACCTCGTATGTTAGAACATATGGTCGATGCAGTTCTTTACTTTGAAGGAGATCGACACCATACGTATCGTATTTTACGGGCTGTGAAGAACCGTTTTGGTTCCACGAATGAAATGGGTATCTTTGAAATGAAAGAGCTTGGTCTTGCGGAAGTTTTAAATCCTTCTGAAATCTTCCTTGAGGAAAGGCCGGTTGGTGTTGCAGGATCAACAGTAGTTGCTTCAATGGAAGGAACAAGACCGGTTTTAGTAGAAATACAAGCATTAATCTCCCCTACTAGTTTTGGAAATCCTCGAAGAATGGCGACGGGAATTGATCATAACCGCGTTTCGCTTATTATGGCAGTATTAGAAAAAAGAACAGGTTTACTATTGCAAAATCAAGATGCATATTTAAAAGTAGCTGGTGGTTTGAAATTAGACGAACCGGCAATTGATTTAGCGGTGGCTTTAAGTATAGCCTCAAGTTTTAGGGATAAATCTACGGCACCAACTGATGCAGTAATAGGAGAAGTAGGATTAACTGGAGAAATAAGAAGAGTATCAAGAATCGAACAACGTGTACAAGAAGCGGCTAAATTAGGATTTCAACGTGTTATTATTCCTAGAAAAAACTTAGGAGGATGGACAATTCCGGATGGGATTGAGGTTGTAGGTGTTTCTAATTTAGGAGAAGCGCTTCGTTTGACATTAGGAGGCTAGGCTATGGAAGAAAATAAGCAACGTGTCAAAAGTATGATTAATATTTTACAGCTCGTGGCCCCAGGAACACCACTGCGTGAAGGGATAGATAATGTACTTCGCGCACAAACAGGGGGGCTAATTGTTCTTGGATATAATGAGCAGATTAAAAGTATTGTGGATGGTGGTTTTCACATTAATTGTGCATTCTCTCCTGCTAGTTTATATGAATTAGCAAAAATGGACGGGGCACTTATTTTAAATGAAACGGGAAGTAAAATTTTAATAGCGAATGCACAGTTAGTTCCAGAGGCATCTATTGATTCTATTGAAACCGGTATGCGTCACCGAACAGCAGAACGTGTAGCGAAGCAGACGGGCAGCCTTGTTGTGGCCATTTCACAAAGACGTAACGTAATTACGCTATATCAAGGGAACTTACGTTATACACTAAAAGATATAGGGGTTATTTTAACAAAGGCAAACCAAGCTATTCAAACGTTAGAAAAATATAAGGCTGTATGGAATGATGGTATTACGAATTTGGGCATTCTAGAATTTGAAGAGGTCGTTACAATGTCTGAGGTAGTTCACGTTTTACATAGTGTTGAAATGGTACTGCGTATTAAAAATGAAATATTGAGCTATATTCATGAGCTAGGAACAGAAGGTAGGTTAATTCGTTTACAGCTTACAGAATTACTAGCTGATTTAGAAGCAGAGGCAGCATTGTTAATTAAAGATTACCATCAGGAGAAAACACAAGACCATCATCAAATTTTGAAAAAGTTACAGGACCTTGCAAATACACAACTTTTAGAGGATAGTGATTTAGTTAAATTACTTGGTTACCCAGGGCAAACCAGTTTAGAAGAAAGTGTGACGCCAAGGGGATATCGAATTACAAGCAAAATCTCTCGTGTTCCGCCACTTATCATTGAAAATTTAATTAATCGATTCAAAACGTTGCAAGGAGTTTGTCGCGCGACTATTCATGAATTGGATGATGTGGAAGGAATTGGGGAAGTAAGGGCGAAGAAAATACGAGAAGGCCTAAAAAGAATTCAAGAGCATCTATATATGAGTAGACACAATTAAGAATATTACATTGATTCCATAATATAACGACACTAGAACATTTTTGGTATATGATATGATATATTGGTAAATAAAACTATTTATAAAAAAACACGTCCGCTTTTGCATTCGGCGTTTTGATTAGCGAAACAATGGTTAATAATGAGTAGGAGGTGGTTGGATGTTAAAACGGATCGTACAGCTCTTCTTTCTAGTGATCGGGGGAGCGTTAGGGATTTACTTAATCCCAAAAGTTATTAATGTATTAGACATCGGTGCTGTTCCTTTATTGGAAGGATCGTATGTTCGTGCGATTATTGGTGCAATTATTTTATTTTTAACAACATTTTGGCTTGTAGATTATATTGTTCAACTTATTAAGCATATTGAAGAGGCTCTTGTAAAGGCGCCTGTAGCAGATGTTTTATTTGGTACATTAGGATTGATCTCTGGTCTTATTGTTGCATATTTAATTTTAATACCGATTCGTGAATTTACAATTCCGGTTATTAGTACGGTATTGCAAGTGTTCTTCACTCTTTTACTTGGATATTTAGGATTCCAAGTAGGATTTAAAAAGAGGAATGAATTGCTAGGATTATTTACATTACCCCAACGCGGAGGTAAGAAGAAAAATAATAACGAGAACGAAGAGGCAGAAGCAGAAAAATCTACGACTCATTGGAAAATTCTCGATACGAGTGTAATTATCGATGGACGTATTGCTGACATTTGCCAAACGAAGTTTTTGGAAGGAACAATTGTGATTCCACAATTCGTATTAGAAGAGCTTCAGCATATTGCCGATTCTTCCGATGCTTTAAAGCGTAATCGTGGTCGCAGAGGACTAGACATTTTAAATCGTATTCAAAAAGAGATGCCGATTCCGGTAGAAATTTATGAAGGCGATTTCGAGGATATCCAAGAGGTGGATAGCAAACTTGTAAAGTTAGCAAAAATCACCGGTGGAACTGTAGTAACGAATGATTTTAACTTAAATAAAGTTTCTGAATTACAAGGAGTAACAGTGTTAAACATTAATGATTTAGCTAATGCAATTAAACCAGTTGTACTCCCTGGCGAAGAATTAAATGTTTATGTTGTGAAAGATGGTAAAGAGCAAAACCAAGGTGTTGCGTACTTAGATGATGGTACGATGATTGTAGTAGAAGATGGTAGAGAGTATGTAGGTTCGCAACTTAATGTACTGGTTACTAGCGTATTACAAACATCAGCTGGTCGTATGATTTTCGCAAAACGTAAATTATTAGAAAAAGCATTATAGGTAGAGGATTATTAATATGTATACATTAATTATTCCGGCAGCCGGCCAAGGAAAGCGGATGGGTGCTGGCAAAAATAAGTTGTTCTTACTTATAAATGAAGTACCGATTATCGTTCATACATTACGTGCTTTTGAAAGAGATAAAGCGTGCAAAAGTATTGTTATGGCAATTAACGAAGAGGAACGCCCGTATTTTGAAGAATTAATGCAGAAGTATCCGATTGAAAAACAGGTACAATTTATTCAGGGTGGAGCCGAAAGACAAGATAGTGTATATAACGCGATTCAGCATGCGAGTGATGTTGAATACGTTCTTGTACATGACGGAGCGCGCCCATTCGTAACGAATAAAGTGATTCAAGATGTATTAACAGCAGCAGAAAAATATGGAGCTTCCATTTGTGCAGTGCCAGTAAAGGATACAGTTAAGAAGGTAGAGCAAGGTGTTGTTGTCGAAACGGTAGAACGATCTCAGCTTAAGGCTGTACAAACACCGCAAGGGTTCTCTGTTTCTCTTTTGCTAGAAGCTCATAGAAGTGCAAAACAGAGCTGTTTTCTTGGTACAGATGATGCAAGTCTCGTGGAACGTATTGGAAAGCAAGTAGGTGTAGTAGAAGGGAGTTACTATAATATTAAAGTGACGACTCCAGAGGATTTACTAATTGCTGAAAGTTTCCTTCATGTTCTGAAAAAATAGCCGTGATGGTGTATAACAAAGAAAAGCTCGGCAATGGCCGGGCTTTTCTTTGTAAGGATATCGATATAATATAGAGTCATAAAGCTCAGTGGTTTAGCTCAAGGAGGATGTAAAGAATGTTTCGAATTGGACAAGGTTTTGACGTGCATGAATTTGCAGAAGGTAGACCGTTAATTATTGGCGGAATTACAATTCCACACGAGAAAGGATTAATCGGCCATTCAGATGCAGATGTATTGTTACATACGATTGCTGATGCATGTTTAGGTGCCATTGCAGCAGGAGATATCGGAAAGCATTTTCCTGATACAGACCCAGCTTTTAAAGATGCAGATTCAGCTGTATTGTTGCAAAAAGTTTGGGAATTTGTGCGTGAACAAGGTTACGAGTTAGGGAATTTAGATTGTACAATTATTGCTCAAAAGCCAAAAATGGCACCGCATATTGAAAGTATGCGTAAACGTATTAGTGAACTGTTAGAAACGTCTATAGATAACATTAATGTAAAGGCAACTACAACAGAAAAATTAGGATTTACAGGTAGGGAAGAAGGAATTGCCTCTCAAGCAGTGGTATTATTACAGAAAAAATAATGGTTTTTAATTCGTAAGATGGATAATCACATTTTTTTGTTGTACAATTATAGAATGTGTAGACATTAAGAATGGAAGGTGTACCAATTATGGAAAAGCAAGTGAGAGTGCGCTATGCGCCAAGTCCAACAGGACACTTACATATCGGAAATGCGCGTACGGCATTATTTAATTATTTATTTGCTCGTCATTTAGATGGCAAGTTTATTATTCGTATTGAAGATACTGATGTAAAACGTAACGTGGCTGGTGGAGAAGAAAGCCAATTAAAATACTTAAAATGGCTCGGTATGGACTGGGATGAAGGTGTTGATGTTGGCGGTGAATTTGGACCATATCGTCAAACGGAGCGTTTAGATATTTATAAAAAATTATATCTAGATTTATTAGAGCGTGGTTTAGCTTACAAATGTTATATGACAGAAGAAGAGCTAGAAGCAGAGCGTGAAGGACAAATTTCTCGTGGTGAAACACCTCGTTATGCAGGTAACCACCGTGATTTAACTGAAGAACAAATGAAAGAATTTGAAGCTGAGGGACGTATTCCGAGTATTCGTTTCCGTGTACCAGCTAATCGTGATTACACATTCAAAGACATCGTAAAAGACGAAGTTGCATTCCATTCAAATGATTTTGGTGATTTTGTTATCGTGAAAAAAGATGGAATCCCAACTTATAACTTTGCGGTAGCAGTAGATGATCACTTAATGGAGATTACACATGTACTTCGTGGTGATGATCATATTTCAAACACGCCAAAACAAATGATGATTTATGAAGCTTTCGGTTGGGATATCCCACAATTCGGTCATATGACTTTAATTGTAAATGAAAGTCGTAAAAAATTAAGCAAGCGTGATGAATCTATTATTCAATTTATTGAGCAATATAAAGAGCTTGGATATCTTCCAGAAGCAATCTTTAACTTTATTGCGCTATTAGGTTGGTCACCAGTAGGTGAAGAAGAAATCTTCTCTAAAGATGAGTTTATCAAAATGTTTGATGCAGCTCGTTTATCAAAATCACCTGCATTATTTGATTCTCAAAAACTAAAATGGATGAACAACCAGTATATGAAAAAGCAAGATTTAGATACGGTTGTAGAGTTAAGTTTACCGCATTTAGTGAAAGCTGGACGTGTGGGAGAAACTTTAAGTGAACAAGATCAAGATTGGATCCGTGGTGTAATTGCTTTATACCATGAACAAATGAGTTTTGGAGCTGAAATTGTAGAGCTTTCTGAAATGTTCTTCAAAGATCATGTTGATTATGAAGAAGAAGGACAAGAAGTATTAAAAGGTGAACAAGTACCAGAAGTACTTCGTGCATTTGCTGGTCAAGTAGAAGCACTAGAAGCGATGGAACCAGCAGCAATTAAGGCGGCTATTAAAGCAGTTCAAAAGGAAACAGGTCATAAAGGTAAAAACTTATTTATGCCAATCCGTGTTGCAACTACTGGTCAAACACATGGTCCAGAGCTTCCGAATGCTATTGCACTTCTTGGAAAAGAAAAAGTTTTAAATCGTCTTCAAAAAGTAATTGGTTAACATTTTCTAGGTTTAGAAATATAATAAGTATACTTAAAACCTAATAAGGAAAAGCGACGAGAAGGAGAAGTAGAAAATCAGGCTTTTTACAGAGAGAACCACCTTTAGGCTGGAAGTGGTTTATAAGCGGATTTTTGAAATGCCCCTTCGAGTCTTCTGCTGAACAGTAAATTGTTTTGCGAAACGTCTTAGGGCGTAAAGTAAGCAGAAGCGGTGTACACCGTTATCAGAGATGAGTTTGAGGCTTTTTTAGCCTAAACAGAGTGGAACCGCGCTTATAAGGCGTCTCTGTCAATATGACAGAGGCGTCTTTTTTTATACCGTAAAACTGGGTATGAGTATAAATTTTATCTACGTGTATAAAGATTTAGGGAGATAAGTAGGGAGTTAGTTCATTCGAAAAAGCAGCCCATAAAGGGGAGGGAACGTCGATGTTTAAGAGGCTTCGGGAAGATATTGAAGTCGTTTTTGAACAGGATCCAGCGGCAAGAAGTTATTTCGAAGTCATTTTGACTTACTCTGGATTACATGCAGTTTGGGCCCATCGAATTGCACATGCTTTTTATAAAAAAAATTTCTTCTTTATTGCACGTTGGATCTCACAAGTTAGTCGTTTCTTTACTGGCATTGAGATTCATCCAGGAGCAACAATTGGTCGTCGTTTTTTCATAGACCATGGAATGGGGGTTGTAATTGGAGAAACGTGCGAAATTGGTGATAATGTAACGATCTATCAAGGGGTTACATTAGGTGGTACGGGTAAAGAAAAGGGAAAGAGGCACCCTACAATTCAGGATAATGTATTAATTGCAACAGGTGCTAAAGTACTAGGTTCTATTACAGTTGGAGAGAATTCTAAAATTGGAGCAGGTTCTGTCGTATTAAAAGAAGTCCCTGCACATTCTACAGTTGTAGGTATACCTGGCCGAGTCGTTATTCAAAATGGAGTAAAAATCGGTCAAGAATTAAATCATTCTGACCTTCCAGACCCAATTTTTGATAAGTTAAAGGTCATGGAAGTAGAACTTGATAAATTGAAAAAACAACTTGAAGTAAAGGTAGAAAGGAAGGATAAAAATGACTATTCACATTTATAATACGTTAACACGTCAAAAGGAAGAGTTTACTCCATTAGAAGAAAATAAGGTAAAGATGTATGTGTGTGGACCTACAGTTTATAACTATATTCACATTGGGAATGCAAGACCACCTATGGTATTTGATACGGTACGCCGTTATTTAGAATATAAAGGGTATGATGTGCAGTATGTGTCCAACTTTACTGACGTAGATGATAAATTAATTAAAGCAGCAAATGAATTAGGTGAAGATGTGCCGACAATTGCTGACCGTTTCGTTGAAGCGTACTTTGAGGATGTAACGGCACTAGGTTGCAAACACGCAACAGTTCATCCGCGTGTAACGGAAAATATGGATATTATTATTGAATTTATTCAAGAACTTGTGAATAAAGGATATGCATATGAATCAGAAGGTGATGTGTACTTTAGAACGAAGGAATTCGAAGGATATGGTAAATTATCGCATCAACCAATCGCAGACTTACGTCACGGTGCGCGTATTGAAGTAGGAGAAAAGAAACAAGACCCTCTTGATTTTGCTTTATGGAAAGATGCTAAAGAAGGAGAAATCTTCTGGGAAAGCCCTTGGGGGAAAGGTCGTCCAGGCTGGCATATTGAATGCTCGGCAATGGCACGTAAATACTTAGGAGATACAATCGATATTCATGCTGGTGGTCAAGACTTAGCATTTCCTCATCATGAGAATGAAATTGCGCAGTCTGAGGCGTTAACTGGAAAAACATTTGCACGTTACTGGATGCACAATGGATATATTAATATTAATAATGAGAAGATGTCTAAGTCATTGGGGAACTTTATTTTAGTTCACGATATCATTAAGCAATATAATCCGCAGTTAATTAGATTCTTTATGCTATCGGTACATTACCGTCATCCAATTAATTTCAGTGAAGAGTTATTACAAAGCACAAATAACGGACTGGAAAGAATTAAGACGGCTTACGGTAACTTAAAACACCGTATGGAAAGTAGTACTGATTTAACAGACCATAATGAGAAATGGTTAGCGGAACTGGAAAAATTCCAGACTGCATTTGAAGAAGCGATGAATGATGACTTCAACACTGCTAATGCAATCACTGAGTTATATAATGTGGCAAATCATGCGAATCAATATTTACTGGAAGAACATACGTCTACAGTGGTAATTGAAGCATACGTAAAACAACTTGAAACATTATTTGATATTTTAGGGTTAGAATTAGCGCAAGAAGAGTTGCTTGATGAAGAAATTGATGCACTTATTCAAAAACGCATTGAAGCTCGTAAAAATCGTGATTTTGCATTATCAGATCAAATTCGCGATGACTTAAAAGACCGTAATATTATTTTAGAAGATACCGCTCAAGGTACAAGATGGAAAAGAGGATAAGAATGATTGATGCAAAGCAATTAAACAGCTTAGCGTTAGCATACATGGGTGATGCGGTATATGAACAATATATCCGCTATCACCTACTTCAAAAAGGGAAAGTTCGCCCTAATCAATTACATCGATTAGGGACAAGCTTTGTTTCAGCAAAAGCACAGGCGAAAGTTGTTTATCATTTATTAGAGACGGCGTTTTTGACAGAGGAAGAAGAGGCGGTATTAAGAAGAGGACGTAATGCAAATTCAGGTACAGTTCCAAAAAATACGGATGTACAAACATATCGACATAGTACAGCCTTTGAAGCGCTAATTGGTTATCATCATTTATTAAATAACCGTGAAAGATTAGACGAAATTGTATATAAGGCTATTGCAGTTTTAGAAGAAAAGGAAGGGGGCACATCATCATGAGTAGTGAATATATTATCGGACGTAACCCTGTAATTGAGGCGTTACGATCAGGGAGAGATATAAATAAAATTTGGATCGCAGAAGGTGCTGCCAAAGGACAAGTACAGATTGTACTAGCGTTAGCGAAAGAAAATAAGGTTATTTTACAACATGCACCAAAGAAAAAGTTAGATCAATTAGTTGAGGGTAATCATCAAGGTGTAATTGCTCAAGTAGCTGCATATCAGTATGCGGAGTTAGAAGAGTTATTCAAAGTGGCAGAAAAACGTAATGAAGATCCATTCTTCTTAATTTTAGATGAGATTGAAGATCCGCATAACCTAGGTTCTATTATGCGTACTGCTGATGCGACAGGAGCTCATGGAATTATTATTCCAAAGAGAAGGGCTGTGGGGCTTACAGCGTCAGTTGCGAAAGCATCAACAGGAGCGATTGAATACATTCCTGTTGCGCGCGTAACGAACTTATCCCGTACAATTGATGAATTAAAAGAACGTGGACTTTGGATTGCTGGTACAGATGCCAAAGGGAAAACGGATTACCGTAATTTAGATGGTAAAATGCCAATTGGGTTAGTAATTGGTAGTGAAGGAAAAGGTATGAGTCGTATTATTGGTGAAAAGTGTGATTTCCTAATCACTCTACCGATGGTTGGTAAAGTTACATCCTTAAATGCTTCCGTAGCCGCAAGTTTGTTAATGTATGAGGTATATCGTAAACGTCACGAAATTGGTAAATAAAAGATGAACGATATTTTAATCGTTGACGGTTACAACATTATCGGAGCTTGGGGAGATTTGAAGAAACTGCGGGATGTAGATTTACAATCATCAAGAGATGCACTTATTGATAAGATGGCGGATTATCAAGGTTATACAGGTACAAAAGTGATGATAGTCTTTGATGCCTATACAGTACATGGTATTGAAAAAAAGATGAAACAATCTCGTGTGGAAGTAATATTCACACGAAAGAATCAAACTGCAGACGAAAAGATAGAGCAGCTTGCGATAGAGCTTAGAAATATAAATACACGAATATATGTTGCGACTTCTGATTACACGGAACAATGGGTTATATTTGCGCAAGGTGCCCTTCGGAAATCTGCGCGTGAATTAGAGTTGGAAGTACAGGCAATGGAGCAACAAGTAAGAAGGCGTACAAAAGACACGAAAGAACAGCAACCCGCCATGCGAAAGATATTTAGTAAAGATATTACAGAAAAATTAGAAAAATTAAGAAGAGGAGAGCGTTGAAGCATTGACGCTCTTTGTCTTTTTACTGTATAATATTGCTAAATAAATAGCGGTCGGAGGGATCAAGGTGGAAGCAGGCTTCGTAAGTGTAGGCGACGTTACATTTCGTGATTTAGAGGATGAGGCAATCGTTGAGTTAGTTCGAAAAGGTAATACTGACGCTCTAGAATATTTAATTCACAAATATAAGAACTTTGTTCGCGCGAAATCAAGATCTTACTTTTTAGTGGGTGCCGATCGAGAAGATATTGTTCAAGAAGGTATGATAGGATTGTTTAAAGCAATTCGTGATTATAAAGAGGACAAGCTGTCTTCATTCAAAGCATTTGCTGAACTGTGTATCACTCGACAAATTATTACCGCTATTAAAACGGCAACAAGGCAAAAACATATTCCCTTAAATTCGTATGTGTCTTTAGATAAGCCGATTTACGATGAGGAATCTGATCGAACATTATTGGATGTTATTTCTGAAGCGAAGGTAACTGATCCTGAAGAGATGATTATTAGCCAAGAAGAATATACAGACATAGAATCAAAAATATCAGAATTATTAAGCGATTTAGAAAGAAAAGTACTTTCTTTATATCTAGATGGGCGTTCTTATCAAGAGATTTCAGAACAGTTAAACAGACATGTGAAATCTATTGATAACGCTTTACAGCGGGTGAAGAGGAAATTGGAACGATATATGGAAATGCGAGAAAGTACAACTTTAAATTCATAACAAATAACAAGTGCAACAGGTGTAAAATAAATCACCTGTTTTCTTTTGTAGACAGTACAAAATGCATGTCATTGACATTGTCTTTTATTGTATGATACATTTTTAGGGACATAATGTTACAAGGTTGGTGTAACTAATGAGGAAAAAAGTTGTACTCTCATGTGAAGAGTGTAAAAATCGAAACTACTCTACTATGAAAGATACGAGCTCAATAGAGCGACTTGAAATAAAAAAGTTTTGTAAAACATGCAATCAGCATACAGTTCACAAGGAAACAAAATAAATAATTGAAATAATACACTGGAGGTCCCGCAGATGCGTTTAACGAACTTTTTCGGCGATGTAGGTCGCGAAATGAAAAAAGTAAGTTGGCCTAAAAAAGATGAATTACTCCGCTCAACAGCGACTGTTGTTGCTACAGTTGTGTTCTTTGCGATTTTCTTCGCAGTAGTTGATATGGGCATTTCTTCTTTAATTCGGTTAATTCTTGGTTAATTCTTGAATAAGAAGCACTTATCCATGATATAATGTTATTTATAAGAACTGTGTAAAAGCCCGGTGAACGGGTTTTTTCATTTGCGCAAAAAAATGTACGTCAGGGAGGGAAGGACGCTCGTCCTAAATGAATGGAAAAAAGTTGGTATGTTGTCCATACTTATTCTGGATATGAAAATAAAGTAAAAGCAAACCTAGAGAAGCGTGTAGAATCAATGGGTATGCAAGATAAAATTTTCCGTGTTGTTGTCCCGGAAGAAGTAGAAGTAGAAATGAAAAACGGAAAAGAAAAATTAATGAAAAGAAAAGTGTTCCCAGGTTATGTATTAGTAGAATTAATCATGACTGATGATTCTTGGTATGTTGTACGTAACACGCCGGGTGTAACTGGGTTCGTTGGTTCTTCTGGTTCTGGATCTAAACCATCACCTCTATTAGAAGAGGAAGTTGTTACCATTATGAAACATATGGGAATGGACAACGAAGTGGTTGATTTCGACTTTGAACTTCATGAGACAGTACGTGTAAATGAGGGGCCATTCGCAGATTATACAGGTGCTATTGAAGAAATTGATGTGGAGAAGAAAAAGGTTAGCGTACTTGTGGACATGTTTGGTCGCGAGACTCCAGTTGAACTTGACTTCCATCAAATTGAAAAATTATAAAATGAAACTTGAAATGAATTGTAAAAAGTGATAATATCTTTTAAGTCAGTACGTCTTCGTTATCGGAGACGTTTTTTGAAAGATTTTATCCTTACAGATAAAATATGACGTGGGAGGGCAAATCACTGTCCAATTGACCACATCACGGACTTAAGGAGGTGTGTCTCGTGGCTAAAAAGGTAATTAAAATGGTAAAGCTTCAAATTCCTGCAGGTAAAGCTAACCCAGCTCCACCAGTTGGTCCAGCATTAGGACAAGCAGGTGTTAACATCATGGGCTTCTGTAAAGAGTTTAACGCTCGTACAGCAGATCAAGCTGGTCTTATCATCCCTGTTGAAATTACGGTATTTGAGGACCGTTCATTCACTTTCATTACTAAAACTCCTCCTGCTGCTGTTCTTCTTAAGAAAGTAGCTGGTATTGAGTCTGGTTCTGGTGAACCAAACCGTAATAAAGTGGCAACTGTTAAGCGTGATAAAGTACGCGAAATCGCTGAAACTAAAATGCCTGACCTAAACGCTGCTAGCGTAGAAGCTGCAATGCGTATGGTTGAAGGTACTGCACGCAGTATGGGCATCGTTATCGAAGACTAATTCGATTTGTTTTTAAAAAAGGTTGCGGGTCTGGAATTCCAATTCGCAACCTTTATTATCGTAAATGATTATTGTTTTTAAATAAATGGATGGCGCTCATCCTCAGGTTATACCTGAAAACAGGCGTAAACGTGGGAGGTTATTCCGCTAAAACCACATTCGAGGAGGAAATAAAAATGGCTAAAAGAGGTAAAAAGTACGTAGAAGCTGCAAAGCTTGTTGATCGTGCATCTGCTTACTCTGCAACAGAAGCAGTAGAATTAGTAAAGAAAACAAACACAGCTAAATTTGATGCAACTGTAGAAGCTGCATTCCGTTTAGGTGTTGACCCTAAGAAAGCTGACCAACAAATCCGTGGTGCAGTTGTTCTTCCACACGGTACTGGTAAAGTACAACGTGTATTAGTGTTCGCTAAAGGTGAAAAAGCTAAAGAAGCTGAAGCTGCTGGCGCTGACTTCGTAGGCGATACTGATTACATCGGTAAAATCCAACAAGGTTGGTTCGATTTCGATGTAGTAGTAGCAACTCCTGACATGATGGGTGAAGTTGGTAAACTTGGTCGCGTATTAGGACCTAAAGGTTTAATGCCAAACCCTAAAACTGGAACAGTTACTTTCGATGTAACTAAAGCTGTTAACGAAATCAAAGCTGGTAAAGTTGAATACCGTGTTGATAAAGCTGGTAACATCCATGTTCCAATCGGTAAAGTATCTTTCGAAGATGCTAAATTAGTAGAAAACTTCAAAACAATCGCTGACACTTTATTAAAAGTTAAGCCATCTGCTGCAAAAGGTACTTACATGAAGAACGTAACAGTTGCTTCTACAATGGGACCTGGCGTACGCGTAGACGTTTCTACATTAGCGTAAAAATTGGAAGTTGACTTCATAAAGAAGATTTAATATAATCATTTATGTTGTGAATTTAAATAGTGTACCGTAGACAGTAGGTGTCAATAGACTTAATTTCCTACCTAGGTGTTAATATACGAAACGGAATTTTTTTCTGTGACTATATGCCTCCATGTCTACAAGTTGGGCATGGAGGTTTTTAGTGCACTTTCGGTACATCTTCTATATAATCTACAGGAGGTGTAATAACATGAGCAAAGTAATCGAAACTAAACAACAAGTTGTAACTGAAATCGCGGACAAACTTCGTGCTAGTAAATCTACAATTGTTGTTGACTACCGTGGTTTAACAGTTTCTGAAGCAACAGAATTACGTAAGCAATTACGTGAAGCTGGCGTTGAGTTCAAAGTTTACAAAAACTCTCTAACTCGTCGTGCTGCAGAATCTGCTGAAATGGCTGAGTTAAACGAATTCTTAACAGGACCAAACGCAATCGCGTTCAGTAACGAGGATGTAGTTGCTCCTGCGAAAGTATTAAACGACTTCGCTACAAAACATGAAGCTTTAGAAATTAAAGCGGGCGTAATCGAAGGTAAACTTGTAACACTTGATGAGGTTAAAGCAATCGCTACTCTTCCATCACGTGAAGGCTTACTTTCTATGCTTCTTAGCGTTCTTCAAGCTCCAATCCGTAACCTTGCACTTGCTACTAAAGCAGTTGCAGAACAAAAGGAAGAGCAAGGCGCTTAATTTTTTAAAAGATAATTACTTGTTATCTATAAAACAATACAAACCTATTTAAGGGAGGATATTTACAATGACTAAAGAACAAATCATTGAAGCAGTTAAATCTATGACTGTATTAGAACTTAACGACTTAGTAAAAGCTATCGAGGAAGAATTCGGCGTAACTGCTGCTGCTCCTGTAGCTGTAGCTGGTGGCGCTGGTGAAGCTGCTGCTGAAAAAACTGAGTTTGACGTAGTACTTGCAAGTGCTGGCGCTCAAAAAATCAAAGTTATCAAAGCTGTACGTGAAATCACTGGTCTTGGCTTAAAAGAAGCTAAAGAATTAGTTGACAACACTCCAAAAGCAATCAAAGAAGGCGTTTCTAAAGAGGAAGCTGAAGAAATGAAAGCTAAACTTGAAGAAGTTGGCGCTGCTGTAGAAGTTAAGTAATTAACTTTTGATGCTTTAAAAAAAGCTCGCTCTCATGCGAGCTTTTTTTTTAACTGTAAAGAAAAGAGGTGGCCATATGGCAGACCATTATTTTTCTAACGACCCTTCTAGTAAAAGTGATCGTAAACGATGGGAATTTCCACTTCGTGGATCTCAATTTACTTTTTTATCTGACCATGGGGTGTTTTCGAAAAACGAGGTGGACTTTGGTTCTCGTCTTTTAATTGAAGCGTTTCAAATGCCGGATATTAAAGGTGATATATTAGACGTAGGTTGTGGATACGGTCCTATTGGTTTGTCGTTAGCGAAAGAGTTTCAAGGTTGTGAAGTTCACATGGTGGATGTGAATGAAAGGGCGCTTGGGCTTGCGAAAGAAAATGCCGCTAATAACAGAATCGAGAATATACGTATTTTTCAAAGTAGCGTCTATGAAAATGTAGATGGCGAGTATGCTGCTATTCTATCTAACCCTCCAATTCGTGCGGGTAAGGATATCGTACATGAGATTTTAGAAAAAGCTGTGGAGTATTTAGTTCCAGGTGGAGAACTTTGGATTGTTATTCAAAAGAAGCAAGGTGCACCATCTGCGCTGAAAAAACTAGAAGAAGTATTTTCTGAAGTTGAGATTGTAGAAAAGAAAAAAGGATATTATATCATAAAATCAAAAAAACGTTGACGGTTATTTTTGGCTATGTTAACATTATACAATGCCAATATATGATTTTCTGCGTTGAGAAAGATGTATATTTTTGTTTCTCTTGGAAAAGATAGTAAAATCAGCAGATTATGAAACAGAATGATGGTTTTCTTATAGAAGCCATTTTTCTTTTTTGAGCAGGTAGAAAGACTCAACGTATTTATCTTTAAGAGAAAAAGACTACGCTAATAGCAGTAGTTGTATTTATTTGTGATTTTGCACAAATTTTTTTGTGCATTTATAATACTCATGATTTGAGGGGTGAAGCAGTTGACAGGTCAACTAGTTCAATACGGACGCCACCGCCAACGAAGAAGTTATGCCCGTATTAGTGAAGTATTAGAGTTACCAAATCTTATCGAAATTCAAACCTCTTCTTATCAGTGGTTTCTTGATGAGGGTTTGCGAGAAATGTTCCAAGACATTTCTCCGATTGAAGACTTTACGGGAAATCTATCGCTTGAATTTATCGACTACAGCTTAGGTGAACCTAAATACTCTGTAGACGAATGCAAAGAGCGTGATGTGACGTATGCAGCACCACTTCGTGTAAAAGTGCGTCTAATCAACAAGGAAACTGGTGAAGTAAAAGAACAAGATGTGTTCATGGGAGATTTCCCACTCATGACAGAGACTGGAACATTCGTAATTAACGGTGCAGAACGTGTTATCGTTTCCCAGTTAGTTCGCTCTCCAAGCGTATACTATAGTGGCAAAGTGGATAAAAACGGAAAACGTGGTTTTACTGCTACTGTAATTCCAAACCGCGGAGCTTGGTTAGAGTATGAGACAGATGCTAAGGATGTTGTATATGTGCGTATTGACCGTACGCGTAAACTTCCTGTAACTGTTTTGTTACGCGCATTAGGGTTTGGCTCTGATCAAGAAATCACCGAGCTTTTAGGTGATAACGAATACTTAAGCAACACATTAGAAAAAGACAACACAGATAGTACAGAAAAAGCATTGCTTGAAATTTATGAGCGTCTACGTCCTGGTGAACCACCAACAGTAGAAAATGCTAAGAGCTTACTTGTGTCTCGTTTCTTCGATCCAAAGCGCTACGATTTAGCAAATGTAGGTCGCTATAAGATCAACAAGAAGTTACACATTAAAAACAGATTGTTTAATCAACGTTTAGCTGAAACATTAGTGGATCCAGAAACTGGTGAAATTTTAGCGGCAGAAGGAACAATCTTAGATCGTCGTACACTTGATCGCATTTTACCTTACTTAGAGAAAAACATTGGATTCAAAACAGCGAAACCAATGGGTGGAGTGGTAGAAGGCGATGTTGAGCTGCAATCTATTAAGATTTATGCTCCTGAGTCGGAAGGCGAACGTGTAATTAATGTAATTGGTAATGCAAATATTACTCGTGATGTGAAACACATCACACCAGGTGATATCCTTGCTTCTATCAGTTACTTCTTCAACCTACTATACAAAGTAGGGGATACAGATGATATTGACCATTTAGGAAACCGTCGTCTGCGTTCTGTTGGAGAACTATTACAAAATCAATTCCGTATCGGTCTTTCTCGTATGGAACGTGTTGTTCGTGAGAGAATGTCGATCCAAGATACAAATGCAATTACACCACAGGCGCTAATTAATATTCGTCCTGTTATTGCATCTATTAAAGAGTTCTTCGGAAGTTCTCAGTTATCTCAGTTCATGGACCAAACAAATCCATTAGCAGAGTTAACTCACAAACGAAGACTATCTGCATTAGGACCTGGTGGTTTAACGCGTGAGCGCGCAGGCTTTGAAGTACGTGACGTTCATTACTCCCACTACGGTCGTATGTGTCCGATTGAAACACCAGAGGGACCAAACATCGGTTTGATTAACTCATTATCTTCGTTCGCGAAAGTAAATGAGTTTGGTTTCATTGAAACACCATATCGTCGTGTTGACCCAGAAACTGGTCTTGTAACAGGGCATGTTGATTATTTAACAGCAGATGAAGAAGATAACTATGTTGTAGCCCAAGCGAATATGAAATTATCTGATGAAGGTGAATTCCTAAGTGAAGATATCGTAGCTCGTTTCCGTGGTGAAAACATTGTCACAAATAGAGAACGCATCGACTACATGGATGTATCTCCAAAACAAGTAGTGTCGGCAGCGACAGCTTGTATTCCGTTCTTAGAAAACGATGACTCTAACCGCGCACTTATGGGAGCGAACATGCAACGTCAGGCGGTTCCGTTAATGAATCCGGAATCTCCGATTGTAGGTACAGGTATGGAGTACGTATCAGCAAAAGACTCAGGTGCTGCAGTAATCTGTAAACATCCTGGTGTTGTTGAGCGCGTAGAAGCACGTGAAGTTTGGGTACGTCGCTATGTAGAAGTTGACGGTCAAACAGTAAAAGGCGACTTAGATCGCTACAAAATGCAAAAATTCATTCGTTCTAACCAAGGAACTTGTTACAACCAACGTCCAATCGTAAGTGTTGGAAATGAAGTTGTAAAAGGTGAAATCCTTGCGGATGGTCCTTCTATGGAATTAGGTGAACTAGCACTTGGACGTAACGTGCTTGTTGGCTTCATGACTTGGGACGGTTATAACTACGAGGATGCGATCATCATGAGTGAGCGCCTTGTAAAAGATGATGTGTACACTTCTATTCATATTGAAGAATATGAATCAGAAGCTCGTGATACGAAGCTTGGACCAGAAGAAATTACACGTGACATTCCAAATGTTGGGGAAGACGCATTACGTAACCTTGACGAGCGCGGTATCATTCGCGTTGGTGCTGAAGTAAAAGATGGAGATTTACTTGTTGGTAAAGTAACACCTAAAGGTGTAACAGAATTAACAGCTGAAGAACGTCTATTACATGCTATCTTTGGAGAAAAAGCGCGTGAAGTACGTGATACATCACTACGTGTACCACACGGTGGTGGCGGTATTATCTTAGACGTAAAAGTATTCAACCGTGAAGATGGCGATGAATTGCCACCAGGCGTGAATCAACTTGTACGTGCATATATCGTTCAAAAACGTAAAATTTCTGAAGGTGACAAGATGGCCGGACGTCACGGTAACAAAGGTGTTATTTCTCGTATTTTACCAGAAGAAGATATGCCTTACTTACCAGACGGTACGCCAATCGATATCATGTTAAACCCATTAGGGGTACCATCTCGTATGAATATCGGTCAGGTATTAGAGCTTCATCTTGGTATGGCAGCAAGATACCTGGGCATTCACATTGCAACACCAGTATTCGATGGTGCTCGTGAGGAAGATGTTTGGGGCACAATTGAAGAAGCTGGTATGGCAAATGACGCGAAAACAATCCTGTATGACGGACGTACTGGTGAACCATTCGATAACCGCGTATCTGTTGGTGTCATGTATATGATCAAACTTGCGCACATGGTTGACGATAAACTTCATGCTCGTTCTACTGGACCATACTCACTTGTAACGCAGCAACCTCTTGGAGGTAAAGCTCAGTTCGGTGGACAGCGTTTCGGTGAGATGGAGGTTTGGGCACTTGAAGCTTACGGTGCTGCTTATACTCTTCAAGAAATCTTAACAGTGAAGTCTGATGATGTTGTTGGACGTGTTAAGACTTATGAAGCAATTGTTAAAGGCGAAAATGTTCCAGAACCAGGCGTTCCTGAATCATTCAAAGTATTGATTAAAGAGCTGCAAAGTTTAGGTATGGACGTTAAAATGATGTCTAGCGACGATACAGAAATTGAAATGCGTGATACAGAAGATGACGATGATCATCAATCAGCAGATAAATTGAATGTCGAAGTTGAGACAACTAAGGAATAATTGGGATAACCTGTAGACTAAAAGGGAGGTAGGCCCCTTGATAGATGTAAATAACTTTGAATATATGAAGATTGGACTTGCTTCACCTGACAAGATTCGTTCTTGGTCATACGGTGAAGTTAAGAAACCAGAAACTATTAACTATCGTACGTTAAAGCCTGAAAAAGATGGCTTGTTCTGTGAGCGTATTTTCGGACCACAAAAGGACTGGGAATGTCATTGCGGAAAATACAAACGTGTACGTTATAAAGGTGTAGTTTGTGATCGATGTGGCGTTGAAGTAACGCGTGCAAAAGTACGTCGTGAACGTATGGGTCATATTGAATTAGCTGCTCCTGTATCTCATATTTGGTATTTCAAAGGTATCCCGAGCCGCATGGGACTTGTCTTAGACATGTCCCCTCGCGCGCTTGAAGAAGTAATTTATTTCGCTTCTTATGTTGTAACAGAAAGTGGAGATACACCACTTGATAAGAAGCAATTACTTTCTGAAAAAGAATACCGTGCATATCGTGATCGATATGGTAGCACATTCCAAGCTGCTATGGGTGCAGAAGCGATTAAAAAGCTACTACAAGACATTGATTTAGATAAAGAAGTAGACTTCTTAAAAGAAGAATTAAAAACAGCACAAGGACAACGCCGTACTCGTGCTATTAAACGTCTAGAAGTATTAGAAGCATTCCGTAACTCTGGAAATGAACCATCTTGGATGATCTTAGATGTTCTACCAGTTATCCCACCAGAACTACGCCCAATGGTACAGTTAGATGGTGGACGTTTTGCTACTTCTGACTTAAACGACTTATATCGTCGTGTAATTAACCGTAACAACCGTTTAAAACGTCTATTGGACCTAGGTGCTCCAAGCATCATTGTTCAAAACGAAAAACGTATGTTACAAGAAGCTGTAGATGCATTAATTGATAATGGTCGTCGTGGCCGTCCAGTAACTGGACCAGGTAACCGTCCATTAAAATCACTATCTCACATGCTTAAAGGTAAACAAGGACGTTTCCGTCAAAACTTATTAGGTAAACGTGTTGACTACTCTGGCCGTTCTGTAATCGTTGTAGGACCGAACTTAAAGATGTACCAATGTGGATTACCGAAAGAAATGGCGCTTGAACTGTTCAAACCTTTTGTTATGAAAGAGTTAGTTGGAAAAGGGTTAGCACACAACATTAAGAGTGCGAAACGTAAAATTGAGCGTGTACACCCTGAAGTTTGGGACGTTTTAGAATCTGTGATTAAAGAACATCCAGTACTTCTAAACCGCGCACCAACACTTCACCGTCTTGGTATCCAGGCGTTTGAACCTACATTAGTAGAAGGTCGCGCAATTCGTCTTCACCCACTTGTATGTACTGCATACAACGCGGACTTTGACGGTGACCAAATGGCGGTTCACGTTCCGTTATCATCAGAGGCACAAGCAGAAGCTCGTATTCTTATGTTAGCGGCACAAAACATCTTGAATCCAAAAGACGGAAAACCAGTTGTTACTCCATCTCAGGATATGGTATTAGGTAACTACTACTTAACACTTGAGCGTGAAGGCGCAATCGGTGAAGGTATGGTCTTCAAAGATGCAAACGAAGCAATACTTGCATATCAAAATGGATATGTACATCTGCACACACGTGTTGCAGTTGCTGCAAGTTCAGTAAATAACGTAACGTTTACTGAAGAGCAAAAAGGTAAGCTTCTATTAACAACAGTTGGTAAATTAATATTTAACGAAATCTTACCAGAGTCGTTCCCTTATATTAATGAACCGACAAACTCAAACCTTGAAAAAGAAACACCAGCGGAATATTTCGTTGAAAAAGGTGCGAACATTAAAGAAATTATTGCTAGTCGCGAAGAAGTGGCGCCATTTAGCAAGAAGATCCTTGGTAACATCATTGCGGAAGTGTTCAAACGTTTCCAAATTACAGAAACGTCTCGCATGCTTGACCGTATGAAAAACTTAGGGTTCAAGTACTCTACAAAAGCTGGTATTACAGTTGGGGTATCTGACATTCTTGTATTAGGCGAAAAAGATGAAATTCTCCACGAAGCACAAGCAAAAGTAGATAATGTAATTAAACAATTCCGTCGCGGTTTAATCACGGAAGAAGAACGTTACGATCGCGTTATCTCTATTTGGAGTAATGCAAAAGATGTTATCCAAGGAAAACTGATGAAATCCTTGAATAAACGCAATCCAATCTTCATGATGAGTGACTCAGGTGCCCGTGGTAACGCATCTAACTTTACTCAGCTTGCTGGTATGCGTGGTCTGATGGCCAATCCATCTGGTCGTATCATCGAACTTCCAATCAAATCGAGTTTCCGTGAAGGTTTAACAGTACTTGAGTACTTCATCTCTACGCATGGTGCGCGTAAAGGTCTTGCCGATACAGCACTTAAAACTGCCGATTCTGGTTACTTAACACGTCGTCTTGTAGACGTTGCACAAGATGTAATTGTCCGTGAAGATGATTGTGGAACAGATCGTGGTCTATTAATTGGTGCGATTAAAGAGGGTAATGAAGTAATTGAGTCATTATATGATCGTCTTGTTGGACGTTTTGCAAGAAAAACTGTAAAACATCCTGAAACAGGTGAAGTATTAGTTAGTGAAAACCAATTAATTACTGAAGATATCGCTCATATCGTTGAAAATTCGGGTGTTGAAACTGTAAATATTCGTTCAGCGTTTACGTGTAACACTCGCCATGGTGTATGTAAGAAGTGTTACGGTCGTAACTTAGCAACTGGTACAGACGTAGAAGTAGGAGAAGCGGTAGGTATTATCGCAGCTCAATCTATTGGTGAGCCAGGTACACAGTTAACGATGCGTACATTCCATACAGGTGGGGTTGCCGGAGATGATATCACTCAAGGTTTACCTCGTATCCAAGAGATCTTCGAAGCTCGTAATCCGAAAGGTCAGGCAGTTATCAGTGAAATCGACGGTGTTATCGCAGCGATCAACGATGTTAAAGATCGCCAAGAAGTAGTTGTACAGGGTGAAGTTGAAGCTCGTACGTATGCTATTCCTTACGGTGCTCGTCTGAAAGTAACTCCAGGACAGCCAATTAGCCACGGTAAAGAGTTAACAGAAGGTTCTATTGATCCGAAAGAATTACTAAAAGTAACGGACATTACAGCAGTTCAAGAATACTTATTACGTGAAGTTCAAAAAGTATACCGTATGCAAGGGGTAGAAATTGGTGACAAACACGTAGAGGTAATGGTACGTCAAATGCTACGTAAAGTTCGTGTAAGTGATGCAGGTGAAACAGACGTATTACCAGGAACATTACTAGATATCCATCAGTTTACTGATGCGAATGCGAAGGTGTTACTGAAAGGTAAACAACCAGCGACAGCTAGACCTGTTCTACTTGGTATTACAAAAGCTTCACTTGAAACTGATTCATTCTTATCTGCAGCATCATTCCAAGAAACAACTCGTGTCTTAACTGATGCAGCAATTAAAGGTAAACGTGATGAGCTTCTAGGATTGAAAGAGAACGTTATTATCGGTAAACTTGTTCCTGCTGGAACAGGTATGAATCGTTATCGCAAAGTGGATCTTGTAAAAACAACACAAGATAACATGAATGTAGAAAACGATGAGATTTATGTGGAACAGTAAAATTTTCCGTCGTAAATTTTGTATAAAAACATCTAATCCTAGTTGACATTGTATGAGTCAAAATGTTACTATAATCAAGGTTGCTCCTGAACGATGCTTTGGAGGATATTTATATGTCTTATCAAAAAGTGTCAAATGCTGAAAATGTAGTCGTTGGTCATAAACGCACATTGGAAGCAATCAAAAATGGTATAGTTAAAGAAGTTGTTATTGCAGAAGATGCTGATGTGCGGTTAACCCATGTTATCATTCGCACTGCTTTGCAACATAACATACCCATAACAAAGGTTGAATCAGTTCGTAAGCTTGGAAAAGTTTCGGGGATTCAAGTGGGAGCTTCAGCAATAGGAATAATAAGTTAAAACTGTTTTTGTGAGGAGAGAGCATTTGCTCTTCCTTGCAAAAACTTTGTTTTCAACTAATAATGAACCACCTGGATATGTGGTCATACAAACATGCGAAGGGAGGATAATCAAATGCCTACTATTAACCAATTAGTGAGAAATGGTCGTACTGATAAAGTATGGAAATCTAAATCACCTGCGTTAAACAAAGGATTTAACTCTTTAAAGAAAAAATCAACTGATATCTCTGCACCTCAAAAACGTGGTGTATGTACTCGTGTTGGTACAATGACTCCAAAGAAACCTAACTCAGCGTTACGTAAATACGCTCGTGTACGTTTAACAAACGGTATTGAAGTTACAGCTTACATCCCAGGTATCGGTCATAACTTACAAGAGCATAGCGTAGTATTAATTCGCGGTGGTCGAGTAAAGGATTTACCAGGGGTACGTTACCACATCGTTCGTGGAGCGCTTGATACAGCTGGTGTTGACAAACGTATGCAAGGACGTTCTAAATATGGTACTAAGCGACCAAAACCTGCTAAAAAATAATAAACTTATAATGAAAGGAGGAACTCAATATGCCTCGTAAAGGACCTGTTGCGAAACGTGACGTGTTACCAGATCCAATGTACAATTCTAAGCTAGTAACACGCCTTATCAACAAAATGATGGTTGACGGTAAAAAAGGTAAATCTCAAACAATTCTTTATAACGCTTTCGATATCGTTCGTGAACGTTCAGATAAAGAACCAATGGAAGTATTCGAGCAAGCTCTTAAGAACATCATGCCTGTTCTTGAAGTACGCGCTCGTCGTGTTGGTGGTGCTAACTACCAAGTTCCAGTTGAGGTTCGTCCAGAACGCCGTACAACTTTAGGTCTTCGCTGGTTAGTAAACTATGCTCGTCTTCGTGGTGAAAAAACTATGGAAGAGCGTCTAGCTTACGAAATCTTAGATGCAGCTAACAACGCTGGTGCATCTGTTAAGAAACGTGAAGACACTCATAAAATGGCAGAAGCTAACAAAGCATTTGCTCATTACCGTTGGTAGGATTCAACGTAAAATAAATGTATGCATAAACCGCTTTATTTGTCGCTTATGGAAGTGTGGAGAGGGAGAATGCCTCTCCCTTTCGTTGGGCGCTCGTTTTACATAATGAGGGTACTGGACACTGGCATATGTAACAATATAAAGTGGCTTTTTTGCTACTTAAAATAAAAAATCCAATCCATATATGGAAGGAGCAAGACACCAAATGACAAGAGAGTTCTCTTTAGAAAACACTCGTAATATTGGTATCATGGCTCACATCGATGCTGGTAAAACAACAGCAACTGAGCGTATTCTGTATTACACAGGACGTATTCATAAAATCGGTGAAACTCATGAAGGTGCATCTCAGATGGACTGGATGGAGCAAGAGCAAGAGCGTGGTATCACAATTACTTCTGCTGCAACTACAGCTCAATGGAAAGGTCACCGTGTAAACATCATTGATACTCCAGGACACGTAGACTTCACAGTAGAAGTAGAACGTTCTTTACGCGTACTTGATGGTGCGGTAGCAGTACTTGATGCACAATCTGGTGTAGAACCACAAACAGAAACTGTTTGGCGTCAGGCTACTACTTACGGTGTACCTCGTATCGTATTCGTTAACAAAATGGATAAGATCGGTGCAGATTTCTTATACTCTGTAGGAACAATCCACGATCGTTTACAAGCAAACGCACATCCAATTCAGTTACCAATCGGTGCTGAAGATGAGTTCAATGGTATCATTGACCTTGTTGAAGAGTGTGCTTACATGTACGGTAACGATTTAGGAACAGACATCGAGCGTGTCGAAATTCCTGAAGAGCACAAAGAACTAGCTGAAGAATACCGTGGAAAGCTTATTGAAGCGGTAGCTGAGCTTGATGAAGAAATGATGATGAAGTACCTAGAAGGTGAAGAAATCACTGTAGAAGAGCTTAAAGCTGGTATCCGTAAGGCTACAACTTCTGTAGAATTCTTCCCAGTAATCTGTGGTTCTGCATTCAAAAACAAAGGTGTTCAAATTCTGTTAGACGCAGTTATCGACTACCTACCATCTCCATTAGATGTACCTGCTATTAAAGGTACTCTTCCGGATACAGATGAAGAAGTAGAACGTAAGTCTAGCGATGAAGAACCATTCGCAGCTTTAGCATTCAAAATCATGACTGACCCTTATGTTGGTAAGTTAACGTTCTTCCGTGTGTACTCTGGTGTGTTAAACTCTGGATCATACGTGAAAAACTCAACTAAAGGTAAGCGTGAGCGTGTAGGACGTATCCTACAAATGCACGCTAACAGCCGTGAAGAGATTTCAACAGTTTACGCTGGTGATATCGCTGCTGCTGTAGGTTTAAAAGATACTACTACTGGTGATACTCTTTGTGACGAGAAGAGCCTTGTTATCCTTGAGTCTATGGAATTCCCAGAGCCAGTTATCTCTGTAGCTATCGAACCAAAATCTAAAGCTGACCAAGATAAAATGGGTACAGCATTATCTAAGCTTTCTGAAGAAGATCCAACATTCCGTGCTCACACTGACCAAGAAACTGGCCAAACTATCATCGCTGGTATGGGTGAACTTCACCTTGATATCATCGTTGACCGTATGCGCCGTGAATTCAAAGTCGAAGCAAACGTTGGTGCTCCTCAGGTAGCATACCGTGAAACTTTCCGCGCTGCTGCGAAAGTTGAAGGTAAGTTTGCTCGTCAATCTGGTGGACGTGGACAATTCGGTCACGTTTGGATTGAGTTTGCACCTAACGAAGAAGGTAAAGGATTTGAATTCGAAAACAAAATCGTCGGCGGTGTAGTTCCACGTGAATACATCCCAGCTGTTGGAGCGGGTCTTGAAGACTCACTTAAAAATGGTGTACTAGCTGGTTACCCACTAGTTGACATTAAAGCAGCATTAGTTGACGGTTCTTACCATGATGTCGATTCATCTGAGATGGCGTTCAAAATCGCTGCATCTATGGCACTTAAAGCTGCGGTTTCTAAATGTAACCCAGTAATTCTTGAGCCAATGATGAAAGTTGAAGTTGTAATTCCTGAAGAGTACATGGGAGACATCATGGGTGACGTAACATCTCGTCGTGGACGTGTAGAAGGTATGGAAGCTCGCGGTAACGCACAAGTTGTTCGCGCTATGGTTCCACTTTCTGAAATGTTCGGTTATGCGACAGCATTACGTTCTAACACTCAAGGACGCGGAACATTCTCAATGACATTTGATCATTATGAAGAAGTACCGAAGTCTGTTTCAGAAGAAATTATTAAAAAAAATAAAGGCGAATAATTGATTTTTATCAATTGTTCGAGTATAACTACTTATGTAAGCTTAGAAAGTGGGACGTAAGTTTCGCTTTCTAGTCTAAATATAAAATAACCTATATAAACTAAGGAGGAATTTAGAATGGCTAAAGCTAAATTCGAACGTTCTAAACCCCATGTTAACATCGGTACAATCGGCCACGTTGACCATGGTAAAACTACATTAACTGCTGCGATCACTACAGTTCTTGCAAAAGCTGGTGGTGCTGAAGCACGCGGATACGATCAAATCGACGCTGCTCCAGAAGAAAGAGAGCGCGGAATCACAATCTCAACTGCACACGTTGAGTACGAAACTGAAACTCGTCACTATGCACACGTTGACTGCCCAGGTCACGCTGACTATGTTAAAAACATGATCACTGGTGCTGCTCAAATGGACGGCGGTATCTTAGTAGTATCTGCTGCTGATGGCCCAATGCCTCAAACACGTGAGCACATCCTTCTTTCTCGTCAAGTAGGTGTTCCTTACATCGTTGTATTCTTGAACAAATGCGACATGGTAGACGACGAAGAATTATTAGAATTAGTAGAAATGGAAGTTCGTGACCTATTATCTGAATACGGATTCCCAGGCGACGACATTCCTGTAATCAAAGGTTCTGCTCTTAAAGCTCTTCAAGGAGAAGCTGATTGGGAAGCAAAAATCATTGAATTAATGACTGAAGTTGATGCTTACATCCCAACTCCAGAACGTGAAACTGACAAACCATTCTTAATGCCTATCGAGGATGTATTCTCTATCACAGGTCGTGGTACAGTTGCAACTGGTCGTGTAGAGCGCGGAATCGTTAAAGTTGGTGACGTAGTAGAAATCATCGGTCTTGCTGAAGAGAATGCTTCTACAACTGTAACTGGTGTAGAAATGTTCCGTAAACTTCTTGACCAAGCTCAAGCTGGAGACAACATCGGTGCTCTTCTTCGTGGGGTTGCTCGTGAAGACATCCAACGTGGACAAGTTCTTGCTAAAACTGGCTCTGTAAAAGCACACGCTAAATTCAAAGCTGAAGTTTTCGTATTATCTAAAGAAGAAGGTGGACGTCACACTCCATTCTTCGCTAACTACCGTCCTCAGTTCTACTTCCGTACAACTGACGTAACTGGTATCATCCAATTACCAGAAGGTACTGAAATGGTAATGCCTGGTGACAACATCGAAATGACTATCGAACTTATCGCTCCAATCGCTATCGAAGAGGGAACTAAATTCTCTATTCGTGAAGGTGGACGTACAGTAGGTTACGGTGTAGTTGCTACTATCGTTGAGTAATCTTAGCTGATATAAAAAAACCTAAGGGATTTTCCCTTAGGTTTTTTGTTTGCGTTTATATAAAGAAGAAGAGTGTGTTTTTTTGTTTTGACGAGTTTCTTCTATAGTAATATAAAAACAACAAAATATAATCCAGAAACTGTAAAACGAATTCTGTTAGATGAAAACTTGAAATTCTTTAAAGTGCCATGTATAATAGCAAAAGTAGAGAAAAGCAGATGCAAACAAAAAGATGCTTGCATCTAGACGAATAACATTGTATAATAGACAATGTTGGTCTTTGACTGCGATGAAGTGGAAGGTTGCTGACACACCCGGCCGCTTTGCCATGGCATGGTGTGGGGAAATTTCCATGGAGAAGGTCTATTTTAGAAATAGGCGAACGAAGGAGGGAAAATAATGGCAAAAGAAAAAATTCGTATCCGTTTAAAAGCTTATGATCACCGTATTCTTGATCAATCAGCTGAGAAAATTGTAGAAACAGCTAAGCGTTCTGGGGCAACAGTTTCTGGTCCGATCCCATTACCAACTGAGAAGACTATTTACACAATTCTTCGTGCTGTTCATAAGTACAAAGATTCTCGTGAGCAATTCGAAATGCGCACACACAAACGTTTAATCGATATCGTGAGTCCTACTCCACAAACAGTAGATTCATTAATGCGTTTAGACTTACCGTCTGGTGTAGATATCGAAATCAAACTATAAATTATATAACTTAAAAATGTAGGAGGTGTAACTCATGACCAAAGGAATCTTAGGAAGAAAGATCGGTATGACTCAAGTATTTGCTGAGAACGGTGAGTTAATCCCAGTAACAGTTATCGCTGCTAATCCAAACGTTGTTCTTCAAAAGAAAACAACTGAAACTGATGGCTACAATGCAATCCAGTTAGGATTTGAAGATAAACGTGAAAAGTTAACTAACAAACCTGAACAAGGCCACACTGCTAAAGCATCTACAACTCCTAAGCGCTTCATTCGCGAAATCCGCGATGCAGACGTGGACGGATTAGAGGTTGGTCAAGAGGTAAAAGTTGAAGTTTTCGCTGCAGGTGAAATCGTTGACGTAACAGGAATTTCTAAAGGTAAAGGTTTCCAAGGTGTTATCAAACGCCACGGACAATCTCGCGGACCTATGTCTCATGGTTCTCGCTATCACCGTCGTCCAGGTTCAATGGGCCCAGTTGCTCCGAACCGTGTATTCAAAGGCAAAAAACTTGCTGGACGTATGGGTGGAGACCAAGTTACTATCCAAAACTTAGAAATCGTTCAAGTTGACACTGAGCGCAACTTATTACTAGTAAAAGGTAACGTTCCAGGTGCTAAGAAATCTCTTGTAGTTGTTCAAGGCGCTGTGAAGGTTAGCAAATAATTCACAATAGGAAGGAGGAATTCCAATGCCAAAAGTTACTGTATATAACCAAACTGGTTCACAGGTTGGTGAAATCGAATTAGCTGAAGCTATTTTCGGTATCGAACCAAATGAAGCTGTACTTTTCGAAGCTGTAATGATGCAACGTGCATCTTTACGTCAAGGTACACACAAAGTAAAAACTCGCTCTGAAGTTCGCGGTGGTGGTCGTAAACCATGGCGTCAAAAAGGAACTGGACGTGCTCGTCAAGGGTCTATCCGCTCTCCTCAATGGCGTGGTGGTGGTACGGTATTCGGACCTACACCAAGAAGCTATGCGTACAAACTTCCTAAGAAAGTTCGTCGTTTAGCAATCAAATCTGCATTAGCTACTAAAGTAGTTGAGAACAACATTGTAGTTCTTGAAGACCTAGTGTTAAATGCACCAAAAACAAAAGACATGCTAGCAGTACTTAAAGGATTAACTGTTGAGAAGAAAGCTCTTATCGTAACTGCTGATGCAAACGAATCTGTAGAGTTATCTGCTCGCAATATCCCTGGAGTAACAGTAATCACTGCTGATGGCGTAAACGTTTTAGACGTGCTTCATCATGATAAGCTAATCATGACAAAAGCGGCAGTGGAAAAAGTAGAGGAGGTGCTTGCATAATGAGAGATCCTCGTGATATCATTAAGCGCCCAGTTATCACTGAACGTTCTATGGAAATGATGGCTGAAAAAAAATACACGTTCGATGTGGACGTTAAATCTAATAAAACAGAAGTTAAAGATGCTCTTGAAGCGATCTTTGGTGTTAAAGTAGAAAAAGTGAACATCATGAACTACAAGCCGAAAGCAAAACGCGTTGGTCGTCACGCTGGTTTTACTAGCCGTCGTCGTAAAGCAATCGTTAAGCTAACTGCTGACAGCAAAGAAATCGAAATCTTCCAAGGCGTTTAATTCTTACTAAAGAAGGAGGGAAATTGAGATGGGAATTAAAAAGTATAATCCAACTACTAACGGTCGTCGTAATATGACTACGAATGATTTCGCTGAAATCACGACTGACAGACCCGAAAAGTCATTACTTGCTCCTTTAAGCAAGAAGGCTGGTCGTAATAACCAAGGTAAAATTACTGTACGTCATCAAGGTGGCGGACATAAGCGTCAATACCGTATCATCGACTTTAAGCGTAACAAAGATGGAATTCCAGGACGCGTTGCTACGATCGAATACGATCCAAACCGCTCTGCGAATATCGCATTAATTAACTACGTTGACGGTGAAAAACGTTACATTCTTGCTCCTAAATCTTTAGAAGTAGGTATGGAAGTTATGTCTGGCCCAGAAGCTGACATCAAAATCGGTAACGCATTACCATTAATCAACATTCCAGTAGGTACTGTTGTTCATAACATCGAGCTTAAGCCTGGTCGTGGCGGACAATTAGTTCGTTCTGCTGGTACATCTGCTCAAGTACTTGGTAAAGAAGGTAAATACGTACTTGTACGTTTAACTTCTGGTGAAGTACGTCTTGTATTATCTGCTTGTCGCGCTTCAATCGGTCAAGTAGGTAACGAACAACACGAACTTATCAAAATCGGTAAAGCAGGTCGCTCTCGCTGGTTAGGTAAACGCCCAACAGTTCGTGGTTCTGTAATGAACCCGGTTGATCACCCACACGGTGGTGGTGAAGGACGTTCTCCAATCGGACGTAAGTCTCCAATGTCTCCATGGGGTAAACCAACTCTTGGATTCAAGACTCGTAAGAAAAACAAAGCGTCTGACAAATTCATCGTTCGTCGTCGTAAAAAATAATGGGATTGTAGTACGGTTCATTTCTAGAACCGTACGCCAATCACGAAGGGAGGCACCAAAATGGCTCGTAGCTTAAAAAAAGGACCATTTGTCGATGATCACTTAATGAGCAAAATGGAAAAATTAGTTGCATCTGAGCAAAAACAAGTTGTTAAAACTTGGTCTCGCCGTTCAACAATCTTCCCTCAGTTCATCGGACACACAATCGCTGTATATGATGGTCGTAAACACGTACCTGTGTACATCACTGAGGATATGGTTGGCCATAAGTTAGGTGAATTCGCACCAACTCGTACGTATAAAGGTCACCTTGCTGACGATAAGAAAACTAGAAGATAATGAGAGGAGGCACTTCAATGCAAGCTAAAGCAGTAGCGAGAACAGTTCGTATTGCTCCTCGTAAAGTTCGTTTAGTAGTAGACTTAATCCGAGGTAAGCAAGTGGGTGAAGCGATTGCTATCCTTAACCACACACCAAAAACTGCTTCTCCAGTTGTAGAAAAAGTTTTAAAATCTGCAATCGCAAATGCAGAGCACAATTATGAGATGGACATTAACAACCTAGTTGTTGAAAAAGTCTTCGTTGACGAAGGTCCAACGTTGAAACGTTTCCGTCCACGTGCAATGGGTCGTGCAAGCCAAATTAACAAACGCACAAGCCACATTACAGTTGTGGTATCAGAAAAGAAGGAGGGATAATCGATGGGTCAAAAGGTTAATCCAATTGGTCTTCGTGTCGGTGTTATCCGTGACTGGGAATCTCGTTGGTTCGCTGAGAAAGATTACGCTACATTATTACATGAAGACATCAAAATCCGTGAGTACATTAATGTACGCTTAAAAGATTCTGCTGTTGCTAAAGTAGAAATCGAACGTGCAGCAAATCGTGTAAATGTTACAATTCACACTGCAAAACCTGGTATGGTAATTGGTAAAGGTGGTACTGAAGTTGAAGCACTTCGTAAAGCTCTTAACCAATTAACAGGCAAGCGTGTACACATCAACATTTTAGAAGTTAAGAGAGCTGATCTTAACGCTAAATTAGTAGGCGAAAACATCGCTCGTCAATTAGAAAACCGTGTATCATTCCGTCGTGCACAAAAGCAAGTTATTCAACGTGCTATGCGTGCAGGTGCTAAAGGTATTAAAACACAGGTTTCTGGTCGTCTTGGCGGAGCTGATATCGCTCGTGCAGAATCTTACAGTGAAGGAACTGTTCCACTTCATACACTTCGCGCTGATATTGACTATGCAGCAGTTGAAGCTGATACAACATACGGTAAATTAGGCGTAAAAGTATGGATCTACCGTGGAGAAGTCCTTCCTACAAAAAAGAAAGCTTCTGAGGAAGGAGGAAAATAATATGTTAATGCCAAAACGCGTAAAATATCGTAGAGAGCATCGTGGTAAAATGCGTGGTCGTGCTAAAGGTGGAACTGAAGTTGCTTTCGGTGAATTCGGTTTACAAGCACAAGCTGCTTCATGGATTACAAACCGTCAAATCGAAGCTGCTCGTCGTGCAATGACTCGTTACATGAAACGTGGCGGTAAAGTATGGATTAAAATTTTCCCTTCTAAACCTTACACTGCAAAACCTCTAGAAGTACGTATGGGTTCCGGTAAAGGGGCACCAGAAGGCTGGGTAGCAGTAGTAAAACCTGGGAAAATTATGTTCGAAATCGCGGGTGTATCTGAAGAGGTAGCACGCGAAGCATTACGTCTTGCAGCTCACAAGTTACCTGTGAAATGTAAATTCGTAAAACGTGAAGAAAATGGTGGTGAATCTAATGAAAACTAATGATATTCGTGAATTAACCACTGCCGAAATCGAAACAAAAGTTAAAGCTTTAAAGGAAGAGTTGTTTAATCTTCGCTTCCAACTTGCTACAGGACAATTAGAGAATCCAACTCGCATTCGTGAAGTGCGTAAAGCAATTGCTCGTATGAAAACTGTAGTTCGTGAAAGAGAGATCGGAATTAATCGATAAATTGAGGGGAGGTTTGCATAGTGAGCGAACGTAACCAACGCAAAGTTTATACTGGTCGTGTAGTGTCTGACAAAATGGACAAAACGATTACAGTTTTAGTTGAAACTTACAAAACTCATTCCTTGTACGGAAAACGTGTTAAGTATTCTAAGAAGTACAAAGCCCATGATGAGCAAAACCAAGCGAAACTTGGCGATATCGTTAAAATCATGGAAACTCGCCCGCTTTCTGCTACTAAGCGTTTCCGTTTAGTTGAAATCGTTGAAGAAGCGGTTATTATCTAAATAGACGAATCGGAATTTTTAGTCCGAAGGGAGGTTTCATAACATGATCCAACAAGAATCTCGTTTGAAAGTTGCTGACAACTCTGGTGCACGTGAACTTTTAACAATTAAAGTATTAGGCGGCTCTGGTCGTAAATATGCTAACATTGGTGACATTATCGTTGCTACGGTAAAACAAGCAACACCAGGTGGCGTTGTTAAAAAAGGTGACGTTGTTAAAGCAGTAGTAGTACGTACGAAGAGCGGAGCTCGTCGTCCGGACGGTTCTTACATCAAATTTGATGAAAACGCAGCGGTTATCATTAAAGACGATAAGAGCCCACGTGGTACTCGTATCTTCGGACCAGTAGCTCGTGAATTACGTGATAGCAACTTCATGAAGATCGTTTCTTTAGCTCCAGAAGTTCTATAATTTAAGGTATTGCCTTGCTAAGGAGGTGCAGAATTAAGATGCATGTAAAAAAAGGTGATAAAGTACAGGTAATCACTGGTAAAGACAAAGGAAAACAAGGCGTTATCCTTGTGGCTTTCCCAAAGCAAAACCGTGTTATCGTTGAGGGTGTTAACATCGTTAAAAAACACTCTAAGCCATCTCAATTAAATCCACAAGGTGGAATTATTACTAAAGAAGCACCTATTCACGTTTCTAACGTTATGATTTTAGATCCGAAAACAGGTGAACCTACTCGCGTAGGCTTCAAAGTAGAAGATGGTAAAAAAGTTCGTATTGCAAAAAAATCTGGTGAATTATTAGATAAATAATTTTCTTAAGAAAGGAGGTCACTTCATTGAATCGCCTTAAAGAGAAGTTCCAAAAGGAAATTACTCCTGCTCTAGTGAGCAAGTTTAACTATAAATCTGTGATGGAAGTACCGAAAATCGAAAAGATCGTAATCAACACTGGTGTTGGTGACGCGGTATCTAACTCAAAAGCTTTAGACAATGCAGTAGAAGAATTAACACAAATCGCAGGTCAAAAACCTGTTGTAACTCGTGCTAAAAAATCAATCGCTGGTTTCCGTCTTCGTGAAGGTATGCCAATCGGTGCGAAAGTAACTTTACGCGGCGAGCAAATGTATGAGTTCTTCGACAAATTAGTATCGGTTTCTTTACCACGTGTACGTGATTTCCGTGGTGTTTCTAAGAAATCATTCGATGGTCGTGGGAACTACACATTAGGTGTTAAAGAGCAACTTATCTTCCCTGAGATTGATTATGATAAAGTAAGCAAAGTACGCGGTATGGACATCGTAATCGTTACTACAGCGAAAACTGATGAAGAAGCTCGTGAACTTTTAACACAATTCGGTATGCCATTCCAAAAATAATGGAAGCCAACGCTAAGTAGAGGAGGCGAAAACGTGGCTAAAAAATCTATGATAGCGAAACAAAAGCGTACTCCTAAGTTTAAAGTACAAGAGTATACACGTTGCGAACGCTGCGGTCGTCCGCATTCTGTATACCGCAAATTTAAACTTTGCCGTATTTGTTTCCGTGAACTTGCATATAAAGGTCAAATTCCTGGTGTTAAAAAAGCTAGTTGGTAAAACCCACAAATGGGAAGGAGGTAAAACACATGGTGATGACAGATCCAATTGCAGACATGCTTACTCGCATCCGTAATGCGAACATGGTACGTCATGAGAAATTAGAGGTTCCTGCTTCTAAAATCAAAAAAGAGATCGCTGAACTTTTAAAACGTGAAGGTTTCATTCGTGATGTAGAATACATCGAGGATAACAAACAAGGTATCCTTCGTATTTTCCTGAAATATGGTGCAAACAATGAACGTGTAATCACTGGATTAAAACGTATCAGTAAACCTGGCTTACGCGTTTACGCTAAAGCTGACGAAGTACCACGTGTACTTAACGGATTAGGTATCGCTCTTGTTTCTACATCTAAGGGAGTAATGACAGACAAAGACGCTCGTCAATTACAAACTGGTGGAGAAGTAGTAGCATACGTTTGGTAATATATATTTAAAACGAACGGAGGTGTGACCACATGTCTCGTATTGGTAAAAAGATTCTTGAAATCCCTGCAGGTGTTACTATTACAATTGCAGAAGACAATACTGTAACAGTAAAAGGCCCTAAAGGTGAATTAACTCGTAAATTCAATGCTGATATGTCTATCAAAATTGAAGAAAATACACTAACAGTTGAGCGTCCATCTGAACAGAAGGAACACCGTGCATTACACGGTACAACTCGTGCTTTAATCGGAAACATGGTTGAAGGTGTAACTGCAGGTTTCGCACGCGGACTTGAATTAGTCGGTGTTGGTTACCGTGCTCAAAAACAAGGAGATAAACTTGTTTTAAGCGTAGGTTATTCTCATCCAGTAGAAATGACTCCGGAAGCAGGTCTTGAAGTTGAAGTACCTGCACCAACTAAAATCGTAATTAAAGGTATCGACAAGCAACGTGTTGGCGAATTTGCTGCTAACATCCGTGCTGTACGTGCTCCTGAGCCTTACAAAGGTAAAGGTATTCGTTACGAAGGCGAAGTTGTTCGTCGTAAAGAAGGTAAAACTGCTAAGTAAACCCGTTAGGTGAGAGAAAGGAGTGACAAGAAAATGATCACTAAAGCTGATAAAAATGCGACTCGTAAGAAAAGACATGCACGTGTACGTGCTAAACTTACTGGTACTGCAGAGCGTCCACGTTTAAACGTGTTCCGTTCTAACCAACATATTTACGCTCAAGTTATTGATGATGTGAATGGTGTAACGTTAGTAAGTGCATCTACTCTTGATAAAGACCTTGCTCTTAACGGTACTAGCAATACTGAAGCTGCTACGAAAGTTGGAGAATCAGTTGCTAAGCGTGCTGTAGAGAAAGGCGTTAAAGAAGTAGTATTTGATCGCGGTGGTTACTTATACCATGGCCGTGTTAAAGCTCTAGCTGAAGCTGCTCGTGAGGCTGGATTACAATTTTAATGGTCAAAGGAGGGAAAATTGATGCATCGCATTGACCCAAGTAAATTAGAACTTGAAGAACGTGTAGTTACGATAAATCGTGTCGCGAAAGTTGTTAAGGGTGGTCGTCGTTTCCGCTTTGCTGCACTAGTTGTAGTTGGCGATAAAAACGGTCATGTTGGATTCGGTACTGGTAAAGCACAAGAGGTACCAGACGCAATCCGCAAAGCTATCGAAGACGCTAAGAAAAACTTAATCGCTGTACCATTAGTTGGTACAACAATTCCACACACAATCAACGGTCACTTTGGAGCTGGTGAAGTATTCTTAAAACCTGCTGCTGAAGGTACTGGTGTTATTGCTGGTGGACCTGTTCGTGCGGTACTTGAATTAGCTGGTGTACAAGATATTCTTTCGAAATCTCTTGGTTCTAACACACCAATCAACATGATTCGCGCTACTGTGAACGGATTAAGCGAACTTAAGCGCGCTGAAGATGTTGCAAAATTACGCGGTAAATCTGTAGAAGAGCTACTAGGTTAAGGAGGGAAAACAAATGGCGAAAAAGTTAGAAATTACCCTCACTCGTAGTGTAATTGGTCGTCCACAAGATCAACGTGCGACGGTAGAAGCTTTAGGTCTTAAAAAGTTGAATTCAACTGTAGTTAAGGAAGAAACTCCTGCTATTCTTGGTATGATCAACAAAGTTTCTCACCTTTTAACTGTAAAAGAAGCTTAAGGATAACTCATTAATATAAGGAGGTGCCTGGGAATGAAACTTCATGAATTAAAACCTGCAGAAGGTTCTCGTAAAGTACGTAACCGTGTCGGTCGTGGTATCGGTTCTGGTAACGGTAAAACTGCTGGTAAAGGTCATAAAGGACAAAACGCACGTTCTGGTGGCGGTGTTCGTCTTGGCTTCGAAGGTGGTCAAACTCCATTATTCCGTCGTTTACCAAAACGCGGCTTCACAAACATTAACCGTAAAGAGTTTACTATTGTAAACTTATCAACGTTAAATCGTTTTGAAGATGGTACAGAAGTAACACCTGAATTATTGCTGGAAACTGGCGTTATCAGCAAGTTAAACGACGGTGTTAAAATTCTTGCAAGCGGAGCAGTAGAGAAAAAACTAACTGTTAAAGCGCACAAGTTCTCTTCAAGTGCTAAAGAAGCAATTGAAGCAGCTGGCGGATCAGTTGAGGTGATCTAATGTTTCGTACAATCTCCAACTTTATGCGCGTTGCTGAGATAAGACGTAAAATATTATTCACTTTAGCGATGTTAATCGTATTCAGGATTGGCACGTTTATCCCAGTGCCATTTACAAATGGAGACGTACTGAAAGCACAAGACCAATTAAATGCTTTAGGTATTCTAAATACATTTGGCGGTGGCGCCTTGAAAAACTTCTCCATCTTTGCGATGGGAATCATGCCGTATATTACAGCATCCATCATCGTGCAATTATTGCAGATGGATGTTGTTCCTAAATTTTCGGAATGGTCGAAGCAAGGTGAAATGGGCCGTCGTAAACTAACGCAATTCACGCGTTACTTTACAATTGTTCTTGCGTTTATTCAGGGGTTTGGTATGTCAATCGGTTTTAACGGTATGGTAGGTGGGCAATTAATTTTGAATCCTGGTTGGAGCACTTATTTATACATTGCTACGGTACTGACTGCTGGTACTGCATTTTTAATGTGGTTAGGCGAACAGATTACAGCTAAAGGTGTGGGTAATGGTATTTCCATCCTTATCTTTGGCGGTATTGCTGCAGCGATCCCAAGTGTTATATCTCAAGTGTATCAACAACAGTTTCAAAATATCGGAGATCAATTGTTCATGAGTATCGTTAAAGTTGCATTGATTTTACTAGCTGTGCTAGCAGTTATTGTTGGTGTTATTTTCATTCAACAAGCTGTTAGAAAGATCCCAATTCAATACGCGAAGCGTGTAACAGGAGGGAATGGGAATCATGCTGGAGCACAAAACACACATTTACCGCTTAAGGTAAATAGTGCGGGTGTTATTCCAGTCATTTTTGCTGTTTCATTCTTAATTACACCTCCAACTATTGCACAGTTCTTCCCGAAACATGATGTATCGCAGTGGATTATTGCAAACTTTAACTATTCTCACCCAGTGGGAATGATCATATATGTTGCGCTCATTGTAGCCTTCACATATTTCTATGCGTTTGTTCAGGTTAATCCAGAGCAAATGTCAGAGAATCTAAACAAGCAAGGTGGATATGTTCCAGGTATTCGTCCGGGTAAGAATACAGAACAATATCTAACAAAAATCTTGTATCGTTTGACCTTTGTAGGATCAATTTTCCTAGCAGCGATTGCAATCTTACCAGTTATCTTTACGAAATTGGGAAATCTTCCTCCATCTGCACAGATTGGTGGAACGAGTATGTTAATCGTTGTCGGCGTTGCTTTAGAAACAATGAAGCAGCTAGAAAGCCAACTGGTAAAACGCCATTACAAAGGGTTTATCAAGCAGTGAGTAAGTGGGAAGAACCATCTTCCCTACATGCTCATGTACTGAGGGGGAACAAGGATGAACTTAATTTTAATGGGGCTTCCTGGTGCTGGTAAAGGTACACAAGCCGAACAGATTGTAGCCAAGTATAACATCCCTCACATTTCAACAGGAGATATGTTCCGTGCAGCTATGAAGGCTGAAACTGAAATGGGTCTACAAGCAAAATCTTTTATTGATAAAGGTGCACTTGTTCCAGATGAAGTTACAATCGGAATTGTTCGTGAACGTTTAAGTCAAGAAGACTGCGTAAGAGGTTTCTTACTAGACGGTTTCCCACGAACTGTTGCACAAGCATCAGCTCTTGAAGAGATTATGAAAGATCTTGGCAAAAAAATCGACTATGTTTTAAACATTAATGTGGATTCAGGGTTGTTATTAAAACGCCTTACAGGCCGTCGCATTTGTAAAGAGTGCGGTGCGACTTACCACTTAGAATTCAATCCACCAGCAACAGCTGATGTGTGCGATAAATGTGGTGGCGAATTATACCAACGCTCTGATGACAATGAAGAAACTGTAGCAAATCGTTTAGATGTGAATATTAAGCAAACAAAACCTTTGCTTGATTTCTACGACGAGCTTGGTTACTTAAAAAGCATTAATGGTGAGCAAGATATCAATAAAGTATTTGCTGATATCGATGTTCTCATCGGAGGCTTAGCGTAATGATCATCTGCAAAACTCCTCGCGAGATAGAAATCATGCGAGAAGCTGGCAGAATCGTTGCTTTAACTCATCAAGAGTTGAAACAGCACATTACTCCAGGAATTACAACGAAAGAGCTCGATCAAATAGCGGAAAAGACGATTCAAAAATATGGTGCTACGCCATCTTTTAAAGGATACAACGGATTTCCGGGGAGCATATGTGCTTCTGTAAATGAAGAGCTTGTACACGGAATTCCAGGAAAGCGCAAGCTCAAAGAGGGCGATATCATCAGTATCGATATTGGTGCGAAATACAATGGGTACCATGGAGATTCTGCATGGACGTATCCAGTTGGAAACATTTCTGAATCTGTTCAAAAGCTACTTGATGTCACAGAAAAATCGTTGTATCTTGGTCTAGAACAAGTAAAACCAGGCGAGAGATTATCAAATATCTCACATGCGGTTCAAACCCATGCTGAAGAGAATGGATTCTCGATCGTTAGGGAGTATGTTGGTCACGGAATCGGGCAAGACTTACATGAGGACCCTCAAATCCCGCACTATGGTCCACCAAATAGAGGCCCTAGATTAAAGCCGGGAATGGTCATCTGTGTTGAGCCGATGGTGAATCAAGGAAGACGATATGTAAAAACACTATCTGATGACTGGACAGTGGTAACGGTAGATGGTAAATGGTGTGCCCATTTTGAGCACACGATTGCTCTTACAGAAGCAGGATACGAAATCCTTACCACTTTATAAGTAGCTGGCTCTCCGGGATTTCAGAGCAGTGTAAAATGTTACTGATTTGAAGAAGGGAGAACTATTGAATGGCTAAAGATGATGTAATTGAAGTCGAAGGTACCGTTCTTGAAACGTTGCCAAATGCTATGTTCAAAGTAGAATTAGAGAATGGGCATGTCGTATTGGCTCACGTTTCTGGTAAAATCCGTATGAACTTCATTCGTATTTTACCAGGAGACAAAGTTACGGTAGAATTATCTCCGTACGATTTAAATCGTGGTCGTATTACGTACCGTTTTAAATAATATAGCACTCCGTAATCTTTAAGGAGGTTCGAGACATGAAAGTAAGACCGTCAGTTAAACCAATCTGCGAAAAATGTAAAGTTATTCGTAGACGTGGAAAAGTAATGGTTATTTGTGAAAACCCTAAACATAAACAAAAACAAGGTTAATCAGAAGGAGGTGCATTCAGAATGGCACGTATCGCAGGTGTAGATATTCCTCGAGACAAACGCGTTGTTATTTCTTTAACTTACGTATTCGGCATTGGTCGCACAACTGCTGAAAAAATTCTTACTGAAGCTGGTATTTCTTCAGAAACACGAGTTCGTGATTTAACGGAAGACGAATTAGGACGTATCCGTGATGTTATCGATCGTATTAAAGTTGAGGGAGACCTTCGTCGTGAAGTATCTCTTAACATTAAACGTCTAATGGAGATCGGTTCTTACCGTGGTCTTCGTCACCGTCGTGGTTTACCAGTTCGTGGTCAAAATTCTAAAAACAATGCTCGTACACGTAAAGGTCCACGTCGTACAGTAGCAAATAAAAAGAAATAATAAGTAAAGGAGGTTGAACTAACAATGGCACGTAAAACAAACACTCGTAAAAAACGTGTGAAAAAGAATATCGAAGCTGGTATAGCTCATATTCGTTCTACTTTCAACAACACAATCGTAACACTTACAGATACTCACGGTAACGCGCTTTCTTGGTCTAGTGCTGGTGCACTTGGTTTCCGTGGATCTCGTAAATCTACTCCATTCGCTGCGCAAATGGCTGCTGAAGCTGCTGCTAAAGTTGCAATGGAGCACGGTTTAAAAACTTTAGAGGTTACTGTTAAAGGTCCTGGTGCTGGTCGTGAAGCTGCAATTCGTGCTCTTCAAGCTGCAGGTCTAGAAGTAACAGCAATTAGAGATGTTACTCCAGTTCCTCATAATGGATGTCGTCCGCCAAAACGTCGTCGTGTGTAATTTTTCTGTATAGAATTTTCCCTTTTGTCTATAATGGATATGATGCATTATCGAGAAATTTCGTACAGAAACATCGCTTGTTGTGCACAATCGGGAACTGCCTAAGGGGGACTTTCGGTTAGACAGGGGTTATACCTTTGTTTAACCGGGGTTTCGACGTTTTGAAGGAGGGTTTAGTTAATGATTGAAATCGAAAAGCCGAAAATCGAAACGGTTGAACTTAACGAAGATGCTAAATATGGTAAATTCGTAATTG
>NZ_FRBJ01000020.1:0-19110 GCF_900142585.1 Bacillus sp. bc15
CTTTACGTTGGCAAATCGAAATTTTATTTAAAACGTGGAAGTCATTCTTTCAAATTCATCATTGTAAAAAGATAAAACCAGAACGATTGGAGTGCCATTTATATGGTCAATTGATTGCCATTCTACTCTGTTCTTCTATCATGTTTCAAATGCGACAATTACTCCTAATGAAAAAAAAACGAGAGCTTAGTGAGTATAAAGCCATATATATGATCAAAGACTATTTTCTTCTTCTATTCCAAACTATACAAAAAAACACCCAAGAGCTATCAAAGGTGTTACTTCGCCTGTTCAATCTCCTACAGCAAAACGGGCGGAAATCTCATCGATATGAGAAAAAAACGGTCTTTGATATATTAGGTGTCGTTTACAATTGTACCATGTCTGATAATCAAGCCGCTTAATTCAAAAAATGAAACCCGTTAGGGTTTATTTCGTATGCAAATCTTTTAATCACCTACACTTGCCCTTTAGAAAAAAGAAACAATCTCGCCTAAAATTGACTTTGCATAATCTTAGCTTGATAGCGATGGGGTCTCGCCACATCACCATCAAGCTAAGACAAACAAATACCCCAAAACGAGAAAATTGACATCTTCAGGCGAAAATGGGCAATTTTTTTGTTTTGGGGTATTATAAAAATCTTAAGTTGATGGGCATGTATGGTGACCCCTTGTAGGGATTCCTACAAGTTCTTTTTGTTTTTCATTTTAAATAACCTACAATAGATCTTTAAAAGAAACTAAAGATCTTAATTTAGGAAATTTGTTATTACACCGTCTTCAACATGTTTTTTGAACTCTTTTTCATTCACCTTATTAGTTTGATAAACTCTCTATACGGGGTTCATCCGAGATATATGTAATTTTGAGCCATAGTTTGTATTTTATCTCCATTATCCGATTATCCTGTAACAAAAAGCGATTGTAATAATAATGTTGCGGATTATTTTTGATACAGTATTTTGATACAGCAAATTTAACAGTTAGGGTAGTTCATATTTCCAAATACAAGATGTAACAAAATCCAACAAAAAATTATTTTTTGTTACATTAGATGGCGTGTTATAATGAGTTATCGTTAACTTTAAGAGAATCAAATCTACATATGTGAGGAGTCTAAATGAATTTATCTCAGGAAAAAAACCTAGAACTTATGATGCATATTATTACTTTATTATCTTTCATCATTCTCACTTTTTTTAGCATTACAATTTTTTATATACCCTTAATTTTTTATTTCATATTCAAATCAAAAAAACTTCGTATAATTGCTATTGAAACGGCTGTTTATCAGCTATTCACTTGGATTATTGTATGGATATGGAATACTTTTGTAATGAGGACTTTAATGCTTTCTATGTTCCATTCCGATATCAATGTGAGTAATATGTCCATGATATTGTGGACAGCCCCAATTTATATAATCCTAACTATTTTGTTATTTTTCGGGCCACTTAAAGGAATATTAAGTGTATTACAAGGGAAAGATTTTCATTATCCTATTATCTCCAAATGGATTAGCAAGTAAAAAATAAATAAGGAAGAATCCAACAAATTATGGATTCTTCTTTATTTTGTATTTATTGTCTATTTATGAAATATAAACTCATATTTTGTGTTTATATGCTAGTTGTATTTATAATTGAGATATTTTTTAACTTCTAAAAATACTTAAAATAAGCATCGCTAAACCGCTTAATGCCATAAAGGTAAAAGCACTATAACCAAAAATTCGAATCCATTTTGGTAATTGATTCATGTTAACTTTATTTGTTGGGACTCCTTGTATAGAAAACATCATTTCTTGGTCTCGATCCCTATTATTTTGTTGTTGGTACATAAACTCATCACCTTTCTGGCTATTTTATTTATAGTATATCATGTTGGCTGTAGTTATATATAATTCGACAAATTGTTTTTATTTAAAGAACTAATAATAGGGGGCCCGCTACATCGCTATCAAGCTAAGAAAAAGAAATGCCCGATGCCCATCTAGCTAAGAAAAGCAAATATCCAAAAACAAAAAATGATCTGACTTCTCAAAATAGTTTCACAGAAAAAAGAAAAGCAGACTCCCATAAAAGAGCCTGCCTTCCCTGCTTTGTAAAATTAAGAAGCTTTACGTACGTTTGAAGCTTGAGGTCCACGTTGACCTTGCTCCAAATCAAAAGTCACTGCTTGACCTTCTTCTAAAGTTTTGTAACCTTCGCCTTGAATCGCTGAGAAATGAACGAATACATCGTCTCCACCTTCACGTTCGATGAATCCGAAGCCTTTTTCGCCATTAAACCATTTTACATTACCTTTTTCCATTTGTATTGCCTCCTAGTGTGTAAACACACACAATGTAATACTATCCTTGCTCTCAGTGATCATAAAGGTGAAAAGTTACAAATCCTTTACACCGAACAAAAATAATTAATTTTAATAATAACATTTTTTGTAATAAATGTAAAGGTGAAGAAAAGACATTAAGCTCACTATTTCTTTATGATAATCATTGACGTATATGGGGTATGTGTAGCAGTGGAACAAAATCACGCAACAAACACTAGTGGACATTCATTTTAAGGGTTATTTCTTATATTAGTGGACATAAAATAGCTATTTTATGCCCACTAATGCTTGTTGCTTTATCCTGTTCCATTACTATACATACCCTTGTTAGAAAATGAAACTTTGTTCGATAGCCGTAAATTTCGTGAAATGTGTGACATGGGTCGGTTGATGGAAGATCAATTTTTATCTTTGCTTTCCTATGTTGCAGATCAAGAGCGTAAAAAAATCCATCAGCGACGAGCAGAAGGGATTGCTGTAGCTAAATCTCAAGGGAAACATTTAGGACGTCCTCAGGTGAACCTTTCAACCCTAAGCAAACAACAAATGCATATGATAGAAGAAACTTATTCTTAATGGAAAAGTGGAGAAATAACAGCTACTATGTTTATGTAAATGTTAGAGCTAAAGAAAAACACGTTTTATAAAATAATGAAGGAATATGAGGAAATAAAGTAGGATCTCTCTTATTAGAAATCCTACTTTTCTTTATTTATAAGAATCTTGATGTTTTTGTATCAGAATAGTATTGTGTATATCGAAAAAAATAAAAGACAACTCCAATTAAGAGTTGTCTTTTGGTGTAATAAAATCCCCAAAATATGAAAATATACAAACGAATATAATACGTTATGATTGATATTATAACAAAACCGAAGAGTATTGAGAATAAAAAGAATGTTGTAATGATTTTTTAAGGTTTTAGTTAAAAAAGCCCCGAAAATAAACGTTTTAAAGGGTTTCCTTTAAATATAATTATTGTATTTCGAGAGGTTCATTATAAATCTTAGCTATATATTTTACAAAATCAATGACGGGATAGTGTATGAATGAACGGTGCTGCGTAAAACGAACTCCTGCTTTTTCCATTTTCGAAATGAGTTGTTCAACTTCCAACTCTTTTTGTTGTATTCTATTATAATTTTGATATACAATGTTTTTCCATTGATAGGAAGAGCCATGAAAATAACTCTCTCCTTTTACCCTGTGACTAAATATAATTTCTATTTTTTCTCTACGTTGTTTTTCCCTCATATGCGCTTCCGTTGACTGCATGTTTATCGCCTCTTCCTTTTGTGTTGTATGCTATTTCACAAAATTTGGTCTAACTCATCATAGCCAATGTACATTGATCTTGTTGGGAATTGTAGTTTAAGGCTATCTCATCAACTGTATTTTACATCTAAATAGGTTGATTGTTTGTATAAAATACTATCAATACTTATTATAAAACGATTCTTTATAGTCATGCATCTTTTTACACTCAACAAGATTTACAACATGACGAGTATCATCATCCATGAATGTTACCCTCCGTATCCCTTTTTATATGAAGAAATCATATGAAAACATAGCGTTCATAAAAAATTTTGTTACAAATTTTTTATGTTTAACTTAAAAAAAGGAAAGTAATATTTATTTGTAGAAAATTTTTAAGGATAAAAATAGGATGAATATCCATGGTAAGAAAAGGGGGCACTCGTATGCTAACGAATGATTTAGATTTTCGATTAGAACCACGTTTAAAAGAAATGTATGAACAACATAAAATAAGAGCGCAGAAGATAGACTGGGGTTATCATGAGTTTTTGCCATGGGATAAGGGAATGGACTTTAAAAGAGTTCCTTGGGATGAAAGTCAAGTTAATCTTCCTTCTGGTGTAATTACGGCCATTGAAACAGCTTTATTAACAGAAGTGAATTTGCCATGGTTTACAACGTATTTATCTGCGACTTTTAAAGGATCCCTTTCTGTTATTACAGACTTCATTCATACTTGGACCTCAGAAGAGGATCAACATTCGAATTTATTGGAGACATATTTACTACTCACTCGAAGTGTGAATCCTAAGCGAATCCATGAATTAAGAAAGTCAGTCGTTGAGGGTGGATTTGAGCCTGATTTTCATACACCAATAGAAGCCATGACGTATACGACGCTACAAGAACTTGCAACGATGGTGTTTTACAATAATGTTGCTAAGGTTGCAAGTAAGCATGATTCAGATCTTGCTACATTATTACGCCGTCTTGCAAAAGATGAAACACTTCATTATGCGTTTTATCGAGACGTTATTCGAATTCATTTAGAATTGGAACCAAATTATTGCTACCATATTGCCAATGTAATTAGGAATTTTAAAATGCCAGGTGCAGTCATGCCTGATTTTGAAAATAGAATGGCTGTGATTGCAAAAGAAGCAAACTATGGACCACTACAATATTTTGATCAAGTACTTGATGTAGTGGTTGAGTATTGGGGGTTAAAAGACTTACGACCAATTGCCCCCCTTGCAGAAAAAGCAAGAATTGAGATTTTGGAGTACCACACAAGATTGAAAAAAATAAGGGATCGATTTGGTCGTTTTCAAGGGAAAACAGATCTACGTTAATGAGTAGAGGTTTCAGAATATGCGAGGGGAAATTCCCCTTCCCTTTATTGGAAATCTAACACATTCCTTATGGTTTTTGTGCTGGTTTTATTTAATTTGATTTTTAAAGAAAAAATAAATTGACAACAAAAATAATTTTATGATATTATAAAATTTTTGATAAAAAACAACATATGTGTTAAGCTTGAGAAGGTTACCACATATGGAGGTGGATTATATGTTTCAAATTGGCGATAACATTGTTTATCCAATGCACGGAGCAGGTATAATTGAAGCCATAGTAGAAAAAGAATTCTCAGGAAAAAAACAACAGTATTATGTCATAAAAATGTCAATCAGTAATATGCAAGTCATGATTCCTACGGGTAAAATATTGAATTCGAATATACGCCCAGTTACTGATATACTTGCATTAAAACACATTATACACATTTTTCAGCATGAAGAATCCTGTAAATTACTGCCGTGGAAACAAAGGCATAAAGTGAATACGGACAAAATAAAAACAGGTGAAATACAAAAAGGTGCTGAAGTTGTACGGGATTTAATGCGTATGAAGAAAGAAAAAGCACTCAATACAAGCGAAAAAAAATTGTTGGATGATGCATATAGATTTTTGGTCAGTGAACTAGAATTAATTAAAGGAATCACTGAAAATCAAATAAAAAGTTTCTGTTAAGGTTCATTATAAATAATGTATTATATCCTCTGAAAACATTCTAAATCTTTCGGGAATATGATGAGTATTAAAAGCGAATCATTTCAAAGACATTCAATTTCTTCAACTCACTTTTAGAGTAGGAACCTCTTTTGTTATTACTTCAATCTAATCCATTTTTATTTTCAAATTTTTTTTACAAACGTTCGAAATTTCATCAAATAACTCAATTAAATAGTCACTTGATTTTTGCAATCCTGATTCACACTGGCACGGACAAGGAGCCGTAAGGATGAAAGAGAGGTAGGGCTTTCATTGTTTTAGGTAATATACTATCTAAGTCATTATTTCTAGAAGAAAAAACAATTAATTTAACCGCTATCTTTAAGAGTTTCTTACATCTAATGAGACAGTGTTTAGTAATTGTTTATCTTTTTTACGTAAAATTGATAAACGAACTGGTAACGCTATATGGTCAACTACAAAAAAATGGTTTCCAGAGCAGGAAACCATTTTAAATTTTATTTACATACAAATAGTAAATTAAGTAATAAGAAGGAGTTCACACATGAAAAAAATGTTAACAAAAGAATTAAGTAATGAATTAAAGAAGCGAGAAGGGATCATCTCTATTACAGTTGAGCCTTATGAAAAAATCGAAGTTGGTGGAATTCGTGTAGATGGACCAGCTGTAATTCTAATTAATCAAGAATAGCTAAAAATAGTTTCATGCAAGAAGAAAAGGATCAGCCTTTAAGAGAAGGGAGGATCCTTTTTGTTTGCTGCTACTTTTATTTAAGGTGTTGGGTTTAAAAGGAAGGAGAGGGTTTGGATTATCATGGTAGAAAGCTTAATATTGGTAGGGTTTCTTTTTACGTTATATAAATTAGTTGATAAAAAAACAAACTAATTTATATAACGATATATTGTTTCCTTTTTTAGGACGAAATGTATTTGATAGTGAAATGGATAATTTAAAGGAGGAATTTAGATGGATGCAAGGAAAGAACGCATAAAATACGAAAAGATGTCAAAGAATTATGACCGTATTTATTCAGTTTCGTTTATCCTATTAATTATACTTGTTTGTAGTAGTGTAATTATCATAGGAGCTACAGGAGGAAAATATGGAGTGTTTTTATTGTTAGCAATTTTACTTAATGCACGTATTACGAAGGAATCTCAAAAAAAGTATGAGCACTATTCTAATAAAGGGCGTATTTAAAATGATATATATCCAGAAAGGAACAACCTAGATGTATATTCAAAATATCCCTTTATCATCTCCTATTAACTAGTAAAAGTAACTTTATATAAATCATTTTTTTAGCAACGTAGAAATAGAAACCGCACTCTATTAAAATGGTATTTTCGTTTCTATAATGAATTATCCTTCTAGTATATTTATAAGATTTATATCATATATTAGTAGAAAGAATGCAAGTTAGAAAGGAGTCTTATAGAATGAGTTATTCGAAAGGAAATGACTTGAGTGAACAACATATGGTAAGTGTGCCTAATCCCTATGTATATCAGACATTACAATCAGTAATTGGTAAACATGTGGTTATTGAAACTGTAAGAGGCAATATAAGAGGTAAATTAAAGGATGTGAAACCAGATCATTTGCTCATTGAAGATACGGCGCCATATATTGTACGCATTCAACAAATTGTATGGATTATGCCAAAGCAATAATCAAATTTATAAAAAATTAATGTCATAGTCCACCAAGTAAAAACACAGGGTTTTATCTCTGTGTTTCTTCAAATTTCCGTTTTTGAATATATGCTTGAGCATGAATAAGTTCTTCCTGAAGCTCTTTTAATTCTTTTGTAGATTCGGATTCAATAGCCATGTAAGTAGTAACTAAACTAATCATCATATCCATCTTCTCTACTATATTTTGAATGACTTGTTCAGATTGCTCTTTTTGAGGGTGTTGTATTGCTATTAATACATTTTCTATATAATTGTTCTTTCTTTGCTGGATATCATAAATAAACTGTTTTGTGTTTGAGTTCATTTGTTTTCCCTCCGTTTTGGATATATCTTCATTCTATCATATTTGAATAGAAAATATTGAATGGGCCGTTCTTACTTGCAATATTCATCGGTTAAAGGGATACAGCCGAGATACGTGTAAAAATAGGCCATAGCCTTACTTTTTTTCCAACTATGACCTATTGAGCTTATAGGGGAAGCACCATCCATCAACTTAAGAAAAGTAAACACCCCAAAAACAAAAAATGAGCTGACTTCTCAAAATAACTAACTGTAGAGAAAGAAAAATTTCATTTAGTGCGTACTTCAAAACCTTAGCTTGATGGCGATGGGGTCACCATATCAAAAAAGATAATTGTGCGTTTAGACATATTTTCAACCACTTCCTATTCGTTAAGGAACTCGTTATTTTTTTACAGTTTTTTATAATGAAATTCTAAATAACTAATTATAATAGGTGAAAAAAACGATCAATAGTTGGGGTACGGAAAGGATTCGAATTTACATTCTTTCTCAATACATATCATGGATAAATAAAGTGAAATATGGGTTGGGTCTATGTCTCATGTTGTGTTAATCCTAACAATAACTAAGGGTACATAATATGCTTTCATACCATTGAATAATTTTGTTATAGAAGGGATGGAGATTTAAATGGCTCAAATTGTTGGTATTGATAGATACCTTTGTACTGGGGCTTTAATCTATATGCGTGAGGGCCTTTCCCTAAGTCTTTTCAGGAAGTAAGGATCGGTAAGCAAACACTTATACAATATGAATAGAGGAGAGGAATGCCTTATGAAAATACGTAGTCAAATTACATGTGCAAGTCTGGCCCTTTTAATAGCTGGAAGTTCCCTGTTATATACAACATCAACCTCAATTGTAAAGGCAGAGCCTACTCAAAATGTATCTATTTCGTTACAAACAAATACTCAACGAGATCGTACTTCCGTCAAGCAAGCAATGCGGGATACATTGCAACTTGGATACCCGGGGATACTTGCTAAAACTTCTGAGGGTGGAAAAACGTGGGGATATGCCGCTGGAATAGCGGATCTGAGAACCAAGAAACCAATGAAAACAGATTTTCGCTTTCGCATTGGGAGTGTGACGAAGACGTTCACCGCAACAGTTGTACTTCAATTAGTTGGAGAGAATCGCCTGAAGCTAGACGACTACATCGAAGACTGGTTGCCTGGTGTCATTCAAGGAAATGGATATGATGGTAACAAGATTACTATTCGGCATATATTGAACCATACAAGTGGTATCGCTGAATACTCAAGGTCAAAAGACGGTGATTTTACGGATATAAAAAAATCGTATACGGCTGAAGAGTTAGTGAAGATGGGGGTTTCTCTCCCTCCAGACTTTGCCCCAGGAGAGGGCTGGTCTTATTCAAACACAGGATACGTATTACTGGGCATTCTTATTGAAAAAGTAACCAGAAACAGCTATGCGGAAGAGATTGAAAATCGGATTATTGAACCACTTGAATTGTCGAATACATTCCTACCAGGCAATTCAAGTGTTATTCCAGGCACTAACCATGCCCGTGGATATGTCCAACCAGACGGAGCAAGTGAGCTAAAAGACGTTACTTATTATAACCCAAGTGCAGGTAGCTCTGCTGGAGATATGATTTCTATTGCTGACGACTTAAACAAATTCTTCTCTTACTTGCTCGGTGGCAAATTACTGAAGGAACAGCAACTAAAACAAATGCTTACTACTGTGCCTACAGGAAAAGAAGGAATGGATGGATATGGTCTTGGAATCTATGAAACTAAGCTTCCAAGCGGTGTCTCGATATGGGGACACACAGGTGGCATTCTAGGGTTTACTACCTTTGCTGGGGGTAAACTTGGAGGCAAGCATACGTTGGTTGTCAATTGGAATAGTTTGGGTAGAACTGACAGTCCTAATCCTTTTAAAAAAATTTTACTTGCTGAATTTAGCAAGTAGGAAAAAAGGAAAAATTTATTGTTTTTTCATAGTTAAAAATATACTTTTCTGGTTCAAAAACCCAACTTATTTTCAAGAAAAATTTGGGGCTTTTTTTGTTTTGGTGGCATTTATTCTTCTTAAAATGAAAGTAAACTTTTGGGTAAAAGTTTACTTTGGAGTTTTGAATCATTTTATAACTAATTTTGCAAAAAATTTCTCAATATAGATATAATTGTTAATTATAGTTATAATATTCAAAATTAACAAAAATAAATTATAATAAAAATATGATGGTTATTCCCTTTGTTTACTCCTTGTGCTAAAGATAAGATTGTGTTCCCGATCTTATCTTTTTTCTTTGTAGATTTTTGATACAAAAAAAGAATCCTTATAACAAGGATTCTGCAACAGGAAATAACAAAATATAAACGATTGTAGCATATATAAATTTAGTTCTTATTATAATGGTAATCCTTTGGCTACTCTATTTTGATATTCTTTAAGGGGCAGTGTAACAGATTTATTTGGTGCATCTATTGGAGTTGCTTTAACATATATCTCAGAATAATGACCACCTTCACCGCTAAACTCAGATTGAATATCTACTACTGGTATTTGTATATTTTTATTATCTGGTTGTAGATAAGATTCAAAGTTCAAATATGATGGTGTTGGTTTTGAACCATTCGTAAGTAAATAATACACTTTTGAATTGTAAAAATTAGGACGTGATTCCTGCCACGTCCATCCATATCCATTTTGATCATAGTAGGATAGTTTCGGAACATGAACTTTTGATTTTGTTTTAAATGTTCCTGAGAAATTAGCGGCTTTCACTATACCAAAATATGTTGTGGTATAACCAGCCTTACAAATTACAGGCTGTGATTTAAATATAATTTGTTCTTCATGAGTAGATGTGTTAGAACTTGTATGAGTATAATTAAATTCAGATGAAAGTGTAATCTCTTGACCGCCTTCAGCAACAAAAGGAATTTTAACTGCTAACGTTGATTTTGAAGATACTCCTAATTTAACCCCTTCTTGGTTTGAATAGGTAAAAGACTCTGTTGTTTTGATACTTTTTTCAGGAGAATACCATGTTTGGTCTACTAATCCATCATTTTTGTATGATAGTAGTTCTATTTGTTGTGTAGGTCCCCAACTATCAAAATGTGCTGTTATATCTAAGTTATTAACATCAGTATGATATTCGGGCTTAGATACATATTTAGTTGCAGTATTTGGATTAGCTGCAGTACCTTCTGGAGTCATTCTATCTTTTATATCTTGTATAAACTTATCTTCATTATAAACATTATCACTCTTTGTATTAACATTTAATATTGTACTTTTTGTAGCATCTGCAAAAGAAGTAGTAGGCATACTTACTACTCCTATACTTAACATACATGCGAATGGCATCATTACAGCCATTTTTTTATATGATTTCATCAATATTCTACCTCTCTTAATAGATTTAGCATTATGCTATTAATATATCTAATTGACGGAAAATACTCAATATTCCGTTTAATCTGTCACTATCGGATAAAATTAACTAGTTTTTTAGGTTTTATTACATATATGCATCTAGAAATATGTTAATTTTTTTTGTTAATGTCATATTTAAGATAAAAAGATATATAGAAATTAAGAAATCTACTGTTAATTGTCATAAATTCTACAATGTTTTTAAATGGGTTTATCTTTCTGGCGTACCGCCAGCATTTCGGAAAAAAACCACGCTAAGCCAAAAATACAATAAGCTGTCCATATGGACAGCTTATTTACATAATTATCGTTATCAGAAGTTGATCAACATCAGTTTATTCGTCTTATAAAATAGAAAACTAAGGAGGACAAAGTAATAGGAAGACTAAATTTAATAAAATCCATTATAGAATAAGGTACATATGCTCCAGATAATCCAATGTATATTAAATATGTATAGGAAACACCTAATAATATAAACAGGGGAATCCCAATACTTAATTTATAACTTATTTTTATTTTTCTATAAGAAAATTCTCCTAGTAAACAGCCTATAAGTACAGGTATGCTCCCATACATAATGTAAAGAAGAGTCATCGACCAGGGGGAACCAAATGATGCTTTCATACCTTCAGAGTTATTTATAAATTCCAAATTAGATGTAAATATAGAAAAAAATATAAGACATACTAAGTAACTAACTATAAATTTTTTCATTTCTATCCCCCATATTATTCACAATGATATCTTTATTATATACAGTTACTCTTATCTAATATAGATAAAATGCAATATGTATATTGTATTCATGCTCGGTTAACATAACGTCCTATTATCGGTAGCAAGAAAAAAGCGAATTCCCTTTGAAAGTAGGGTTTCGTCTTTTTCTTTTTCTATAACCCTATTCATCTTTTTATACATTCCTGTCCTGGCGTGTGTTCAGGGCTCTTGTTTGTTACTGCATTAGCCAAAAAACTGTATAAAATCTTGCATACTCTTAGCGTGGGGTTTTTCCAAAATGCTGGCGATCCCCCATGCCCATCAAGCTAAAAAATGCAAATACCTCAAAACAAAAAATGAGTATTTTGTTACAAGTTAGTACAAAATTTCGTTCTGAGGTACTATAAAATTTTAGATTGATGGGCATGTATGGTGAGGCCTAATAGTGAACACTTCAAGAGTGGCTATATATCCTTATGACAAAATGCTGTAGAAAGCTTAAGAATTCTTAAGAACTTTTCCCCCTTTTTTTTAAGATTTGGACGCTAGTGTATAATTATGAATTCAAACCTGTGGGTGGATTAAGTATGAAAATAATTCATTTTCTTATTTTTGTATATAATGAACTAGAAATCAGTTGGTGTAGCCCTTTCAATTTCAAGGTTTATTGGAGTCAAAATAATTTAAGGAATTAATTTGAAGAAAATAAGATAGAAATGTTTCAACTGTTTATGTCTTTAGTTGTTCAATACGAGAAAAAATGTGGAGGAATCATATGGAGTTAAAAATTCTTATTGTTGATGATGATAAAGAGATTAGAAATCTTATCTCTGTTTATTTGGAAAATGAAGGTCTGAAAACTCAAAAAGCTGAAGATGCTATGGAAGCTTTACAATTGTTAGAAGAAAATGAATTTGATCTTATTATTTTAGATATTATGATGCCGAATATGGATGGTATTGAAGCTTGCATGAAGATTAGGGAGAATCGCAATATGCCTATCATTATGCTATCTGCAAAATCTGAGGATATAGACAAAATTCAGGGTCTAGCCTCTGGTGCAGACGATTATTTATCAAAACCGTTTAACCCATTAGAATTAATTGCTAGGGTAAAATCGCAATTAAGAAGGTTTAAAAAATACAATACGTCCATAGAACATAATAAAAGCATTCTAGAAATTGGTGACTTAACCGTGAATACAGATACTCGTCAAGTATGGGTAAGGGAAAAGGAAACAAGGCTCACTCCAAAAGAGTTTGCTATTCTCGAACTACTTGCCCGCAACAAAGGGATTGTCCTGAGTGTAGCAAAAATATATGAAGCAGTTTGGGAAGAGGTTTTTTATAAATCAGACAATACTGTCATGGTGCATATTACAAAAATAAGAGACAAAATAGAAGAGGATTCTAAACATCCCATTTATATTAAAACTGTGTGGGGAATTGGATATAAAATATGAAGAATGTTAGTTTTAGAAATAAGATCATTATAAAACTTCTTGGTGCTGTTGCAGTTAGTTTTTTTATTTCATTTGGTTTAACAATCCTCATTTTGGTATACGTCGTAGATCCATTATTTGTAAAACACGAAGAATTTGGTATCTTTGAAGCCAATTTGGCACTGTTTTTCTTATTCGCGTTCGCAATCTTTAACTTTATCATACTTTTTTTGATATTGGTTCGAAAGAAAATAGTATATTTGAAGCTCATTTCGGATAATGTAAATGATATTGCCAATGGAAAACTGGGTTTGACAATTGGGATTAAGGGGAAGGACGAATTGACCCAACTTGCTCAAAATATCAACTATATGTCTAAGGAATTGGAAAATACATTTGAACAAGAAAGACGATTAGAACGTACAAAAAATGAACTTATAACGAACGTATCTCATGATTTACGCACACCGTTAACATCTATTATTGGCTATATAGATTTATTAAAACGAGGGCAATACAACAATAACACACAATTACAGGAATACCTTGAAACCACGTATTCAAAGTCACAGAGACTGAGATATTTAATTGATGAGCTGTTTGAATATACTCGTTTATCAGGCATAGATGCTAAGTTAAATCTTAATGAAGTCGATTTATCTGGTTTGTTGGAACAAATAGTTGGAGAATACATTCCTATATTTGAAAAGGAAAGTTTAATCGTTCAAAAATCAATCACGGAAGAAACAATACCTATCTTCATAGATGTAGAAAAAATGGTACGTGTTTATGAAAATCTGTTTATGAATGCGATAAAGTACAGCATGAAACCATCGGCATTATTCGTATGTCTTGAACGAATAGGTAATAAAGCAATTTTGAAAGTGTCGAATAAAGTCGAGAAACCACCTGTTAGCGATCCTAATAAATTGTTTGAAAGATTTTTCAAGGGTGATAAGGCAAGAAAAAGTGATCAAGGAAATGGACTGGGGCTTGCTATCTCAAAAAGAATTGTTGAACTTCATCATGGTAATATACATGCAGAATATAAAGAAGGTTGGATATCCTTTATTGTTGAACATCCAATCGAATAGATTGGCTTATGGAATTACAGGTTCCATAAGCTTTTTTTTATAAACCTTAAGAATTCTTAAGGTTTTTTCAGGGTGTTTCCTAATTTTTATAGTTTATCATGTATGTATTCAAAGCGATGAGGTGAGTGGAGAAATTAAAATAAAATTTTCTTTACAGCTTCCAAGTGGATACATCGTGACAGCCTTATGGAAAAGGTAGATGCAACATGACTATTTTGTTAGTAGCAAATATGAATAGCAACTTATTTTAAAGAAATGAAAAAACAAACGTAGGAGGATATATATGACGAAACCAGTTGTAGACGTGAAAAACGTCCAAAAAGTTTACGGTAAAAAAGGTGAGAACCAATCACACGCGTTAAAAGGTGTTTCATTCTCAATTCATGAGGGGGAGTTTGTCGGAATTATGGGGCCATCTGGTTCTGGTAAAACAACATTATTAAATGTAATTTCAACGTTAGATAAAGCGACAGGCGGTGTTGTTGAAATTGCGGGTACGGATATTACGAAAATGAAGCAAGGTGAGCTTTCTGATTTCCGTTCGCAAAAATTAGGATTCATTTTCCAAGACTTTAACTTATTAGAAAATTTATCTATTTACGAAAATATTGCACTTCCACTTTCACTTCAGGGTGTCCCATCACGAAATATTGGACAGAAAGTAGAAAAGGTAGCTGATATGTTAGGAATTTCAGCAATCCTTCAAAAGTATCCATCTGAAGTATCTGGTGGACAAAAACAGCGTTCAGCAGCAGCACGTGCGTTAGTGCATGAGCCAGCAATTATTTTAGGGGACGAGCCAACAGGAGCGCTTGATTCTAAAAATGCAACAAGTTTACTGGATGCGATGACAAACTTAAATAAAGAACAAGGTGTATCCATTATGATGGTGACGCATGATCCTTACAGCGCAAGTTACTGTCAGCGTATTTTATTCATTCAAGATGGTGAGTTATATAAAGAAATTCATCGCGGTGGTACCCGTGAAGAATTCTATAAAGAAATTTTAGACGTGCTTGCAAACTTAGGCACACAAAAAGCGTAAGGAAGGAAGTTCAATCATGTTATTTAAACTTTCTATGTCAGGCCTAAAAAGTAAGTTGCAAGATTACATTGTTTTACTTGTTGGTCTTATTGTCTCTATTTCAACTTTTTATATGTTTCAAACGCTAGCATCCAATAAAACGTTCCTTGAATCTAATTCTTCTATTAGGGATATTGTGGCTGTCTTTAAAATTGGTTCCTTTTTGTTAGCGGTTATCACATTTTTCTATATTTTATATGCAAACTCTTTCTTATCAGCTCTTCGTCAAAAAGAATTTGGTATGTATATGATGTTAGGAGCAAAAAAGCATAAAGTTACATTACTTATGTTTATCGAAACAATCGTATTAGGCGCTGTGTCTCTTGCGATTGGAATTACAATTGGTGTAGGACTTGCAGAAGGTATCGGTCAACTATTAATGAAACAACTCGAGTTTGCTGGTGAAGGTTATAAAGCATTTTATCTACCATCAATAACTATTACTTGCGTCTACTTCTTTGTACTATTTATATTATCAGCAATTATGAATAGTATTAAATTATCGCGTATTTCTGTACTGCAACTTGTACATGCAGATGCACAAACTGAACGTGTCGCCGTAAAAGGAAAAATGACCGTTGTAGTTGCATTCCTTGGTATTCTTTTATTGGGTATTGGTTATGCATCATTGATTTATATGTCATATGTAAATCCGCTAATTGCTTTGGGATTAATGGCCGTTGGATTAATCACAGCAACCGTTGGTACTTACCTTATATTTGGATCACTTCTCCCAGTTATGATTAACAAGCTAAAGAGTAATAAAAAACATAGTGAAAAAGGCTTAAATGCTTTTACTTTTGCACAATTAAATTTCCGCATTAATGGTCTAACAAATGTGCTTGCAACAGTAGCAATCTTAGTGGCTCTTGGTGCTGGTGGAATTGCTTGTGGTATGGCATTTAAAAACAACATCCTAAAAACGACAGATCAAATGCGAATTTACGATTCAGTCATTCATAATCCAACAGCGGAAGAAAAGAAAATTTTGGGTGGTATCTTATTTCAAGAAAAACATGAATATCATTACAAAGTTGATGATAGGTATGTTTATTATCTTAAAGAAGATGTAGAAAAAAATCGTCCTTTCTTGCAAGGTATGAAAATAGAGAAAGTTTCAGAGGAAATACCCATTGGTGCATTTTCAATAAAACGGGTTCAAGGAGAGACGAACACAAAACAATGGATCCAGGCTTTCAGAACGATCCAGCCAGATTATATGTATCCTGATTATGAAATGAAAATTGTAGATCAAAACATATACGATGGTATGAAGGGTAAAGAAAGTACTGTGTTTATGGGGAGAACAGATGATTTTGGATCATACATAAAAGAATGGAAAAAACTTGATGAATTACAGATGGCAAAATATAAAAATGTGAGAGCGGAAGAATTGGATAGTAAGTATCAAGCGTATATTGTGAGTCATAATTTTGCCAGCGGACTAATATTTATGGGTTTTTTCGTTGGAGTTGCATTTTTAGCAATGATGGCAAGCTGCTTAATGTTTAAAATTCTATCCGGTGCATCCAAAGATAGTACACGTTATCAAATGCTTCGTAAAATTGGTGTTCGCAGGGAGTTATTAATACAATCGATTTATAAAGAGTTATTCTTCGTATTTTTAGTCCCAGCAATTGTGGGTATTGTTCACGTATTAGTTGGTATAAACATGTTCAGCGTTCTTTTGGCTGATCCGTACTTTCGTATTTGGCTACCAATTATTATTTTCGTAGTAATTTACTCGATTTACTACTTGATTACAGTTCAATTGTATAAAAGAATTGTACTTCCGAAAGAAAAATAGTTTTACAAAACATACAAAATTTTAAACTCAAAAAACCAGTGATATCCTACACATGTACTAGTATCACTGGTTTTTTATATGGAAATTTGATGGTCAATTTGACAAATTATAAAAAATTACAAGCTCAGTTTTACATTTTCCCAACGATATTTTTGTAAAATTATCTTTCTTTTCCCTCTGTTTGATTGGCTTGGAACTCCATTTTTAACGCAATACTATCCCCTTGGAACACGTTCTGATCTGTACCGTTGTCTTCAAATACAAACTTTATCCAAAACCAATCCATTTTCCCAGGTTTTAACCCCCCTGTTTCAGTCCACTTAGAATGAAATACTTTTTTGGAGACAATCTCTGAACTTTGTGATTTTAGTTCTGCAAGGGTTGTCTCGTATACAGGGCTTTTTGCAGGATCCCAATCCCAAAGAAATTGTACTTTAATATGTTTACCGAAATCTTCTGTAGTATTATTTTGTTTTAAGTCGTTTACAGTATAGTCTATTTTCATCATGATATCTTTAATATCTAAGGAACCACTATTTTTTAAATTGAATTTTTTTAATATTTTGTCCCCAGGTTTTAAATTTTCTAAGTTAAGTGAAGTAGTTGGTTGCATAGCTAAATCCAATGTACCTGCAGCAAATGTATTATTTGTCACAACTTGATCGCTAAAATATGCATATGTTCCCCCACCGATTAAAGACATACCAAGAGCGGCTGAAACCACTCCAACACCTAATTTCTTTTTCAATGACATTTTTTGTTCCTCCCATATCATTTTTACAATTTTTCTCCCTAATTAACTAAAACGCTCCCCTTAATACAGGTATAGCATCAATTGTAAGAATTTTGTATTGAAATAAGAATATTACTTATTGAGAAAATTATGTTGTTATCTGTTTTCTATAAATTAAACGTACTCAAAATAGAAAGTTTGAATCCGGAATTTAATTAAAGTTAAAGGGCAATGGATGTACCTGTAACGTACTGTTGATTCGAAAGGAAACACAATCGATTTTTGTCTAAACAAAACAAGAGATGAAAAGGCTGCAAAGCGCTTTTTTAGGAAAGCGCTGCGGCCTTTTCATGTTTCAAAGCCACGTGTAATAACAGTCGATAAGAATCCGGCTTATTCTATAGCAATTGGGTAGTTGAAAAAAGAAAAAGGCATACCTGATAGTAAGCAACTTAGACAACAAAATTACTTGAATCATATAGAAGATGGACTTGTAACATAGAATACGATTCCGTTAGGAATATATATGTTTTATTCTCTTTTACTTTGTTTTTGCATCAGAACCAAAATACAAAGGGAGCAAGAAGAGCTACGTAACCGTCAAGAGAAAATAAAGAAAGAGACAGAAGAACGACAATATATTCAAATACAGAAAGCGTAGCTATATAGAAAAAAGCGCTATGGAACAAATGAAACTTGTATCATGTCTATATATTGAAACCATATTAAAAGTGAGGGCAGTTTTATGTTTATTCAAATAAGTTTGAGGTGTGGAAATGGAACAGAAGTTTACTGGAAAATGTAATCATGACGAGCTCGACTATGTTATTAAAGACTATTGGCAAGATGTATGGAATTATTCATTTATTATTACAAAAGATCCACACTTATCAGATGATATCACACAAGATGTCTTTATAAAGGTTTTTAAACATTGGCATTCGTTTCGAAAGGATTCATCCATTAAAACGTGGATATTAAAAATCACAAGAAATACAGCCATAAACTATTTAAAATCATCCTATTTTAAAAGGATATCTTTAGTGGGATTTTTTAGTGACGACAAGCAGTCTTCTTCGGCAGAACAAGAATTTTTTAAGCAAGAAGAAATGAATGATGTGTGGAAGGTTGTATTAGAACTACCTAAAAAGCACCGTGAAATAATTATATTGGA
>NZ_FRBJ01000020.1:19120-35339 GCF_900142585.1 Bacillus sp. bc15
TTCCTCCCATATCGTTTTTACAATTTTTCTCCCTAATTAACTAAAATGGTCCCCTTAATACAGGTATAGCATTAATTGTAAGAATTTTGTATTGAAATAAGAATATTACTTATTGAGAAAATTATGTTATTATCTATCTTCTATAAATTTAACGCACCAAAAATAGAAAATTTGATTCATAATTTGTTATTTATATAGCACTTAAAGGGATACTGCCACATCGCTATCAAGCTAAGAACATATAACATCAATTTATAGTAGAGGTTATTTCTTTTTTAGGCTACATGCAGGGAATTTAAAGGTTTGCATACGAAATAAGCCGGGTTTATTTTATTGAAGAATGTTGATACAGGTATGATTCTGAAAGAGCTGGCAGATGCTTCCCTACAATATAGTGATAATAATGCACAAAATCTTATTCTTAAACAATTAGGTCGACCTAGAGAATTCCAAAACTCAATGAGAGAAATAGGAGATGCCGTTACAAATACTGAACGTTTTAAATCAGAGTTAAACGTAGTGCATCCAGGAGGATGGGAGGTAGCTGATAAGACTGACTCGGAATCTTATGGAATCCGAAATGATATCGAAATTATTCAATCACCAAATAATTTCGATACTTTCTAAACATGATAAAGAGGATGCTAAATACGATGATAAGTTTATTGCAGAAGTAACAAAGATAGTGTTAGAAGCTTTAAAAGTGACAAATAAATAATAATAGTAATTAGTTATTAATATTTTCTCGTGTATCCGTCACAATACTGTGACGGTCTTTTTGTGTATATTAAAAAGAATCTACTTAAGCAAAGAAAAAAGATAGAAACAATCCCTATTGAAATTATTAATTAAATAACAACAAATATACGCTTTATTGGATACTTATTGCATTAAAGGGGGGAGGTAAGATATCATCTTTTTTACATAAGTAAAATATTAAATAACAAATGAACTTTAGAAATTGCGCCTAAATTAAAGGAGAGTACGTTATGAATACAATCATGATTGTAGAAGATGATATAAAAATTGCTGAATTACTGGGAACTCATATTAAAAAATATGGATATCAAAGTGTTATTATAGAGGACTTCGAAAATGTCTTAGATATATTTCAAGAGATAAAACCAGATATAGTGCTATTAGATGTGAATTTACCTAATTTTGACGGTTATTATTGGTGTCGTAAAATACGAGCTATTTCTACTTGTCCAATTGTATTTCTATCTGCAAGGAGTGGAGAGATGGATCAAGTTATGGCTTTAGAAAATGGTGGTGATGATTACATTACGAAACCTTTTTATTATGAGGTTGTAATGTCTAAAATTCGTAGTCAACTCAGAAGAGCATACGGTGAATATGCTCCTAAAGTAAAAGAACGAATAGTTGAGCAATCGGGATTATTCCTGTTCCCAGAAAGAATGGAACTTCAATTAAATGATAAGACAATTTTACTTACTAGAAAAGAAACAACTTTATTAGAGATATTGATAACAAAGTCTCCGCTCCTTGTAAAACGTGAAGTGATTTTAGAACAATTATGGGATAGTTCATATATAGACGAAAATACATTGAGTGTAAATATAGGTAGAATTAGAAAGAAACTGCAAGATTTAGGTATCGAAAACGCATTGGAGACGGTTCGTGGTGCTGGATATCGTTTGCATGCTACTTGGAAAAAGGAAGGAAAGGAATAATGAAATTATTTTTACAAGAACATATTCCACTTATTTTTTATACATTTGCCCAATTGCTTATCATTCTTTTTATATATTGGTTTGATGGCTATCCACATATTTTGACAGCATTATATTCAGTATTTTTGGGTGTTTTTTTATTGATGGGTTATTTAATCTATCGTTATTATAGTCATCGTTCATTCTATAAGCGTCTATCAACACCAATGGAAACTTTAAATGAGTCAATAAAAGATAGTGATTTGACTCCATTATCAATGGCCTTAGAAACATTACTACAATCTCAATATCAATATTATCAAAACCAATTAAAAAAATGGGAACGAAAACAACAAGAGCAAATGACTTTTATGAATCAATGGGTTCATCAAATGAAAACACCTATTTCTGTTATTGAGTTAATTACACAAGATGCAGAAGACTCACGATTTGACAGTATTAATGAAGAAACGGAAAGAATCAAAAAAGGACTAGAAATGGTCTTATATGTTGCTCGCTTAGAAACATTTGAACAAGATTTTCAAGTGAACAGATTGCAGTTATTGGGAATGATTGATTCTGCTATTCATGAAAATAAACGTCTATTTATACGTAGTTATGTGTATCCAGAAGTAAAAGTAGATCCAAATCTTATTGTAGAAACAGATAAGAAATGGTTTCGATTTATACTCAATCAAGTACTGTCAAATGCAATTAAATATTCGTCAAGTAAGAAAGAAAAAGTAATAGTATCGGCGTTTTCAAAGGGACGAGCAATTATTTTGGAAGTAAAAGATTATGGGGTTGGTATTCCTTCTGCTGATTTACCACGTGTTTTCAATCCATTTTATACTGGAGAAAATGGTAGGAAATTTAAAGAGTCTACGGGAATGGGATTATATCTTGTTAAAGAAGTATGTGAAAAATTAAATCATAAGATTGAGCTAGAATCTGAGGTAGGTAAGGGAACAAAAATTAGAATCATATTCCCGTATGCATCTCGTTAACCGATGGAAGGTATACCTTTCATCGGTTTTTCTTTTGAATCTTACAAACTTGTTAGATAAATGTTAGGGAAATCGATATGAGACATACTATATATAAGTTACACTTCATGTATCGAAAAGAGAAATGGAAGGTGAAATACTTGTGGAGATACTACATGTTTCAGATTTAGGGAAAGTTTATTCTGGGAAAATTTCTTATACAGCATTATCCCATATTGATTTAAAAATAAACAAAGGTGAATTTGTAGGAATTATGGGACCATCTGGGAGTGGTAAAACAACGCTATTAAATATGGTTTCTACTATAGATGCTCCAACATCAGGAGAAGTATTAATTCATGGAGAAAATCCATATCTGTTATCTCCAGATCAGTTGTCTTTATTTCGAAGACGTGAATTAGGGTTTGTTTTTCAATCATTTAATCTCCTTAATACATTAACAGTGAAAGAAAATATTGTTCTTTCACTTACGCTTGATGGTGTAAGCCCTAGAGAAATGGAAGGTAAAGTGGAAGCTATTGCTGAAAAACTAGGGATAACTGAAATATTAGATAAACGTACGTATGAAATCTCTGGTGGGCAAGCACAAAGAACAGCTATCGCACGAGCTACAATTCATAATCCGAAATTATTACTTGCGGATGAGCCTACAGGAAATCTGGATTCAAAATCTGCTAGTGATGTGATGGAATTATTGACAAAGCTTAATAAAGAAAATAGCACAACGATGATGTTAGTGACACATGATGCAATGGCTGCAAGTTATTGTGATCGAATTGTGTTTATCAAAGATGGACAGTTATACAATGAGATTTATTGTGGAGATAATCGCAAAGTATTTTATCAAAAAATTCTAGAGGTTTTAGCATTATTAGGAGGAAATGCAAATGACTTTTCGACAGTTCGCATTTAATAACGTCATTCGAAGTAAACGAACATATTTGGCTCATTTTTTAAGTAGTACGTTTGCTATTATGATTTTCTTTACTTATGCATTACTTGCATTTCATCCTAATTTACAAGGGGATCTTGCTGCCAGTATAACAATCAATACATTTGCAAAGTCAGGATTACAGATATCGCAGGGGTTAATATTTTTCTTCTCATTCTTCTTTATCTTATATTCTGTAAGTGCATTTTTAAAAACAAGAAAAAAAGATTTTGGAATTCTAATGCTACATGGGATGTCGCGTTTACAGTTGAATAAATTAGTATTTATTGAAAATATAATAATTGGTACCGCTTCTATTTTAACAGGAATTACAATTGGAATGGCGTTCTCTAAGTTTATCTTAATTATGAGCAACAATCTGTTAATGATTGATAAAGGACTTCCATTTTACATGCCATTTAAAGCAATTGGGATAACATTTGGAGCATTCTTATTACTATTTTTATTCATTTCACTTTTTACTTCTCGACTAATAAATGTAGAGCAATTAGTAGAATTAATAAAAGCAGAAGAAAAGCCAAAGCCTGAACCAAAAGCATCCCTTTGGCTATCTTTGTTCGCACTAATTTGTATTGGATTAGGATATACAGCTGTTTTCCATAGTGTTAACGCAATTCATTACAAGGATGTGAAATATGTATTATCCATGTTGGCGACAGGGGTGAGCTTTGTTGTACTTGGAACGTACTTCTTATTTACACAACTCAGTGTGTATGTGTTACGTGTATTAAAGAAAAGGGAAAATATTTTCTTTAAGAAAACAAACATACTCACCATCTCAGATTTAGTGTATCAATTAAAAGATAATGCAAAAATGTTTTTTATGGTAACTATTATTTCTGCTGTTGCCTTCACTGCAGTGGGGACTTGTATGGGATTAGGAAATTCATCCATGGCTGAATCGGATAGCCCTTTTGCATTTTCTTATCGGTCTTATAATAATAACAATTTAGAAAAAGAACATATAAAAAGGATTGAAAGTGAACTCAATGATGGCGGGTTTAATTTCAAACGAGTGACTTATTCAATCAAACAAATTTCGGATACCATTTATAACAGTAATGTTTTATTAAGTGTTATAAAAATAAGTGATTATAATAAGTTAGCTGAGGCATTTGATTTTGAAAAAGAAAGCTTAAAAGATGAAAATGAAAGTTTTGTCATACCATCAAGAAAAGTCACTAATACAAAATCTAAACAAAATAACTTCCAATTGTTGCATGGAAATATAAAAAAAGCTATGCATGTAAATAAAATACTAACGCCAAAAGAACTACAAGATACAAACATAACGACAATTATTATTCCGGATTCTGTATATAATCAAATGATTGTGGATCCAGAGAATCAATACGGTCAATTCACTATCAATGGTTTTGTTGTGAAAGATTGGGAGAAAACAAAAAAAGTTGCTGAAAAAATCTTGGCTTCCTTACAGAAAGGGAATAAAGATATAAATGATCCTAGGGTATACAACGAATCATATCAATTTTCGACTTTAATTTTTACATGGATAGCTATGAAGCAAGGGTTTGGACTGGCATCTATCATGAGTGTATTAATAGGTATTGTTTTCTTTACGTTTGCTGCAAGCTTTTTATATTTCCGATTATACACAGACTTAGAACGAAATCAGCAGCAATATAAAATGATAGCAAAAGTTGGTTTAAGTAAACCTGAATTAAAGAAAATTGTGACACGTCAACTTGCATTACTATTCTTTTTACCCATTGTAATAGCAATTACCCATAGTGCCGTAGCTTTTATGGCCTTGCAAAAGTTAGCTAATTTTTCAGTCTTGGGTAGTTCCGTTATAGTATTGGTTTGTTTCTTAGTTTTACAAATTATATATTTTTACTTTGTTCGTGCTCAATATTTGAAAAATATGTATAAAACGATTTTTTAATTTAAATATAATTAAATGAAGGAGAATATAGGTTGAAAAAAAGAATTGGATTATTAATAGTAGCTGGTATTTCAATTACCATGTTAGGAGCATGTTCATTATTTGGTACAAAAGACTCTCCAGCAAATGGAATTTCAATAGAAGTAGGAGCGATAAACGAACAAACAAGAAGCTCTATAATTGACTCATACAAAGATATAACAAGCTCACAAGACCTATATCAATTAAAAGAAGGGACGATAGATAATAACAAGCTCGACATAAAGCTACCGACTAATTTTGGGGGTTCTATGGATACTGCTACTAGTAATTTACTATTTATTAGTAGAACAACTGCTGAAAAAATGAATAAAAAGGGACTTATACGTGAAAGGGATAATAACGAGGGGCTCCTATCTTCAGACCCTCTCGATTCGTTACCAAAAATAGGGAAAAATGAAACTATCATATTTGCAAATAAAGAATATAAAGACTTAAAAGAATTAACATTCGATAACAAAAAAATGAATGTTCAATACAAAGGAGATGTATGGCTATCTCCATATCGTGGTGAATCCAATGAAATCCTATTAATTGTAGATGATACATTATTTAAAGAAATAAATGGGAAAGAAAAAACTAGACAGATTCTATCTTTTAATAAATCTTTTGGGAATCTTAATTTAGTCAATCAAGGAAAAGCACCAGAATTAAGTAAGGAAATAGATAAATTGAATATGGTTTTAGGAACTAAGAACAAGGGAGCCGTTAGTTTCGTGAATATTACAGAAAAATAAGAAAATATATTCATATAGAACAGAAAAAGTAAAAGTCTATTAAACGATGAATGAAAGTTCAGTTATTAATTTTTTCAAATATGATTATTTTTAGGGACACAAATAAGTGGATCAGATTTTTTAGTCATAATAAAAAATCTGATCCACTTTTGAAATTATACTACCATCTAAATTTATACACTTGTTTTGTGTCTAAACCTACAATTTTCTCGCAATGATATGGTGACCCCATGCCCATCAAGCTAAGGTTGGGTATTCCATGAACTTCCGTTCTTGTTGCCTACATGCTTGATATTTTGTTTATTTGTTTTTAAAAATACGCATTCCAAATAAACCTTAATAAGGTTTATTTTTAAAAGTTATGCAATTTTTTTATTTATATTGGATATAGTGCACTGATAAACAACGCCTAAAATATCAAAAACTGTCTTTTTCTCATATCGATGGGATTTCCGTCCGTTTTTCTGTAAGAGGTCAAACAGACGAAGAAAAATTTTTGATACTTCTTGAGTGTCTTGTTGTATAGCTTCATATACTAAGTACAGATGATCTTGAATCATATAAATTGCTTTATATTCACTTAATTCTTTTTGTTTTTTCTGTAGTAACAGCTGTCGCATTTTGAACATAGTGGAAGAACAAAGAAAAATAGCGATTAACTGTCCATAAAGATGACATTCTAGACGCTCTCGCTTAATATTGTGACAATGATTGATACCAAAAAGAGATTTCCATGTTTTAAATACAATCTCTATTTGCCAACGTAGAGAGTAAATCTCGTGAACATGTTCCATCGGAACAATTTCCCATGGGATGTTGGTAATATAAACATTGATTTCTGTTAAACGTTTACTTTTTTCAGAGTATGTAACCCCTTTTTTCTTTTCAACATAAGTTTGCTGTTTCCTACGTTTATGAACTTGAGTTGATGTGAGTCTATATATTACAACCCGTGAGGGTAATTTTTGTTGTCCAACATAGGCATTCTGAATTTCATAAGTATCTCCTGGTTTTATCTGATGCATGACATGTTCAAGGTCAAGTAAAGCATATAAAGATTGCTTTTTTACTGTCCCATCCCGAAAGAATTCTGGAGATTCATTTTTCACATATACTCTATTATTTAATTTCAACCGTGAAACATAGAATACCCCTCGTTGATCCATCTGATCTAAATCTTTTAGAGAAAAGTATCCTAAATCTCGGATACATAAATCTCCTGGTCGTAAGGTATCCAAACATTCTGTACCAAAGGTTTTATCATTATTTTTACCTGGTTCCATTTGAAAATTGAGGAATTTCCCACTATGTAAATCATACTCTAGTTGAATCTTAATACCAGCTGTCTGTGCACATCCTCCTGAACCAGGATAAATAGAAGCTAAATGATTGGGTACTTGAAAAATAGTAGCATCTAAAATACGTATACGTTGAAAATAAGAGGTGTATTGATTTGAGATTTGAGACGAATCGTTTAATTTGCTTTTGATTAAAAGGGAAAATACACGTTGTAGAAATAAAACAGCACATCGGTTAAAACGTTGATTAAGTCCTTCTGGACTTATAAGTGTAGCTGTATTTGCATAAAGCTGACTACATAATCGAGTAAGAGAATCGCTTGCTACCTGTTGACTAATCCAGATACATAAGGCAGCCAAATCTCGTGCACCATACTTACTTTTACGTTTTACAAAACCTACCTCTTGTGCGAGTTGTTGAAGAATATGTGGAGATAGATATCGCTCTAGTTCTTCAGCATACAAATGAAACTCATCTTGAATCGATAGATTCATACAAAAAACGCCATCCTTTCTGTATATTTCTACAAAAAGAATAGCGTTTTTTTCGTTTTATGGATACAAATTCGTTTTTTCTTGATGAGCTGAACCACATAAATGGTTTAACTATGCTATCAAAACGCTTGGAGAAATCTCCAAGCGTTTTCGGTGTGTTTAATTTTATTTTTAAACAAGATGCACACTTAAGTTGTGGAAAGTAAATTATGTATTTTTTGTTTTAAGTGATACTAACAAAAAAATTATGAAATGAATGCAATATAACAACCGACCATAACGAACCTGTCTTTTTAAACACAAACCCAAAAATTAATCCAAGAAGAAAAACATATATTTGACTCCATAAATTTAAAAAATCCCCGTTATAAATCCAGATTGGATAGTGTATTGCTAAAAATAAGAAAGCTGTGATAAGATTGGCGTTCCAAAAAGGTAATCTTTTACTAATCTCTTGCAGAATTAATCCTCTAAATACAATCTCTTCTGTAATTCCTACTAAAAGAATAGCATTAAGATAGTTGTTGAAAGATAATGTGAAGTCAAATGTTTGATTATTAAGCATATAGGTTTCAAAGGCAAAATATAAACCAAGTAGCAATGAAAGAACTACCCCAAAAAATAATCCTTTTTTCACATTGATATTTATTTTTAAGTAGCCAATTGGATTAGTCTTTAAATAATATTTTATGTATAACCAAGTTGGAACAATCCAAATGGAAATCTTAATTAACGCAGTCAAAAAAGCTGCAGTAGTATCGCCAAATAAATGAATATATTTTGCTAACCATAATTCTTTAAAAGTCCAAGCGAGGTAAAATACGAAAAGATACAATGTAATTGGTTTTATATCACTAATTTTGTTTCCATTTGTCCCTCCTAGAATTTGATATGTTTAAAATTTTCCGTCGATTGAATTTATTAAAAATCTTGTTCTACTAAACTTCTTCATCAGTTCAAGTACAACATTCCACAATCTGTATATTTATTTTAACATAAAATTTCCATTTCCCTTCAAAAAAATAAGTTCGCTCGATAATTACCTCGTTCTAATCGGATAGGTAAATATTAAAATAGTAGGGATACCGCCCCACATCCATTAACTTAAGAAATTGGTAGCTCCCCAAAACGAAGAAAATGAGTTGAATTCTCATAAATAACGGTAAAACAATAAAATTTTCGTCTTGGGGGCACTTCAAAATTTTAGCTTGATGGGCATGTATGGTGACCCCCAATAGAATATTATATTTTCAAGGGGTTGATGGATTAAAAACTGGATTTAAAGATACAGTAGGTTACTGTTTTGCAGGAACAGCAAAATAAGATGGTAAAAGGATGTTTTCTGTTGTAATGGGAAATAGTAATGATTCTCAGCGTTTTATGGAAACTAAGAAACTATTCTCATATGGATTTGATAAATTTTATATACCTTTTCTTTAATAGAGTACCATAATATACGGTGCACACTGGTTTGATTTTTTTGTAAATGTGGAACAAATGTATTACGTAGATTGTCTATTAAGTGTAATCCTGAAAAATATGAAATTGCGGATTATTTCGAAAGGAGAGAGGGTATTAAAAATAGGGATGTGTGTGGAAATAAAGAGTGTTAGTCTTACAAGTGTAGAACTTTTCTTAATATGTACTTGTAGAAGCGAAAAAATTTAATATATTTAAATATGAATAGAAGTATTATAGAGAAATGCTATTAAAGAAAGGAATTTCATAGAATGGGAAATGTATTAAATGTAAAAAGAATAATAGTCACAATAGTGGCTATTATTGCAATCGCAATTGGGTATTTTATGTTTCAATCAATTACTTCACCGGCTAGAGCAGTAGCCAGCCAAGTAAATGCAGTACATCTTGCAGGTGAACAGTCGAAGGTGAAGATGAATAAGGCTGCACCAAATCAATTTAATGGTCAAGTGAGGAAAATTGCTTATCTTACATTTGATGATGGTCCAGGAAAATATACAGCTGAATTGTTAAATATATTAAAACAAAATGATACGAAAGCAACTTTTTTCTTAATTGGTGCAAATGTAAAGCAGTATCCGGATTTAGTAAAACGTGAAAAAGCAGAAGGGCACTATGTAGGTATGCATAGTATGACACACAATTCCAAGAAGTTATATACAAATGGCGAGTATGTCAATGAAATGAAAGAAGACCAGGGGTTAATAGCAAATATTATTGGTGAATCGCCAAAACTAACACGCCCTCCATATGGTTCTTCGCCTGGATTAAATGAAGCACTTCGTAATAAGGTTGTAGAAAGTGGTTTAAGAGTTTGGGATTGGACGATAGATACTTCAGACTGGAGATATGGTAACATGCCAGTGGATGCTGCTGCGGCAAAAATTGCTGAAAGTGTAATTACAGGTGCAACAAAGTCCAAAGAGATTATCTTAATGCATGATATTCATCCACAATCTGTTGCAGCAATACCAGCAATAATAGAAGGATTAAAAGCAAAAGGTTATGAATTTGAAGCATATCATGAAGATGAGCATTTTTCGTTAAACTTTTGGCATGATAATCGTATATAGCATAGGAAGAAATGAAGCTGACTTATAAAAAAGAGTTTTGTTGCATATATTTCAAAAACACTTGTAGAATTCGAGTTTTTTGAAAATGCAGGTGTAATATCTCGTTATAATTCTTTGTCAAATGTTTGTAATTTATCTTGAATCATGTGATTCATAAAAAACGTTATTTTTTCTAATCTAGCTTATTTAGAAAGAATAACGTTTTTTTATACCTGAGGATAGTGAAAACTTCGAGTTTTTCTTACAAATATCGTGAATTTATTTCAAATTCGCGCGTTTTTCTGTTAATTGAAAGAGACAAATTTGGATATATATGCTAATATCAGGGAGGAATTGTAAAGAAAATCAGGAAAATGGAGGCAATTATGAAAACTTTCATATATATGGTGAGACACGGGGATTCACCGAAATTTGGAAAAGAAGAGACAAGAGGATTAACTGAAAAAGGAAAATCAGATGTTCAACGAATAACAGATGCATTACAAGGTGAGGAAATCGACGTTGTTATCTCGAGTCCATACAATCGCTCAATTCTAACTGTTCAGCAGTTAGCGAAGCAAATAGGACAAGAAGTTATAGTATTTGAGGACTTAAAAGAGAGAATTTTTATTGCTGAAGAGGAACGAATGTCGGATAAAGAATTATTCCCTTTGATAGAAAAGTCATTCATAGATCCCGACTTTGCTTTAAAGGGAGGAGAGTCGAATGTCGAATGTCAGAAACGTGCTATAAAAGTTTTAAAAGAATTATTAAACACCTATCGAGGACAGAAAGTAGTATTAGGCACTCATGGGGCTGTAATGACTTTGATGATGGGGTATTATGACAGTAAGTATGATTTGAATTTTTTACTACAGACATCAAAACCAGATATATATAGAATGGAATTCAATGGGCAGGAATTGGTGGAAGTTAAAAAATTGTGGGAAATTTCATAGATTGACTTTATTCATCCATAGCTTACCTAAATGACGTGTATTATAAGAAAAAGGGTTACTGCGGTAACCCTTTTTCTTATGGCATTGACGGGGGTTGAGTTCAACAATATAAAAATTCGGTTTCTTAACGTACAAAACTCACGTTTAGTTCTTGCTATCCCGAGATGAAATGGGAGGGAATGTTTTTGGGCAGGATATTTTTAAAGTTATTTTTTAAATCAATCCTATTTGTTTTCTTATGCGGTATTGTTGTTTTTTCTATATTTCAGATTATTTTTGTCTGGAGTGTTTCGACAGGATTAGGAAGAGATGATATAGTCGGGTTTTCAGATAATAAGTATGTAATTGGTCGTCCACCTGTAAGCTATAATTTATATAAAAAAGATAGTGGGGAAACTATATTAGATAATGTTATTGGTTATAAAAAAGGAAAAACTAAAAGCTATATTCGGAATGAAATTGAATTTGTAGTGATAAATGAGACAAAGGGTAGCTATGAATTGTATAAAATAGAAAAGGCTTCAGAAAAGGATATAGAACGACTGAAAGAAATGAAGAAATTAGAATAAAAGAGACTATCTGAAATGTAAAAATGTCCACTTGTTATTGTTAGATCTAAAAAATGGTTTAGACTGATAATCGGGTTTTATTTTATGAAAAGAATTATTATTAAAATAAAGTATTAGGGGTTCAGTCCTATGCCCTCAAGCTAATATTTTGAAGTGTCCTCAAAACGAAAATTTTCTTCGTTTTGGGGAACTACCAATTTCTTAAGTTGATGGATGTGTGATACTACCCCTAGAAATATAGAACTCTTTTTTCGATTTTTGATGATATCATTTTAATTAAATATATAGAATGATTTAGAAATATGATTTAAAATTGGAAGGGCGTATAAAATATGAAAAAAAAATTAACTAAAATTACAATGATAAGCGGTATTATTATAATAATTTATAATTTAACTAAATGGTATTTAGTTCAATTAGTTACACCATTTTTCATGCCGTTTGTTAGTATTGCAATTTATGGGTCATTTTTTATAATATTTATTATAGGAATTATAAACTTTATAAAATGTAAAAACTGGAAACTTTTAGTTATACAATTAATCATAATTATTATTTGTATATATGTGCCTTTTGTAAAAATATATATGAAACTAGATTTTATAATTTATAAAGAAGATCGTAAACAAGTAATAGAACTTATAGAACAAAAAAAGTTAATTCCAAATGTTGAGTATAATAGTAAGATGATTCATTTACCTAAACAATTTGTATCAACTTCCAAAAATGGTGGGGATGTATTGGTTCAAGAAAAAGAAAATAGTACTTTAATTTTCTTTTATACTTATCGTGGTATATTAGATAATTTTTCAGGTTTTATATATTCGTTTAATGATATAAAACCAATTAAGTCGGATTTTAATAGTGATTTTAAAGAAATCATAAAGGTAGAAAAGAATTGGTATTATGTAACATCATATTAAAAAATAAAATTTGATTTGAAGCCTTTGTATTCTTCGTTGGAGCTATTTATTCGTTTAAATTATATAGATAGGAATTTAAATTATTCACTTACAAAAAACAATAAAAACAGTAGTGATTTTATGCACTACTGTTTTTTATTGCCTCTTTCATATTTATAATAAATAAAAAGTACTTATTAATGTTTTAAAAGTGGTTTTAACTTGATGTTGATGTGACGGAACCTACAAATTTTAAAACTGTCATTGTGATTTCCATATTATTTCCTCCTCTGTTGTTGATGCTAATGATTTATCTTTATGCTTTTATTGTAGTGAGCGCTTCCATTTTTAACGATACATTTTTATATTCAATATTACATATAGGGAGGTAACGAAATATCATATTTTCTCATTAAGGGGTCTCGCCACATGCCCATCAAGCTAAGGGTTTTAAGTACCCCCTAAATGAAAAAATTTTTCTCTGTATTTAGTTATTTTGAGAAATGGACTCATTTTTTGTTTTGGGGTGTGTACTTTTCTTAAGTTAATGGGCATGGGATAACGCAATTGAAAAACTGTTTTAAATTTTCTTTATTTATCTAGTAATCTTTGGTAATATTTAATTTAGAGATGTAAAGAAAGGGGAATCTATATTACACATGTGGAATATCTTGAAATGATTATTTAATTGGATAGAGACAGTGGCGGTCCTTGGTTATTAAGGATGCGTTTATTTGTCTATCTTAAATCATTCAAGGGATACATGGTGTGGACAATTAAATTCCCATTGCCGAGCAGATACCTTTGTATATCTGCTTTTATTTATGGGCAAAAATACATCTCTATTCACACAATCATAGAGTCCCTAAATTGGGGGAATTTTAATGAGAAATCAGTACGAAAAAGAAGAAGCACTAACAGGAGGGAATGTCTCCAGTGTATATCGTTTTGGGGATACGGTTCGACGAGAATTAAAGCCTGATAGTATTAAAATTCATACATTGCTAAAACACCTTGAAAACAAAGGCTTAAAAGGTGTGCCAAAGTTTCTAGGTATCGATGAAAAAGGAAGAGAGATTTTATCCTTTATTAAAGGAGAAGCTGGCAATTATCCGTTAAAAAAATACATGTGGTCGGATGAGGCTTTAAAAGATATCGCAAAAATGCTTCGTCTCTATCATGATGCGGTGAGTGATTTTCCAATGGAAGAACGTTGGCAGCCAATTGATAACACTCCACAGCCATTTGAGGTGATGTGCCATAATGATTTTGCCATCTATAACATTATTTTTAATCGCGGAAGACCAGTAGGTGTGATTGATTTTGATTTGGCCGCTCCTGGTCCAAGACTTTGGGATATCGCCTATACGCTTTACACTTGCGTTCCTTTAAGTAGGCTTTATCATACAGAAGCAGGCCAAGCCATTTATTATGATTCGTTAAAGGATGCCGAGCGAATCAAACAAAGGGTTAAATTGTTTTTTGATTCCTATGGTATGGAGGGAATAGAAAAAGGGTTTTTAGAAATGGTATTGCTACGAGTAGAAGGATTATGTAAAACCATACAAAGGAAAGCCAAAGAAGGCGATATTGCGTTTCAAAAAATGATCGAAGAAGGACATTATGATCATTATCAAGAGGAACTTCAATTCATTCGCGAACACGGAAAAGAATGGATTTAAGAGAAAAGTCTTGGTGAATTAATGGATTGTAAGTGATTAAAAAGAAATGCCACCCTAAAATGATAAAATACGCTATTCTTTCTGTAGAATCATAGGAAAGGATGGCGTTTTTTATGTCTGTTTCTGTGTCTGACGAATTACAACTGTTTGCTCAAGAAATTCAAAGCTTTTTATCTCCGAATTTCTTACGAGATCTTGCTAGAGATGTTGGTTTTGTACAACGAACCAGTAAGTACCAAGCAAAAGACTTAGTCGCTTTATGTGTATGGATTAGTCAAAATGTCGCTAAAACCTCTTTAACTCAGTTATGTAGCTGTTTAGAAACATCAACAGAAGTGCTCCTCAGTCCTGAAGGACTGAATCAACGGTTTAATGAGGCGGCTGTCCAACTTTTACAACGCCTACTAGCTGAACTACTAAACAAAAAAATGGACGCATCTATGCCGATTTCTTCGCCATACACTTCTGTTTTCAAGCGTATTCGTATTTTAGATTCAACTGCATTTCAACTCCCAGATGTATTTTCATCGGTTTATCCAGGTGCAGGGGGATGCAGCCATACAGCTGGCATAAAAATTCAACTTGAGTATGATTTGTTAAGTGGACAGTTCCTACATATTCATACAGGTCCAGGTAAACAACATGATCGCACTTACGGCTCTCTGTGTGCCCCAACTGTGAAAGTGAATGATTTATGTATCCGAGATTTAGGTTATTTTCATTTGAAAGACCTTCAATATATACAAGATATGGAGGCCTACTATATCTCTCGTATCAAGTCGAATACACGTATTTATCAAAAAAATCCTACCCCTGATTATTTTCAAGATGGAAGAATTAAGAAAGGTACAGAGTATATACAGATAGATATGGAGACGTTAATGAACTCCCTTCAACCAGGGCAAACATGTGAAATAGCTGATGCTTATGTAGGAATGATTGATAAAATGCCAGCTCGTGTAATTGTTCATCGATTAACAAAACAACAGCAACAAAAACGATTACAAGATCAAACTGTAAGAGAAAAAAAGAAAGGAATGAAGTATTCTCCTCGTAGTAAACGACTCAGTGGTCTCAATGTATATATGACAAACACCCCTACAGATATTGTCCCGACGGGACAAGTACATGATTGGTATTCTTTACGTTGGCAAATCGAAATTTTATTTAAAACGTGGAAGTCATTCTTCCAAATTCATCATTGTAAAAAGATAAAACCAGAACGATTGGAGTGCCATTTATATGGTCAATTGATTGCCATTCTACTCTGTTCTTCTATCATGTTTCAAATGCGACAATTGCTCCTAATGAAAAAAAAACGAGAGCTTAGTGAGTATAAAGCCATATATATGATCAAAGACTATTTTCTTCTTTTATTCCAAACTATACAAAAAAACACCCAAGAGCTATCAAAGGTGTTACTTCGCCTGTTCAATCTCCTACAGCAAAACGGGCGGAAATCTCATCGA
>NZ_FRBJ01000021.1:0-30088 GCF_900142585.1 Bacillus sp. bc15
TTCTACATATCACAATTAGGAGGAAATATCATGAAACTAAATACAATGAAATTAGAAGTACTTAATAAAGAAGAAAATGAAAAAGTAAATGGCGGCGGCTGGGGATATGTAATTACAGGTGCCCAACTTATGTGGGATACTGCTAAATATTATTCAAAAGGTAAAGGACCAGCAATGGAAGCACAATACAAACATGGTATGCCAGGCGGCAAATGGTAATAACAAAAATACCCCTATACTAAGGAGCAATAATAATGAATAAAAATAAATATACAGTATTGACAAAAGAAGAGCTATTAAAAACTGATGGTGGAAAAGCAATGTTTATAGCATCTAATGCAACCTATTATCCTCAAAAGTGGAATAGAGAATTAGGAAAATGGATCGCATCAAAAATTAAATAAAAAAGAATCCAATATCATGGATTCTTTTTTATTTAATTGAAATTTCCATTGTAATCTCCCCTGTATATCTTCTTAATCTGCGCGCTTCAGTAACCCCCTTGTAGACCGCAAACACCTTAGGGAACTGACTTAAACACATGTCGATAATCATGTCATCTGTAGTTCTAACATAAAAGTACTTAACTTTATCCATGTAATCGTTATAAAGGTAATGACTCTTAATCTCGTGATGGTAGTGTTAGATTCCAAGACTTCATACAGTTTGATTCTCGTTTCATCGATATTAGAATATTGATCAACACCCTTTGATCTCTTTCCTCTTCCGAGTAAAATAGCGTCTTTGTTCAGTTCTATCGCGCCAATGCGTATAGACAACTCCTTATTATGATATTAAATTTTTTTGTTTGATTCTCATATAGAGTCACATGCGACTTTTTCTCTGTTTATGGGGCTCTTACGTTGTAGTAAGAACCATTTTTTCATTAAGGTTTTTATATAAATCTTAATATACAGTTGTAAATATAGTTAGTTAAGTGTTAAAATTCCACATATACTCCTTAGGGAGTTCTCATATAATTAAACAAGAGTTTTAAAATTCTCGAATCTTAGCCCCTTGGAGCGCCCTCCAAGGGGCTGCAACAATTAAAATATCATTTTTGTTCACTTTTTTGATACATTTATGAAACATTCATGTGTTATCTTCAATACGTTCTTTTCTTTTTATAATATCGTGTGAGATATACCAACACAGAAAGCCCTAGCCCCCTAATCCTAGGGCTTCTTTTTTAAATAAGGAATTTATGAACTTTATTATTTTCACCCATTTTATAAATTGCATATACATAATATATAGATGTTTATGTTACAATAACTTTGTGAAACATCACGTGTTTCAAATACAACATTTTTTGATGACCTCTTATCTTTCCGTAAGAGGTCTTTTTTAATAACTACTTTGTTTAAATTTACCTTAATTAACGCTAAATTTTCTTAACATTCAAAATAACAACTGTATAATATAATTAAACTATTTGTATGAGGGGTGATTTTTATGAAATGGAACCAAAAATACAATCCAAAATATCTCTTTTACCGTATGTATAGTTATATTTATAAAGCCCTTGATGATATATCATGGTCCTTGAAATAATTTAGATTGTTATGAATACACATTTGCTGTGTGCTCTTTTCACATTGCTATACAATAACGCTTTTGTTTAATTTATATTATAAAAATTCATTTTCATAAGAACTTCCCTTATATGCTATACTCATTCATAAATAATTGTATAAGGAATGTTAAAAATGGATGATAGATCGTCAAGACAATGGAAAATGCGACAAAAGTTAAGAGAACTGAAAACAAAAAACAGAAGTGATACAAACCCTTTGTTTAATGAATGCCTTGAATCCCTAGGAAGCGAAACTCTCATTTCCTCTTTGGAAAAAAGCCAGCAGATTGCTACTACTTTAATGAATTTTTTTCCTATAACTGTCTCAGGAAGAATAGATTGGGAACAGATAGAAAATCAATTAATAGCCTCGAACAAAGAACAACTAATTTCCCTTATTAGAGCACACCAACTAGATTTTGATGGACAGATTTTTATAATATGGGATAACTATGAAATCCCTGTAGTAAGTACAAATCTTGATAAAGTATTCCAATCACTAGTTGACGTTGATGCGGTCAGTTTTTATTATTTGCTATTAGATAAAAAATATAGATTCGTAATTGAAATAAACAATGAAGAATTGATTAAGATTGGGTTTCGCTAATACTCTAGGCATATTTCCTCATTCTACGGTTCTACAAAATTCAAATTTCGTTTTAATCAAATACTTTAATCACATGTAAAAGTTACGTAAAGATTGCTATGATTCAATCCTTCCACCCTAGAAGCGTTATATAATCAAATCACAAACAATCAGGTTTGTACCTTTCTGTACGACATAACTCTTTGCTAGGAGCAAATCCTAGCCTTTTTTATTTAATCCCCCTACTTCCAAAACTATTTAGCACACCAACTACTCCTCTAAAACCACTATCCACAGTTCCAATTACCACGCGTAAATTTGTATCACGCGTCATAACGCTATGCCTCCTAATCCAAATTCATTATCCCTTCTAAGGTTCTAGCCGAAATATAAGTAGTAATAATTTCTATCTTTCCGTATTTTTCGTAAAACTCTACTGAGTACGTCATAACGCTATTACGCTTCAAGAATTTGTCCACGGTACTTGTTTCGATATAATCAAAACTTCCGACTACAGCCTCCAGTGTTAGTTGCTTCATGCCCCTAACCCCATTGGACGAGATTTGATTTTGTTCTTATCTGCCTGATCCATGATTAATGCGGCAATTTCTAATTGATGCCTTCCTAGCTCTTTTGCTATTTTAAGAATATCTTTATCCTAACCCCACATTTTTTCGTAATTGAATCACTTCACTTTCATTAATCACCAAGTCCAACTCTTCTAAAGCAATATATAAGTTACGACGCAATTTCTTCATGTACCATCCCTGCTGTAACGCCATTGTGTAATTCTCCTCCTCTAAATCCCTTCCAAATATCGGGATTTCATTTCCCCTCCAATTGTAATTGATGAATTTCTCTTAGCTCCGCCATAACGCCATCACATCTTCTCTCCAATTCTTCAGAGCTGCGATTCCCTGCTTCGCAAATACACGGTGCAAATTTGATAGCAGCCTCAAAATCGTTCTTAATTACTTCCTTTCCTTCTTCACAGGATGGGCAATATGTAAGTAATCGAATACGCCATAAGGCTATACTCGACTTTATAAAACAACAGTACAACATTCTTACAAATAGCGATGAAAACTACATTCATGAAATACATGATCCTCAGGTTGCTGAAATAACCGCTAAAACCGCTAAACGTTTGGGATTACAGCCAAAGAAACTAGGCTTATTTATGAAGCAGCAGTTCAAATGGATGCTTTTAGATAAACTATAGACCTAAGTCATATTTCTCAATATATAAAACTAATTAATGTGGGAAAATAATATTTGGATGGGATTCCAATACATATTATTACAATTAGAGCGGTTCAAGTTGAAGAAAGGCACCTTTTGGTGTCTTTTTTTATGAGTAAGAGATAAAGCCTAGATACTTATAAAAATAGGTCACAAGACTCAATCACGGACTGAAAATTCTAAACCATCTTTTTATTTCCTTTCGACATAATATGACAATATCCATATATATAATTTGTTATTATTAACTTAGCAATCTTACATTTTACATAATTGGAGGAACAAACGTGGGAAAGATATTTAAGTTTGGATGCCTAGGAATTATAGCTTTATTTGTAATCGGAATAATTGCTATGGTTGCTGGTGGTGGAGATTCAACAGAAAAAACTTCAACAGACAGTAAAGCAGTATCAAAAGAAGGTGTATCTTCTGATGTAAAAATCACTGTAGGATCTATGGAAACAGTAGATTCTGTGGGTAATGAATATACAAAAGAACAAGCACAAGGTGTCTTTAAAATTTTAGAAGTTACACTTACTAATAACCAAAAAGATGCTATCACTGTTGATGCTAATAGTTTTAAGTTGGTAGATAACAAAGGTCGTGAATTCACATATTCAACACAAGGTCAAACATCTTTTGACTTAACTAATGGTGGGAAAACTGACTTCTTCTTAAAACAATTGAATCCTGGTCTAACACAAACAGGTAAAATTGTATTTGATATACCAAAAGATGCTGAAGGACTTTTCTTAAAAGCTAGTGGCGGTATGACAGGTAAAGAAATTAATTTAAAAGTAGAATAGTTGAAAGCACTCGAAAGAGTGCTTTTATTTTTCCTCAATGACCAAAATTACTTCATGCGGTAAAATAATATTTGGATGGGAGTCCAATGCATATTATTAAAATTAAAGTGGTTCTAGTTGGAGAAAGACACCTCTGGGTGTCTTTCTCTTATTTTCAAAAGGACCTGCTCAATTAATTCTTAAATACATAAAGTAAATTAAACCCATTAAAGCGCATGGAATGAACCCTAGTTTTAACCTCTTATCTAAAGGAGGCACTATTGTTATGGGATATGGTGGTAGTTGCGGCGAAGGCTGCGGTTTTGCCGGAGGATTCGCTTTACTCGTTGTACTCTTTATACTATTAATTATTATCGGATGCAGTTGCTTCTGCTAAAAAACTATTGGAAAAGACACTCTTATATGGGGGTCTTTTTTGTATATTAAAAACCCACCTATTTCTGTAGATGGACTAAATGTAATTTTGCACAATTAAGTTATAACAAAATCATTTATATCTAAAGTGATTAAATTTAACTTAATAACCCTAATACCTTAATAATCTCAATTGTTTTATTATCCTTTATTTTAAAATGAAGCCTTTTCCCTATACGTTCACTAATTACAATATTTCCAGAGGTCAATTTACGCAAATGTTGTACAATCAAATCTTCTGTAATTTTTGTTTGCTTACTTAAATCAGAAACTGACAACGATCCATATGTAACCAATTTACAAACAATTGATAATCGAGTAGAATTCCCTAATGACCTCAAAACTTTTATACTTTCTGTATAGAAACTAAAATCCATATGAAAAGCCTGTAACAAATCTTCCAACCTCCTAGAATAAGACAGATAACAACCAAAATATCTTAACATAAAAATAGTAAAAAGAACCCCAAAATATACCAATTATTCATTGAGAAAAATGATACTTGAATGGGAGTCCAATACATATTATTAAAATTAAAGTGATTCAATTTGGAGGAAGGCAGCTTTGGGTGTCTTATCTTTTGTACATTATATCTATTACGTGCTCATTGATTTTTTATATGCATTTGATATAATTACTGTATTAGTATTATAGTAATACCTTGTGTATATAATAAAAGAAGAGATGCGCTAACATCTCTTCTAGTAACTGCTACCGTCAGGGTGGTGGTTATATCATTTATTTTTTACGAAACCCACCCTTTTGCTTCCGACGGCGACGAGGAGTGGGTTTTTTGTTATCTTTTTCTAAAATTTGTTTCCTAAAAACATACGCAGAAACTTCACGTACAATGGCTTTCACAAATTCTTTTAAAAGCTCAAACAAAAACTCCATAGGTATATCACCCCCTTTCCTTCCAAATGGAAAGAAGGGATAACCAATCACCCTCACAATATACAGTTAATTCTATTCTATCATACTAGTACAATCCCACCAATATAAAAAAGACTACCATTACTGGCAGTCCTTTTTGGGTAGTTTTAGAGATTTTCATTATAACATATTAATATTTAAATAATAAATATACATTTCTCCAAGATACTATGAATTTTTTATAATTCTTGATTTCTCAATCTTCGTTGCATGATTATATAATAATTAACAAATAACTTTAAAATTATTAATTCACTAGATTATTAGAAAAAGATGGTATCCATCTAATTATTTGGTAAAATATAGATATCCATTTAAGAAGGTAAAATTAATATAGATCAACTAAATAACGTAAAAAAATGTTTTATTGCATAAAAAAAGACTCCATTACTGGAGCGCTCAAAAATAAAATAAGTAAACGAATTAAAACAAATAACAGACAATTTAACTATATAGATAAAATATAAATAAATAAATATATATATACTAAATATTACATATATAGACCCTATTTATTGATGCTATAATAAGCTTACTCGATGATTGTTATATTTTTTGGGGTTTTTAAGCAATACAAACACCTTCTTAACACCAAGTGTACAAGTAAAAGGAGACATCTTAGGGTGTTTTTTTTATGCATTAAAAATCCTCACCATCCTATGAAAATGGTAGGGCCTTTAAAACAAATAATAATTGCAACTATATTAACTTTACATTACATTAAGGTTAGAGAATATCATACTAATAAAGTGCTAAATAGTAGGTGGGGAAATGGAATTTAATAATTTGGGTATTACCATTAAAGAACTTAGAATTAACAAAAATATATCACAATCCGAATTATGTCATGGAATATGTTCACAAAGTCAAATTAGTAAAATCGAAAAAGGTGTGATTTATCCATCTAGCGTATTGTTATATCAATTATCAGAAAGACTTGGTGTTGATCCCAATAGTATATTTGCAATAACTCAAAATAACAAATTAAAATACGTAGAAAATGTAAAAAATGTAATACAAGATTGCTTAAAACAAAAACAATATAAAGAACTTTATGAAATAGTAAAAAAGGAGAAAAACTTAAATAACTTTCAAACAAATGAAGAGAAACAATTTCTAATATGGCATGAAGCAATTGCTATATTTGAGGTAAATAGATCAACCAAAACTGCTTTAACTCTTTTAAATTATGCATTAAAACTAACTGTAACCAATGCTGATTGTTTATCAGAAAGAGAAATAGATATTATGCAGGCAATGGCTATATTTTATGCAGAAAACAAAGAATATGAAAAAAGTATTAATATATTAAGAAGATGTTTAACTAATTTTAACAAGTTAGATTTTCCTAGAGATAAAGAAATTAAATTAAAGCTCATTTATAATTTATCAAAATGTTTAAGTTACACATGTCAATACGAAGAGGCAATAAAATACATTGATAAGGGCATCCAATTAGCTATTAATCTAAATACTTTATACTTATTAGGTGAACTATACTATGGAAAAGGTTCAAACTTATTAAAGCTTAAACAATCTAATGACGAAAATGTTGCTGATAACATGAAAACAGCATTATTTATATTTAAATTAACAAAAAACGAAAGCAAATTACAAATAATTAAAAAAGAATATTTTGAAAACAAAAATAACCACTCATAATTTCTTAAAAACTACTTACAAAGCTCACAGGAAAAGTCCCTATAGTTTATTAAAATTAAAGTGGTTCAGGTGGGAGGAAGGCATCTTATGGTGTCTTTTTTTAAATAAAAAATGTCCTACATTTTTATATTTTAACCTCACCACATTCCACCCTTACCAAAGAAATAAGCTCGTAATCCAAGCGCAGCTCCCTTATCTTGTTCATACCTTTAATATACAAAGTTAGAGTATTCCTGATTTCCCTTATGGATAAACTCCCATTTAGATTGCAGGCGATGCTGATGTTCCTGGTGTAATAACAATGTCACCTTTTTGCAACCAATCATCTAGTATGTTCCAAGATGAAGTTACTGTTCCAGCACGTTCTACGCCTTGCTTTGGATTCTTTTGTTTTTCTGCTTCTTTTCTTCTGTAGGTATTCTTACAGCTTCATATGTATCATCAAGCCCTTGTGCTTTTAAGGCAGCTCTTGCTTCCGCAACTCTTTGCTGAGGTGTTTTATCTAGTCCGATATCATTTTCATTGAACTCTTTTTCAGCATTAAGTGACATCAATTTCTGTCCCAAATACGTACCGGATAAAAATCTCCCTGCTCTGTCTTTTTTCCATTGGAAAAATATTAAACAAAATAGAAATTCATGTTAGATACTGCCAGATGTTCGTATTAATTGCTATATATTTATTATTTAAAATCATAATGGTTCAAGGCAGAGGTAGGCACCTGAGGTTATCTTTTTTATTACGAAAACGACAATTTCTCGTACAATTGTCTTAATTACCTCTAATACTATTTGAAGAAATAGATCTATTATCATAGTTCCCTTATAATCTTTATCATCAACCATTTAAAGTTTCTTTAAACTATTACATAACATATGTTTTTTTGTACCATGCTTTTTTGATGCATTTAACCTTCTTAGATGTTGAGGGGGTAGAATTTTCCTTTGATGTAGCCATATCATTAGAACATCCTGCGATATTTAAAAAAATGTAACCGATAAAGACAATGATATTAATTTATTCAAATAATTAATTCTAACTCTTTTTTAGTTAACATTTTGTTATAAAATAAACTTCCAACTAATTTTACATTAGATCAAAAATTAAAAACTATTCTTATAGTCATAAAATGTTACATTTTGTATAATGATATAGTAATACATCTCCTAAAGACCTACCTACTTACATAGATCGATCTTCTTAAATTCTTCAGCATCATAAAATCCTAAATCGAATGAATACAACGTTTCTAATGTTTCTGAAGCACCAATATATTTCAAAATACTCTCTATATCTTTATATGATTGAAAATATAAGATTTTTGCTTTTGGTATTTTCCCATCAGTTTGTAACTTTTTCTTCTTAATGCCTAATTCTTCAAACATAAAATTATTTAAATGCTCCAAGATATCTGTGGATCCATGAATACGAAAACGTGGTCTAACATAAATTTTATTTTCAGGACGTTTGACTTTTATCGTCCCAAGTTCATGCCTCAATAAAATATAATTTTTAAAGAATACTTCTTTATTAAACTCAGCTTTAGGAAATAACCTAGATTTTTCTCGTATCGGTGTCCAACCAAATTCTTTTACTTTCCTGATAAATGGATGATCACTATTCATAGACATATACCATTCCACATATCCTTTATCTTCACAATATCTTGATCTTATTTTTCTCCTAAAGAAATCAGCAAACTTTTTTACTATCACTTGCGACTTATGAGTAAATTGAAAGTAACCTCCTGATTCATAACCATTACGCCATACCATACCTAAAGCCTCTGAAAATGCATCTGTTTTAATAAAATCATCAATCCAATTCTTTTCTATAAGATTATTAACCATAGAATCTTCCCCTTATATTTTATCATTCTAATCAATTCCAGAATAAAACAATATCCATATAAACAAACTGTATAATTTCACGTACTATATCCAATGTGTAAAACCAAATTCAGCAATAAAGCATATTCTAACCATCCATTCCCTTATCCTCTAACCAAGTAAGTAGTAAATCCCTTATTTATTCCTCTATCTTAGTAAGTCATTCCCACAAGAGCTAAATAATCTCAAGTTTTTCATCTATTCTTCGCAATTAAACTTGACTAAAGGTCTTGAGGTTTTTTATCATGTGGAAACGTTTAAGGAAAACGGCTGGAAGGCAGATTTATCCCCTACTTTGATAGGTCACAAAAAAGTAATCAATCAAAATAGATGGATAAGCGTCTTAGTTTTCGCCATGCGGTCACTTATAAGGTATCCGTATGTATAGACCCTGCTCACTCAGCGATTTTCACCGCATACATCCTTTTGCTATGGCTTGTCCTTGTAATATCGTCCCTACACGACAAACTGAATGTATTCCCTAGCACCGTAATGCTAACGATAACCACCCGAACCTTTTAGGGATTTGTCCCTGGGCAAGTTCTCGCCCTCCCTCATCAGAAGAACAGGATTCCAATGAGGGGTGCTGTTTTTGTAGGCGTATACTCTGTACCCCCTGCACGACCAACAGCTAGCCACGCCATAACACGTTCCCGCTAAATGTATAGCAGCACGGAATTACGGCTTATCAGTTTTTATTTACGTGGTATCAGGCAATTCCACGCGAACAAAAAACAAAAAGGCATCTCTAATTCCTGAATATCCTGTAGATCCACAAGACTTCTAGGTTTAGAGATGCCCGTTATAGATCTTTTGACTACAAAAAATACAATTCTAGCACTTACTAGTTGAATTTTAGTCAAATAATAGATAAAATGGGTATATCAAAGAAGCCTCGTGAAAAGGCATAGTTGTTTAAGGTTAGTGGTGGTACACTACTTAAACGTTAACACTGCAAGTTAATACAGTTAATTTCTAGTCAAGTGGTGGTACACTTGCTAGAGCTAGTCATTCCCGCTAAAGGTTGGTAGCCTTTAGCATATGGGAGTGGCTTTTTGTTTTATGTTCATATTCAATTGTTTTTAATTTTGCTCGTTTGATCTTCATTTATGTAAAATATCAAATTATGTTTTGTTTTGTAAAATGATGCTTGTTGTGTACTACGTTACAACAAGCTTTACCCTTTGTAAACTTCTGTATTACGAACTTTTTTCAAAATATCCCTATTTCCCTATTTCCCTATTTCTATTTATAGATATAGGGATATTTCCCCTTTTCCCTATATCTATATTTCCCTATTTTCATTATTTTTTCGTCCACTAACTTCTCTACGAAATTACATATTTATTTCTTAACTATCTCTACTTCATACATCAAAAGAATCTTTTGATACCAACGTTTTTCTTATTAATTACTAACTCTATGATTCTATTGCATATACCGTACATCATTGTTATAATTTCTTTAGAGATATAGAAATATCCCTATTTCTATAGTTAGAAATATCCCTATTTCCCTATTTCTATTTTTCCCTATTTCTATAAAGGGATATAGGGAAATTTCAAAAAAATATAACTGGAGTGTTAAAAATGGCTATTACAATTACGGTAGGTAATTACAAAGGTGGAGTCGGTAAAACCACAAATGCTGTATTGAACTCTTATGAATTTGCTAAAAAGGGTAAGCGTACATTACTCGTTGACCTTGATCCACAAAGTAACGCAACAAAATCTCTGATGTTAACAAAATCCATTCTTAACCCTGATGACATTGTTACAGTAGAAAGAACATTAATGAAGGGAATACAAGAGGGAAGTTTAGACGGCTTAGAAGTAGAGATTGTGGAGAATTTATACTTAATTCCTTCTTACGTTGATTTTCAAGACTTCGCAAAATTTCTTTATAAAAATTGTTCTTCGGAAGCGGAAGAAGATCATTACTTTAAAGGGTTGCTAGAAAAAATAAAAAACAAATATGACTACATATTTATCGATGTTCCTCCAATGTCGCTAGAAGTTACGAAAAACGCCGTTGTAGCTTCTGATTATGTTCTAATTGCTCTACAAACGCAAGAACGTTCTCTTACTGGTGCAGAAAACTACGTAAATGAACTTATCAAGTTAAAAGAACTATATGACCTTGATATTGAAGTAGTTGGTATTCTTCCTGTCCTATTAAAAAATAACGGTAAGGTTGACGAATATATCATGGAAAATGCTCGTGAAATTTTCGGTGAAGAGAACCTATTCAAAAACATCGTCCCTCAAATGGAACGTATTAAAAGATTTGATGTGAATGGTATTACTGAAAAAGATAGACATGATATGAATGTAATTGAACTATACGAAAAGATTAGTGATGAATTATTATCTCGTATTGATATGTTTGAAAAAATGAAGGTTGGTGTGTAAAATGGCAAGAACTCCTGGTTTGTTAGGTAGAAAGAAAAGTAACTTTGAACCTACTGAGCCTTATGTACCAGAACAAGGACAAGCTGTAGTTCAAAATAACGAGGTACCTGCTGCTCCCTCTCAACCTAAGACAGAAGAAAAACAAGTAACTCGAAAAGAAAAAAGAAACGACAAAGCTGAATCAAAAAAGAAATTTAAAAATCAGCAAGGTAGCATTAAAATTTCTAATCAATCAAAAGAAGAACTTGAAGTATTAATGAAACTTACAAACACAAAATTCGCTTATGAAATCATCGACTTACTTATAGATCGTTATGTAGAAAACGAGCTAACACCTGAGCAGAAAAGGAAATTTAAGCTTTTAACAGAGGCGTAAAAAATATAGAAATATCCCTATTTAGAAATAGGGATATTTCTATATTTCCACTTTTTCTTCATGATATCTTTACTTAATCAATCCTATTCAACTTACTTGAATACACAGGTGAAACAACAGATAATAACATAGTTGCTAGCAATACAAACGCAAAATAATTTTAATAGTTTAAGATAAAAACTAAATAGGGTGGTACCTTTGAAGAATAAAAGTAAATCTTTTGTAATAACTGTGACACCTATTACTGAAAGTTCAGATTTAACTATTCAAAGCGATCAAACTAACACAAAGAAGGAAATACAGACACCAGATAAACGTTTAGTTCCATCTAAAACAGCAAAACTTTCACCTGTTGTTTTACTAAAGCTAAATACTCTTAAACCATTTATACAGGAACAAGAAGGTATGGATAAAACATCAATTAACAACATCATTGACATGTTTGTTGAACATTATGTAGATTCCCAACTAGTCAACCGACATTCTAAAGCATATAAAAACATGTATAAGCACCTCTATGAGACATTAGAGAATAAATAAAGAAAAAAGTATCCCTGTTTTTGATTAAGGATACTTCTTTTTCCTGTCCCCTCTTATCAGCACTGCCACCACAGCTTTTCATTCTCTTTCGATGCAACAACCTCATCCCAAAATTCCAATCGTTTTTCCACTCATTCATTATGTACTTCTACACTTGTTTTGTTTTCTTTGTTAGTGCAAACTTCAAAAAAGCTGCAAGTAGGAGGAGGAGCGGTATGCCCTGAATAAAAAGAAACCCTCCAAAAAAATCAAACGTAGTACTATATGGAGAGTCTGTTGCCATTACACCTATAAATAAAGCTATTGGACTTGTAAGTAGATTTATCCCTAAACAGACCATTATCAATGATAGGTTTTTAGCCTTAATTTTTGATGAACCAGACAAGAAAAATAAGAATATTGCAGTGCCGAATATAAGAAACAGTGTTACATAAAAATTCACCATAATATCCCTCCGTGACCTTAATTGTACCACCAGCAAGGACAAATTTGAACAAATAGGATATTTATGTAAGGCAGATATAGTGTCTCTTTATCAGTTGCAAGAAAAAAGTGGATCTCTACTCTCACAAGGAATCCACAATTATTCATCCTCTATGATAGCCATTTCCAAAATAAATATAAAGCATGCCAATAGGCGCAACGAATGGACCAAATCCATATAGCACAAGCACTTTAAATATTTTCCAGATTAACATAAAAGGTAATGGCAGAATAAGAATATTACCACTCGTTATGGTAGTAATAAGATCATCCCATACAATTGTTGCAAAAGGGAATAAAACACCAGCTAATAAACAATATAAGATTGCACCGATTGATGGAGTAGTCCTACTAGATACTTCCGCAATAACATTAACATCCGCACCACTATACCTCGTTACTTCCATGTAAATAAACAATGCCGTTATAGAAATTGAAATAAAATATGATTTCATAAGATATTGAGTATTTACACCAAGTATTATTTTCTTAAAAAGTCCTAAAACTTTAGACAAAGTAAGCGCTCCTTTCTTTTTTAATAAATTAACTAATTTATATTAATATATAAAACTATGAATATAAATATTTTTTCTTTTTTTCTTCAAAATTACTTCTATAGAAAATATTAGTAAGTAGAAAAGTAAGAAAATCATGCTTTTCTACTTACCTAGAGATTTTTTATTACCAGAACTTCCACCACGGCTTTTTCTTCTCTTTGGCAGCAGCAACCTCATCCCGAAATTCCTGCACCAATCTCTTCGCTTCTTGCATCTCACGTAGTGTCTTCATAAGCGTCTCATCACGAGCTTCTAATCGTTTTTCCACTCGCTCGTTATGCGCTTCTACGCTCGTTTTGATTTCCTCATGGCTTTGCTTCGCCTGCTCACTTAAACGTTTCTCCATTGCTAACATACTCTGATTCATTTCTTGCGTCATAACGCTGTATTGCTGCTGTAATTGCTGTTTAATGTGGAATGGCACTAAATCCGTTCCTTCAGCTTCTTCTTGAATCAGATCTGGATTAACTTTCTCTATTTGCTGCGCAATCATCTTCGCTGCCTTTTCTAGCGTCATACCGTCATGCTTGCTGAGTTCAATTAACCTCTCAATAACCATAATATCGCCTTCTGAATACTCTCGTCTGCCGCGCTTATCCTTCTTTACAGCGAATCCTTCTCGTTGTAATACTTCCATGTACTTTCTAAGGGTGCTATCACTTATTCCTAGTCGTTTGTATACTTCACTAGCAGAATAAACAATTTCGTCCGTCATAACGTCACAACACCTCCTAGTGAGAGTATTCCATTATGGCAAAAAAATTCCTGCAAATAAAAAAAGACCTGTACAGGCCTTTTCAACTTGACTATATACTTTCTTTTTCTCTTTTCTCTAACTGATAAGTTAAAGCTAGATTGATCAAGAATGTTATAAATGCAAATATACTTGTTGCAATAAAGATATAGCCCATGATTGATATATTTTTATAATCAATCGACAAATATAATAATAAGCCTATACAAAAGAAAGATGCAAAGTTATCAGAAATGACTTTTTTCATTCTAGTTTCCTCCATACGCTTTCATGCTTCCATTTTTTTACCACAAAAATATTTTATAGCGTTTTAGTGATTTTAACAAGCAATTTCATAAACAACCGAATCATTTGAACCACTATATAACCGATCCCTGCCCCCTGAAATAAGAGAGAATCCACGGTCCTGGCTACCAATCCTAATAAACAGCCAACGTATAACGCTACAACGGATGCAATTGGATAAATTTATATTTCATTTTAAATTCATCTAAATTGCAATTAAAAATTAGTCGTGCTAATGTATTTATAATTAAATATAAGTATATAAAAATAATGGAATAAAAAGGAATGGAGCAATTATTTATGCCTAAACGTAGTGATGAATTCTGCTGTAATAAGTGTGGTCGATTTTGTGTTTTCGATCTAGATGATGATAAATTTACATCAAATCTATTCCATAATATGAGTGTATACTTTGGTTACACTAGTCCATTTGATAATGAAAAGCTAGAATTTACACTTTGCGAATTATGTCTATTCGAATTTTGGAGGGGCTGTAAACATAAACCATCCTCTGAATATTATAAAAATATTGTTGAGGGGTATGACACTGCTCGTTCAACTAAACATCCTTATTATGAAGATCTTTTTATAGAAACATATAAAAATTTAGAAGACGTAAAGAAAAAGTAAATCAATTTTGAATAGCCAATTTCTCTAAGGTTTGACTTAAAAATATTCCGATTATATTGCGAAGAAAAAGCTCTAAGTTGAGCTTTTTCTTCTATATACATCTTTGATTACATAACATAATTATGTCTGTTACCCTTTGTAACTCTTCCTAGATTCAACAGTCAAACTGGGTGTGCTGTTTAGTTAGGGAGAGTTATTATATTTTTGTTGCAAGACTATCCATGAAATTGCTAATTGAAGATGCTTGAAAGATACGTAAATTTGAAGAATTAATATCATACTGCTTATCGGTAATAATGAGGATTGATGGGAAGAATTTAGAACCTTTTGGCTGCCACGATTCATTATGCCATTCCTGACTATGGAAGTATAATTCATACCTGTTAATTTTATCTTGCATAATTTTTTTACTGTAAACTGACTTCTGGACCTCAATGAAAAATGGAGATCTGCGCCAGATTGTAAATGCATCGGGTTCCATATAATCTTTTCCGTATTTCGGCTCGACTTTGAATAATTTCGGTTTTTCATAATGAATGAGTTGTTTGTATACATCCACAATACCGAGGAAGTGGGGAAGCTTTTGGCTAGTTTTTCGTAGTGTACTAGGTTGAGGGAGATATATAAATGGCTGCTGTGAGATATTTGCATCCACATGACCATCTCTCCTTAATCGTTTCATTACTGTATTACAGCAAGTAACTGCATTCTTTAATCCTTGAAAATGCAAATCTATAATGTCGTCACGCGACATACACCTAAACTGTTTCAGATTTTTCAGTATTGCTTTGTCTCTATTCTTCATAATCTAACACCCCAAATAATTGAATCTCTTTTTGTGAAGGATTCTGAATTTTTATATCCTCCTTCGAAATACGATAAGGTTCAACTATTTGTTTCGCTATGCTTAAAGCTAAATAAGGAGCTTGCACTTTCTTTAATCCGTTCAATTTCAAAATCATTTGTCCCGATTGTTCCAAGTGTTCTGAACCAGGTGTGCCAATAATATTACTGTTAATCGTACTATCACATTTAAATCCCATTCTTACCGTCATATTGAGTTTTAACTTACCATCTAATACTTTCGCATCAGGACGTTGCATGCTAAGTATCAGAAAGACTCCGAGCGCCCTACCGACTGCCGATATTTTTTCAATGTTAGCCATACATTCTTTTTCGTCCTGCAACATTGCTACTTCATCAATAGCAAGTAAGATATACGGTTTCTGGTTATCGGTATTCACTTTGTTATATTCATCGATATGATCCACTTCATACTCTTCCATTAGTTTTCTGCGTTCGCGTATTTCCTTCCACACTTTCTGAAGCATGATTTTCATTTCGATTTCTTCCATACAAACCTCTTTTACGTGCTTTACTCTTCTCAAGAAATGAAACTCAGAATTTTTCAAGTCGCCCAGGTACAAATGTAATTTATCAGGGGACATGTATTGAATGAGTGTGGACAAAATAACACGTACCATACTACTTTTCCCGCTGCCTGTCTCTCCTGCCACAAGTAAGTGTGGAGTATTGGCTTCAACCATGTCATATACAATCATATTGTCGAATTGATCACGCCCTACCACAACGGGAAGACGATGCTGTTTTAGTAACGACTGCCATTTCTTATAACTGTATTTGTATGTTTGTAGACCTGCATCCGAATGGAATACATTCAAGACAAAACGTTTAATATCTCCTTCAATTGCTACATTCCGCCCTAAAATCTGCTGAAAGCAAAACCATTTCTTTTCGATTGTCTTTGGATCCAAACCGTTTGGAATGGTAAATATATACCTAACGCGCTCTTGTGTGGAGGAAATGTTGTGTATCTTTGGATAAATTGGTACTTTCCCACCTCTTGTTTGATGGTCCACATATAAACCTGCTTTTCCAAACACCTCTATAAGTTGATTCTTCAAACTCTGTTTATGAAGCCATCCTTTGATGAATTCCATGCGATACCTCCTAAAACATGATTAAGATTTTAATAAATACATAGCCGATGAAACAAACTCCACCTATTCTCATTCCGTGATACATTCCGTCGCTTACAAATTTAGCCGCTGCAACATGATCATTCTTTACAAGATGCTTTTCTAATATCGCTCCACCAATTGTTGTTGCTCCTAAAACTCCTAATGAAATAAATGTAGTTAACATAGAAAACTCCCCTTTATAAACAGAATTTAGAATCCTTTTATTACATGGGTTTATAGGTCTAATACTTTGGTAGTGTTACTTTGATAGCTAACTTGATAGCTACTTTGATAGTACAAATACTAGTTACCTTGATAGCGGTTAAGCTATTTACTTTGGTAGCTACTTTGATAATACGTTTGATAACTACTTTGGTAGCGACCTTGATAAAGCATATTGTGGATGGCTTGGACAATATTCAAACTTTCGTGAAGTTTAAAAAGTTTAATTTTTGTACAGACTTGTTACCAATAAATCAAGCAAGGGAGAGAGGAAAGATGTTCGGACTAGGAAAACCACGTTCACGTTTTGGTAAATTTCTTGATAAAAATAATCTTTCACAACAGGATATAGTGAAGGAAAGTGGCGTTAACAGAGGAACGATCAGTCGAATATGCCAGGGAGATGCATTTCAACCTTCATTGAAGAATGGGAATAAGATTATAAGAGCTTTAAAAAAGTTAACAGGGAAAAATGTTGATTATAATGATTTTTGGATGTAGATTCACTTAAACGAGTGAGGCTATTTTTATTTTTTTATAAAAACCTCTTCATAAAAGAACATATATTCGTATATAATAAGAACTAACGTTCTGTTATTTAGGGGGAATAACGGTGTATGACTATTCAATATTGCCAAACCGAATTGTTTTATGTATAGATCTTCGTAGCTTCTATGCTTCAGTCAGTTGTATCAAGATGGGATTAGACCCACTTCATACTAAATTAGCTGTAGTCGGTGATGTTAATAGGAGTGGTTCAATTGTTTTGGCTGCAACTCCACCATTAAAAGCGTTGGGTGTTAAGAAAATGGCAAGATTATACGAAATACCACGACGCAAAGATATCCTTGTGGTAAACCCAATTATGAGCACTTACATAAAATGCTCTAATTTCATCACGAAATTAGCTCTACAATACCTTCCTGTTGAGGATTTTCACCAATACTCCATCGATGAGTTTTTTATGGATATTACGGATAGTATTCATTTGTTCGCTAACAACCCATACGACTTCGCATTAAAATTCAAACGCGAAATTTATGCAAAGACACGAGTCGAATGCACGATAGGAATTGGTCCTAATCCTTTAATGAGCAAAGTAGCTTTAGATGTGGAAGCAAAGAAAACGAAAGATTGCATAGCATACTGGAAATACGAAGATGTACCCATAAAATTATGGCCAATACGACCACTTAGTAAGTTTTGGGGGATTTCTGGTAAAACAGAAGCGAAGTTAAACCGAAAAGGAATTCATTCAATCGGAGACTTAGCGCAATACCCACTCAAATACTTAAAGCAAAGCTTCGGGGTCATTGGCGAAGAATTGCACTTACATAGTAACGGCATAGATTTTAGCCGCATATCAAAAAAATACGTTCCAGCAACAACTTCTATTGGCAAGAGTCAAATACTTATGCGTGATTACACCATAGAAGAATTCCCGATTATTTTACTGGAGCATATTGAGGAAGTTTGTTATCGAATGCGAAGACAAAACAAACTAGCTCAAACGATTCACTTTTCCATTGGTTATAGCAAAAATTACAATGGCGGCTTCAGAAAAACTCACACTATGAACCGACCAACCAATTTAACAATGGATATATATAAGATTTGTACATATTTTCTACACGAGTTTTACACTGGAGACCCCATTAGATCCATCAATGTTTCTTTAACTAACTTAATCAATGAAGGCGAGGAACAAATCTCACTATTCGATAATGTAATACAACGAGAAAAAGAAATGAAACTAACTAAAGTAATGGATGAAATACGCACTAAATTTGGTAAGAACAGCATATTAAGAGGAATTTCGTATACAAATAGTGCAACAGCAAGATACAGAAACACATTATTAGGGGGACATAAAGCATGAACAACGCTAATATGCCAAAAGGAAGAGGAATGGTTAAATGGACTCCATTCGCAGCAATGCCAGAACAATTCGCAGGTATCCGTGAGATTATTAAAAACAAGACAATAGTAGAACGTCCTACATTAACCCAGGAAGAACAAGAACTTATTGAGAATATGCTATTATGTTCGTTGCTTTCTGAAGAAGTAATAATGATTACATATTACGAAGGGGGATTTTTACTTACTAACTATATGACCATCGTTGATATTGATCCGCTGAATAAATCTATAATTTGTACGGATGCATTTTACAATAATATGACGTTAAAATTTATTGATATTATGGATGCAAAATTAAAAAAGCCGTCAATAGAAATAATTATTTTTAAATCCTTTCATTTCAAATTATGTAGTTTGAATATTCTGTTTAATGTGTATAAATAAATTAAAATGTTAGAAAATACAAATAATATGTTATTATTATCCATGTAATATTTATACCAAAAAAGGGGGATTTTTCATGTTTAAGAAAGTAATAATTGGAACATTAGCAACTGGAATTATGTTATCTGGTGCTGGAGGAGTATTTGCAGAGACACCTACAGATACAAGTGTAAAATTAAAAATTGATAATAAAAAAAGTTTTGTTAAAAAACTTGAAAAACAAGACTTTCCTGGTTACAAATCAAAAAATGAAATACCCGCTGTAAAAGAGTGGAATGGAGTGACTTGGTATTTAAAAGGAGCAACTGAAGTAAGTAAAAATTCATGGACAGGACATTATGAAGGATGGCGAACAAGTAATAATTAAGAAACCTTAATTAAGAGTTTTCAAAGAAAAAAAATAAAAAGAAGATCGAACTAGATTGTTTTTCTAGTTCGGTCTTCTTTTTATTTTAAATTCATTAATAATTATTTTTTTCACATCGCTATAAAATACCATTATTAACATCCCTAATATAGTTATAAATAAAGAAATTCCTTCAATGCCAATAAATATCCCTACAAATATAAGAACAATACCTATAAAAAACCAAAATCATTTTCATCATCATCATCGTCCTCACATTCATTCTTATCCTTTTTATCTAACTCCTCTCTAGCATCCTCTGATCCCTTTATTAACTCATCAATTGTTACTTCATATAATTCACTAAGTAAAATCAAATTATCAATATCAGGATAACTTTTATTGCTCTCCCATTTATAAACAGCTTGTCTAGTTAGTCACTCCAACCTTTCGAGCCACATCTTCTTGTGAAAAGCTTTTTGATTCACGAAACCTTTTCAATTGCGAACCTAAATTCATATTATTCACCTCTAAGAAATCATTACATATAAACCCCTAATCAATAAAGAAACCATTAATCTAATATGTAAACTAATGGTTCACATATTAAAATCTTTACTAAATTACCCTCTACATTTAATTAATACAATGTTATCAGCAACTAAAAAAAGTATTCCATAAACATAGGACTCTTTTTTACTTTTCTCGAAATTAAACTTTTGAATATTAGTTTACATTCAAATCCCCTTAAACATTGACTTCTCGCCAAATCCCCTGATATCCTCAATTTACATGACAAAAGTATACATTCAAAACGCTATAAATAAAGAGGTCAAAAACTATGAACAAAAAACCACATCTCATTGATATCCAGCCCATCCGTAGCAAAGAACAGATCGAAGATATGAAATGGGCTCTTAAACGTCATTGTTCCGAACGAGACTATATTCTCTTTCTTGTTGGCATTCATACTGGACTACGCGTAAGTGACCTACTCCAACTCGAAACACAAACCATAATAAAACTAAAACGAAAAAAGAGAAAAGAATTTAAGATCAAAGAAGGAAAAACGAAGAAAGAACGCATGATTAATCTTACTTCTATTTTTGATGAAGTCTATTCGTATGCCCAATCACTAAAAAGTACCTGGTTATTCCCTTCCCGAAACGGAAATCAGCCCATTAGTAAGATCCAGGCTTATCGACAATTGCAAAAGGCCGGAGATTTTGCCGGTATAGAGTCCATCGGAACTCACACCATGCGCAAAACCTTCGGTTATTGGTTCTATAAACAAACAAAAGATGTTGCCATGCTTCAAGAAATTTTAAATCACAGTACACCACAAATTACTCTTAAATATATCGGAATTAATAAAGAAGAAAAGGATAATATACTAGATATCTTTTATATTTAAAAAACAATTCATTATATTGTTCATAAATAAAAATAAATGAACAGTTAAATAAAATATATTAATTAACTGTTCATTTCATAATTTCACATACTATTTTAACTCAACAACTCTTGAAAATAAATTTTGCAAATCCATATCATGAGTTACAACAATAATTGTTTTACCTTCACTATGAAGTTTTTTTAATAAATTTATTACTTGATCCCTATTTTCTTTATCAAGAGAACCAGTAGGCTCATCAGCTAAAATAACATCACACTTTTTCAATAAAATCCTAGCTACTGCCAATCTTTGTTGTTCACCACCACTTAAAGTATAAACTTTGGTTTTCAAAGAACAAGATAAACCTACTTGCGTTAATACCCCATTCATCAAATCCCTTTTCTCTAATTTTGTTTTCTTTTGAAATTTAAGTGCAACTTCTAAATTTGCACCAACTGTTTCATTATCCATTAAAGCATAATTTTGAAATATATATCCCAACGTATTTCGAAAGAACAATCTTTTATTTCTATAAGCATTATCATTCCCTTGAATCAAAACTCTTCCTTGGTTCGGTTCATCTAAAAGCCCCATTATATTCAATAAAGTAGATTTACCAGAACCACTTTTACCTATGATACCAATAAATTCACCTTTATAAATATCAAGATTAAAATCTTGAAAAATATACTTATCACCATAATTTTTAGTTATATTATCTAGTTTGATTTCCAATTCTTTATTCATTTCGTCAACCCTCTTTTATAATTTGTATCATTTTTTTCCTTTCACTGCTCTGAATAAGAAAATAAGTTAACAGATTTTCTAAAAGAAAAACAAAGAAAATAAGACATACAAAATCAAACTCACCAAGCACACACATAATAAAAGCACTAATAATCCAAATAAAATTTGTAACCATTAAATAAAATTTATGTTTTTCAAAATAAGAATAACCATAAATAGTTTGGATAGTATGCCTATACTTATATTGTTCTAAATAATTCATTGTTGTAAAAATACTAATTGTAAAATATACAAACAAAGTTATGCACAAGATGAAAACAAAAACATACATTCTATCCATATGTTCTTGCACCTCAAAATCATTTACATCATAAGCATTGTAAACTGTAGGATATAAATCTTGTAAACCTAATCTCTCTACTTCTGACTTCACACTATTATAAAGAATTTTTTTATCTGTTAATTTTATAAAATACCCAGTATTTCCAACAACAGTATCGTATAAAGCCCCTTCATTTCCATTTTTATTTGTTAATACAACTCCAATTCCATCATAAAAATAATTATTAGTATCTTCTGCATAATGATTTGAAAAAGTAAAATAAGATTGACCATCTTTTACCCAAATAATACGATAAAATGAACTCTCAACTGATTCTATTGGTTCTCCAATATCTTGTAAAAAACTATTTTTAGCTCCATACTTTTGAAAAGCATATTCATCTTCTAAATACATTCTAAGTTCTCTTTCTTCACTTTGATATTTCTCTGGAACTAATATTATTAACTGTTCATCATTTTCATCAATTTTAATAACTTTATTATCAACTGATTTTATAGGATTCAACTTTAAGTAATTATTATTAATCCTTATGATTTTCTCTGCAAATTTTGATTGATCAGGTATATCCACTCCAACCCCTTTTGCTTCATAAGCATCTGAAACTTTTACTAAAATAGCTCCTCTATCATTAGTATATTTAAATAATCCATAATGTTTTTTAAAAAGATCTAAAACTGCTTTAGGTTGATCTCCATTTGGAGTAGGAGCACTCGTATTCATTACTCCATAAGATTTTAAAATATCCCACTTACTTGCATTTGTTTCATAGTACCTATATAGCATAGAAAACGAAGAATAAGATACAAATATCAAATATAAAATTACACCAGAAAATAACACCTTAGTAAAACCATTCAAAATTTGTAATTGCTTTAAAGGCTTTTTATTCTTCAAACTATTAGAAATATCAATATTCCTAACCCTTATAAATAAAAGTGAAATAACAAAACAAAAAATTATTCCTATAATACTTTGATATACAAAATAAACTAGCAAAGTTTTTAACCATTCCGATGCAAATAACAAAGAACCCGCTTTTAATATAGCTATAATACCAGTAGATAAAAACATAGCTGTAAAATAATAAAAACATATTACAAACAAATACTTTTTCCAAACATTTATTGCACCATAACCATTTAATAATAGAACTGCAAAATTTTTATACTGTAAAAAATAATAGTATATGGTCATTAAAAACGCTAAAACATACAATAATATTAAAGGTATTAACTGTAACCAAAAAGATCCAATAGGCTCTTGGAATTCATAATTAGAATACTTAATTTTTATATTTAGATTTCTTTCTAAACTATTAATAAAAGGTTCTATCTTATTTATATTTTGTAAAGAAACAATATAACTTCCTGTTATTAATTTATCATTAGGAAATCCCTTTAATGGCTTAATATCAAACTTCCTATCATATGTATAAGAAAATAATCTTCCTGTTACTTTTTCACTTTGAGATGTAGATAAATAAAAATCTTCCGTTTTAGTATCACTTGGAAAATATCCATCTAATAAAGAAAAATTCGCAAAATAAGAAGACTGATCATGTGTTAAATAAACATATTCTGTTGATTTAGAATCCGAATAATTCAATTTAAAAATATTACCATTATATTTTTCTGATTCAGTAAACAAAACTGAAAAAAACTTATTACGATCAATATCTAGAATAGATTCATTAAAAGTCATAATAATACTATTCTCTTTTCCTGCCTGTTTCATGAAATTTTCTTGTTTACTTAGAATCCATTCAACAAAAACAAAAAAAGAGAGTAGGAAAATCACTATATATAAAGAAAATAGGACTTTTTTCATATACTCTCTCTCTTTCGTTATTTTTTTATATTAAACTATTAACCTATAAAATATTATCTAACATCATAATAAGATTTATAAGTATTTAATGTTTTGTAATAGTTTGATTCTTTATAAGCTGGTGTTCCAGCTTTTACCCAATCTCCTCTTTTAGTTACTCCATTAGCCATAGCTGATGCTTTATGAGTACGAGAATCATGCTCATATCTAGAATATTGTGCCCAATCAAGATTTTTACCCATAGTTTGACCTTTACACCATTTTCCACCCTCTATATTATCAAAACACTGTCCAGTTTTTGGCGCCCAACCTTTAAACGTAGAACCCTCACCAATTACACGTTGTTTTCCATCTTCAACATTTGTATAACCAAATTCAGTATAAATCATTTCTGGTTGAAATGATGTTGTATTTTCTTCAGCTGCAAAACTTGTTGCAGGTGAAACTAATACAGCTCCACATAAACTTAAAGATAAAATTCCCTTAGATAAATTTTTTTTATTTAACACAAAAATACCCCATTTCTATATGTTTTTCACTGATTCAAATCAGCACACATAAAAATTATCATAATATTTTCCATGTGTCAAATCTTTACAAAAAAACCAAAATAAAGTATAGTGTAAAAAATGATAATAATCAGATAAATAAATCTAAAAAATGGATATAATATACAAGTTTTACATTTTAAAGTGTAACCCGAACTTATAAATAATACAAACAAAAAATAAGGAGAAAACAAATGAAAAAAATTATAATCCTTTCTTTTATTACCATTGCAACTTTAATTTTTATATTTATATTTACAAATAAAAAAGAAAAAATAACAATTACTACAAACAATATGCAAAATGAAATAAAAGTAAATGAGTTGCAAAATAATCTTTTAAAAAAAGATGAAAAATTAGTTTATTTTTATCAAACAAATTGTAGTTATTGTAAAAAAGTTTCTCCTATAATTATCCCTATGGCAAAAGAATTAGATATAGATATGAAAACTTTAAATTTAGAAAAAGAACCAAATGGATGGAATCTCTTTAACATTGAGGGTACACCAACTATTATTCACTACAAAAATGGAAAAGAAATAGATCGTATTGAAGGTGAATACAAAGAGGAAGAATTCAAAATATGGTTTCAAAAAAATACAAATAAAAACATTAAATTAATATAAATAAATCGATAAGAGGAAAAAAACATGAATACACAAAAAAAACTAGAAAATATCTTATTTATAGCATGGGCAACAGCATTTATTGCAACAAGTAGTAGTTTATATCTCTCTGAAATTATGAAATATGAACCTTGCACCTTATGCTGGTATCAACGTATCTTTATGTATCCATTAGTTATCATACTAGGAATAGCAATTACAAATAAAGATTATAAAATAAGCATTTATGGCTTAATTCTTTCTACTATAGGAATATCTATATCAACTTATCATTATTCAATACAAAAAATACCACAATTATCAAATATATCAACATGCGGTAGAATACCATGTACTGATGATTATTTAAATTGGTTTGGATTTATTACTATCCCTTTTCTTTGTTTAATAGCCTTTCTAATTATTATTATTTGTAGTACTGCAATAATTAATATAAACAAAAAATGTTATTAGAATAAAAACATACTAATAGCAAGGGAATGCTTGTAGACTGATCTATACTGCATTCCCTTATTGTATGTATGCTATATTTCTATTCTTCTTTTTCCGACATTAGAAACCTACATAAAATACCAGCCAAATTTACTTTTTAAACAAACCAAAAAAACCTTTCCGTTTTTGTTTCTGATTTTGTGCCTGCATATCTCTAATGTTTTCAAGCAATAACTGATCTCGTTTCTCTAGCTTCTTCTCTATAAAAACTTCTAATTCACTGTTTTTCCCTTCTACTTCAGTTAACTTTTTCTCAGTATTCGCTAAATATTCTTTTGTCGTAACCAATTCATTCGTAATTTCTTGTAGTTTCTGAACGAGTGCTTGATTAAATTGATTTTGTAACTGTTGATTTTCTAATACTTCATTCAGTTTCTTTTCTAATTCTGATTTTTCTTCTTTTGAAACAAACGAATCAAGTTCTCCGTTTCGCCATGACCGAACTTGATCGTAAGACCATTTTTGGGCCTGTATTTTTTCTTTTATTACTTTTAATTCTTCTATATTTTCCTTCGAATATCTACGATGTCCTCCCTGACTACGCTCCGTTTGTATATAAATTCATTTGACCATACCTTTAACAAATCGGGTGTGATTCCTAAAAGATCCGCAACAATTTTCGGTGTGTGCATTTCCGATATTAGTTCCAATTTTTATTCCTCCCCAAAAAACGGAATACGTTTTTTTACTTAAAAAACACGATTAAACCAACATCCCAATCAAAGTCGGAATGTACTTACAACCGATATGAAAACCGATTTTAAAAACGATTTAATTTCCGAAATACATTCCGATTTTACCACCGATATGTATTACTTCTCGATAATAACATCAAAATCTTTTTTCTATATACAAGATTTTATACAAAAAAAGAAGAGCGCGAATCCCTAGAATCCCCGCTACATCAACGATGTATAAAATCTCGTATACCAGGATAACCAGACAAAAAAGAAGAATCCCTGTCAATACAGGGATTCTATCAAAGTATTTGCTACCGATAATGATGCGTTATGTTAACCTCATATGTATAGAATATACAACATAACTTTATGGTAAAATCTTGTTAAAAAGGGGAAATAATCATGATAATTGATTTAGAAATGGATAAAGAAATGCATCCAACAGTTGCTCTTTTATATGCTACAGTTAAGGATACATACAAAAGATTAAAGACATTGGTATCAGATATAACTCAAGAAGAATTAGATTATAAAGGACCAACTGAAAATCTAAACAGTATAGGTCAATTATTAAAACATTTATCAGTAGTAGATCTACACTGGGTATATAGATTAAAGAATGAACCTATACCTACAAATATCCAATTAGAATATGGTCCAATGATTAATCCAAATGGAAAACTTCCTTCGGTAAATAATGTATCTATTAATGAATTAATAAAAGCTTATGATAAAGTACAAGAGATGTTTCATTTAGAATGTACAAAGTTATCTGAAGATGATCTAAATCAGGTTGTTTCATACGAAAATGGAAAACGGGCGACAATTAGATGGGGAATATGGCATATAGCTGATCATAATCGTTATCATCAAGCCCACATTAGCTTACTAAAAAAATCTTATAAAGAGAAACAAGAGGCTAGTTAACTTCCAATAACGATCATTATGTAAATAAGCTGTCCATATGGACAGCTTATTATATTTTTTGCTTAGCGTCTTTTCCGTCAAATATGCTGGTGATACCTATAGATATGTAAAAATTACACATTAAGTGATAAATGTGCGTCTGTATTTACTATAAAGGCATTTATAATAATAATTTATAATAATCGTAATATCTTTTTAGGGATAAATTAGATTTAAAGCCTATTTGCTGCATGATTTGTTCATGGAAATTGTTCCCTTGAATACTTCTTAAAATATAGGTATTTCAAAAGTGTTGAGCAGAGATTCCCTTTCGAAGATTAGCACGTTTTACTTCTAAACGGATCATTTTTTGTATTGATATTTCAGTTAAAAATTTTGGTGCATCCTCCTCATAGCTCCAGTGATATGTCCCCCGGGTAAAATCAAAAGCAACAAATAACGGATCATTGCTGTGATATTTAGGACGTACAGGTTCAGGTATAGTTTTATAGTAATTATATAGGTATAATTTATCTTCTTCCTTCAAATCAATGATTCTATTTACTTTTGCGTCTTCAGGAATGGATAAAGTATTATTTTCGAAATGAACGTGTACCATTCGTAAAGAAACAAGCTCTTTCAAAGATAATCCATAATCCAGCAGTAATATAACGATAGAAACATTCCGCTCTAAGATCATTGGGCGTACGGATCGTTGTTTTTCTGTAAGGCCTTCTAGTGAAGAAATGACTTCCTTTAAGCGCTTTTCTTCCTCGAAAGAAACGGAATCCTCCCTACGTAATGCTCGATTAGGTGGATCTATATGAGTAGTCCCTTCAATTGGGCTTGGTAAATCTAAGTATTCGTACAGCCTATTTAAAACAATATATATACGATGTACAGTTTTATCGGAGTATTGACGATCGGCTTTTAAATGGTTAAAAAATGATTCGAAATCTTTTTTCTGTAGTGATTCCCACATAGTATCGTTAGTAAACCTTTTTGATTGGTGCAGCCATTGAATGAAACTTTCCACATCATAGATGTATCGTTTGATTGTAGAAGGTTTTCTTCCTTTGTTTGATAAATAAGAAGAGAAGCCTTCTATTGTATGTTGGATCTCTTTTGAAGTCATGTTATATTTTTCACTCCTTATCCTCATACCTTTTGACTACTCTGTAAAATGTAGGACTTGTCATATTACATTTCTTCATAGCGTATAGCGCTGTGATCTTTCCTTGTTTCCAATCGTTATATACATCGATAAATTCCTGAGTGATTTTAGTTTTAGGTCTACCCAAATGCTTACCTTTTTTCTTTGCAGCTTCAATACCCTCACGTTGACGAGTCTTTATTTTTGTTCGTTCTTCTTCAGCAAGCCAGGACAAGATTTGGAGTACCAAATCAGTAATAAGATTTCCTAAACTATCTTTATATTGAGTTGTATCTAAAAGTGGCATATCTAATACGACAATATGAGCTTGAATATTTTGGGTAATATCTTTCCACTCCTCAAGGATAGCTTCTTTATTTCTGCCAAAACGATCTAGGGAATGAATATATAAAATATCATCTTTTCTTAACATACGTTTTACGAGTTGATATTGATCACGATTAAAATCTCTTCCACTTTGTTTGTCGATAAAAATATCTCGTTCGTCAGTGATGAGTTGTTTCATTGCTTCGAGCTGCCGATCTTCATTTTGGTCTTTACTACTAACCCTTATATATCCGAATTTTCTTGTATTCAAAATAAATAGACATCCTTTCAAAAGTATTTCTAATAAAATTATATCAAATATACTTCAAAAGGTGTCATTAATTATTTATCACTTCAAAAGTGTATTTTCAAACCTTTTGAAGCACTAAATCTATTAGGTTTTAATATACTTCAAAAGGTGTACCTTTTGAAGCGTTAGAATACTCCTGAAGAAATAAATAATTCTAATCATAAAAGCGATTTAAAATTAATTTGTTCTTGGCAGAATTTTCGATAATTATAAATTCAACTGTTCTATTTTTGGGACGTTTCATTTATAGAATATAAAAATAACATAATTTTCTCAATAAGGGATTGTATTCTTTTAATGTGATTTTTTAACAATTCATGGTATATCTGAATTAAGGGGACCTTTTCGGTTGATTAGGGAGAAAGATTATAAAATGATATGGGAGGAACAAAAAATGTCACGGAAAAAGAAATTAGGTGTTGGAGTGGTTTCAGCCGCTCTTGGTTTATCTTTAATTGGTGGGGGAACATATGCATATTTTAGCGATCAAGTTGTAACAAATAATACATTTGCTGCAGGTACATTGAATTTAGCTATGCAACCAACTACTTCACTTAACTTAGAAAATTTAAAACCTGGGGACAAAATATTAAAGAAATTCAATTTGAAAAATAGTGGTACATTAGATATTAAAGATTTAATGATGAAAATAGACTATACTGTAAACGACTTAAAACAAAATAATACTACAGAAGATTTCGGTAAACATATTAAAGTACAATTTCTTTGGGATTG